>JAJFUS010000047.1 GCA_021372295.1 bacterium | reverse complement strand
CCCAGACGTCTGTCGGCGCGACCCTCAAAGAAGAAGGGGTCGTGGTGGGTCCGCTTGATGCGGTCACACCTGCGACGAATGAGCGAATCCGTGATGGAATGAAGATTACGGTCGTTCGCGTTTCGGAGTCGATCGAAGAGCTAAGGCAGCCGATTGGTTTCGAGACGGTTAAAGCATTCACTAAATCTCTGCGTCCGGGACAGGTCAAAGTGACCAGAACCGGCCAGCGCGGGGAAAAGGTTGTGCGTTACAAGGTCCGCTATCACGATGGCACGCCTGTAATGCGTACCAAGATCGAAAGCGTTGTGGTAAAGAAGCCGGTGAATCAGGTGGTCAGTATCGGTTCGCGTGGGCGCTATACCAGTCGCGGGGAATACCGCACGACGCGCGTATTGAATATGTCGGCAAGCGCCTATGATCCGGGGCCCAGAAGCTGCGGAAAGTGGGCCAGTGGAAGAACCAGTTGTGGTATGAGAGCAGGCTACGGCGTGGTTGCCGTGGATCCAAGAGTGATCCGACTCGGCACAAGGCTGTATGTCGAAGGTTACGGTCATGCCATTGCAGGCGATGTCGGTCGCGCTATTAAGGGCAATCGTATCGACCTTGGGTTCGACACTTATCGCGAGGCGATTCGCTTTGGACGCAAAAAAGTGAGCGTCCACGTTCTAGAGTAAGCCGCGCGAAAGCCAGTTAGAGTGTCTTGACAGGGCCGCCATCTGGCGGCCCAAATCATTCAACCATTTCCTTGAGATTGCATTGGGTAAGGGCGCAACGTATATGAACCTCGCATCCGCACCGCAAGTTAGACAACTCCTTGCCGACCATGGTTTGCGACCCAAAAAGCGTTTAGGCCAGAACTTTCTGATCGACCGTAATGTATTAGATCGAATTGTGGCTGCATCTGGCGCGACTGCGGGCGTGAATGTGCTTGAAATCGGGCCAGGACTCGGCGTCGTGACGCGGGAGTTGGCAGATATGGGTGCGAGGGTGGTTTGTGTTGAGGCCGACCAGACGATTATTCCAGCGCTTGAGGATGCCCTCGAAGGACGCTCGGTCGAGATTGTGACGGCGGACTTTTTGCGTCTCGATTTACCTGAGTTCCTCGATAGCCGCGGCGCATCCGACTGGGTTGTCGTCGGGAACCTGCCATATTATATCACCAGCCCTATTATTACCACTCTCATAGAATCCAAGCGACTGATCCGTTCGGTGGTGCTTATGGTGCAGAGAGAAGTTGCTCATCGATTGCAAGCGGCGCCTGGAACTGACGATTACGGCTCGCTGAGCGTGTTCGTGCAGTACCACTGCCGGGTCGAGAGCGTAATGAAGGTCTCGCGCAACGTGTTTTACCCTGTGCCGGATGTCGATTCCGAGGTCGTGAAACTGACAATTCGTGAGAAACCGGCTGTAATTGTCCGAAATGAGCCGTTATTGTTCAAAATCGTGCGCGCAGCGTTCGGAAAGCGCAGAAAAACTCTGTATAATGCACTCGGTTCATCCGACGAACTCGGCTGGGAAAAAGATCGCGCTCGCGCTGTGCTCGACTTAGCGAATATCGATGGCGGCAGACGCGGCGAGACTCTTTCGCTGGACGAATTCGCCTTACTCGCCGAATGCGCCACAAATTTGACATAACGGGCAGGCATTGATAAACTACCCTAAGGTGTATCAATGAAATCCTTTTCCATGCTCTCTTGGTTTTTGGCAGGATTACTATTTGTTGTTCTGGCGCTGCCTCTGATTTTCGGCAAGGTTCCACCGAACCGTTTATATGGATTTCGTGTGGAAAAAACGATGAGAGATCCTGAGATTTGGTATGCGGCGAATCGTTACAGTGGATGGGGAATGTTTTGGATAGGAGTCGCGGTAACAATCACATCCGTTGTTTTAGCGTTCATCCCTGGGCTGAATGAGCTTTTGTACGCGCTAATTTGTTTGGGTGTGCTTCATATTGTAGGAATTACTACTCTGATTTTATGTTTCAAGTATCTTGAGACGCTTTAGAATGAACAGAATCGAAATTGCCTCCTACGCGAAGGTCAATCTTACACTAGAGATATCCGAAAAGCGGCCCGATGGCTTTCATGAGATCGACAGTGTTGTCCAGACGATAGATATTACGGACGACCTGATAATGGAAAAGGTCGAACCCGGCGTAATACGGGTCGGGTCGGACACACTCGGAGTGCCTGAGGGACGCGGGAATATCGTGTATCGTGCCTGCGAAGCGTTTTTTGCTCGGGCAGGGCTGCGCGGCGGAGTCGAGTGTTTTCTGCGAAAGCGAATTCCTATGCAGGCCGGCCTCGGCGGGGGAAGCGGAAACGCTGCCGCTGCGGTTGCAGGTCTTAATGTGATGTACGAATGCGGGCTCAGTGCCGGTGAGATTGCCGATATTGTGGCTGAAGTTGGGTCGGACTCGCCGCTTTTTGTATATGGCGGAACCGTGCGCATGCGGGGCAGGGGGGAGTTGATCGAGCCGCTTCCCGACGCGCCGCAGATGCACATGGTGGTGGTAAAGCCTGATGCCGGAGTATCGACCGCCTGGGCGTACGGCGAATTTGACCGGCTGTCTGTGCATGAGAGAAAGCGCGCTGGTGAGGATGCGCAGCGTTCGATACTCGCGGGCGACCGAGGCGGGTTGATATCGAGCTTATACAACGACTTCGACCCGATAGTGTGCGCGGCTGTGCCTGATGTGGAGCGTGCGAAGCGCCTGTTGATGAGATCGGGCGCGGAGTGGGCGATGCTGTCCGGCTCGGGATCCGCTGTGTTCGGCATATTCGAGACTTGTGAGCGAGCGAGCGGGGCGGCGATAGACCTGTGTGGCGAGTTTTCACAGGTGTTTCTGACGCAAACGGTCGGCAGGGACAAGTCGGCTCTTATGAAGTAGGATTTATGAATAAAGTTGATGCGATAGTGTTGGCCGGAGCGCCTGCTGGTGAGGAGATGATCCGCGAAGGCGCTCTTAAGAGCCGCGCGATGATAAGGCTGGGCGATAAGACTATGCTTCAGTGGGTAGTCGATGCTCTGCGAGAGGCGCCGTCGGTCGGACGAATTGCGGTGATTGGCGACGTGGCTGCGGATGGGTTGGATATGGTTGTGCAGCCGGGCGACGATCTTGTGAGCAATATCAAACTTGGGATCGACGCGCTGAAGCCCAATGGTTACGCGCTTATTGTCAGTTCGGACATTCCTTTGATTACCGGCGAGGCGGTCGAAGATTTTTTGAGGCGCGCCCAGGAGATGAATGTCGATCTGGCATATCCGATCTTGCCGAAGACGCACTGCGTTAAGCGTTATCCCGACCTGCAGCGGACGTATCTTAAGACGGCTGACGGCGTTTTTACAGGCGGCAACCTTATGCTTGCCAGCCCGAGGTTCTTCGAGCAGAGTTGGGGAGCAATCGCCAATGCGTATGCGGCTCGAAAACAGCTCTTGAAACTTGCTCGAATGATCGGAATGAGCGTGCTTTTGAGGGTTGTTGCGGCGCAGGTTGTTCCGCAGTTTCTGAGATTGTCGATGCTGGAGCGCGCGGTTTCTCGAATGCTGGACGCGAAAGTTGCGGCTGTTGTGAGCGCCTACCCCGAGATAGGTGAGGACGTGGACAAGCCGTCAGACCTGGAAGTTGTGCGCAGAATATTATCGTCCGAGCGTTCGTGATTGTGTGATGGGTTGAGATTCTGAATATGGATAAGCATTACTCAGTTTTGAATAAGATAGATTCTCCGGCTGACCTGAAGCCGCTTAATGAGGTTGCGCGTAAGCAGCTTGCCGATGAGATCAGAGCGACCATCATCGACACGGTTTCGAAGACCGGTGGGCACCTGGCGTCGAATTTGGGCGCGGTCGAACTGACAGTCGCACTGCATACGGCGTTCGATTCTCCGTCGGACAAGATGATTTGGGACGTCAGCCATCAGTGTTACGCTCACAAATTGCTCACGGGTCGAAGAAAGTCGTTTCCAACATTGCGCCAGGGTGGGGGAATTTCTGGTTTCACCAAGCGCGACGAGAGCGAGCATGACCCAATGGGCGCGGGACACGCAAGTACTTCGATTTCCGCTGCGCTGGGTCTTGCTAAAGCGCGCGATTTGCGGGGCGGCAAAGAGCATGTCATCGCGATTATCGGTGACGGCGCGATAACCGGTGGTTTGGCGTTGGAAGGGATGAACAACGCCGAGCAGCTCAAGACCAATGTGATAGTTGTTTTGAACGACAACAAAATGTCCATTGCCGAAAATGTCGGAGCGATGGCGCTTCACCTGAGTAAGCTCCGCATGGCTGATCTTTACCAGAGGGTCGAGACTCGCGCTAAAGAAACGCTGGGGAGAATGCCCGCTGGAAAGACTCTCGCGCGCACTGCCGAGGGATTGAGTCACGGAGTAACGCGTTTGCTCGGGTCGAAGACGGGCGTTGTATTTGAGGAACTCGGGTTTACGTATCTTGGCCCGATTGATGGTCATAACATTGAGTTGATGATCGATGTCTTTGAAAACGCAAAGCGGATGAAGGGCCCGCTGCTGGTTCACGTGGTCACGCAAAAAGGCAAGGGTTATGAATTTGCTGAAAACAATGCGCGTGGTTTTCATGGTATATCGGGCTTTGACGTCGCGGACGGCCACATTGAGCGAGCCACGGGCAATACCAGCTATACAAAGGTCTTTTCTGAGACACTTGTCGAACTTGCGGCGCAGGACGACCGGATTGTCGCAATAACCGCCGCTATGCCTGACGGCACGGGGCTTGCGAAGTTTGCTGAGGCTTATCCCGGCAGATTCTTTGATGTGGGAATTGCCGAAGAGCACGCCGTTACGTTTGCGGCGGGGCTTGCCGCCGGTGGATTGCGTCCGGTTGTGGCGTTTTATTCCACATTCCTGCAGCGAGCTTACGACCAGATCATTCACGACGTCTGCCTGCAGAATTTGCCTGTCACATTCGCGATAGACAGGGCGGGGATTGTCGGGGAAGACGGCCCCACTCATCACGGTGTGTTTGATCTTTCGTATCTCAGGCACATTCCAACTCTGGTGGTTGCCGCGCCCAAGGACACGATGGAGCTTCGAGACCTGCTGGTTACCGCTCTTACGCACGATGGCCCGATGGCGGTGCGATATCCTCGCGGCGGTGGGCCGTGCGTGTACCAGTCCAGCGAGCCTCAAATTCTCGCAATCGGCAAAGGCGAACGGCTGGTTGAAGGCGATGATCTCGCTATAATTGCGCTGGGCTCGACTGTATATCCGTCCGTTGCTGCTGCAGAGATGCTTTCGGAGCAGGGTTCGAGCGTGGAAGTTATCAACGCCAGGTTCGTTAAGCCTTTGGACGAGCAGCTTATCCTAAGCGTGTTCGAACGCGGGCTGCCTGTGCTTGTGGTTGAGGACAATACCATCGTTGGCGGGTTCGGGTCGGCGGTGCTGGAGCTTGCGTCGTCGAACGGTTATCCTGTCAACTTGATTCGCAGGCTTGGCGCGCCGGATGCGTTTGTCGATCACGATGTGCCCGAGGCTTTATACGAAACGCTCGGCCTGAGCGCTGAGAAAATTGCGAAATCGGCGAAGAGCCTGATGAGCACGCTTCCCGGTAAGATGAGAAATGTGCTGCATTCTTTGTCTTGATTTTCCGCGGAATAGTGATTATTATTGGCTTGCTCGATACGATAAATAAACTGATAGAGGAAAACTGATGTCAAGAAAACCGTTTATTGCTGGAAATTGGAAAATGAACAAGACCATCAGCGAGGGGATCGCTCTCGTTGACGAATTAAAGGGCCTGATCGGCGATGTGTCTAATGTCGATGTCGCCGTGTGCCCGACATTTGTGTCCGTGGCAAAGGTTGGCGATGCCATTAAGGGCAGTAATATTATGCTAGGTGGACAGGATACGTTCTGGCAGGAGTCCGGTGCATGGACGAGGCAGATCGCTCCGTCGATGCTTAAAGACGCGGGCTGCCAGTGGGTGATCGTCGGCCATTCGGAGACTCGCGGCCGGTTCGGCACTGTTGATGCCGAGCTTGAGAGTGTGCTGAGCTACTTTGGCGAGTGCGATACCACGGTCAACATGAAGGCTAAGGCCGCGTTTGCCGCCGGTCTTACTCCGATCATTGCGTGTGGTGAGCTTTTGGCTGAGCGCGAAGCGGGCAATACGGACAAGGTGATCGTCTCTCAGATGAAGGCCGATCTCGCTGGCTTTACCAAGGATCAGGCGCTGAAGATGGTCATTGCGTACGAGCCGGTCTGGGCTATTGGTACGGGCAAGGTCTGCGATTCCGACGAGGCCGACAGGGTCTGCGGCGTGATCCGCAATGTGGTCAAGGAAATGTACGGCGACGATGTGGCCGATGCCGTTCGCATTCAATACGGAGGAAGCGTGAAGCCCAGTAATGCGGCAGAGCTTCTTTCCAAGCCCAACATTGATGGCGCTCTGGTCGGCGGGGCTGCGCTTAAGGCTTCAGATTTCGCAGCGATCATCAAAGCGGCATAAATCAACCATATCGAAAAAAGACGAGGCGGTTTCATCAGTGCTGGAGCAGATGGGCCGCTTCGTTGCAATAATAGGCAGGAAGACAGTCCGGTGACGAAGAGAACCTTGCATAATTACATCTGCGCGCTTTTTTGCTGCGTGATATTGACGACCGTTCAGGCGTGCGCGGGGTTGAACTCGGGCATGATCCGAGTCGGGCTGTCTCGATATAACCGTAGCGCAACCCGGTTGTGTATAAGCGCTTCGTCGTCCTGCGCTATTAGCCGACTTGATGATGGATCACTTCTTGCACCCGGCGCTGGCTCGTTTATAATTGAATCAGGCGCTTCGGAAATGACCATCAAACCGGAGAAAGGCAATCAGGTTGGTGTCAAATCGGCGATTATAATTAAGCCCGAGACCCCCAAAGGCATACTGACTCTGAGCGCTTCCGGCATTGCCGAGAGAAAATATCGCGGCTCGATCGAGGTGACGGTGAGCGACGGCGCGCTGAAAGTTGTGAATGTGGTCGACGTGGAAGACTATCTCTTCGGCGTGCTGCCTGCGGAGATGCGCGACTCTAATCCGACCGAAGCGCTCCGAGCACAGGCCATTACGGCTCGAACTTACGCGCTGGGTTGCCATAGCCGGCACATCGCTCAAGGCTTTGACCTGTGCGACAGTACCCATTGCCAGACTTACGACGGGGTCATTGCTGAAAATCCGAAATGCAGACAGGCGGTAATCGATACGAGGGGCATGGCGCTGACGTATAACGGTCAGGTAGCTGAGGTTATGTACTCGGCGGACTGCGGCGGCGCGACAGTCAATTACTCCGAAATTCGTCCCGGCGCGAACTATCCATATCTGTGTGGGGCAATCGACCCAGTCGACATCCCGCGCATTACGTGGGAACAGGAATTTGCCGTTCAAGATCTCGCCTGCAAACTTGCCACGGCGGGGATCAAAGAGGCGGCGGATCTGCAGAGCGTCACCGTCACTCGGACGGGATTATCCGGCAGGCCACTGGGCATTGAGATCGCCGGAAAATCTGGAAAGGTAATTGTTACGCCAGACAAGATTCGCATGGCGCTTGGGCTCAAGAGCACAATGTTTGTCATCGAGTCCGGCGGTGATGGCAAAATAGTCATCAAAGGTAAGGGATGGGGGCACGGCATAGGTTTGTGCCAGACCGGTGCAAAATGGCTGGCGTCGGCTCCATATAATTACACTTGCGCGCAAATTCTTTCGCATTACTTTCCGGGAACCGATATAACCGGCGGGAAAGTCGTCGCCTCGTTTACCAAATCTGACAAAACCGCGCCTGCTGACGTACTGGTCAAACCATCTCCGGCGGTACGAGAGACCTTTAATGTCAGACTTCAGGCTCCTGACCGGCTTTGAGCCTCAGTGCAGCCGCGTAAACCTGCCGTTTGGGCAGCTTGAATTCGATCATAGCTCGACGCACGGCATCTCGTTCTGACTCACCGGACTCCATCAGCTGAGTCAGGCGCGACTCTAGACTGATGTGAGGCTCCGATTCATTCGCAGATTCCTCTGGCGATGCGCCGCCGAGCACTATTACGAACTCGCCTCGCGGCTTTTTGTCAGAAAAGTGTTCTATCGCGCCACTTAAATTGCCGCGATAGACTTCCTCAAAGAGTTTAGTGGCTTCGCGAACCAGCGCAACGGGTCTGTTTCCAAGTTCACTCAATATCGATCCGAGGGTTTTCACCAGGCGCAGCGGGGACTCGTACAGGCAGATGGTGCGTGTGTCGCGCTTGATGCTTTGGAAGAATGCCTTGCGTTCGCTATCCTTGCGAGGAGGAAAGCTGTCGAATGCGAAGTGAGCTGTTGGCAGACCTGAGACGACCAGCGCGGTAATTACCGCCGTGGGGCCGGGGATAGACTCGACAGTCACTCCCTCTCCGATGCAAAACGCGATGAGTTCGTGGCCGGGATCGGATATGCCGGGAGTGCCCGCATCGGAGACCAGCGCAACGTTTTTTCCTTCCAGCAGCATTTCCAGAATTTGCTCGGATTTCTGCGCTTTGCTGTGCTGATGATATGAAATGAGCGGAGTGTGGATGTCGAAATGACTGAGGAGCTTTTTCGTGACGCGGGTGTCCTCGGCAGCGATGACATCGACCTCTCTGAGTATGCGCAGCGCCCTCAGCGTGATGTCTTCCAGGTTGCCTATTGGCGTCGCGACTATGTGCAGTTTTCCAGGCATAGTATTTTGATTGGGTGATAAAGATCGGGCACGAGACAATCTCGTGCCCGATCCGGTCAGTCTGTTTTCTATTACCTAATTCTTACTTCTTGCTTTTGCTCCTGGGAGCATTATTTTGCTGCTCGGATTGCATTGCTTTCACCCGTGCATCGTAATCGGTGATCCATTTTTGCTCAGCGTCAGCCAGTTCCGGTTTGCCCAACTGTTGATATTTTGAAAGCAGTTGCTGATGAGTGTTCTTGTCATTGCGCGCCACTTCACCGGCGATTTTATACTGCTCCATAGCCTTCGCGACACTTGTAGCCTTTGCATCAGGCTTTTCTTTGGCTCCCTGAGCCATCAGCATGTCGCCCAAAAGCATTCGAAGGTCGGCGCCTTCGTCGGTGGCATTCTCTCCCTCAAGCATCGGATAAAGAAGGTCCAAACCGTCTTTGACCTTGCCGTCCTGATACAACATCTGCGCCAGCTTGGCTGTAATAATGCGATTATCCTGACGATCCGTCCGGGCATTCTTCAGTGAGTCGATAGCACTGGCCATCAGTTTCTTTGCTTTGGCTTGGTCACTAAACGACTGTCGCGCTTCTGATATCTGCCAGTAAGCCAGCAGCTCTTTATCGTTGACTTTCACTTTCTGATTTTTTTGCATCTTGGACTGGAAAGCCATTAGGACACTCGTCTTGCGGTCCTCGGCGATTTGCTTGCGCCGCTCGGTGGTGGTTTTTTCATCCATCTTTGCTGGCATCTTAGGAGTCACGCTCTCCAGCTTGACGATAAACGTGCCATAATCGGTCTCGACAGGTGAAGACACCCCGCCGGGTTTTAGTTTTTCTATCGCCTCACGGACTTCAGTCGGATACATAAAGCGCATATCGAACGAGTAGTCGATTGCGCTGCCACTGCCCATAGGCCCGCCGTTTTCTTTCGCCAGCTTGGCAAAGTCGCCGCCGCCTCTGATCTCTTTCATGATTTTGTCGGTGCGAGTCTTTAGCTGATCTTCTGGCAATTGGCCTTTCATAAGGACGATCTGGCGAATTTTGTAGACATTATAGCTGTTTTTGACATCCTGCTCGGTAACGGTCTTGATACTTTGCTCAATCTTTTTCTGGATGCCATCATAAGCAAGTTTCGCACGAATATTCTCGGTGGGAACCTGATTGCGCACTGCGTCTTCCATCTGTCCGATGGAACGATCCACACTTGCGAGCGCTTTCTTGTAGTCAGGATCTTTGCGCGGGTCAAGTTTTTTCTCGGCCTTGGTAAGATCGCTGCCCATAATGGATTCGCGGTTTGCACTCAATGCCTTGACGATCTCTTTGTCGATCTCTTCATTGACCTTGCGGTCACTGATATCGACTCCCATTTCCTCCGCGGCACTGAGAATCAGGCGGCTTTGAACCATCTGCTGGAACATCATTGCCCGGTAATCGGCATACTGCAGTGGAGAGCGAATTCCTTGACTTCTGGCCTCTTCGCTGGCCCTTTCCCATAGACCTTCGAACTCGCCTCGAGTGATCTCCAGGCCGTTGACCGTGGCTACGACGTCTGATTTCCCTTTAACATTTTGACCATTTTGGCCTCCAGGCATAGCGCCGAAAGTGAAAATCGCGCCAACGATGAAGATTACAGCGATCCCAAGCATAACCCACTTGAGATGCTGACCGAACTCGGTTCTTAAACGATAGATACTCATTTATATACATCCTCCGGATGGATCCTTCGATCTACATATATAATCTTACAGAACGCGGTCTGCCATGTCAAGAAATCAGTGCGAACGCATCTAGTTGACGAGTATTTGTTCGAGGGAAGAGTTGTCCCAGCCGGCTTTTTTGACTCGTCCCCTAACGCTGTCCTTTCGACTTTTCTCTTTTCTGAGCGCATTGAGCGCAATTTTCCCGCATTTAATAGCGGCAATACTTGCCAGACCAGGCTATTGGTCTTCTCGTTCAAGCCATCGAAAAAGTGCAAGAAGAAGTCTCCAGCATCACACGCAAGCAAGTTTCTCCCAGCCTTGGGATATACTACAGGCCGCTTCGAGACTCGGTGCAAAAGTTCCTGTGTTGAAGTAATGGCTCTTCATGTAAACTACTGTTGTAACTGGCCCGCCGACGCTTTGTGTCACTATAAGACATTTTGATGCGTTTGCCCTGAAGAAATCAGCAAATTAAACGACAGGTTTCTTACTCTTGATTTTCCGGGCAATAGTGATTATTATTGGCTAAGGTGATTGTTGATTGTTACTGGATAAAAGCCGCCGGCATTTGCATAGATACCGGCAGATAGCAAGGATTCTGGCCAAACATGGCTGGGGTTGGATGGTTGGCAGGCTGGGGCTTGCGGAACACCTGGGCAAAATTCCCGACATGCAAGAAAAGGTCGGCGCGCCCGCGCACGTGCGCGAGATATTGGAAGAACTTGGGCCGACGTTCGTCAAGCTCGGCCAGATTCTATCCACTCGTCCCGATATCGTGCCGGAACCATACATCACGGAACTCGCCAAGCTGCAGGATACGGCTCCAACCGTCCCTTTTTCGCAAATTCGCGAAGTGATCGAATCCGAGTTCAAGGTGCCGCTGGAAGATTTATACCTAGAGTTTGATATCGATCCTCTGGCGGCGGCGTCACTGGCGCAGGCACATCGGGCGAAGATGTTGGACGGCACTTCGGTCATCGTGAAAGTTCAGCGTCCCAATATACGCGATGTTGTAGAGACCGACCTCGAAATCATGTATAAACGCGCTCAGTTCGTCGAGCAACATTGGGAGCGGGCGCGGACTTATGGCGTGCTGGATGTGGTCGATGAGTTTGCGATCACCATTCGCGAAGAGCTTGATTATACCCGCGAAGCGCGTAATACTGACCGTCTGCGCGACGTAGTATCCGGCGAACGCCATATACATGTGCCGCACGTATATTGGCATTTGACGACCGGCAAGGTGCTGACTCTCCAGGCAATCGAGGGTGTGAAGATAACCGATATTATTGCCCATCCAATTGCGGGAGTCGATCCGAAAGAGCTTTCGAAGCGGTTTGCGGCTTCTTTTCTGGAGCAGGTTTTCGTGGACGGCTATTTTCATGCCGATCCGCATCCGGGTAATGTGCTGGTTACGCATGATGGCGAGATAGCGCTGCTTGACTGTGGCCAGGTGGGTCATCTCGATCCTGAAAACAGGGTGGGTGCGGTGCGGATGCTGATGGCGTTTGAGCAGCAGGACGCCCGTATACTCGCCGATGAAGTCCTGAACCTGGGCATAGCGCAGGAAGAAGTGGATGTCAGGCGCTTTACGGTCGATCTGGGCAAGGTGCTGCGTTCGTATTACAACACTCCCGCGCGGGCGGTGAATATGGGTCAACTGCTGGGCCGCGTGCTCAACGTGTCCGCCAGTTACAAGATTCGGCTGCCGGCGAACTTCGCGGTGTTGGGCAAGGTTTTTACCGACGTAGAGGGTATATGCAGGCAGCTCGACCCCGATTTCAATTTTACGGAGGTCGCGCGGGGATACGTGGGGAAGGCTGTAAGGAGCGAGCTTCATTCCGAAGCCACGATTACCGAACTCTTTAGGGCGATTGTCGCCGCCAGGGATTTCCTTTTCAGCCTGCCCGAACAGTTGGATCGACTCATGCGCAAAGCCGTCGAGGGCACGCTGCGGGTCGAGTTCAAACACCAGGGTCTTGAAGAAGTCTCGCGCACGTTTCAAAGCGCCGCGAACCGCATATCCATAGCGCTGATAGTCGCAGGCACGATTGTGGGTTCGTCGCTCGTAGTTACAGCAGGGAAAGGGCCGGTTTCGCTCTTCGGACTGCCGACACTCGGAGTGCTGGGGTATATTGTCGCGCTGTTTTTCGGGGTCTGGCTGATTTTGTCCATAATGCGGTCTGGAAGGCATAAATAGGTGAGTAATCTAACATACGCCGAGGTGGATCTCTCGGCAATAAGAAATAATGTTAAAGCGATACGCAAGCGTGTTGGCGAGCCTGTCAAGATAATGCCCGCGGTAAAGGCCAACGGCTACGGCCACGGCGCAATTCAGGTCAGCCGGGCATGCCTGGATGGCGGAGCGGACGCGCTGTGCGTATCGAGCCTGGAAGAAGGGGTCGAGCTGAGAGATGCGGGCGTCGATGTTCCGATTTTGACCCTCGGCTGCTTGCCAGTCAATGCTGCGCAGGCGATGGTCGATTATGGGATTACTTCCACCGTCTGCGAAATTGATTATGCGAATGCACTATCTGATGCCGCCGTACGGCTTGGCAAGACTACACTCGTTCACATAAAAATCGACACCGGAATGGGCAGGATCGGCATTCGACCTAACGACACACTCGACTTTGCTCGAACGCTTGCCGCGCTTCCGAATGTGTTGATCGAGGGAATGTTTACGCACTTCCCATGTTCCGATGAGTCCGACCGGTCATTTACGCTTGGGCAGATCGAAGCGTTTCGAGATACGGCAATCCGGCTCAAACGCGCCGGTATCGAGGTTCCACTGCTGCATACGTCCAACAGCGGTGGCATTCTCGCATTTCCCGAGGCCGATTTCAACGCGGTTCGCCCCGGAATTATGATCTATGGTTATTATCCGTCCGATGAGGTCGCAAGAAGTATTCCGATCCGCGAAGCAATGACCTTGAAGACTCATATTACATTCCTGAAAAATGCCGAGCGAGGCACAAGCATAAGTTATGGTCGAACGCACGTGCTTAAGCGCAAATCCAGGGTTGCGACTTTGCCCATCGGCTATGGCGACGGTTACCCCAGATTGCTGTCGAACAAGGGCGAGGCTGTGGTGCGTGGTACAAGGGTTCCATTGATTGGGCGAGTATGTATGGATCAATGCATGATCGACGTGACGGATGTTCCAGGCGTGGGAGTCGGCGACGAGGTAACACTCTACGGCGGCGGGTACGACTTCCTGAGCGTTTCGCATATAGCTGAAAAGGTCGGCACGATCTCTTACGAAGTTCTATGCAATATCGGCCAGCGCGTGCCGAGAGTATATTTCAACGGTTGATTGCGTACTAATCACTTGAAAGGGCTAACAGACGCGCCGACACGCCGACGCGATGACGATATGAAAATAGCAGTTCTTGGTTCGGGAAGCTGGGGCACTGCCCTGGCGATTTTATTAGGCAAAAAAGGATATGGCGTAAGGCTTTGGAGCAGGCGCGAGGATCTCGCTTCGGCTATCGAGCGCGACCGATGCAACGTGCAGTATCTGCCGGACATAGTGCTGCCGGACACAATCCTGAGCACTTCGCGTTTCGATGAAGCTCTGGACGGCGTTCAGGCAGTCGTCCTGGCTGTACCGAGCGCGGGCGTGCGCGAGGTCGTCGATTTGATCCGCGACAAAATCGGCTCGGGTGTGCTGCTGATCCATGCGGGCAAAGGACTTGAGAGTGAGACAGGTCTGCGAGGCTCCGAGGTGATCGCGCGTGAACTGGGCGAAGAGATTGGCCGGGGATGCGTCGCGCTGTCGGGTCCGAACCTTGCAGTGGAGCTTGCGAAAGATGTCCCTACAGCGACGGTCGTTGCATCGTGTGATATGGATCGAGCGGCTAAGGCTCAAGAGCTATTCTCTTCGCCGAGCCTGAGGGTATATCGCAATTCGGATATCGCAGGCGTGGAGCTTGGCGGTGCATTGAAAAACGTTTTTGCGATAGGAGCCGGAATAGCCGACGGCCTGGGCTATGGCGACAATACAAAGGCGACTCTCGTCACGCGCGGCATGATAGAAATGACGCGCCTGGGAGCGGCTCTTGGAGCTGACCCCAAGACATTCACGGGTCTATCGGGCTTTGGCGACTTGATGGCGACATGCGCCAGCCGCCTCTCGCGCAATCTTCGGCTCGGGCTAATGCTGGGGCAGGGGATGAGTCTTGATGACAGCCTGCAGGCGTTGGGGCAAGTCGCCGAGGGCATGCCCACATGCGAGGCCGCGTATATTCTCAGTCGAAAGCATGATATATACATGCCGATCACCGAGCAGATTCACGCGCTTCTATTTGAAGGCAAAGACCCCAGGCAGGCCGTATGCGACCTTATGTGCCGCGATCAGAAAGACGAACTCTGCTAACTCCCCGTACTAATGCCGGAAATTGCCAAAATACGTCTTCGCAACATTAACAACGCGCATCTATGGGGTATATAACCTAAGGATGTGCTTGCAACCGGGCAGGATCGGCAAGTCACACCAATACGCAATAAACTGCAGCGAGCGGCGCGGGCTTTGACCCGGCCGGGGGCAGTAGAAAGAGGATATATGCTATGCGTTGCAGATGTGGAAACGAAATAACTCATGTTCCAGAGCACCTTCGTGATTTGGCGGACTGGGTGTGTCAAGAGTGTATCAACGCAGCTCCAAAGGCGAGAGGTAACGCGATTGTCGTCAGGGAGAAGAAAACAGAAGTAGTCGTCGCAGATAAAAAGAAAGCGGCGTAGTTTGCTTGGGGGTTTGTTTTGACGAGACGAACCCCCATTTGTTCGTATATGCTATCATGTAGGCTATGACCAGACGACTCGATGACATCGACGCCCGCATTCTCGAACTGATCCAGCTCGAATTACCTCTTGACGCGAGGCCGTTTGACGCTATTGCTAAGGCTGTCTCGATTGCTCCCGAAGAAGCGTTGAATCGAATCAGGCGCATGAAATCCGACGGTATTATACGTCAGATAAGCGCCATATTCGACTCGACGGCTCTGGGTTATATTGGCGCTTTGGTCGCATTCAAAGTGTCGGATGAGGCGTTGGAGCATGTTGCTTCCAATGTGGCCGCTCATTCGAGTGTCAGCCACTGCTATTCCAGAAACGCCGATTACAACCTCTGGTTTACTCTCACAATCGGCCCTGACGACGATCTTGACAGGCACATTGACGAACTCGCGTTGCTGGACGGCGTACAATCGCACATGACTCTTCCGGCCATAAAAGTGTTCAAGATAGGCGTCTTTTTGAAGTTGACTGGAGCAGTGTCTTCGGACGATCATGAAACCAACTTGCGCAGGAAAATAAGCTCTGGGCTTTCCACTCTCCACTCTCCACTCTCCATTAAAGTCGCGAAGGCGCTTCAAACTGACCTGCCGCTGGTTGAAAGGCCGTTTTCTGATCTGGCTGGACAATCCGGCATGTCCGAGGTCGAGCTCCTCAACTATGCGCGTGCATTTCTTGATAATGGGGTAATGCGACGGTATGCGGCTGTGCTCAGGCATAGAAAAGTGGGCTACACGTTCAACGCGATGATCTGCTGGCAGGTGGAGCCTGATATGATTGATGAGACTGGATACAGGTTTGCGCAGCGCTTAAGCGTCAGCCACTGCTACCAGCGCCCGACATTCCCAGACTGGCCATACGCGTTATATACGATGGTTCACTCGAGATCTCAGGACGAACTCGACTCTGTAATCGCCGAACTCGTCCTGGACTCACATAATTCGCCCCACCTAATCCTGAATACGATCACCGAATACAAGAAAACGCGGGTGTCTTATTTTCATTCGTGAGGGTTATAGACTGCCAGTTCACCTGTCCAGGCGGCGGCGCAAATCGGTTGTTCCAGTTCTCTAAATATGCCGCCATCCACGATGTATTTCGCGGCATCATGAGCAGTTTCGGCCACAAATGGATAGTTTTTGCTCTCGATCCGATCCATTTCATACGTGCAGATGATGTGACAGGCGTTGTCTTCAAGATCGAAACTGGAGACTTCTACGCCGTCGGCTCGCACCGTGCCGATATAGCCCACTTCCCCGGTCACAACGCCCGCGATGCGCGGCGTGTTGTATTCGTCTTTTTCGTAACCCATCTCCGCAAGCACTGTCTGGAGCGCCACATCGGGCGAGATTCCTTTTTCAATTCTATCAAATATCGGGTCGGTGTGTGATCCGTTGGAAACCACCGTGCCGTTTTTCGATATTCTGATGCAGTTATATGCTATGTACGGATTTTTCTTCATGTCCTCCGGGTCGAGCGGCTGGATCGCTACGACCGCATCCGTGACTTTTGCGACCCTGTTCGGGAACGACCTCGAAGAAACCCTGTATGCAACAAACGGATTGTCGGTCTTGCCGACTGCGACTATTCGTCCAACGTACACTTAATTGAACCTCCTGAAAAGCACCTGCCTTTTAACGACAAGTGGGCAACCTCAAAAATATCCAAGCAAATGATAGCTATTATTTACATGAAAATCAAGGATTCCGTTGCCTTCTTTGCAGGCAGATGCTATAATAAGTGACACTGGAGAGTTCACGCTGGCGGGAGTAGTTCAGTGGTAGAGCGTCAGCTTCCCAAGCTGAATGTCGCGGGTTCGAATCCCGTCTCCCGCTCCATATACGGGGCGACGTAGCCAAGTGGTAAGGCAGCGGTCTGCAAAATCGCTATCACCAGTTCGATTCTGGTCGTCGCCTCCAGAAAATTAGGCTGATTTCACGCTCAAAATGGGCTGGAGTCAGCTTTTTTGATGCTCTGGAAAGAACCTGGAGGCGGTCTTTGTGCCTGTTTTGTGCCTGATTTATTTTGAACACCTAACCAACTTCATGTAAGCATCAGTCGGCCAATCTATTTCGCGATAGCAATAATAAAAACGCTATCACACCATTTTAGCGACTGCATCCGAAGGACTGAACCCAAAGTAGCGCTTGAACTCTCGACTAAACTGGGATGCACTTTCGTAACCCACCCTGGTAGCAGCATTGCTGACACCGATGCCGTCTTGAATCATTAGCATTCTAGCTTTATGTAGTCGGATGCTCTTCAGGTATTGTAGTGGCGAGACGTCGGTAACGGCTTTGAAGTTACTATGGAATGACGAAACACTCATATTCGCTTCACTGGCCAACATGTTAATATCGAGTTCGGAATTGTACTCCGTGTGCATTCGCTTAAGTGCTTTGGCGATCTGGCCGAAACGGCTGTGGCGTGCCGCTAATGATCGCAGCGCTCCACCTTGTTCGCCGCACAATACCCTATAGATGATCTCCCTGACGATCTGTGGTCCCAATATACGCCCATCAAGAGGATGTCTTAGAACCTTTAGCAAACGCGCTGTGGCATTAACCAACTCATATGTTAATTGCATCGAGTAAATACCTCGTGTTACCGAGCCAGACAGCGAATAGTTGTCATCCATTTCGAGGAGGAGTTCACTCACAATCGTGACATCCACACCGATCACAACTCCCAATAAAGGTTCCCCGGGCGTGCCGCACGTCTCGCACTCAAATGGAAGCGGAACTGACAGCACCAGATAGTTGTATGGATCGTACCTGTAAACCTGATTTCCTAAGTAGCCGGTTTTGTGCCCTTGAGCGATTATCACTATACTGGGCTCGTACACAACCGGGTGTCTGGGGATAGACATATCAGAACGCATGAACCTGACGTTGCTAAGCGAGGATTCTGTATGCCCATTATTTGTCGCAAGTGGCTCCAGCAGTTTCGCTAGTAGCCTGCCATCTCCGGTGTCCATATTGCTTGTCATATCCAAAATCTCACTGCTTCTTCTGAAGAAAATATATACATTTAGATGTTACCGAATGCGTATTCCGTTGTCAACAACATTCTGCGGCCTATTGTAGAAATAGGCAAGAGATAAAGAGTATTGTGTATTGATTCTATTGTCGAACCGGCCTATATTGTATATGTCGATATAAACACAGATTCCTTGTGGTAATTATAAGAAATGACCGGCCGAACTGTTCCGAATGCACTGATGAAAGGATAGCAAAATGAGCAGAAACATCCTGATCGCCTATTTTTCCCGGGAAGGGAACAACTATGTCAATGGGAAGATCGTGAATCTGCCTGTCGGAAATACGGAAGTCGCAGCAAAAATGATCAAAAAACTGACCGGCGGCGCGCTTTTTAAGATTGATCCTGTCAAGGAGTATTCTAAGGACTATACCGCGTGCACAAAAGAAGCACAGGCAGAGTTGCATGCAGACGCAAGGCCGGAACTCAGCGAATATCTCGACAGCCTAGACTCTTATGACACGATCATTCTCTGTTACCCCAACTGGTGGGGCACTATGCCGATGGCTGTCAGTACTTTCCTTGAGCGATATGATTTTGCAGGCAAGACCATTCTCCCATTGTGTACCCATGAAGGCAGTGGAATGGGCCGCAGCGAGCAGGATATCAAAAAGCTGTGCCCAGGAGCAACTATGGGGAGAGGACTTGCAGTTCGCGGTGGAAGCGTCAAAAATGCAGAAAAGGACATTAAAGACTGGCTCAATAAATAACGTTTTTTGCCTACTTGTGGGAAATAATTAGTGAAACTCTTAGGGGGTTAGGATTGTGAGTAATAACATCGAAGGAAAAGTCATTCTCATCACAGGCGCAAGCAGCGGATTGGGTGAAGCTGCTGCCCGGCTTCTCAGCGGACAAGGCGCAACCGTTGTGCTGGCTGCCCGACGTGCTGATCGCATTCAGGCATTAGCAGAAGAACTCATCAGAAGCGGTGGCAAGGCACTCGCCGTAACTACGGACGTTGTTCAGCGTGGCCAAGTCAAAGAACTGGTCGATAAAGCCATTCAGGCGTACGGGCGTATTGACGTAATGATTAACAACGCCGGACTGATGCCGCAATCTCCACTTGAGCGGCTCAAGATCGACGAATGGGACCGTATGATCGATGTAAACATTAAAGGCGTGTTGTATGGCATTGCTGCGGCGCTGCCTTATATGAAGCAGCAAAAGGCGGGACATATCATCAATGTCTCGTCTGTGGCAGGTCATAAGGTCGTCCCCGGCGGCGTAGTCTACTGCGCGACCAAGCACGCAGTGCGCGTTATCTCGGAAGGGCTGCGCATGGAAGTAAAGCCCTATAATATCCGCACGACAGTGATCTCACCCGGCGCGGTTGCAACGGAATTGCCGGATAGCATCACCGAGCCTGACGTTTCGGAAAATATGCACAAGTACTACGAGGACTTCGCGATTCCCGCCGACTCGTTTGCGCGGGCAGTCGCCTTTGCCATCAGCCAGCCGGACAATGTCGATATAAACGAGATACTGTTCCGGCCCACTCGCCAGGAACTGTGAGTTCCCGAGCATATTTAGGAGAATAAATGCAGAAACGTAAATTAGGAAATAGCAATCTGGAAGTTTCAGCCCTTGGATTGGGCTGCATGGGAATGAGTTTCGGCTACGGTCCTGCTGCGGACAAGCAGGATATGATCTCGCTTATTCGCAAGGCCGTAGAGCTTGGAGTCACATTCTTCGATACCGCCGAAGTCTACGGGCCTTTTACGAATGAGGAGCTTGTCGGCGAAGCGCTGGCTCCAGTCCGCCAGCAGGTGGTGATAGCGACCAAGTTCGGGTTCAAAATAGAGAATGGCAAACAGGCTGGATTGGACAGTCGCCCGGAGCACATTAAGGAGGTTGCTGATGCATCGCTCAAACGACTCAGAACTGATGTCATCGATCTGTTCTATCAGCATCGGGTCGATCCGGATGTGCCAATCGAGGACGTCGCGGGAGCTGTAAAGGAGCTAATTCAGCAGGGCAAGATCAGGCATTTTGGTCTTTCCGAGGCAGGAGCGCAGACCATCCGCCGAGCGCACGCGGTCCAGCCAGTCACCGCGCTGCAAAGCGAGTATTCGCTGTGGTGGAGAGAACCTGAAAAGGAGATAATTCCGACGCTTGAAGAACTAGGCATAGGATTCGTTCCATTCAGCCCCTTGGGCAAGGGATTTCTAACGGGAAAGATCGACGAGAGCACTCAGTTCGACTCCTCTGACTTCCGTAATGTAGTCCCACGCTTCACACCGGAGGCCCGGAAAGCAAATCAGGCCGTGGTTGATCTGGTTAAAGAAATTGCAGAACGAAAAAGTGTGACACCAGCCCAGGTGGCTCTTGCCTGGCTGCTTGCCCAGAAGCCATGGATAGTTCCGATTCCCGGCACCACTAAGCTACATCGCTTGGAAGAGAATGTCGGAGCAGTCAATATCGAACTATCCGCCGATGATCTGAGCGAGCTGGACAGCGCAGCCTCTATGGCGCATGGGGCGCGGTACCCGGAGGAACTGGATCGCTTAACCGGTAGATGAGGGCCGGTGAAATAGATGCCTGGTTGTAGCCCATAACTTAATAAAGCATCCCCGTCGCAAGCAGCGGGGAATTAGACCCTAGAAAAGATTAAACATAGATGAGACTGGCATGAGCTAGTTGAGTCTCATCCACAGAGTGACTGTGGCATGTCTGAAAGGGGAGCGGAGTGAAGCATATTAGTGAAACAGCACGTAGGAACCATGAGGAGTTGTTTCCCAATCACGAATCAAAACTGAGTGTAACCGACCCAGAACTGATCGAGGTGTTTGATAACTTTGCATTTGATGAAGTGATCGGCCATGGGACGCTGGATGTAAAAACAAGGTTAATGGTGATTCTCGCGTCATTGATTGCCTGTCAGGCGTTGAATGAATACAAGATCATGGTTGGCGGCGCACTCAATGTTGGTGTTACTCCGATTGAAGCGAAGGAAATACTCTACCAAGCCGTGCCTTATGTGGGTATGGCCAAAGCCTTCGATTTTATCCACGGCACAAACGACGTGTTTACGAGCAGGGGAATTGCTCTGCCACTGGAAGGCCAATCGACGACAACACCCGAAACTCGTTGCGAAAAGGGATTGGATGCGCAAAAATCCATTTTCGGCGAGATGATTGATCAGATGTTTGAGCAATCTTCGGAAGATCAGATTCACATACAAAAGTATCTTTCGGCTAATTGCTTTGGTGATTACTACACTAGAACCGGACTAAGTATCAAGACAAGAGAACTGCTTACGTTCGCAATGCTGCTGTCGATGGGTGGATGTGAGCCGCAGCTGAAAGGGCATATACAGGGCAATGTGAGTGTCGGCAATGACAAAGCAGTATTGCTCAGCGTCGTCACTCAACTACTGCCATACGTCGGGTATCCAAGGACACTGAATGCGGTACGGTGCATAAATGAAGTAATACCGAGTACACTTATGAGAGGCCGTTGACTCTCAGGGTGACGCCCTCTTTCTGGTCTTACTTTGTCGGCAAATGGGGGCAAACTAGAACAAACTCAACCATACTTAAAGGGGGCATTTTACGCTCAAAATGGCATCTCAGATACACTGCAACAAAGTCGTTAGGGAGCCTGCAAAATCGCTATCACCAGTTCGATTCTGGTCGTCGCCTCCATGTCTTTGAGGCCGAAAGGCTCGTTTTTTTACTTGTCGAGATTTGTCAGGCGTAGTTGACAAAGATTTACGCGCTCTGATAGAATACATTTGGACATAGCCCCCAGAGGATTCCCGTCCAAGCAATTTTTCCCCCGGAACGTTGGGGCAGTGCTGTATTACGGAGGCCCGATTGAACCCCTCGCCATCTGAAGAATTAGTAATCATCCTCGATTTCGGCGCGCAGTATACGCAGCTTATCGCGCGACGAGTCAGAGAATGCAGGGTATATTGCGAGATCGTCCCTTATGACACACCGGTATCGGAGATAGCTGGTCGCGCACCCAAAGGACTTATTCTGTCGGGCGGGCCTGCGAGCGTATATGAAGATGGTGCGCCCAGATGTGATGATGCGATCTACGACATAGGAGTGCCGATCCTTGGCATTTGCTATGGCACTCAGCTTATGGCGTATCAACTTGGCGGCAAAGTTACTCCGGGCGTGCAGAGAGAATTTGGGCGAACCGAACTTGATGTGCTCGATTCCAACGGCCTCTTCGCCGGGCTTGATAAGCACTTGACTTGCTGGATGAGCCACGGGGATCTCGTGGAAACTCCTCCGGCCGGGTTCAATATAGTGGCCAGGACTGCCAGTACGCCTGTAGCCGCGATGGAAAACCGCGAGCGAGGCATGTATGGCGTGCAGTTCCACCCGGAAGTGGTGCATACACCCTGGGGTACTGAAGTCCTGCGCAATTTTCTGTACAACGCTTGCGGCCTGCACGGTTCGTGGACTCCCGCGTCGTTTATTGAGACGGCCGTCAAAGAAATTCGCGCTCAAGTGAGCAGCGATAAAGTCGTCTGCGGTGTAAGTGGGGGTATCGACTCTGCTTGCGTAGCAGCTCTGCTGCACAAGGCTATCGGTGATCAGTTGACTTGCATATTCGTCGATCATGGCCTGATGCGACTTGATGAAGGTGAAAAAGTCAGGCAGACTTTCGAGGATCATTTTAAGATCAAGCTGGTATATGTCGATGCTGAGGAAAGGTTTCTCAATCGGCTGTCTGGTGTGCTCGATCCTGAGCGAAAGCGCAAAATCATCGGCGAGGAGTTCGTGCGGGTGTTCGAGGAACATGCCTCACAAATCACCGACGCGAAGTGGTTGGGGCAGGGGACGCTCTATCCTGATGTCATTGAGAGCGGAACCAAGAACGCCGCAGTGATAAAGTCGCACCATAATGTCGGCGGGCTGCCTGAGGATATGGTTCTCAAGATAATCGAGCCGTTGAGATATTTGTTTAAGGACGAAGCCAGAGAGGTCGCTGCGGAGTTGGGGTTACCTGAGGATATGGTCTGGCGACAGCCGTTTCCTGGGCCTGGTCTGGCGATCAGGATCGTCGGGGAAGTCACGAAAGATCGGCTTGACACACTACGCCATGCGGACGATATTGTCGTCGACGAGATCAAACGAGCAGGTCTTTACAGAGAGCTTTGGATGGGCTTTGCGGTGCTTGCGCCGATAAGAAGCGTCGGTGTTATGGGCGACCAGCGCACTTATGACGATACGATAGTCGTGCGCGCGGTGACCAGTCAGGATGCAATGACCGCCGACTGGGCCAAGCTGCCCTATGAAGTGCTTGAAAAGATCAGCAGCAGGATCATTAACGAAGTTCCGGGTGTCAATAGAACAGTCTACGACATCAGCTCTAAGCCGCCCGCGACAATCGAGTGGGAGTAGTTCATTGGGTGATCCTGGGGATGGCGTTGACAGTGTGCTGATCTCCGAAGATCGCCTGCTTAAGCGGGTTGGCGAACTTGGTGAGCAGATTTCCGCCGATTATGCCGGTAAGAGACTCCTTTTGGTGGGTATTCTCAAAGGCTCGGCGATATTTCTTTCGGATTTGATTCGAAAGATTGATCTTGTAGTCGATTACGATTTTATTGCAGTATCGAGCTATGGCGGCGACAAGCATTCATCGGGGGTCGTCAGGGTTCTCAAAGATCTCGACAGTGATGTTCGCGGTCGAGACGTGATTATAGTTGAGGACATTGTAGACACCGGCTGGACGCTAAGAATGAGCTATCTTGTGGAGAATTTGCTTGCGCGCGGAGCATCGAGCGTAAAGATATGCGCATTGTTGGACAAACCCAGCCGTCGAAGGATTGATGTCGCCGTTGATTATCCCGGTTTTGCCATCGAGGGTTATTTCGTCGTGGGTTACGGATTAGACTCGAACGGGCGTTACAGAAACCTTCCGTATATCGGAATCGTGACATCCGACGGTAAAAATTAAGAATACGGGCGTTTGAAGACTGGACAAAACGTGGTATTAGGCCTATAATATATGTGTCTGAATATCAGTCCTCTTCATTTCTACAGGACTTTCCCGGGTGTTGAGCCCTCCCATTATTACCCTAGTGTTTTAGCCATGCGTATAAAGTACGCATGTGTCATTGTATCGAACCTCAAGGTCGTCTTTCTGCCGCATCTTGAGGTATCCCCGAAGAGGTGATTACAAAATTGGAGCCCTTGGAACTATCAGAACTTGAGAAAAAAACGGTTGAGGAGCTTGAGGAAATAGCGGCTACGCTTGGTGTGGAAAACGGTTTCTCTAAGCGCCAGGATCTCGTGATGAGCATCCTGAGAGCTTTTGCGGAGAAAAGCGGGCTTATATTCGATCAGGGCGTACTCGAAATCCTGCCGGACGGGTGGGGGTTCCTGCGTCACTCGAACTTCTCGCCGACCGCCACCGATGTATACGTTTCGCAGTCACAGATCAAGCGATTCGGACTTAAGACCGGCGATATCGTGTCGGGTCAGGTCAGACCACCGAAGGACAGCGAGAAGTATTACAGCTTGCTCAGAGTTCAGGCGGTCAGCAATCAAAATCCTGAAACGGCCAGATCGCGCAAGAATTTCGACGATCTCACACCTATTTATCCGAATGAGCAGTTGGTTTTGGAAACAACGCCGGACAACTATGCCGCCCGGTTTATAGATTTGGTTTCTCCTATCGGCAAAGGTCAGCGCGGTCTGATCGTCGCTCCTCCAAAGGCCGGTAAGACGACGCTTCTGAAAACTATTGCCAACAGCATTACGACCAACTTTCCTGATGTCGTTCTCATAATGCTGCTGATAGACGAACGTCCCGAGGAAGTCACCGACATTCGCAGGTCGGTGGATGGGATGGTTGTCAGTTCAACATTTGACGAATTGCCCGAAAATCACATGCGGGTTGCAGATATGGTCTTGGAAATGAGTAAGCGGCTTGTGGAATCGGGTAAGGACGTAGTGGTTTTGCTTGACAGCATAACGCGACTTTCCAGGGCATCGAACCTCACGGTTAACCCGAGCGGACGCACGCTGTCGGGCGGTTTAGACCCGAGTGCATTGTATAGGCCCAAGCGTTTTATCGGAGCCGCGAGAAATATCGAACAGGGCGGAAGCCTGACCGTTATCGGGACGGCACTGATCGAGACCGGCAGCCGTATGGACGACGTCATATTCGAGGAATTCAAGGGTACGGGCAACATGGAAATACACCTTGACCGAAAAATGTCCGAAAAGCGGATATTCCCCGCTATCGATATCAATAAATCCGGCACCAGGAGAGAGGAGCTGCTGCTCAACCAGAAGGAAATGGAAAGCATCTGGGCCATCAGGAAGGCCATGAGCAACCTTGGCACGTCGGACGTAACGGAAATGATCCTGAGTAAATTGACTCAGACACGGACAAACGAAGATTTTGTGAACAGCATCAACAAATCGTTTATTGATAAATAGGACTTGATTACAATAAGCTTATGTGTTAAAATAATCTTTGCCTTATTGCGTGAGCAAAATGGCAATAACTATTTTGCAACAGGGCGAAGGAAGGTGAAACGACAATGAAGGAAAATATTCATCCAAAGTATGGGGAAGCAGTAGTAAAGTGCGCATGCGGCAATACCTTCACGACAGGCTCCACTAAGAAGAGTCTGCATGTTGAAATATGCTCAAATTGTCATCCGTTCTTTACAGGCAAGCAGAAGCTTGTTGATACCGGAGGACGTGTGGAAAAATTCAAGAAAAAATTCGGCATCGTGGATGACCGCGGTTAAAATATTTGCAAGCTTTATGACAATGAAGTTTGATAAATGTGCATAAAAATGTTACACTAAAGGCTGGAGATTTTATTCAGTCTTTATTTTTTATATACGGAACATGCTCAACGGCATGTGTCCAAAATCAGGTGGGGGTTCGATGCCTCCTCACACAGGAAATTGCTGCTGAATTCATAAATTTCTGCATTGAAAACCATCAAATCCAAATATATTTAATATATTAGCAATACTTTTTTCTATTATTACTTATAGTTTTATTGTATGATTATGATAAAAGATGAGCATTAAGTTCTAAAAAACTAGCTAGAGTATTATTAAAAAAACATTGGAGAAGTTTAAAAGCTAAAGAGGTGATTGTTTATGAATAATGCGTTGGGGGTACCCGAATCAGTTTATCTTTGTGATCCGTGCAGGAACTTCAATGTCTTCACACACATATTAATGGAAGATCCGAAAGATCATCGTGAAAAGTTAATCATGTCAAATTATGTCGGTGGCGGAGCAGGTTTTTTAAAAATCATTGATGTTGAAACGAATGAATATGAAGATATCTTATTTCCAGGCGACCCGCCGGACAAAAAAAGCAAGGACGCCGAAAAGTATGGATATACTGCTGAAGGAGGCGCATGGACATTATTTAATCTCGGAAACGGTAAAATTCTCGTAGGAACATGTCCAAAATCTGGTTTTATAATGACACTTGATTTAGAAACCAGAAGTTGGGTTAATATAACAAGGGATCCGGACGAAGCTTACATATACTCATTCACCAGAGGATCCGACGGCCTGATTTATTGCGGTACATATCCCGGCTGCGTATTGCTGCGATATAATCCCGATACGGGATTACTTGATAATTTGGGGAAAATGTCTGAGTACGATGACAATTTGTTTTCCCAATATGTGTACAGCGTTAATGATTATATTATGATTGAGTGCTTATACGGAACTACCCATGTTTCAATATGGGATATAAAGAAGCAAAAGGTAAAAAAGCTTGGGGGAAACGGGTTAAAAGTAAGATATTATAACAATGATTTTATATGCCTGGTTGACGAAAATAATACCATGGAATTCTATAATGCCAGAACTCTGGAAAAAACGGATCAGGATCTATATATAAACAGATTGAAAGCAGAAGATGAAGTCCTTGATAAAAGATTTAGCATCGGATTGCAAAATGTTCAGAGATGTTATATTAAGAATTGGAATGAAAACAGGATAACCTGTTTTCGAGGACAGGATTATTATATCGCTGACAGGAACTGCAAAAGGCCAAAGCTTATAAAAATACCAGGGCCCGCTCCTATAACCAGCATTCTGGAAATTGTCAGCGATTCCGAAGGGAAGGTCTGGGGATCGACAGGGTTCGGCCAGACGGTTTTCTGTTATAATCCTGACAATAATACGTACAGCAATACACCCGATGTTTGTACGCATACAGGCGAGGTTTTCGGAATGAGGTTCATTGGCGGTAAACTTTTCATGTCAGCTTATGCAGGCGCCGACCATATCGTATATGACCCTGAAAAACCCTGGAACCAGTATGATAATGTAAATCCAAGGACCCTGGAATCAGGAAGGCCTTATTTATCAAGACCTACAGGAAAAAGCATCGTTGGACCCGACGGAGCATTCTGGACAGGATGGATGGCAAGGTATGGAGCATACGGGGGAGGGATCTCAAGAGTAGATCCGAAAACATATGAAGTAAAGATATGGAAGGACCCTATACGGGAACAATCTGTAGCATTTTGCGGGCTTGTCGGCAATAAAGAGCACATATATTTTTCTTCGAGCGTATCGTCCAATGGTCTTCCGAATAGAGAAGAAGAAACTTGTTATTTAGTAATTTGGGATTGTGAGAAAGGTATTATTGATAAGATTCCTTATGAAAAAGGCCTGAATCCGGGTCGTATGTGTTTAGCGGGCAACTATATAATAACTGCTTTTCAAAATAAATTATCAGTGTTTGATATTTATAAAGGCAGATTTGTCAGAGAAGTAGTAATAAACGGCATTTGCTCATGTATTATAGAATTTCGCTCTGAATATGTACTGATTTTTTGCGGCAGAGATATATTGCTTCTGAATCCATCGACAGGGAGTTTGCAGCATTTTGCTGATTCTCCCGGCGACTCCTCCAGCTCATACCAGGCGTATAACATCGGCGCTTGTTTTACCCCTGATGGGAGGCTGTATTTTACAGAAGGTTCACACCTTTACAGATTAGAGATATAAAAAAGGAGGGCAACCTCCATGCATGAGTTTTGCATGGAGGTTGCCTTATGTCTGTTACAGCGATTAAAGATTAAACGTGTTAATAGTTACAAATTATTTTCAGCATTATACATGGTGCGATATTTTTTAGGTGATATTCCATATTTCTCCCTAAATTTCTTTTTAAAATAGGGGATTGTAGTATAGCCGACCATGTCGGCTATTTCGTCAATTTTTTTTATTAGTTGATGTAAGCAATTTTTTTGCATTTTCCATTCTTACGTTCATTTAATGCAATTATGAAACGTACCACCAGACATTATACAATTGTTATTAATACAAAGGTAACTGGTTAACTTTTAGGCGGCCGTTCGGTAATACCGAGCGGCCGTTGACAAACGCATCAATGACCGCCACAGGATGCAGAATGCACTCTAGACAAATGTTGAATTTTTTATGTTCTGACAGCTATTTATGATAACTGATAATACCATTCATAAAATTGTCGAGTTCATATACAAAACCAAAGCCCAGGGCAACCCTCCACAATGCAATTTCCTTACATAATTGATTCCTTGCTGTTTCCCTGTTTTCAACAGCGGTGACAGCCTGCCTTATTGCCGAGCACATCATACCTTTCCTCTGCATATCCACCATTCCGCCCGGTGAAAACATCAGGCACCAATTAATAGCAAAACCGGTATATATTAAATGGTTTACTCCTGCCTCATTACAAAGGGCGAAAAGTTGTTCGGCATTTTCAGCAACCCCCTCATCTCCTATCGGCCTTGCCTCTTGCGCAAAATCCAGTTTTTTAAAGCCCTTTTCAACATCAGACTTGTTATGCAAGCCATAAAAGCTCTCTTTCATTTTAAAGTCATATAATCTATCCAAAACCGGATCCGAAGCAATTGTTTCTTTCAAAGATTTATCACGGCCTGTAAGTTCAATTGCTCTCTTATAACCGGGATAATTCTTGTAATATTCTCCCTCTGAAACAACATGGAAGAGCTTCAAATCCGAATCTCTTACTGTCTTTAACAGCATAGGAAAAACTTCGGCACATATCCTTTGCGCCTTAGGGATCCATTCGGCAACTCTGAACCAACCTGGATATGTCTCATATGTTCCGCAGTTCCAAGCATGCATTATAACAACCGCCGTATGTTCCAGGTCAACTTCCAGTTCAGCCTGTTTCCATCCGCCATACCCTTCACCAGGTACATCCAGGCTGTAGTCCGCATCAAATTGTTGATAGTAGTCAGTTATGATTCTAGCGATTTTCATATAGAAAATTCTCCTTCAATTTATATATGGGCCG
>JAJFUS010000044.1 GCA_021372295.1 bacterium | reverse complement strand
GTAAGCAACCAGAACCCCGAAACAGCGAGGGCTCGCAAAAACTTCGACGATCTTACACCGATATATCCGAACGAGCTGCTTGTTCTCGAAACAACACCCGAGAACTATGCGGCACGCTTCATAGACCTGATCTCACCCATAGGCAAAGGCCAGAGAGGTCTGATTGTTGCTCCGCCCAAAGCGGGTAAGACAACCCTGCTCAAGACCATAGCAAACAGCGTTACGACAAACTTCCCGGATGTAGTCCTCATCATTCTGCTGATTGATGAGCGGCCGGAGGAAGTCACCGACATACGCCGGTCCGTCGATGGAATGGTGGTAAGCTCCACATTCGACGAGCTTCCTGAAAATCATATGCGCGTCGCGGACATGGTCCTTGAGATGAGCAAGAGACTGGTCGAATCCGGCAAAGACGTAGTAGTGCTGCTGGACAGCATTACGCGCCTTTCAAGAGCGTCGAACCTGACAGTAAACCCGAGCGGGCGCACCCTCTCCGGCGGTTTGGACCCCAGCGCGCTCTATCGTCCGAAACGTTTTATCGGCGCTGCCAGAAACATAGAGGAAGGCGGAAGCCTTACAGTGATCGGCACCGCACTGGTTGAGACCGGCAGCCGTATGGACGACGCCATTTTTGAAGAGTTTAAGGCTACGGGCAATATGGAACTCGTGTTGGATCGCAATCTGGCGGAGCGCCGCGTTTTTCCTGCGATCGACGTAAAGAGGTCCGGCACGCGACATGACGAGCTGCTTTATGACGATGATACGCTCAAACGAGTATGGCATTTGCAGAGATTGCTAGCGGCCCTGGAACCTGTCGAGGCAGCGGAACTTCTCCGCGACAGGCTGAAGCATACCAAGTCGAACCAGGAGTTCCTTAAGATAGTGGACAAGACGATGAAGAGCAATGATCTCGATTTGCGCTAAGAGAGGGCATTACCATTGGCTGAAAACTTTGGATTCGAAGACGAGGAGAGACCCGGAGACCTGTTTCCCGACTCGCTTGGCGATGAGGACGAGGCTGTAAGCGACGAGTCCAGCCGCGAGGAACATGAAGTTAAGGTCATGGGTGTCTACGAGCACAAGGAGCAGGAAAACGTTCAGCCGACCACTTTTTTCGTGTTGCTCAGAGACAGCAAAAGTCGATCTGTCTTGATATGGATAGGCAAATTCGAGGCAATGGCGATCTCGCTTGCCCTGGACGGCGCGTCGGCTGATCGTCCTATCACTCACGACCTGCTCAACAACGTGATAAACCGCATGGGTGGCACGGTCGAGCGGATACTCATAGACGACCTTTGGAACAACACCTACTACGCTAAAGTCACTATCGCATACAACGGCAAGGTGGTTGATGTGGACAGCCGTCCCAGCGACGCCATCGCATTGGGTTTGCGCGCTAAGGCTCCGATCTTTATGGTGGAAGGTGTTTTGGAGAGAGCAGCCGTCCGCGAAGAGTAAGCTAGTTCGGCGCGCTTGTCGGTGGCACGCTGGTTTCGATAAGTTTTGCCGACACCAATGCTAGTGCTTCTCCAAGTTCGGTAAATGTGACAGGCTTCTTTCCGTCTTTCAAGACAGGCGAATCCTTGGGTAGGAACCCTTCGCATTTGAGAAATTGCCTGGACGATTGGGCCCAGTGCATGCTAGGCTTTATCTCGCTGGCTTTACTTTTGCCGGATTCTACAGGCTTTTGGCTCGCCTGAATAAACTCTAACATATTCGCCAAAGCCACCGAAAGCTCATATCGAGTGACCGGCCTGTCGCCGTTGAATTTACCGTCGGGGCAGCCATTCATAATGCCTGCCTTTGCCATCATGTCTACGGCTTCTTTCGCCCAATGGTCGTCCGGTACGTCGGTAAAAGCATTATCGCTCCAACAAGGCGCACCGAGTAATATAATCCCAATCGACAAAGCAACAAGCATCCTCATAATCTTCCTCCATTGTTATCAAAACAAAAAAGGCCAACAAGCCGGAATACAAGTCCCCAACTTTTTGACCTTTTGACTTTCCAATTTGTTGACTTTTTTAGTCGAACCCTGTTTCTATGAACTGGTCACGAATTAGATCCATCTGATCGAGCGCACGTCCGCATCCCAGAGCCACGCAGGACAGAGGATCCTCCGCGACGTGAATTGGAATGCCGGTTTGACTCGCAAGAAGCCTGTCCAGCCCTCTGAGCAGAGCGCACCCTCCGGTGAGCATAACACCGCGCTCGATAATGTCCGAACTCAGTTCAGGCGGAGTCTGCTCTAATACACTTTTTACTCGATCAACAATAGCGCTGATGGGCTCAGACAGCGCTTCACGAATTTCTGCCGAAGTGACTTCTATTGTTTTGGGCAGACCGGCGATCAGATCGCGACCACGCACTTCCAGGACGAGTTCCTGCTCCAGTGGATACGCGCTGCCGATCTTGGTCTTGATCTCTTCGGCAGTGCGATCACCAACCATCAGGGAGTATTTCGTTTTAACGTGCCGCTGGATTACTTCGTCCATCTTATTTCCGCCGATTCTAATGGACTTCGATAGAACTCTGCCGCTCAGTGAGATGACGGCGATGTCCGTGGTTCCTCCACCGATATCGACGATCATATTGCCGCCAGCCGCCGCGATAGGCAGTCCCGCCCCGATTGCCGCAGCGTGCGGCTCCTCGATAGTATAGGCCTGGCTTGCCCCGGCGCTCTTAGCAGCCTGCACGACGGCGCGCTTCTCGACCGGCGTAATCTGTGAAGGCACCGCGATAATTATTCTTGGCTTGAGCATGCGTTTTCTGCCGCAGACTTTGCTAATCAGATACTCAAGCATTTTTTGCGTAGTTGAATAATCGGCAATAACGCCATCACACATCGGCCTAATCGCTACGACGTTTTCGGGCGTACGGCCGATCATTAGGCGAGCTTCTTCACCGACCGCAATAAGGTTCTGATTTGAGGTGTTTATCGCGACAACGGACGGCTCGCGAAGGACAATCCCTTTGCCTTTAAGATAAACCAGAATGTTGGCGGTTCCAAGATCGATGCCGAGTTCAGGCACCAGGTTAAACACAGACAGTTTCCTTCTCCCGTTCGTTGGGTAAATTGCTCACCTGCGCGCCGAGGCTTCGCAGTTTTTCGACCATATTTTCGTATCCGCGCTCGATGTGCTCGATGTCGCTGATTTCGCTCTTTCCCTCAGCAGCCAGCGCCGCGCACACAAGCGCCGCACCTGCGCGAAGGTCATAAGCAGTAGTTTGCGCTCCAGTCAGCTTCGGCACGCCATTGATTACAGCGGTTCGGCCTTCCTGTTTGATCTCAGCGCCCATTCTAGCCAGTTCACTGACATATCTGAAACGCCGTTCATAGACGTTTTCGGTTATTACCGAAGTACCATCGGCTATTGCAAGCATTGCCGCAAATGGCTGTTGCAGGTCAGTCGGAAAACCGGGATGCGGCATGGTCATAATGTCCGTGGGCATAGGCCTAGCATTTGCTCTGACGCGCATTGTGGTCTCCGATATATCGACGACGGCGCCCACCTCGCGCAATTTCAACACGAACGGCTCGACCACTTCTTCGCTGATCCGTTCGATTCGCACATCACCCATTGTTACGACTGCCGCGACTGCAAATGTTCCCGCTTCCATTCGGTCGGGTGGCATTTCAAAATCGACGCCTCTGAGTTCATCTACGCCTTCGACGCGAACGGTAGATGTCCCGGCTCCTTCGATTTGCGCTCCCATTCCGGTAAGGAACGCAGCCAACTGCGTAATTTCAGGCTCGGCTGCGGCGTTATGAATAGTGGTCACGCCTTCTGCCAGACACGCGGTGGTCATAATATGTTGAGTGGCACCAGCGCTGGGGAAATTGAGATAGACCTGCGTTCCCTTGAGCGCTTCGCACTCGGCTTCCACGAAACCATGATCTATATTGACGTAAGCACCAAGCGTCTGTATGCCTTTTACATGAAAATCAATTGGTCTTGCACCTATGTCACATCCGCCGGGCATCGCTACTTTTGCATAACCCTTGCGAGCCAGCATCGGGCCAAGTACACAAAAAGAAGCCCGCATCCTCTTCACGAGCTCATAAGGGGCCTCCGTGGCAGCTATCTCTGTTGCATCAATGCGAACCACTCCATTGCCTTCTTCTTCGCATTTCACGCCCAGCGCCCGCAGCATGTCCATCATGGTTTGCACATCGCCTATGGAAGGAACATTTCTGAGAACGGTCTCGCCTTTGCCGAGAAGTGCTCCCGCCATAATTGCAAGTGTACCATTCTTGCTGCCGCTTGAGACGATAGTCCCGCTTAACCGCGCGCCACCGGTCAACAAGAGTTTGCCCAAGTTATGAAGACCTCCTGTCGGATTCTTTGTCCTCGTATGGCCTGCCGACATTTCTAACTTGCTCAAGTATATAAGATGAACGCGTTCATGTCAAGATCGACTGGCAAAGGACTTCCGCATCACTGTTAATAATAACGAACTCTATGAGCAAAAGGTATACACTAAGTGAGCCGATTTTTTCTGCGTCGATGCAAGTCCGAACTTTTCACTCTCCGTTCTCAGCTATTGTACAAAAGACATCCCTGGCACACGATCCCAGGTTTTACTCGCATCTCTTGCCGGACCGGCTGAACCGGCCTGACCGTTAGCGAGAACCATAACCGTAAGCCAGGGAAGGTCTGGTACCTCTCAAATATTTTATACCCTGAGGCGATGTACGCAAAACTTGGCAGTAGAATTGGTGTCAGGGCCTACATGTCGGAATTTGTTTTGTGACGGATGCATGCTTGTGGTGACAATTGTAACGAACAAGTGCTTTTGGGAGCGTTGTCGAAGTAGTCAGTATATCAGCTATGAGGATGTTATACCCAGCCATGACCTTTCCGGGGTTCTGTAGTTCGGTACTATGAGTCTGGAGCGAGAGCAAGAAGTGCTGGGCTGTGCGTGTGGAAGACCTGGAATGGTTCAAGCACACGAAAGACTGGAAAGGTCTGAGAAGCATCGTGTGGGTGCAGACCACTGGACGGACCAATATATCGAAGTCTTTTATAGCAAGCGGCGGATGTATTTCAAACTTGGGTATATGTCACCACTTCAGTTTGAACTAGCGGCGCTGGATGTAGCGGCCTGAGTTACCTGCCCGAAAAATGCAAGGAATTTCAAATCCGGTAGTGCGAGTTTTCAGAGAGGTACGCCGCCGCACCAGGACTATTTCGTGCTTTACCAATAGACACATGGTAGGCAGAGTACTATATACAGTGCTTGCATACCAAAACAGATAGTGGGATGAGGCTTGCCTGACAAAACAATTTACACACAACACTTGAGGCTACCCCGTAAGCGGAAACGAGCCAGTTCAGTAATCCGGGAGTCTGGCAAAAGAACTGAACTATTTTACTTTATCAGACATGATTTTTGCGGGTCGTTGTCTAAGAGGTCTTTGTGAGCGGACTAGATGATCTGACAAGAGAAGAACTGAAAGCGCTGGTACTCAAGCTGCACGAGACTGTGCAAATCCAGCAACGTGAAATTGCCGAACTGAAGGCAATTGTGGCGAAGCAATCCAAGCGGATTCGTGAGCTTGAAGCGGAGGTGGCGCGACTGCGCGGCGGTAGGCCACCACTGGATTTTTGCATCAAGCCGAGCGTGCCAAAAAAGGAAAAGGGGCCTCGCAAGAGGCGAAAGCAGTCGTTTGCCAGAGTAAGTTTTGTTGCGACAAAAGTAGTTTTGTATGGCGTGGCGGTCGGCAAAAAGCGAGTTGGAATCAGGCTGATGAGCGTGATTGTCCACTTGAAAACAGTATGCCGGGTTCCAATCGGGCAGATAAAGAAGCTCATTTGGACGCTTTGGGGTCTGAAAATATCCGCTGGCGAGATCGCCGAGATTTTGCACGATGTCGCCCAATTCGGCGAGTCGATATATGACGATTTGCTCGGGTCGGTCCGAGGTTCTCCGGTTGTTTGTGCCGATGAGACAGGTTGGCGTGAGGACGGAATCAATGGTTACATCTGGAGTTTTTCGACCCCCGATGTGCGTTATTACACGTATCGTCATTCCCGTGGGGCATTGGTGGCAAAAGAGGTTTTGTCGAAGAGCTTTGTCGGCGCGCTGGTCAGCGATTTCTATGCCGCATACAACTTCTACGATGGCGTAAAGTAGCGTTGTTGGGTTTATCTCGGTCGTGATCTAAAGGCTTTGGTGGAGAAGAATCCGGACTTGCCGGGATCAGCGACCTGGGTGGACGAGGTGATGGCTGTCTATCATCGTGCCAAGGACTCGATAAAACGCAAGCATACGGAGCTTGAGCGCAGTCGTCTAAAGGCTGGTTTTGAGAGTGAGCTTTTGGAGCTTTGTCAGCCTTATGTTGGAGTTAAGATTTCGCCTGAGAGAGTTTTGGCCGAGCGTATGACCAAATTGATTGGTGAGCTTTTTTCCTTTGTTGGAAACCCTGAGATTCCATCTGAGAACAATGCCGCGGAGAGAGCTGTCAGGCCGGCGGTCGTGGCGAGGAAGATTAGTGGAGGAAGTCGGTTGACGAAAGGCTCAAAAACCTGCAGCGTGCTTAGAACGCTCTTTGAAACTTGGGCTTTGCAGGGACGAAACACGATTGATGCCTGTCAGCAGATGATTGTGGTAGCACATACATAATCTAATCCCGGTAAACTGAACTCTCTCGCAGTTTGCTGCCCTGCGTATTGCCTCACGAGGAAACCTAACCATGAGCTTATTTGTTGCCTCACGAGGGATATTACTCAAGCAGAGTGCCGTATAGCTCTAGAACCAGGTTGTTGATGTTACGAAGAAGTGCGGTTGGATTGAGCAGTTGGAATGTGTCCCTGAGCAGTTTCTTGGTGTCTTTAGGGGTATCTTTG
>JAJFUS010000005.1 GCA_021372295.1 bacterium | reverse complement strand
AATGAAAACTTTCGATCAATCCCGCCCAGGTGTAGCCGCCCAGGCCCTGGGTATCGCCGCAGGTGCTCTTGATCTTTCTATTAACTATTCTCGCGAGCGCGTGCAGTTCGGCCAGCCGATATCTGCATTCCAGGGGCTCCGCTTCATGCTCGCTGATATGGCGATGAAGGTGGAAGCGGCCCGCGCACTCGTATACAGCACAGCCCGCTGGATCGACTCCAAGCCGGATGAGAAGGTAACAGTAGCTTCGGCGATGTCCAAGTGCTTCGCATCCGACGTAGCGATGGAAGTTACCACCAACGCCGTGCAAGTCTTCGGTGGATACGGCTATATGAAGGAGTATCCGGTCGAGAAGATGATGCGCGACGCCAAGATCACGCAGATATACGAAGGCACAAACCAGATTCAGCGCGACGAGATAGGCCGCGGCCTGATCGCCGAGGCAGCAAGAAAGAAAGATTAATCATTTCGCTGTTCAGGGGCCGGGATTTGCATCTTGACCCCTGTTTTACATGATAGCCGTTTCTTTATTGGAGGATGGTAAACATGCTTGCGAGTTCATTACGGCACGCGTTATTTGCAATGTGGATTCCAGTATGTGTAATCGTGGCGTTAGGCCTATTTACTGTCATCACGGCTTTGCGCATAAGCATGCCAAAAGCTCTGCAAATATTGAAGCCATTCTGGTGGATCGCTTTGATCAATTTAGTTGTCATGGCACTTGGAACTGCTATAAAAGTCGCGCCGTTCTATTTGCATCAGCGAGTATGGTCGCCTCACACAACTAGACTGATTAGTCTGGTTCAAGACATTCCGTTACTCGTAATGTTAATTTGGATAATTGTGTCATTCCGAAAGTGGAATGAGTTAGCTAGGCAAATTGACACGGAACTCAAGCAAGACAGCAAGCTGCGCAGCTAGCACAACATTCTCAGCTCCACAACCCCATCGGATTTGCCGCCACAGCCACCCTTATGCTATAATTCGAGCGAAGAAGTTGTAAAGGTAAGTAAGCGGAGGATAGATGGATACCAGTGATTTCAGAAATGGTGTGTCGATTATAGTCGATAACGACATATTCACCATTGTAGAATTTCAGCACGTGAAGCCCGGCAAAGGCGGCGCTTTCGTGAGAAGCAAACTCAAGAACGTCCGCACTGGTGGTGTGATCGAGAAGACTTGGCGAGCCGGTGAAAAGATGGATCAGGCGATCCTGGAGCGCTACCCGCTTCAGTTCAGCTACGCACAGGACGGCGAGTACTTTTTCATGGATACGGAATCATACGAAATGATGCCTGTCGCCAAGGAAAAAATCGGCGACGGGGTGAAGTATCTAAAAGAAGGCCTCGAAGTAACAGCCCTTTCGCATGCCGGCGAACTAATAAACGTGGAATTGCCGTATACCATTGAGGCGGTAGTGACCGAAACCGAGCCGGGCGAAAAAGGCAACACTGCTTCCGGCGGCAGCAAGCCCGCGACCATTGAGTCGGGCGCTGTGGTGCAGGTTCCGTTCTTCATCAATATCGGGGATAAAATTAAAGTAGATACGCGCAGTAACGACTATCTTGAAAGAGTGAAAGACTAACTTCCTGGCCAAAGGGAGGGCGGGCCATTTTGGCGTCTAAAGTGCGTTTCAGTAGCAGACTGTATGCTTTTCTGGACGGCATCAGCTCACTGGGTTTGAAAGTCGGAATACCGATTGCGATAGTGGCTGTCGGATATTTTGTGTCGGTCTTGTTCGGCTCGCGCATAAAAGAACTTGATAAGCTCGCAGCTGAAGACAGCGCATACTTTTTCAACAGTCTGAAAGTTGCCGCGACCGGGCTGACGGCCGCAAGCGCGGTGGTGGTGATCTCGATCATCATCCGCTTCTATTACGAGGAATTTGTCGGCCAGTCTCTGTCGGTATTCGGAGCGCTTGTCTATTTCGGCGCGCCGGAGGCGTTCGGGCGATTTGTAAATGCGCCAAACCAGCAGGCGGCATGGGTTGTAGCGTCAATCGTGCGTGAGGCTTGCCTGGTTGGAGCAATCTGCCTGGTTCCCGGACTGGTGCTGGTTATCAGGGACTGCATACTGCGTATATGGCGAGGCATTTCCGTCAGGCGCATTCTGGAATCGCGCTGGGGAGACGAACGCGAGCGGGAAAGGCGCAAAAAGCCGAAGTTTTATGGGAAATGCTGGGACATGGCGTACTGTCGGGAATTTGTGCGTCAGGTTTGCCCGGCTTTTAAATCAAAGAAGGCGTGCTGGCGAATTAAAACGGGGTGTTACTGCGACGAGCATACAATCCTGATGGCGATGGCGGGCAAGGGTAACGGCAATGAGAGCTACAAGGGCATTTTGCACAGCCTCGGCATCGATGGCCAGAGCAAAAAACCAAAAGTCAGCGCTAAAGCGAAAAGAATGAGATGCCGCAGGTGTGGAATTTACGCCGAGCATCAGAGGCAAAAGTACCGGCTGCTGAGTCCGATGGTCTTTCCAGCCGTGATATTCGCAATATACGTCTTTTATGGTCAGATAACGATATACATTCAAACTGCATTGCACAGCACTGATAAGTTCATCAGCTTTCTGTCTAACAAGACAGTGGCGGATTACTCGTTTGCTGCCGACGAACGCATGATTACGATTCTCGCCGTAGTGTGGTTGGGGATTATCGCTATAAGCTACGCTTTACGTACTCTTGAATATATGATTTTTGATTTGCAGGTCTAAACGCAACGGATGCGTTTCGCACTGAGCTCATGGTGAAACATTTTATGGATATCGAAAAAATCGAACAACTGATTGGGGTTCTGGAAAGCTCCCGCACGGAGGAGCTTTCAGTGCGTAAGGGCGGCTTTGGGGTGCGCATCGTGAAAGGCAGAAAAGTGAAACCCGCGGTGCAGTCAAAACATGCCGTGAAAGTCGACCAAGCCAGGCCAGATGTGCCAGATGCCGGTGACGGCCAGTATCATATACTGGCTCCGATGGTCGGGATATTCCATGCCGTCGACGGAATCGCGAAAGTGGGCTTCACTGTGACCAAGGGGCAGGTCGTAGGCTCTATTGAGTCGATGAAACTGTTGAACGACGTTATCTCCGAGGTGTCCGGCAGCGTGGTCGAGGTTATGGTTGATGACGGCACGCCGGTGGAATACGGCCAGCCGCTGTGCAAGGTCGAGGCGGCGTAATGAGGCTTAACAATCGCGGCAACTGGAGCCTGATCGGATTGCTGGCGGCCGTGGTCATCGTGTGTTTGGCGGCGGCGTGGATGTTTACCGGCAATAAGATGTCAAGCGTGGACAAAGGCAGCAAGTTGCTCGATCAGTCCAGCACAAAGAAGACAGTATACGGCAAGGCTATGGACACTGCCAAGGGTGAAGACTGCCGACAGAGGCTCAATCAGGTGAGGATGGCAATCCAGAGCCGGAAAGCGATGGGAGAGACTGAGGGCAACCCGAAGTCGCTTTCCGAAGTCGATCTTCCGGCGGGATATTTGAATTGTCCAGTCAGCAATCAACCTTATGTGTACGATCCGGCGACAGGCGATGTGCATTGCCAGTATCCGGGACACTCTAGTTATTAATTATTGACTCCTAGTTGGGGGTATGCTCTTGTTTAAGAAAATACTGGTCGCTAATCGCGGCGAGATAGCTGTTAGAATAATACGGGCTTGCAAGGAGATGAAAATCGCGACTGTCGCGATCTACTCCGAAGCCGACAAAAATTCCCTGCACATGCGTCTGGCGGATGAGGCGATTTGCGTCGGGCCGCCAGCCAGCAGGGAAAGCTACCTGAACATGCCTAATATCATCTCGGCCGCCACAATCACCGGTGCCGAGGCAATACATCCCGGTTACGGCTACTTCTCGGAGAATGCCGGTTTTGCCGAGGCATGCGAGGCGTGCAATATCAAGTTTATCGGCCCGAAGGCAAACGCTATCGAACTTATGGGAGACAAAGCTCGTGCCAAAGATACTGCCGCGAAGGCCGGAGTTCCCGTAATTCCCGGCAGCAAGGGAATTATTCAAAGCGAGCAGGAAGCATTCAAGACGGCATCGAAGATGGGCTACCCGGTCAGACTCAAGGCGACCGCAGGCGGCGGCGGACGTGGGATTCGAGTGGTTCACAGCCAGGACGATCTCTCCAGCCAGCTCAGGATCGCGACAACTGAGGCCGAATCGGCGTTCGGCAACGGCGAACTCTATATGGAAAAAGAAATCGAAGAACCGCGGCATATAGAAGTTCAGATTATTGGCGATGAGCACGGGCATTATGTCCATCTCGGCGAGCGCGAGTGTTCGATCCAGCGAAGAAATCAGAAGCTGATCGAAGAAGCGCCGTCGGTGGCGGTCACTCCCGCAATCCGCAACAAGATGGGCGAGGCCGCGGTCAAGCTCGCGAAAGCCGTAGGATACTCAAGCGTGGGAACGGTGGAGTATTTGCTGGACAAAAACGGCGATTTCTATTTTATGGAGATGAACACCCGCGTGCAGGTCGAGCATCCCGTGACTGAGTTCGTGACAGGTGTGGATATCGTTAAGGAGCAGATCAGAGTCGCGGCGGGCGAGAAGCTCTCGGTTACCCAGAAAGACATTAAGATCGACGGTCATGCCATCGAATGCCGGATCATTGCCGAAGACCCTTCGCGCAATTTCGCGCCGTGTGTCGGAACGATCCGTCACATGGCGGCTCCCGGAGGCATCGGCGTGCGCTTGGACACGCATATATACGGCGGCTACGAGATTCCGCCATATTACGACGCCATGATCGCCAAACTGATCGTGTGGGGCAAGGATCGAAACGAAGCCATCGCGCGAATGATGCGGTGTCTGGCCGAGTATGAGATCGACGGCATCACAACCAATATATCGTATCAGATGGAGATCCTCTCCAACCCGTATTTCAAAAAGGGTGAACTGTCCACCAGCTTTATCCCTCGAAGGATGAATGGGGGATAGAGCAGTATGGTTGTCGGCAAAGCATTAGACGACAACCGTCAATCGAATTATGAAAAAATCCAGAAGAGCGGCGAGGGAACTCGCGCTTAACATATTGTATCAGTGGGATACGTGTGGCCTGCCGTTTGACGAGGCGCTGGCGACTGCGCTTGAGTTTGCCGACTTGAGCGGCCTGGAGGCGAAGCATCCCGAAATGGCCGAGCAGGCAAGGTCTCACGCAGCAACGGTGGCGACCGGTGTCAAGGAGCATCTTGCTCAGTTGGACGGGCACATCGCCCGACTGGCGCAAGGGTGGCCTGTCGACAGGCAGCCCGCGGTGGATCGCAATATACTGCGCATCGCCATTTTTGAGATCGACTATGTTGACTCGGTTCCGCCGGTGGTGGCTGTCGACGAAGCTATTGAAATGGCTAAGAAATTCAGCACTGCGGAGTCGGGCAAGTTTATAAATGGTGTCCTGGCGGGGTATCTGCGGGAACAAGGCCAGGATGTTGAAGGGGACGGCGTTGGAAGCAAAGATTCTTGACGGCGGCGCGCTGGCAAAACAGATTCGCGGCGAACTGGCCGAGCGTGTGGAAAAGCTCAAGGTTGAAAAAGGTGTCACTCCCAGACTCTCCGTGATATTGGTGGGTGAAGACCCGGCCTCAGTGACATATACCCGGATGAAAAAGAAAGCCTGCGAGGCTACGGGTATGATATCGGATTTGATCGAACTGCCGGCCAGCAGCACTCAGGACGAGGTCAAGGGCGTAATCGCGAAGCTCAACGCCGATACATCCGTGCATGGCATTATGGTTCAACACCCGGTTCCGTCGCACCTGGACGAGCTCGATATTCTGGCGACCGTCGCGGTGGAAAAAGACGTGGACGGCATAAGCGCTCTGAGCCTTGGCAGGCTGGTGCTCGGGACTGCCGATTTTGTGTCGTGCACGCCGCTTGGGATCATCACCCTGCTTGAACGATACGGCATCGAGATTAAAGGCAAAGAGGCGGTGGTTGTCGGGCGAAGCATTATTCTGGGCAAACCTGTCGCGTTGGCTCTGCTTGAACGTCATGCCACCGTCACTATCTGCCACTCTCGAACGCAGGACTTGCCGGAAGTCGTAAGACGCGCCGATATACTCGTCGCGGCGATAGGCAAACCCGAGTTTATCAAGGGCGACTGGATTAAAGACGGCGCGGTGGTTGTAGATGCCGGGTATAACAAAGTCGAAGGCGCCTCGCACGATGTGGGAGACGTGGAATACGATGCGGCCGCCAAGAGAGCCAGTTACATCACGCCGGTTCCTGGAGGCGTAGGCCCGATGACCATTGCAATGCTGCTTTCGCAGACCGTTAAAGCCGCTGAGAAATATGCGTAAGTGTGAAGACTGCAACATAATTCTTGACAACGATGTCCATTTTTGCCCAAAGTGCGGTAAGGAAATCCAGCCGGGCGAGGGCATGCCCATTCTCGAGGTGGGAGCTTATCTCACGTCGGCCAATCTTCATCGCATTCGTGGTGAATGGGACGAAGCTGTCAATGATGCAACCGAAGCCCTTCGCCTCGATCCCAAAAACGCCGATATCGCCTCGCTCCTGGGCACTATATACCAGGAACGTGGAATGCTTGAGGACTCAGTTATCTGGTTCCAGATGGCGCTTGAAATGAACCCCGCCAGCACGTCCGACCGAGCGCGGCTCAACGATGTGAAAGCCCGGATTGCGTCGGCTCGACAGCATCCCGGGTCGCGTGACCGATTCAGAACTATCGAGAAGCGAACTCGCATGTGGGCAATAGGAATGGCGGCGTTGTTTGTCGTTGTGGTGGTGCTGGCTCTGATATTTGCCGCAGGAAAGCGCAATCAGGATGATGTTACCAAGTCGGTGAGCCTCGACCGCGGAGTAAGACAGGCCGCTCCCGTTTCTACTAACGAACCTTTCGCTCCTCCGATGCCGTCATCCGGGACGGCTTCACAGCAGACTACGCGCTCGCGAAGCTCTGACGCGACCAGTTTGGCGGGCGGTTCGTCGTCCAGGACTCCAGCCGAGGTTAAGATCAGGCAGGATGTGTCCGAGGCGGAGGGTATCGGCAGCGCGAAAATTGACGACGTTATAGCCGACCCGCGCCAGAAAATCGCGGTAGTCACGTATTCAATTCCAGACTCGACGCTTACAAAGAGCGCAGTTATCAGCGCCGCCGAAGCGGTCGCGAGAGCTGCGTTTGCATCCAATCAAGAGGTCAAGTTCGTGACCGCCCGCTGCATTGTAACCCATACCGGCTCATCAAGCACGCAGATTGCGTTTGTGGGCGATATATCCAGACAAGCCGTGCAAGCCCTTGGAACAAACGCCACCGCTGACCAGATAGAAGCGTCATTTACTGGTCTGTGGTGGAACCCTCAGATTAAGTAATTTTGGGGCTTTCCCCAAACCCCACAGAGGACTCTGGAACGGGGGTCCAGGGGCCACTCGGCTCCTGGCGGGGTTAAGGGACAGAGCCCCTTATAGGAATCTTTGATGAAACCCTCAATTACGCTGCCTTGTGTTTATAACTGTCTCGGCACTGGTAAGATCATATCGTTAACCCAAGCAAAAGGAGGCGGACGATATGCCGAAAGATCCTGTGTGCGGGCAGTATGTATCCGTCGGCACCCCATACAAGTGCGAATACGAGGGTGAAATGTACTACTTCTGCAGCGCGGCTTGTGCGGAAGAGTTCGACATCAACTCTGAAGACTACATAATGATCGAGGAGCCTAGAGCCGAGCGCGCGGAAATAGAGGACTGAGTGGCAATCGGATGTGTGTTTGGCATAGATAGCGGGCGGGTATAAACGCCTTGCCTACGGGACGGTGCCGACCTGGCAAGATAGCCGTCCTCTATTGCCCCAAGCAGGTGGTATCCTGACCATGCCACCTGCTCATTTTTTTTGTCTGACCGAACCTGGAAGTTTATTTTCGCACCCATTCGGCGCACAGCTCAATCCAAGTGGCCACGTGAGGATCGTTGGGCATCCCATGATCGCGAGTTTCCTCGGTTGCAAGTGAAAAGCCATGCGGGCCGGTGCCAAAAATGTGCATCTCAAACGCAACACTGTGCCTGCGAAGCGCGGAGGCAAACATAAGGCTGTTTTCCACCGGCACTGCCGGGTCGTCCGCGGTGTGCCATAGAAATGCGGGCGGAGTGCTAGAGTCCACATGCAGCTCCAGCGACATTTCTCTTAAAGCGGCATCTGAAGCGTTTTCGCCCAGGAGATAGTCGAATGAAGGCCGGTGCGCATATTCGCCTGAAGTGATTACGGGATAGCTCAAAATCATAGCGTCCGGGCGGTTGCTGAAGTTCGCGAACTCGCCGGTCTCGCGCAGATAGTTTTTTCCGTAATGGACTCCAATGCTTGCCGCCAGGTGCCCTCCCGCTGAAAATCCGCAGACAGCGATCTTGGACGGATCGACCATCCACTCGCCGGCGCGCGAGCGCACGATGCGGACTGCCCGGGACATGTCCATAACCGGCTGCGGGTGTTTGGCGATGCTGTAGTGCACCACAAATGCGTGAAAACCGAGTTCGTTGAACCGCCTGGCGACAGGATTGGCCTCTCGCGCGGATCGAAAAGCATAACCGCCGCCTGGGCAGATCAATATCGCCGGTTTCGGAGTATCGGCGTCGATGAGAAATGTATCCAGCCACGGTTTGAAGCTGCCGTCGGAATCGACATTATATTCGCCATCTTTCCACAAATAGATGGAATCCGATGTCGGTTCGATCGGCATCTGCCAGTCTCTCATCAACTATTAATCCTTTCGCGATCCGAGCGCTGCGATCAACTGGTTTTCTACAGTCTCGTCCGACTCCAGTAGGCCGTCGCGAAACCGCAGGACTCTTTTGCAATGCTGCGCTATATCCGGCTCGTGCGTAACAATTATGACCGTCTTGCCTTCGTTGTTCAGCTTCTGAAAGATGGCCATGATTTCCTCTCCGGTCGCGGTATCGAGGTTGCCGGTGGGTTCATCGCCGAACATAACCGGAGGATCGTTCACCAAAGCGCGTGCAATAGCCACACGCTGCTGCTCTCCCCCCGAAAGCTGCATCGGGGTATGATGTATGCGTCCGGCCAATCCCACCGATTCCAGCGCATGCGTCGCGAGCTTTCGATCCCGCCTCTCCCCCGCATACATTATAGGCAGCATAGTGTTTTTCAGCGCGGACATCCTCGGCAGCAGGTTAAAGCTCTGGAAGACAAACCCGATCTTGCGATTTCTCACGCCCGCGCGCTGAGGGTCGCTGAGCTTGCTTGCATCCGTGCCGTCGAGCATATACGTGCCTGACGTAGGGCGGTCCAGACAGCCGATTATGTTCATAAGGGTAGATTTGCCCGACCCCGACGGCCCCATAATAGCCACGAACTCCCCCGTCTCCACACTAAACGACACGCCCCGCAGCGCGGGAACGTCCACGCTGCCGATCTTATACGTCTTCTTAAGATTCCTAACCTCTATAAGAGGCATAAATTTTTCCCCAACTCAAAATTCAGAATTTCTCTCAGCCATATCTGAGCGCTTCTATAGGGTCGACCATAGCGGCTCGCACCGCCGGGTACAACCCGAAGACCACTCCAACAATGGCCGACACTCCAAACGAGAGCACAATCGCTTGAGTGGAGACCACCGTGCGCCAGTCGGCATAGACCGATATTGCCCGCGCTCCTCCGATTCCCAGCGCCACCCCAATTAGGCCGCCCAGACACGTTATCACCAGCGCCTCCAGCATAAACTGCCGGACGATGTCCCAACGGGTGGCGCCGATGCACCTTCGCACGCCTATTTCGCGAGTCCGCTGGCTCACTGTGGCAAGCATAATGTTCATAATACCGATCCCGCCCACCAGCAGCGAGATACTCGCAATCGCCGCCATTACTATGTTGAATATACGCTGGGTCTGCTGGCTTTGACGAAGCAGTTCGGCAGGTATAATGATCTCATAATCGCGAATTCCGCGGTGCTGTCTGTTCAGGATCGACCTTATAACCGAAGCCGTCTGCACAGCGGCATCGTCTCCGCTGGTCTGCACGATTACCTCGGTTATTGTGCCGTCGGCCAGCGAATGGTGGCTTTGCATCTTGTTGATTATCGTCTTAAACGAGCTGACGCTCGCAGGCATAGCTTGCTGCGAATACATCTGGAAATCACTGAACGATATCGTGATCGGGATATAAATGTCTGAGTTGAGGTCTCGCATGGCAGAGAGAGCTTTCGCTGAACCGATTTCTTTTGCTTCCATCAGCCCCACTACACGAAAGACGCGGTCTCCGATCTCTACGGTGCGCCCGATGGGGTCATCGAACCCGAACAGCTCGTGTTTTGCCGCCGCGCCGAGCACACATACGGGAGAGTGATCCGCAATATCCCGTTTGACCAGAAATCGCCCGCGCAAAAGATTGGAGCGCGTCGCGATATCGTAACCGGCGGTTGTGCCGACCACTTTCACTGGCACCGGCTCGTCACCGACCCTTACGTCGGCGAAAACCTCTCGCACCGGAACCACGCGCCGCGCATACGAACAGACTTCACTGATGCCGTCCACATCGGAGTATTTCAGGCCGTATGGCGAACGTTCCTCGGCCTTTTGCAGCAATTCGCCTGCAATCACGGCACGTCTGACGTTCACCACATCGATCCCCATCAGCTTGATCTGATCAAGGGCTTCCTGTTTTGCGCCCTCTCCAATGGAGACCATCGCGATCACTGCCGATACACCGAAGATAACTCCGAGCATGGTCAGCATCGAACGCATTTTATGCGACAAAAGCTCCGAAAGTCCGGTTTGTATTGCGTCGAAGATTCCCATATCAGTCCTTAGATGCCCTCGGCACAGGAGCAGGTTTCTTTCTGTCTTTTTTCGATTTCGCCCCCGGGCCCTTCATGCCCGCTTCCTGCTGATCGAGAGGCTTGGTGGGGTCTCGCAGCGCAATTGTCTGTCCGGCCTTGAGGCCTCTGAGGATGCAGATGAAATTGTCGTTATGCTTGCCGGTCTTGACCAGGGTGCGCGCAAATCGCTTGCCTTCTTTTACGAACACGTAAGTTTTGCCGTTGTGCTCTGTTACCGATTCCATCGGCACGAATGTCGCGTTCTTCTCGGAATCACAGATAAACTCGGCATCCGCACTCATACCCGGCTTGATTATCTTGGGATTGCTTTCTTTAACAGCTATGACTACCTCGAAGTTCTTGCGTCCGGGCGTGCCGCCTTCCCACCAGTTCGATTCCACCGCCAGGCTGGAAATGTCTTTTACGCTTCCATGAAACGTGCTGTCGGGTACGGCTTCCAGTTTCACCAAAACCGGCATGCCCAGTTTCATCTTGGGCGCATCGGACTCACCGATCTTCAGCCTGACCTGCATGCTCGATAAATCGGGAAGCTTACAAATAGTCTGCCGGGGGTTAACCATATCACCCGCCTGCAATGTGCGGCCGTCGCTGTTCCAACCTTTCGATATGACGACCATTCCCGCGGCGGGAGCGATAATCAGGGCTTTCGCAATACGGCCCTTCACCTCGTCCATGCTGGACTTGGCCATAGTCGCCGCAAACTCCTTGTTGTGCACTTCAGCTTCTTTCTGAGTCTGCTTATTGGCGACTTCCTTCTGCTTGAGCTCAAGGGTCATCTGACCCTTTGTGACGACAAGTTTCTTTGAACGCAGTTCGATCTCGGCCTGATCCACCTGTTCGCGAGGAATCAGTTTCTCGCTCGCAAGCCTTTCTTTCTTTTTAAGTTGTTCTTCGGCTCGCTCAAGTTCGGTCTTGTTGAAATCGAATTCGGCTTGCTGCTGGGCGACTTCGGTCTCGTTGGACTTTATCAGGAGTTCCATTTCGGACTTGGCTCGTTTCACATCGGCAAGCGCATTCTGATAGTTGAGTTCCTGGGTGTGGGCTTCTCGCTGTATTTCCGACGTATCCAGCTGGGCGAGTCGCTCTCCGGGAGTGACATTCTTGCCGTCGGGAGCAATATATATAATCTTGCCGTTGACCTCGCTGTCCACTTGAACCGATTTTTCGGCTTCCAGCGTGCCGATCTCATGGAAACTTATAATAAACTTCCCCGACCTGACTTTCGTGGTCGGCACGAACGCTTCGACTTTTTTCGGAGTCAAATATTGTTTATACGCAGGCACTGCCCAGTGTTGAGCGGCAAAAACCACAGCCACCAACATAAAAGTCCTGCCTGTCCAGAGTTTTATCTGTCGATTCATTTCAACCCCATAGTCGTCAGATTTTCGCCCATGGCGCTTTTAAGGTTCACTCCAGCAAGATAGAGAGAAACTTTTGCCGATATAAGCGAGTTTTGTACTATCGTCAGCGCTTCCTGGGCATCCAGCACTTCCTGGTTACTGCTGATACCTTCGTCCACTCGTATTTGAGCCATGTGCAAGTTGTCTTCAGCCACCGCCATGTTCTGGCCGTAAATTTCAACCGTCGTTTTGGCCGTCTGCAACTGGCGATATGCAATTCTCACTTCCTGAGCGATCTGCTCCATTTTATAGACTCGCATCTTGCGTGTAATTTCCAAATTGTTTTCGGCAACATGCTGTTTTTCAGTCAGCGCCCGCTTGTCCAGAGGGAATGTGTACTCCAAGCCCGCGGTGAGATCGCCTGCGTCCCAGATGGAGCGCGACAGCAGCCCCGAATCGCCCGACGACGAACTAAAACTCGCCACCAGATCCAACCCCGGTTTGAGATTGTCTTTGGCAATGGCGAGCGCGCGCGCCTGTTCGGAGAGGTTTGTGTCATATACCGCCAGTTCCGAGCGGTTCGCAAGAGCGTTTTCTATTGCCGCAGCCAAACCCGGCACTTCTCCGAGGCTCTCCGGTTCCGGAATAGGCTCGATGAGTTCGGGCTTTTCTCCGACCCCAGAGCCGATTGCAATCATCAGCGAATCAAGAGCAGCATTGGCGTTTTGTTTCTGCACGTTAAGCTCGTTTTCGGTCTGAGCAACTCTGATCTCTGCCCTTGACGCCTCGATCTCGGCAACCAAGCCCTCGGCCGCGCGCTTTTTCGCGCCGTCAGCGGCCGCTTTGGCGATGGCCACCGCCTGCTCCTGCACCATTACCTGCTCGCGGGCGAGCACCGCGCTGTAATAAGTTTCCACCACTCCAAGCACGGTCGACTGAGTGGTGAGATACAGCTGCTTTTCTTCAATGGATGCGCTACTGCGCGCTCCCAGCACCGAGTCGGCCTTAGATGAAAGCAGACCCCTGCCTTTTCCCAGAGGATGCGTCAGCCCGAACGAGACCGTGTTTGTGTCGTCCCCAGTGGCCATAGGAGTCAGACTGAGAGACGCTTGAGTGCCCATCAAGTTTTCGTATCCGACCGTACCGAAAAGCTGGCTCGACCGGCTATTATCGTAAGAAGTGCGCTCGACGAATGATGTGGTTCCCAAGTCCAGGCTTGTCCTGAGGCTGGCTATTTTCAGACTCGACAGCGAATTCGACCGCGAACTCCTGGCGCTTTGCAGATTGGCGTTGCTTCCAAGAGCCTTGTTTACGGCATCCGCCAGCGAGAGCTTCAGCGCATCATCATCGCCCAGGCAAGCCCCGCATGCAAACACAACAGCAAACGCCAGCAAAAAAGCTGTTATCCTAATGCGTCCGGAGGATTTCTTTGCGTAATGTAGGTGTAAATACAAGCTCATCTCATATACATGACGCTCGAGAGCTACAAATGTTTCTGGTTTTTTCGTAAAATGTTCGGCTGGCAACTGAGTCTTGTGTATTTTGATTTACAGAGACTCTGTCTCTGGACTCTGCAAGGAAACCAGGTTTCCTCGACCTTCTGACTCGAAGTTTGGTTCCTCCGTTTGGGGGAACCAAACTTCGGAACGGGGGTCCAGGGGACACTCGGCTCCTGGTGGGGTTAAGGGGCGGAGCCCCTTTTGGTAGTCTGAGGGTGAAACCCTCAGATGAAAACGCACAAGTAAGAATCGCACGGGCCTTTTCGATCTGCCGATTGACCTGGGAAAGCGCCGTCCCTCCGTCAGCGCTTCTGGCAGCGACACTCGCTTCCACCGTCAGCGCCGCCGCCACATCTTCAGCCGCATCGGGCGCGAATTGTTTTATTTCGGCTATCGTGAGATCGAAAAGCTCTTTGTTTTGTTCCACGCAATATGCCACGAGCGACCCAACCTGCTCATGCGCGGTTCTGAACGGCACCCCCCGCCGCACCAGGTGGTCTGCGAGGTCGGTCGCGGTCGAATAAGCTTCACCTGCAGCCGAGTGCATGCGTTCGAGGTTGAATTTAGCGGTCTTCACCATCAGCGCAAAACACACAAGCGACCCCTGCACGGCATCGACGGCGTCAAATAACGGCTCTTTGTCTTCCTGCAAATCTCGATTATAAGCCAGAGGCAGTCCCTTCTGTAGTGTCAGCAGGCTCATTAAGTCGCCAATAACCCTCGCGCTCTTGCCGCGCACCAGTTCGGCCACATCTGGGTTCTTCTTCTGCGGCATGATCGACGAGCCGGTTGTCACCGAATCGTCCAGCTCGATGAACCTAAACTCGGACGTATTCCAAATAATGATTTCTTCGCTAAACCGCGAGAGATGCGTCATCAAAATCGCCGCAGCCGCGAGGAACTCGGAGATAAAATCTCTGTCCGCAACGGAGTCCATGCTGTTATCCGATACGGCCGTAAACCCGAGCGCATCGGCGACCATCTGCCGGTCTATGGGAAAAGTCGTCCCAGCAAGAGCGCCCGAGCCGAGCGGCAGCACATCGACGCGCTTCAGACAGTCGAGCATGCGAGCTTTGTCTCGCTCGATCATCCAGAACCATGCCATCATGTGATGACCCAGCAGCACCGGCTGCGCGTGCTGCATGTGCGTATACCCCGGCAGGATCGCTTCGGCGTTAGCCTGGGCCTGGTCGACAATCACCCTCTGCAACTCCACAATCAGCCCGACGATCCGTTTGATCTCGTCCTTGAGGAACAGGCGAATATCCGTGCAGACCTGGTCGTTCCGGCTGCGAGCGGTGTGGAGCTTGCCCGCGCTCTCCCTAATTCGCTCGAATAAGAGCTTCTCAACGTTCATGTGTACGTCTTCCGCACTGGGATCGAAGACGATTTTGCCCGAAAGCGCGTCATCGAGTATGAACTGCAGCCCGCTTACGATTTTTTTGGCGTCATCTTCGGGGATAATCCCGCATTTGCCGAGCATCTTCGCATGCGCGATGCTGCCGCGGATGTCATGCTCGATCAACCGGCAGTCGAACGAGATAGACTCCGTGAATGCCTCCACGGCCTTATCCGTTGATTTTGAAAATCTTCCGCCCCAGAGTTTTTTTGTCATTATACAGTCTCCTGAGCTTCACGAATGTGTTCCCAAAGCCGCATTCCCATGCTTATCACATCATCGACTTTAAAGCCGATTCGCTCATAAAAGGCGATTACTCCCTTGTTCGAGTTTCGCACCTGCAGGTTTATCTTAGGACAGCCCAGCGCTCTGAGTCGCTCCTCCGCAGCTTTCATAATGGCCCGTCCCTATTCCGCGGCGCCGCAGGCTGGGTGAAACGGCCAGGTAGTCGATCCACCCACGATGACCATCGTAGCCGACCATTACAGTGGCGATCACACGGCCATTGATCTCGCCGACAAGTAACAGCTCCGGCTGGAGACGTATCTTGAGCTCGATATCACGTTTCGGGTCATTTTGAGGCACTATGAGGCTGCACTGCCTCCAAAGCTCAACGACTTGATCCTTGTCCTCAGGCTCATAGCGCCTAACGATTAAATCTTCCATGCTAGCTAGTCTTTCACCGTCCGGTACATCCTCGCCTGCATGCCGTGAGTCTTCACAATCCCTACAGCCTCGCTCTGGTCGAACGTCTTGGAGTCGAACGACGCCAGGTCTTCGTTGTAGAGCGCGTACTTGCTCGCCCGGCCGATCACAGTGCAGCTCCCCTTGAAAAGCCGCAGTTTGACGTCGCCGGTGACCCTGGTCTGAATCCGGTTGATGAACGCCTCAAGGTCGTCCTTGAACGGATCGTACCACAGACCCTCGTAGGCCAGCTTGCCCCACTGCTGGTCGACCAGCATCTTGAACGCGCGCTCCTCAGCCGTGCAGACCAAGTCTTCCAAAGCCTTATGCGCCGGGATTATCACGCGGGCAGCCGGGCACTCGTAGTTTTCGCGGACCTTGAGGCCGATGATTCGATCCTCCATAATGTCCACGCGGCCCACGCCGTTGGTTCCGGCGATCTCATGCACTTTCAGAACCAGGTCGAGAGAGTTCATCTTCTGGCCATTAAGCGCCACTGGCACGCCATTATCGAAAGTGAGAGTGATCTCAGTCGGAGTGTTTGGCGCATCGACTGGGTTCTTTGTCCAATGGAAAATCTCTTCCGGCGGAGCGTAATCAGGCTCCTCCAGGTGACCGCCCTCAATCGAGCGACCCCACAGGTTCTCGTCAATAGACCAGATCTTGTCCTTGCTCTGCCCGATAGGTATGCCCTTCTTCTCTGCATATTCGATCTCCCATGTGCGGGTCATCGTGTGCTCGCGCATCGGGGCGATGATAGGCATGTCGGGCATAAGCGCGCGCATCACGAACTCGATGCGGAACTGGTCGTTGCCCTTGCCCGTGCAGCCGTGGCAGAATGCATCGCCTTTAACCTTTTTTGCGATCTCGACCGCCTTCAGCGAGATAAGCGGCCTCGCGATTGACGTAGAAATCGGATAACCTTGGTAATCGCCGTTGGCCTTGATCGCGGGGAAGATGTATTCGTCCACGAATTCCTGCCTGGCGTCGATTGTATAGTGCTCGGTGCCGAGCATCTTGGCCTTTTCCTCAGCTTGCTTGATTTCGGCGGCGGGCAGACCCACGTCCACCGTCACCGTCACTACATGGTCGAAACCATAATCTTCGCGCATCATCGGGATACAAACGGACGTGTCAAGCCCGCCTGAATAAACTAGAACTACTGTTTTTGACATTCTACTAATCCTCCACTCTCAAACTCAACCCGCCAGCAGAACCATCACGGCTTTCTGCGCGTGCAATCGGTTCTCGGCTTCATCAAAGACCACGCTCTGCTTGCTGTCGATCACTTCGTCAGTGACTTCCGATCCACGATGCGCAGGCAGGCAGTGCTCAAATATCGCGTCGGGCTTGGCATGACTCATAAGATCACTGTTCACCTGGAAATCGGCGAATGTCTTCGCGCGCTCCTCAGCTTCGGCCTCCTGGCCCATGCTCGCCCATACGTCCGTGTAAACCACATCCGCGCCCTTCACCGCCTCAATCGGATCGTTTGTAATCTCGATTGTCGCGCCGGTCTCTTTGGCGAACTCGCGAGCCTTCGCCGTGACGTTTTCGTCAGGCTCATAGTCTTTCGGGCAACCAATGGCAAAGTTCATTCCAACTTTAGCCGCAAGTAGCATAAGCGAATGCGCAACGTTATTTCCGTCGCCGATAAACGCCAGTTTAAGCCCTTCGAGCTTGCCCTTATGCTCAATAATCGTGTAAAAGTCGGCTAAAGCCTGACACGGGTGCTCAAGGTCGGACAGCGCATTGATCACCGGAACCCCGGCGTATTCTGCCAGGCCGGTCACTTTCTCATGTTCGAAGACTCGAGCCATCACGATGTCGCACATGCGGCCGATTGTTCGCGCCACGTCAGCGACGCTCTCGCGCTTGCCCAGGGCAATGTCATTCGGCCCCAAGTATATACCGTGCCCGCCGAGCTGGAATATGCCCGTCTCGAACGATACCCGGGTCCGCAGCGACGGCTTCTCAAATATCATTGCCAGAGTCTTGCCCGCGAGAATCCTGCGCTGTCTTGACGGAGGAATCACTCCATCCTTGAGCTTGCGCGTCATATCGAATATGACATCGATCTCCGCCCGGCTGAGCTGAGCGATGTCGAGCAGGCTCTTTCCACGCAGCTCGACAGCCGCCTCAGGCCTTTCTTCGCTCTTGAATACGACTCCGTCAAACAACTTGCCGCTCTGCTGCTCACGAACCGCCTGCCTCGCGGCATCCAGATCGACCCCAAACTTAGCGAGAGTCCGAGCGGCCAGGCCTTCTTTTTGGCGAATTACGCCCAAAAGCAGATGTTCCGAGCAGAGTTTGTCGGCCTGCAAATCACTGGCTTCCTCATAGGCGTAGTCGATTGCGCGCTTGGCCCGAGGCGTAAGCTGCATATCTCCACCGAGCTTACCCGACCCTCTGGCGGTATTCTGCTCCAGATCGGCGCGAAGCTCTTTCAAGTCCACACCCATCGAAATCAGCGCCTGAGCCGCGCCGCACCCGCGATCTCTTGTAAGCCCCAGCAGCACGTGCTCGATGGAAACGTTATTGTCCCCAAACTTGCCGGCTTCTTCCTGAGCCGAGAAAATGACCCGCTTAGCGTGGTCGGTAAATCGTTGCCACATGTTTTAATCTCCTCTTAAGATAGCTGAGAGCGGAGAGTGGAGAGCAGAGAGCTCAGACTCAGTGATCGCTCTGATATACCATAACTCAGAATTCAAAATTCAGAATTCAAAATTCCCGCGATAGCGCCAACAGCTCGATCCACCAGTTCTTTCGTAAGAATAAGCGGTGGCACGAACCTCAGCGTATTATCGCTCGTCGCATTAATAATCAGCCCGGCTTCGAGAGCCTTGGCTACGAGAGTCTTCGCAATCGGCTGGGCAAAATCGACTGCAATCATCAGCCCAAGTCCGCGGACTTGGGTCACGCCAGGCAGATCGGCAAGCCGCTCCCTGAAATACGCCCCCACTTTATCCGCGTTTTCGACCCATCCGCCGTCTCGAATCTCAGTAACCGCCGCTATGGCCGCCGCACATGCGAGAGGATTCCCGCCAAACGTAGCCGCGTGATCGCCCGGCTCGAATACATCCGCCCAATTGTCTCGCGCAAGGCACGCCCCAATCGGGAACCCGCCTCCGAGAGTCTTCGCAAGGGTCATCACATCCGGGACGACCCCGAATTGCTGGAACCCGAACATTTTGCCCGTTCGCCCAAGGCCGGTCTGCACTTCGTCGAAAATGAGTGCCGCGCCATACTTGTCGCAAAGCTCGCGAGCGGTCTGCATAAACTCGACCGTCCCCGGATGCACTCCACTTTCGCCTTGCACAGGTTCCATCATGATGGCGCAGGTCTGCTCGTCCACTGCATCCTTGAGCGCTTCCATATCATTATAGGGTATATATTTGTAGCCGGGAACCAACGGAGTGAACGATTTCTGGTATTTAGGCTGACCCGTTGCAGTGATGGCCGCAAGAGTTCGACCGTGAAACGACTTCAATGCCGTCACTATCTCGCACTTTTCTGGGTGACCCGACACTTTCGCCGCCTTTTTGACGAGTTTCATAGCGGCTTCGTTTGCCTCCGCACCGGAGTTGCAGAAGAACGCCTTGCTCATCCCCGATATTTCGCACAGAAGCTTGGCTAGTTGCGCTTGGCCAGGCACATAATACAGATTGCTTGTGTGCATGAGGATCCCGGCCTGCTTGCGAATGGCCTCGACCACTTTCGGCGGGCAGTGCCCCAGGCCGTTTACTGCTATCCCCGCAACAAGATCGAGATATTCCTTGCCCTCGGCATCGTAGGCCAAGCATCCCTCGCCCCGAACCAGCACGACAGGCTGCTTGCCGTAAGTCATCATTACGTATTGATCGTACAGCGCGATTGTTTCGGCGCTGGATACTAATTGTTGTGTTTTCATCGATTACCTTCTCTCAGTTCTTGCCATTTCACGAAAGCCAATGATACGCCATTCCACCATTGGCATGATTCCTCGCTGTGCTCGGAATGACTGGCCGCGATTCCTTTCCAGGCTATTCGCTTTCTATTTTTCTAAGGCACAATCATCGTGCCGATCCCTGTATCGGTAAAAATCTCCATCAGAAGCGAGTGAGACATGGTGCCGTCGATGATGTGCGTGCGCTCGACGTCACCCGCCAGAGCCGTCATGCAAGCCTCTACCTTCGGGATCATACCCCTACCTATCTGCTTCGACCGAATCATCCGCTTCGCGTCAGCCACCTTCAACTCGGATATGAACGTGGATTTGTCCGCAAAGTCGGAGTATATCCCCGGCACGTCGGTCATCATCATGAGCTTGGCTGCGCCGACCTCGGCCGCTATTTCTCCGGCGATATGATCGGCGTTGACGTTAAAACTCTCCCCATTAGGCCCGATCGCTACTGACGAAACCACAGGAATATAATTGTGCTCCAAAAGATCGGTAAGGATCATCGGGTTGACCTTCGCCACCTGCCCAACGAACCCCAGATCGACATCACCATCGGCCTTTTCCGCGACAATCAGATTGGCGTCCTTACCGGATAATCCGACAGCCCGACCACCAAGATTGTTAATGATCGATACTATGCCCTTATTGGTCTTGCCCGCAAGCACCATCTCGACAATCTCCATCGTTTCTGCGTCGGTCACGCGTCTGCCGTCCACAAACTCAGGCTCTTTGCCCAGCTTCTGCATCACCGCACTGATCTCAGGCCCGCCGCCGTGCACAAGAATCGGCTTCATGCCCACGTAATGCATCAGCACGACATCCCTGCACACACCGATTTTGAGATCATCGTCGATCATGGCATTGCCGCCGTATTTAATCACGATGATCTTTCCGGCATATCGTTGAATATACGGCAGCGCCTGAACGAGAATATTTGCTTCTTCGCTTGTATAGTTCATATTGAAACCCCTCATGAAACAGCAAAGGCCGCGGAGTATATTCCGCGGCCCGGTGTCGTCATCGGCTTGGTAAAACCCTAAAACAGACGCATCCCATCCGGCCGCGGCAAGTACACACGTCTAGAGCGCAGTCTACGCATCTCTGCACTTGCTGTAAAACCGGTATGGAGTCTGATCGTCTCATTACACATCATTGCCATATTACCATTATTGGCGATTGTAGCAGGTTGTCGATTGCGTTGTCAAGGCATTTTCAGACACCGGTATAGGTCTGAGAGTGAAACATTCAAGAATTTTCCAGCAACTAGGCGTATTCAGGAAGGATTTCTCATGCAGCACGTTTAAGACAGCGCAGGGGGCAGTCATTCAATGCCCCGAACTAATAAAAGGAAGGTGAACGGCAACATGGAAGCATATTGCGTTAAGTGTAAGGCAAAGAGGGAAATGAAGGACGCGAAGGCTGTCACTATGAAAAACGGCAAGCCAGCGACCCAGGGTATCTGTCCGACATGCGGCACCAAAATGTTCAAGATCGGCAAAGCATCGTAACCCTGTTCCTATAAGCATTTTTTAGTTGGCGGGACCTCACGGGTTCCGCCTCTTTTTATGGCGCGGGGCAACCGATAATGTTGATGGTATCAATGATAACCACCACACGGGAGCTTATGCGGCATGATGGGAGTTCGAGAGCTGAGCAAATCATATCAAAAAGGCCTGGAGTTCTATGACCAGGGATTGCTGGTTGACGCCATCGCGGCATTCGAGGAAGTGCTGGCGTCGGCGGCGCCGGGCAGCCCCGAAGCGAAACTGGCCGCGTTCTACGTGGGCCAGGCGCATGCCACGCTGGCTGAGGATAACCTCAATCGCGGGGCAAGGCAGCGCGCCGAAGAACACTTGAGAGAAGCAATCGTCAAAAATCCGAAATTCCCTGACCTGCACTATCAACTGGCCCAGATCATAGCCGAGTCAGGCGCGATACATGAGGCTATGGTGGAACTCGAAGCGGCCTTGGAGCTTAACCCCAACTATGCCAAAGCGCTCGTGATGCTTGGCGTGCTGGCTTATGAAGTCGGCGAATACAAGGCCGGAGCCGGGCACATCGCGCATGCCGTCGAGCAGGAACCTCGATACGACACTTCGACATACCGAGAAGCGCTGGCTTCGCACAAAAAAGGCGACCATCGCGGGGCGCTGACATTGTTCCAGGAGATACTGGCGACAAATGTGGACGACATATCGTTCCACTTCGGCATCGGCAAGAAATTATATCGATCCGGCGAATACAAAGAGGCGGCGGAATCGTTCGAACAGGCTCTGAGTCTGGCGCAAAACTATCCCGACATCCGAAACTGGTACGGCCTGGCGCTGATGGCGTGCAGCGAACCCAAGCGGGCGTTCGAGGAGTTCCAGAAGGCGCTGGAAGTCAACCCGAACTTCACCGGCGCGGTAATCAATGCGGGAATAGCCTGCGAGATGATGAAAATTCCCGAAGAGGCATCAGGGTTCTATAAACGAGCGCTCGCTATCGATCCGGGCAACCTCGAAGCGCGCGAAAGGCTGGAAAGGCTGTAGCCTGAACGTTACATTTGTGAATTACACAGCGCTCATGTCTTACAGACATGAGCGCTGTTTTGTTCTGTGAGCTACAACTCAATACCCATACGTTTCGACGGCCTCGTAAAGCGCATCCATATTCTCAGGCGGCACGAGGGGAGCCACGGAGCACGCCGAACTCAGTATAAAGCCCTTTGCTTTCTTGCCCAGTTCGATGCGTTTTCTGGCGATCTCTTTCACAACCTGCGGGCTGTTACCCAAGAGCTCATTCACCGAATCCAGATTGCCCTTTATGAATATCTTGTTGCCGATATCATTTATCGCCTGCTCCAGATCGACCGTGCCGAGCGGAGGAGGATCAAGGCACTCGAGGCCGTCGGTTCCGGTCTCAAGCATCAAGTCCAGCCTGTCACCGATGGCTCCGCACGTGTGTATGTAGCAAGGAATGCCGTAATTTGAATGAACCTCGCTGATTAGATCTCTCTCGAATGGAAGCACGAACTCCTCATACATATCTCGTGAGAGGAATCCTGCGCCCACGTAAGGAGAACTCAGCTTGAACGCATCGATTCCACGCGCGCACTGAGCATTCGCATAAGCGATAACCTCCCGGTTCATACGCTCCATTATCTTCTTGCATTTGTCGGGGTCATCCATAAGGGCCATCAACCCATCGGTGAGGGAACCCATTAGCCCGAGAAACCACTCGAACACCGTCCCGATTTCACCGTGGATCGACAGCGTGTCACCCCTGCGCTCCATTACATAATCGACGATATCCAGAGTATATGGAGGCAGATCGGACGCCGATTCAATCACGGGAATCGCGTCGATATCGATCTCCGATATCAGCGGATTTCTTATCTCCTCCGCGACATGCTCGACAGGACGAGGATCATCATTAGGTGGGCAGAGAGTCTTCGAATTATTATCCCAGGTGACAATGTGGCCGTTGTCGACTTTCTCGACGCTCTTAATTTTCGCTCGTATGCCCGGATCAATTCCCAGAACATTCATCAATATGCCGTCGAAATGATATCTATCCGCCAGGCGAATATATCCCTCGGCCATACCCTGTGAAGTATACCAGTATTCTTCGGGCGCGATACCGGCGTGTTTATATATGTGCCCCAGCGACAGCTGGCACATCAGCGGCACACGATCAGGCTTCTCGCCGGACATAGCGCGGCGCATACGTTCTTTGGATGTCAAAGCAAAAGTTCCTTTCGCAAAAAATGATTTACTGCTATTTCACTGTGTACAGCTTATTTTACCTCATCATTGTTCTGGAATGCTTTGGGTTACTCCTTCTGGTGTGCGGATTGTTTTTGCGTAAACGTTCCCATCGAGAGGGTGCATGTCAAAAATGGAGAGATTTGGGGCTTTGCTCCAAACCCTGCCAAAGGCTTCGCCTCTGGACTCCACAAGGAAACCAGGTTTCCTTGACCTTCTGACACAGACTTTAATAATCCCACACGGGATTATTAAAGTCTGAACTGGGTGTCCAGAGGCCCGCGGCCTCTGGCGGGATCCAAGGGCAGAGCCCTTGGTCAGGAGCCTGAAGGTGAAACCCTCAGATCACCTTCTTCACATTTGACAAGCACCCCTGCCTGGATTCGTTCTTATCAAATTTACCGGCCCATGGTATAATACCGCGGGCTTACTTTATGTACGAGGTATCTGTTTTGAGCAATCCGAGAGTGAGATTCGCGCCGAGCCCAACAGGTTCGCCGCATATAGGAAATATCCGCACTGCCGTGTTCGATTATTTGTTCGCCGAGCACACAAACGGCACATTCATACTTCGAGTGGAAGACACCGACCGCACGCGATACGTCGAAAATTCGCTGGAAGAAATGATGGCTGGCCTGCGATGGCTTGGAATGCAGTGGGACGAGGGCCCCGAAGCCGACGGCGCTCATGGGCCGTATTTCCAGTCCGAAAGGCTCAATCTGTATCACAAATACGCTCAGCAGCTTCTCGACGAGGGCAAAGCGTATTATTGCTACTGCTCCAGAGAGCGTCTTGAGGCTATGCGCAAAGTTCAGGAGGCCGCAAAAACTCACACCGGATATGATCGAAAATGTCGCGACCTCACTCCCAAAGAGCGCGAAGAGCGCGCACGCGAGTGTCCCGCTCCGGTAATCAGGTTCAAGATGGCGCTAGATGGCCGCACTGAGTTCGATGACATAGTGCGCGGCAGAGTTGGGTTCGACAATTCGCTGCAGGACGACTTCGTAATGATTAAAGCCGACGGCTTTCCTACGTATCACTTTGCGTCGATTGTAGACGACCACCTGATGGAGATCACACACGTAATTCGAGGCGAAGAATGGCTTTCCAGCGCGCCAAAGCACGTCCAACTTTATGACGCTTTTGGATGGAAACCGCCCGTTTGGGTGCATTTGCCGCTGATTATGGACACTTCCGGCAAGAAGCTTTCGAAGCGCAGCGGCGTATCGACGGCGTTTTACGATTATATTGAGAACGGCTATCTGCCCGAGGCAATGCTCAATTTCCTCGCTACGATGGGCTGGGGTTCAGGAGAAGACCGAAAACTCTACAGCCGAGCAGAGCTCGTCGAGAAGTTCAGCCTGGAGGGCATCGCGAATCATCCCGCGATATTCGACATCGCCAAACTCAACGATCTCAACGGCGAATATATACGAATGCTGAGCGTGGACGATTTGGCGAATATGATCCGACCCAGACTGCATGCGGCCGGGTATATCAACGGCATGCCGTCCGAGGAGGAATTGGCATATCTCAAGAGCGTGACATCGCTTATTCGAGATCGACTGGTCACACTGGCGGAAGCGCCCGAGATGGTGGAATTCTTCTACAACGATGATTTCGGGTATGACGAAAAGGGCGCAAAGAAGCATTTATCGAAGGAGACGACGCCTCCGGCGTTGAAGTCGGTCAGTGAGAAACTGGCTGGCTTGGAGATGTGGGATGTAGAGTCAATTGACGCAGCGGTTCGCGCGGCGGGTGTCGAGCACGGCCTCGAAGGCGGGCACATCATCCATCCGGTAAGGATGGCGATTACGGGACGAACGTGGGGGCCTGGCCTTTTCGATCTGATGCAGGTCATCGGTCAGAAAAAGTGCGTAGCCCGTCTGCAAAGAGCCGCATCTCAAACTTTTTGACTTTCTAACTTTTTGACTTTCAAACAGGAGGTTTTTATTATGTCAGCAGCACCGGCAATTACAGCCAACAAGTTCGAAGAAGAAGTTCTCAAGTCCGATATCCCGGTATTAGTGGATTTTTGGGCGGAGTGGTGCGGGCCGTGCAAGGCTCTCGGGCCTACCATCGACGAGTTGGCCGCGGACTACGCGGGCAAGATGAAAGTGTTTAAACTGGACGTGCAGACCGAAGCCACAATCGCAAGCAAATACGGTGTATCGAGCATCCCTACTCTTCTGATCTTTAAGGGCGGAGAAGTCGCCGACAGAATGGTCGGTCTGCAGCCCAAGGGTAATATTACGACGCGCCTTGATCAGCTGCTTTAAGTAAATAGAAAGAGCCGGTTCGCCTGATATCGGGAGCAAAAGACGCGTTGTGATCGTCTAAGAAATATGGTGCGTTCGATAGTCTTCGTGGAAGGTAGTATTTGTTATGCCGGATGATAATAGACTTGATCTGAGTGTGGATGTTGATAAGATCGGCGATGATCTGCTTAAAGACGTCAAAGCCGCCACCGAGGCGGTAAAGAAACGGCGTGACTCCGATAAAGTCGCGGAAGCAAAATCCGTCGAAAAAGCGAAAACGCGGCAGTTGTCCGCTGTAATAATAGCGGCGGCGGCGGTTGTGCTGATAGTGATCGCGTATTTTGTGGTTTTCGCAAGGCCGAGCGGGCCGCCACCCCCTCCTGTGGGTAATCAGGTGCAGCATGCGCCGGGGCCGACCATCAACCCACCTGGAGCGTCCATAGTAGCGCCCGGCACACCGCCTCCGGCTCCCAGGCCGATGCCGCCAACCGGACGCAGTTCTCAGACGCTAACGCATCCTTCGGACGACTACGAACAACCTTCGGACAGACCTCCGATGTGAACTATTTTATATCGCGCGCGAGTTCAAACTCGCGCGCGATCAAGTTGCCGCATGCCAACCTCCGGTTTCCTATCTCCATCATCGCATCTATTGACAATCACATTCTTTGCCGATAGTATATATGTGTGATTTGTATGATTTGGCACATTATCCCAGCAAAGGTGATCTTACATTGAGTGAAAAAATGTTTTTGGACGAAAACTTCTATGGCTCAGCCACGGTAGGCGAAAGAGGCCAGGTGGTAATTCCGGCAGAGGCCAGAAAACAATTGGATATAAATCCCGGAGATAAAGTCCTGGTATTGAAGCACCCTCATGCTCAAGTCATAGCGCTTTTTAAGATTGGGGCTATGAGCGAAATGTTTGCCGCAATGCTTGAAGACATAACCCGTCTTGAGACCAAGGTTGCGGAGTTTGCTGATGAGCACAACGGTGACTAAATAATAACAATTGGGCAGCGACAGTTTTGAACTCTCCGCTCTCAGCTTTATACGAAGGAGGAAATGGATTTTGAAGAAGTTCATTCCGACATTACTCATTTCTTTAATTTGCATATCTGGCGCTTGGGCGCAGCAGTGCAAGCCCGAGCCCCCACATCCGCCCGAGCTTGATAAATGTATCAATCTGGATCAGGCGTTGGAACTGGCGTTTCGGTACAATCCGAATATCAAGATAGCAGTGGATCAACTGCAGAGGTCCAGAGGATCGGTTAATGAGGCAAGAGCCGCGTTCAATCCCAAGTTCAGCGCCGTTGGGCAGCACAGCAGGCAGACCGAGGTCATTATAGATCTTGGCGGAGGCACTAATCTGACGTTTCAGAAGCCGATCAGCAATGAAGGCTGGCTCACGATGGCGCTGCCGCTGGATGTCAACAAACAGTTGGGTTATACCAGGGACATTGCCAAGTATCAGTTCGATATTCAGTATTTAAGCCTGCTGAGTGTGTCAGAAGACTTGATACTGAGCGTCAAGACGGCGTATTATGATCTGCTTCGCGCATGCGGGCAAAAGGACGTGGCTCAGGCTGCCGTGGACGTGGCGCAGACCCGTCTGGACAACACCACCGCGAGGTTCAATGCCGGAACCGTGGCCAAATTTGATGTCACGACCGCTCAAACCGATCTTGCCAATTTGAACCAGTCGCTCATTCAGGCGCAGAATCGTGTTTTGGTGGCGCAGGCGGCTCTGAACCGCGTGTTGGGTGTGGACGTGAATATTCCCACTCAAATCGTCAAGGAGACTCCCGCCATACAGGGTGTTCCTGTCGATGTTCCAGCGGCGATTGAAACCGCATATGCCAAGCGCCCTGAGGTCATTGCGCAAGAAACGGTCATAAAGGCTCGCGAAAAAGGCATAAGGTTGGAGAAATCGGCTTATTATCCTACCTTGAGCCTGAGTTCGAGTTACGGCTATACCTTCGCGACTACGGGGTTGAACACGGGAACTCCCGAGTATCAGACTGCGCTCACGGCGAATATTCCCATCTGGAACGGCGGGATCACCAGGGCGCGTGTCGAGCAGGCTCAGGCGGATTTCCAGAACGCTCAGGATACACTCGATCAGACGCAGCTTGCCGTGTCGCTGGACGTTCGCACGGCAGCCCTGACGTTGGAGGAGGCCGCAAAGCGGGTATCCACCACGCAGCAGAACGTCGATCTGGCCGAAGAGGCTTTAAGGCTGGCGAACGTTCGTTATGACGCGGGGATCGCCATTCTTGTGGAAGTGACCAACGCCGAGAGTCAGCTTACTCAGGCGAGGTTCAATAATGTCAACGCTCAATATGACTACGCCACGGCGCAGGCGCAGTTGCAGCGAGCTACGTCATGTATACCGGAGCTTGAAAGGCTGGCGCTGCTCAACCCGGTCGAGACGAAACCCTGATAAAAGTTCAGTCTTACGGGATTTTTGTGGCTCTGCCACAAACCCCGCCAAGGACACTGTCCTTGGATCCTGCCAGGAAACCGGGTTTCCTGGACCTTCTGACTCAGAGTTCAGCAGTCCCTTAAGGGACTGCTGAACTCTGGAACGGGGTCTGGGAACGCGTCCCCAGCGGGGTGCAGGGGCGGAGGCGCCTGCTCGGGATTCTGAGGGTGAAACCCTCAGATAATTCTCGCAAAACTGAATTTTTACCTAAATCTAAAACTAATTTTGGGGGTCTGGTAATTGAAAAAGACAATAATCGCATTAATCATAATAATACTCGCACTGGGCGGATTGTATGCGGCGAAAAGTGCGCGCGCACCCAAAACGCCGCCGCCCAACAGCAAAGAAATATGGGCCAAAGAGGGCATTCCGGTAGAGACCGCGGCAATAGTTCGTGGCGACATGGAGCAGACTGTTGAGGTGACCGGCGACATTAAAGCTCTCGACGAAATGGTTCTATCGGCAAAGATTCCCGGGAGAGTGGCCGGCGTATATGCTAGGGAAGGTGACTCCGTAAGCAAGGGGATGACCGTGGTGGCTCTCGATGCGGACGACGCTCAGAGCAATCTCAGATCGGCTGAGGCGAGCCTGGAATCGGCTCTTTCGCGTCTGTCGCAAGCCAGAACAAATGCCAAAGTGACTAAAATCCAGACCGACGCGGCAATAGAACAGGCACAGTCGTCTCTGGAAGCCGCAAAATCCAGACTGGCTGTGGCAAAGACACCGACACGCAGCCAAGACCGGCTCGTGGCTGAAAATAGAGTGGCCGCCGCAAAGGCGACGCTGGACAACAAGGAAGCCGATTACAAGCGAAACAAGAAGCTGGCCGATCAGGGCGCAATCTCGCAGTCGACGCTGGATCTGGTCGAGACTCAATACAAGATCGCCCAGACAGACTACAGATCCGCGCAAGAACAACTTTCCGTAATCAAGGAAGGCGGCAGGGCCGAAGACGTGGATACCGCTCAGGCAAACGTGCGGGTCGCAAAAGAGCAGCTGCGATCAGCCAAGGCAAATGCCGCTCAGAATATGCTTCGGCAGGAGGACATAAAGTCGGCCCAGGCTTCTGTGCAACAGGCCAGGGCGAACGTTTCGCTTGCCAGACAGCAGCTCTCGTATACATCGGTGAAGTCGCCCATATCGGGTTTGTTGGCATCACGCAATACCGAGCCGGGGCAGGTCGTGGCGGCCGGACAGTCGATGGGAAGCGTGGTAAACCTGGGTTCGCTCTACTTCCAGGGAGATGTCTCCGAAACTGAGATCGACAATGTCTCGATGGGTCAAAATGTCAAAGTGCGCATAGATGCCATTCAGGGAAAAACTTTCCAGGGTATAGTGGACAAGATATATCCTTCCGCCAGCGTTTCGGGTAGGAATTTCCCTGTGCGTATTAGAATAACCGACAAGACCGGCGCGATCCGGCCCGGAATGTTTGCGCGTGGAAGCATCGTTATTGGAATGTCACGCAGCGTAGTACTGGTACCCAAGGATGCCATTGAAGAGCGCAAAGGAACTAAAATGGTATTCATAATGAACGGCAAGGATAAAGTGAAGCGCATGGATGTCGAAGTGTTGCGAGAAAACAGCGCTTATACGCAGATCGCTAACCCGGAAGGCCTGAATGTTGGTGATATCGTGGTGACGTCGGGTCGACAGAACTTGCAGGATAACTCCAAAGTCGAAATCGAGCGTTAGCTCACTGTCTAGTATAACTTAGTGGAGCATGGCATCCAATAGTGCATTACACATTCGGACGGCAGGCTCCAAAGATTGTAAACATCAAGGATATCGAATATGTGGCTAACTAACGTATCAATACGGCGTCCAATATTCATAGTAATGTTTGTGTTGGCGCTGATCGTGCTGGGAATGCAGACCAAGCAGAAAATGCCTGCTGAAGAGAACCCCAACATCGACATTCCGTATATGGGAGTCATCACAACATACGCAGGCGCAGGACCCAATGAAATAGAAACGCTCGTCAGCGAACCTGTCGAGAAGGCCGTTATGTCGGTGGGCAACCTGCGCAACGTCACTTCCAGCTCGCAGGACGGCATTTCTACTGTCATAATGGAATTCGAGATGGGAACCGACCTCGATGCTGCCGCTGCTGATGTGCGCGACAAGGTGGCGGCAATCGAGTCCGATCTGCCTGAAGACGCAGAAAAACCGATTATTAGGAAAGCGGACATTTCATCCGATCCTGTTGTCACAATCGGCCTTTCGGGCAATGTGTCCTCGAAGGAGATGCGCATTCTTGCTGATGATGTCATTGTCGACAGGTTGTCCAAAGTGGGCGGTGTGGCTGCAGTGGAGGTCACCGGCGGCGATGAGCGCGAAATAGCGGTTGATGTCGACAAGGACAGGCTTCAGGCATACGGCGTAGGTATAAGCAAGGTCGTTTCTACGGTTGCTGGAGCCAATATGAATGTTCCTGCAGGCTCCATCAAGGAAGGGGCGCGTGATTACTCCGTGCGAACCGTCGGCGAGTTCCAAAGTGCCGAGCAGGTAGCCGATGCCCGGATGTTTATCGAAGGCAGAAACGGCGAGCCGGACGCGGTTGTGCGGATCGGGGACATTGCAAAAGTCAATGACACGATTGTAGAACCAGACTATCTGAGCCGAATAAACGGCGATCCCAGTGTTGTTATCACTGTTCAGAAGCAGTCGGACGGAAACACAGTGGAGATCTCCAAAGGTGTCAGAGAACAGCTCGAAGAGATGAGACCACTGCTTCCGGCTGGTGTCGAACCAACCATCATCAATGATGCTGCGACAACCGTGGAGGACTCGCTTGAGGCCGTGAACAAGAGCCTCTACGAAGGTATTTTGCTGGTTGTTATAATAGTGTTTTTGTTCCTGCATACGGCAAGGGCGACGTTTATTGTTGCAATCGCTATCCCGACTTCTATCGTTGCGACGTTTTTGCCGATCGGTTCGTTTGGGTTTTCTCTCAACACGATGACTCTTCTGGCTTTGTCGTTGGTTGTAGGTATTCTTGTCGACGACTCCATCGTCGTTCTGGAGAATATCGAGCGACACCTGAAAATGCGCAAGGGCAGAGAGGCTGCCGCAGTCGACGGGCGTTCTGAGATCGGCCTTGCGGCTGTAGCAATCACTATGGTGGACATCGTTGTGTTCGTGCCGATTGCGTTTATGGGCGGGATCATCGGACAGTTTTTCAGACAGTTCGGTATTACAGTTGCGTGTGCCACAGCGTTCTCGCTGCTTATGTCGTTTACCCTGACCCCTATGCTTGCTTCGCGATGGATGAAGACCGAAGACGAAAAGGATCGTGATGACGAACTCTCTGCAAAGCGCATTGCCGAAGGCAGGCCGACGTATAAGGACAGAGTTGATAGAGTCGCCGGCGTCCTGTTTGGTGGGCTGGAACGCGGCATTTCGGCTGTCACTGCCGCCTATCGAGGCGTGCTGGAATGGGCTCTGCACAACCGGTTCCTGACTATTGTGATCGGGTGTGTGTCCCTGCTGGTCGTGTTTGCGATGGCTATGCCCATTCCGGGGGGCAAAGTCGCCTTTACGGGACCCAGGGTTGTAATTGCCCTGGTGGCTGTAGCCGCGTGCGCGGCTGCAATGCTCATTGACAAAAAGAGTAAGAAAGTCGCGATTATATTTGGCGCCATGATGGTGGTGATCGCGCTGACTATTTACCTGCCGTTTGGGTTCGGTATGTTTCCAGACACAGACAAAGGCCAGTTTCAAATCAAAGTTCGCACCACTCCCGGAACCTCCCTCAAAGCGACTGATGTCGTGACGAGAAAAATCGAGAAAGTGCTTGACCAGGTGCCGGAGTTTAGGCCGGTCTATGAAGAAGTCAAAGGCGACAACGGCAAGATGGAGCGTAAACTGGTTCAGCAGGGGTATTATGTGAGCGTTGTCGGTACGGACAGTGCCGGTTCGCATTCGGGTGGCAATACAGGCACCAACTATGCGGTCATCAGTTGTAAGATCGTGGACAAGAACCTGCGAAAACGCGGTGTACAGGAAGTAATTGACGCGGTATCCGCTCGCACTGCCAGTATTCCCGGAGCAGAACAGATTACGGCTGCAATAAGCAGCGACATGGGAACTCAGGGTGTCACCAAGGAAGTCATGGGACAGAATATGGACGACATCCTCAAGCAGGCCAATCAACTGGCTGAGGTTATGAAGAAGACGCCGGGCTGTATGGACGTGGATATTTCTTACAAGGCCGGCAAGCCCGAGAGGCGAATTATTGTGGACAGGCTTCGCGCTGCCAAGTGGGATATGACGCTGGCTCAGGTGGCGACCACTGCAAGGATTGCTATCGACGGCAATGACGACGCCAAGCTGCGTGACAGCGGCACAGAGTATCCCATAAGGGTGCGCTACGCTAATATTGACCGAAACAAACCGTCGGATGTCGAGAATCTCATCATCGGGTCAAAATACGGCGTTCCGGTGTATCTCAAAGACGTCGCACAGGTAACACGCGACTATTCACCTACCAAGATCGACCGTAAGAACAATCAGAGGCTCGTAAAAGTGACTGCGAACCTGGAAAGCGGCGCGAACCTGGGTAATGTGGAAGCCGCAATCAACCAGCGCATGAAGGATATGCCCAAAGTTGCGGGCACTACGATTGCAACCGGCGGTATGGGTAAGATGATGAACGAGAGCTTCGGTTATATGTTCTCGGCAATAATTCTGGCTATCGTGTTGGTGTATATGCTGATGGGAGCGCTGTTTGAGTCGTTCCTGACGCCACTGGTCATTATGTTCGCACTGCCTCAGGCTATGATTGGTGCGCTGCTTGCTCTGCTGGTTACGGGCAAGTCGCTCAGTGTGGTCGCAATGATCGGTATCATCATGCTGGTGGGTCTTGTTACAAAGAACGCCATCCTGCTGATCGACTACACGAACACCCTGCGGGAGAGAGGCACTAATCGGCATGACGCTCTTCTGGGGGCGGGCCAGACCAGGCTCAGGCCTATTATGATGACCACTCTGGCCATGATCGGTGGTATGATGCCGACTGCTTTGGCTCTGGACCAGGGTTCCGAGATGCGCTCGCCTATGGCGATTGCAGTTATCGGTGGTCTTATCGTATCGACCTTGCTTACTTTGATCGTAATTCCCGTGACCTACACGATCGTGGACGACGCCTGGCAGGGACTGCTTAAGAAAATCGCGCCGGGATCCAGTCGAAAGGACGACCTGTCCGGTATGGGAGAGCTTGATCTCGATACCGATTACGTAGGGGCTGGAAACGACCTGGAAAGGTAATCTTGGGGTCGCCCCTGAGCCCCATATCGAACTTAATTATCCCCTTAAGGGGATAATTAAGTTCGGGTCAGAATGTGGAGGAAACCTGGTTTCCTTGCAGAGCCCCAAGAAAATCCCGCAAGACTGAACCATTGTTTTAACCCGGCTGCGCGTCCTGGTTTTTCTTTTGCTTGTCGGCAACGACAGGAGCGTCCACGAACGCGTACACTTGCAGAAAGAATGCCGACAGCGCAAAGATCACCGCCAGCGGACTGAGGTTTTGCACGAACTGCATCATTCTGACATCCGGCCGGTACGCGCTCACGTCGGGCCTCATGAGATAAAAGAAGAACCAAAGGATCATAGTAGTGGTAAAGAGCGCGGCCCCTTTCACGAACTGACCGTTATATATCTGGCCGAAGCCGGGAGCTATCGAAAGGATTGCCGCCACCAATGGAGACCGCGCCGGAGCTCGATACTTTGACGGGTTCTCCAGCATGTCTTTGAGCAGTTCCTGTTGCCGCTTGCCTTCGGATATTTGCAGGATCACTCTGGCGTATTGCTCCTCCGCATAGGTACGCGAGGCGTCCTCCGAGAGAATCGCTTTGTATTCTTTTGCGGCCTGCTCCAACCTGCCTCGGGCGAAGAGCATGTCCGCAGCGAACTCGCGGGCATCCATATCGTTCGGGCACATATCGAGAGCGTGCCTGATCGCCCGATCGGCCTCGGCATAATCTCCGCGCCGCCTGTGGACGTGTGCCGCCGTGATGAGCTTGTCGAATTCAGCTTTTGACCTGATGTCGTCCATATAAGCCAATGATACCACAATCGACCTGAAAATCAAGAAGATTGTCGGTTGTGGTAAATCCGTGCTCTTTGTAACCTCGTAGCAAAGTGGCGCGCAGCCATTGTGAACGCCTACATGCGGGGATATAATGAAAATAATGAAGCCGATGATTCGGGATCTGATTAAGCAAGAGGTTTTTCAAATGACGTTTAGTGAATATGTAAAGAACGCAGGCAGACAGTTGGCCGCGCCGCTTTCGGGTTTTCCCGGTACTGAGTTGACAAACACGACAGTCGCTCAAAATTTGACTGACGGTTCAGTTCAGGCCGCGACCCTGATTGCTCTAAACAAGGCGTTGAGCTTTGATATAATCTTTCCGATGATGGACCTCACCGTGGAAACCGAGGCGCTGGGCGCGACGGTGAACTGGGAAACCGACGAAATGCCGACTATTCACGGTATATCCGTAGAAACAAAAGAAGCCGCCGATGCGCTCGTGATCCCCGAGATCGGCGAGGGCAATCGGTTAAATATATACGTGGATGTCTGCCGTGAAATGCGAAACGCCTTCCCCGACAAACTTGTGTGGGGATATGTGCTGGGGCCGTTCTCTATAGCGGGCAGGCTGATGGGCATGACCGAAATCGCCATCGGTGTAAAGCTGGAACCAGAGACAGTGCGCGTAGTGCTCGCCAAAGCAAATGCTCTCCTGAAGAAATATATCGGCGCGCTGCTGGACACCGGTGTGGACGGCGTAATGATTCTCGAACCGGCGTCGGGGATGCTGCGCGAAGATGATGCCAACGAGTTTTCGAATGCTTACGTGAAGGAACTGGTCGATCTGATCAAAAGTCGGGGCAGGACGCCGGCTCTTCACAATTGTGGCAACATCACTCATATGATTGAAAGCCTGTGCGCCACCGGAATCGAGGCTCTGCATGTGGGATCGGTTACAGATCCTTACGAGATATACCCCAGGCTGCCGGAGAATGTAGTCTTGATGGGCAACATCGACCCGACCGAAGTCCTGCGTTTCGGCACGCCGGAGACAGTATGCGTCCAGACGAGACGCCTTCTGGATCGGATGGCGGACTGTGACCGGTTTATAATATCGTCCGGCTGCGATGTTGCTCCCGGGACCAGCATTGAAAATATGAAGACGTTTGAAAGAGCGGCCATCGGCAGGGAGTGCGCAGCGGTCCGATAACCCTCTCCTTTCGCCGCTGTGCTTTCGTGCATGATGATGGGGGTGGCGATTTTTGAAGTCGCCGCTCCCATTTTTTGATTATTCGCGTGATGGAGCAAGCTCGACCTGTCTGTTGACCGCATCGAGCAGAGCGGCTGCTGCGGCGCGATAGTGGTCACCTCGACGCACGAGAGCACTGCCGGTCAGCCTGACACTGGATCGGGGATGGACATACATCGCGACCACAGTGACTATTTCGTCGTCCTTGCCGCTCTCCTGCAGGGAAGCGTCTTCCACAACGATTCCATGATCGGGCGCAAGCGACTTGCACACTGCCCCGGCGGCAGCTTCGGCAAACAGGCGAAGAATACTTTCTTCGCCGACCGCGTAACCGCTGGACTCTCGCATAAACTCATTTCCGCCTCTTGCAAGCGTGACGCCCACTTTAGCTTCAGTGCCGGAACTGATGAAGCTGATGGTCTCGATTTTAAGCCTCGGCGCGCGCGCGGAGCCGTCACTGGACGCAGCTTCGAGCAGAGATGCCGCCGAAGCAAGAGCAGGCAGAGCCTCTTCTATGCGGTTAGGCTTGTTGGCGGTGCAGTTTTTGCTGGCGCGCGTGATCAGATCGTCGATGGTGGCGGCGTAGTGCATATCTTCGCGCTCTTTGGTTCGCCTGCCGCCGAACATTCCGTAGGTCATCGAGACCCCCTCGGGAACCTCGTCAATCTTGATCTGAGAAACTCTTTCCTTTAGCACTTCTGCAAGTGCGGCTGCCTCATCGGCTCGGCGGACGGTCACCAGGCCGAACTCGTCGCCGCCGTAGCGGCACAACAGTTCCAGGTCTGGATCGACGCCTCTCTTGAGCACGCCCGCGACTTCTTTTATAACGGTATCGCCGACCACGTGGCCGTATTTCTTATTGAATATGCCGAATTTGTCCAGGTCAAAGAGGATAATCGTGATTTCAAGGCCGCGCTTCAGAGCGTTCATCGACCACTCGCGGAAGCTGTCTGACCATGGAAGCTCGGTAAGAGGGTCGAATGTGCGTCCGAGTTCCGGCATCAGGTCGCCCTGGGAAAGAATTCCTACGAGCTGGTCGTCCTGGGTTACAAGAAGATGGTTGTCGCCGGTCTCCTGGAGAAGCCGCGCGGCATCGTAGGCGGTCATATCGGGGTCGACCGAAGTAAACCTGCGGGTCATCAGTTCTTCGACGGGCGCGTCTTGAGGCTCGCCCAGGAGGTCGTACAAGGTGACGATGCCCACCAGCCCGCTGTTTACGAGCACGGGGAGCGCGCCTATACTGTGGCCTTTCATAAATGTGATCGCAACCTTGACTCGTGTCGAAGGCGTGACCCATACCACATCAGGTGTCATTAAATCTCTGACTGTTTTCATATCCACCCTCTTAAGGGAATTACGTGCAATCATCGTGCCGTTTACACTGAATAAAATACCGGTTTGAGCAATTGCAACTTGGTTACTACGCGGATAATCGGGGACACGGACAAACAGCCGGAGTCCGCCGGATTTGCTTCCATGCTGTTTCCACGCGAAGCCGTTCCGTCGGCATTGCTTGACAATTCTACCCCCCAAAAAGCGCCATGTCAACGAGCAATAATCCCCGCCTTATTTGGGGAAAAACGCACCAGCGATTTGACAACGCCCGGCCGTCTCCTGTATCCTCAGGAAAGTATGAAACTGATTGTAAAAAAGTCTATGATAGCGGGGTCGGTGGAGATTCCAGGGTCGAAGTCGCATACCATTCGCGCGTTGGTGATTGCGTCGCTTGCGGAGGGTGAATCGATTATACGCAGGCCGCTTGTCGCGTCGGATACGATGTCGGCGGTGGACGCATGCCGCTTGCTCGGCGCTCGTATAGACGAGATCGATGGCGACTGGATAGTGCGCGGAATAAGCGGCATGCCGAGTGTGCCGGATGACGTAATAGACGTCGGCAACTCAGGCACGACATTATATATCGCGCTGGGCATGGCGGCGCTTGTCGACGGGACGAGCGTCTTTACCGGCGACGATCAAATCAGGCGCAGGCCCGCAGGGCCTATAATCGACGCGCTAAGCGCTCTCGGCGCAGGGATTGACTCGACTCGGGATAACGGCATGGCTCCGATTATTGTGCGCGGCCCACTCCGTGGTGGAGAAATTGAACTCGATGGGAGCAAGACGTCGCAGTATCTCAGCAGCCTACTCATAAACTGTCCGATTGCGCAGGGTGACACGATCATCAACGTTACGAATCTGACCGAGAAACCCTATGTCGAAATGACTCTTCGTTGGATCGAAGAGCAGGGGATAAGTGTCGATAATCAGGATTTTCGGAGGTTTGCAATACCGGGTCGGCAGAAGTATAAGCCGTTCGACAGGGCTGTGCCCGCCGACTGGAGTTCGGCGACATTCTTCCTGTGCGTTGCGGCAATCACCGGTGGTAAACTTGCCATTCTCGGACTTGACCCGAACGATACTCAGGGCGACAAGGCGGTTGTCGATATGCTCAGACGGATGGGCGCGAATATAGAGTGGAGAGTGGAGACCGAAGGACGAAGAGAGCTTGTGGTTTCGGGCGGATGTCTTTGCGGCGCGACGCTCGATCTGGCCGATACTCCCGATGCGCTGCCCGCGCTGGCGGTAACTGCCTGTTTTGCCCAGGGTGAGACGAGGCTGATAAACGTCGGGCAGGCTCGGCTGAAAGAAACCGATCGGATAACAGTCATGTTTGAGGAGTTGTCCAAAATGGGAGCCGATGTTGAAGAACTGCCGGACGGGTTGGTGATTCGCGGCTCGAAGCTGCATGCGGCTGACGTTCGCGGTCATGGCGACCATCGTGTTATAATGGCATTGGCTGTTGCAGGTTTGTGCCTGGACGGCGAGACAGATATATATAACGCCGAGGCTCTGAGCGTCACGTTTCCTAACTTTGTGGAACTGATGAAGAGTGCCGGCGCGGATATGTGTGTGGGCTCCGCCCCAAATCCCGCCAGAGACTCTGTCTCTGGACTCTGCAAGGAAACCAGGTTTCCTTGACCTTCTGGCTCATAATTGAATGATCCCTTTAAGGGATCATTCAATTATGGAACGGGGGTGCAGGGGCCACTCGGCTCCTGACGGGATCCAAGGGCAGAGCCCTTGGTCAGGAGTTTGAGGGTGAAGCCCTCAATATAGCGGCGGGCCGCGGCCGACAGGCTGCGCGAGTGGCCGCAAGAAATAGGAGGAAATTGAGTGTTAGGTAATACTTTCGGCAGAATGTTCAGGGTCAGCGCGTGCGGCGAATCGTACGGCGACGCTCTGGTGGCGATTATCGACGGCTGCCCGGCGGGGCTTGAGATTTCGGACGAATATGTTCAGAAAGAACTCGACGCCCGTCGGCCAGGCACATCGCCGCTGGATTCCCCTAGAAAAGAGACCGATCAGGTTCATATCTTCGCGGGGATGCGCGACGGTTTTACTACCGGTGCTCCATTGGGGCTGATAATCTATAATGTCGACCGCCATGATATCCACGTCAAGCAGTATTTTGACGTAAAAGACATGGTTCGACCCGGCCATGCCGAATACACATATATGATCAAATACGGCAAGTACGCCGACTGGTGCGGGGCGGGCCGCGCAAGCGGTCGAGAGACGTGCATGCGCGTCGCGGCAGGTGCGGTCGCAAAGAAAATACTGGAGCAGCAGGGAATCAAAGTCCTCGGATATGTGAAAGAGTGCATGGGCATCTCGGCTCGCAAGCTCACATTTGAGGATATTGAAAAGAATTATCGAGCGAACATGATTAACTGCCCCGACGATGAAGCCGCCAAGAAGATGATCGACCGCGTGCTTGAAATTAAAGACGAGGGCGACACCGCGGGCGGAATCGTCGAGGTGATAGCGCGAGGAGTTCCCGCTGGGCTTGGCGAGCCGGTTTTTGACAAGCTCAACGCGACAATTGCGCACGGCCTGATGAGCATCGGTGCTGTGAAGGGCGTCGAGTTCGGCGCGGGGTTTGCTGTCGGCAGCATGAAAGGCTCCGAGTGCAACGACATCCCATATGTCGGCGATGATGGCAAGGTTCACTTCCGAACCAATAGAGCCGGAGGCATAGAAGGCGGCATCTCAAACGGCGAGGAGATTGTCGTGAGAGTGGCTGTAAAGCCGACTGCCACCATCTCCATCGACCAGGATACTGTGAACATGGCAAAGATGGAAAACACCAAGCTCGAAGCCATCACGCGCAGAGATCCGACAATCACCGCAAGGCTGGTTGCGGTCGCCGAGTCCATGGTCAGGATCACTTTGCTCGATCACTTGATGATGTGGCGCGGCTACGATTCCGTGCAGACATTCGAACACCCGTGGTAGTCTCTTTGGGGCTTTGCCCCAAACCCCACCAGAGACTCCGTCTCTGGGCTCTGCAAGGAAACCAGGTTTCCTTGACCTTCTGACTCAGAGTTGAATGGTCCCTTAAGGGACCATTCAACTCTGGAACGGGGGTCTGGGGTCCGCGGCCCCAGCGCGGGTGAAGGGGCGCGGAGCCGCTGCTGGGAGTTTGAGGGTGAAACCCTCAAGATAATCAGGCCAGGTTTTCAGGATTCAACACCTGCAGGTAGTCCGGCACGAATCGGCCGTTTTTGCGGATCAATTCGTCGTCGAAGTATATTTGGCCTCCGCCGTAGTCCTCGGTTTGAATGAGTACCATGTCCCAGTGGATCTTCGAATGATTGCCGTTATCGGCTTCTTCGTAGCAGCGGCCGGGAGTAAAGTGAATCGAGCCGTCGATCTTCTCGTCGAAGAGAATGTCCCGCATGGCGCGCTTGATATGCGGATTGAACCCCAGTGAGAACTCACCGATATAGCGCGAGCCTTCGTCGGTGTCGAGTATGTCGTTGAGCGCTTTTGTGTCCGAGCCGGTCGCTTCGACAATCTTGCCGTCTTTGAAAACGAGCCGGATATCATCAAACGGTTTGCCCTGGTATATTGTCCCGGCGTTGAAATGCATGACTCCGTTCACGCTGTCTCTTACTGGCGCGGTGAAGAGTTCGCCGTCAGGGATGTTGCGGTCGCCGTCACACTGCACGGCTGGTATGCCCTTGATCGAAAACTCGATATCGGTGTCCAGCGGCCCGACTATCTTCACGCGGTCGGCGCGTTCCATTCGCTCCTTAAGAGGCTTTTCGGCCTCGGACATTTTCGCGTAGTCGAGAGTGCAGACGTCGAAATAAAAGTCTTCGAACTGCTCAGTGCTCATTCCGGCAAGCTGCGCCATCGAGGAAGTCGGCCAGCGCAGCACGACCCACCTGGTGTGTTCGACCCGGTAATCCAGCACCGGACGCATCTGTTTCTGAAGGATTTTCATCTTTTCGTCCGGGACATCGGACATCTCGGTGACGTTATAACCGCCTCGAAGCGCGATATAGCACTGCATTTCCTTCATGAAATCTAGATCGCGCCGGCAGAGAATTTTTGCCTGCTCTTCGGTCGTATTCATGACGAGCGTGCGTGAGATTTTCGCATCGTGGACTTCTGCGAACGGCAGTCCTCCAGCCTCGACCACACGTTTTATGAGCACCGATACCATCTCTGACGGAATGCCCGACGCATCTATCAGGACTTTGTCCCCGGGCTGCACTTTTGTAGAGTATCCGACGAGCACGTCGGCAAGTTTATTCATTCGCGGATCAATCACTCTATGGCCTCCAGTTAAGCTTGATGAAGTCTTAATATGATACCACTTATCGCTGCAATTGCCACGCAGTGATTCGACTGCTATAATTGGAATCGCGATGCCAACTTATGGAATTGAAGAAGAGGTATTTATAACCGAGCCGGAGAAACCCACTTTCGACTCGTTCTATTATCTGGCCAGGCTGCTTGCCAGAAACCCCGGGTTCTACTACACCCACTCCGCCCACAATTTCGCTCGGGGAAAAGACCTCAAGCAGGGGTGGGTGAGCGGTGTGGAGATCAGCACTGGAGTGCACGAAGGTGTTGAATCGCTCGCGGACGACTTGGAAAAGCGCCGGAGCGAGTTGGCGTCGGTTGCGACGGGGCTTATAGTGCCGATGGGGCATCTCATCAATTACGACGCCCCAACCAACACCTGCGCGATCCATATTCACATTGGTGGCATTAAGGACAAAAAACGGCTTTACGACAACCTGATCCACTTTCTGCCGGTATTGCCGCTCTTCACCGCCAACTCTCCGATGGTCTTGGGAAGGTATTTCGGGCAGTCGTATCGAATGTTCAAGTCGTTTGCAATAGGGCCGATTAGAAACGACTGGACTGTCCGGTTTCAAGACGTCATTCTTTCAAAAAGACTGGGCACTATCGAACTGAGGGCGTGCGACACGTGTTGGGACATGGCGAGAATTCGGTGTCTGCTGCGGGCTGTGGGCGCCATAGCTGAACTGGACGAATCGCTGGAGCCGAATATCGAGCAATACAACCTTCTGCGCGGCGAAATCTGCCGCAGGGGTATTATTGAAGAGACGGCGGGTCTGGTGGACGAACTCGCCTCGATTGTCGATTTTCCGGTCGAGATGCTTACGCGCACCGCATCCGACGACCTTCGCGATTTGTATGAAAAAGAGGGGCTGGTCGCGGCCTACAGCGCGATGGACAGCGGTTATCGTGGTGGAATCTTCGAGCCGAGGCCCGTCGAAAAGAAGCAGCGGGCGGATGTATTGCGGGGGACTTTGGGGTTCCTGGCGTACTTTGTGCCCCGGCTGCCGTATTATGCGTGGAAAGGTTTCAAAGAGCAGGCATGACTTGGGTTTACATAATATTGGGCATTATAGTAGTCTGGCTGGGCGCGCTGATGTTTTTGCGGCGGGTGTGGTTTTATCGCGACCCGGCGCGCGAGCCTGAAAGTCGTGACGGCGTGATTGTGGCTCCGGCGGATGGCCGGGTAGTATACATCAAGCGGGTTGACGAAAACTCGATATTCGCCGAAAAGCTCGGTGAAAAGATCCCTTTGCCCGAGATTACCGGCTGTGACTACGAGCAGAAGAACGGCTGGGCGATAGGCATATACATGTCGCCGCTGGACGTTCACTTCAATTACACGCCGCTGCCGGGTGTGGTGGAGAAAATCCACCGGGTGGGCGCAAAGCTCAATCTGCCCATGCTCGACGTGTGGGAGTATATCAGAGTGGTGTGGCTGAGGAAGATGGTGGATATGTTCGCCCGGCGCTATCATCTGGAGAACGAGCGCAACACCATTTTCATGGACTGCGGCGGAATCAAGATGGCGGTGGTGCTCATTGCGGACAAGTTCGTCGCGAAGATCAGGTGTTTCGTGCAGCCGGGGCAGAACATGGATTACTCGCAGAAGCTCGGGTTTATTGAGCGAGGCAGCCAGGTCGATCTGGTGATATTTACGGACGACGTGGAGTTTGATGTTCAAATCAACCAGCAGGTATACGGCGGCCAAACAGTGATTGCGCGGCTGGTCAGGTCGTTGGAATGTGATGATGATATGTTGGAGGCTGTGTAGAACCTTTTTCAGAGAATATGAGTATGGTGAGGGCACAACTGTCAACCGAAAACTGTAAAGGAGTCAAGCATTGGCAATAGTAAAAAGCTCGATAGAAATAAACGGCGCGATTGATGATGTCTACGCGCTGGCGAAAAACGTGGAGGCGTTCCCGGAGTTTATGCCGGATTTGAAGAGCGTGAAGGTCGTCGAGGCGAGTAATGGCGGCGCTCGGACGATAACCGAGTGGGTAGGAATCGTAAAAGAATTCAAGACAACGCTCAAATGGACCGAAGAAGATATATGGGACGACCAGGCAAAAACTTGCAAGTTCACCCTGGTCAAGGGCGATTACAGTAAATATGCGGGTTTATGGACGTTTACCGGCCTAGGCGCGACTACTAAATTCGATTCCGAGATCGAAGTGGAGTACGATGTGCCATTGGTGGGCGCTCTCATCAAGGGCTTGATCGCCAAGAAAATGAAAGAAAACGTGGACAATATGCTTTCGGCTATAAAACGGGAGGTCGAGCGAAAATAATGAAATATGACGTGCTGATCGTGGGAGCGGGCCCGGCGGGAATATTCGCGGCGCTTCATCTGTCGAAGATGAAGGATTTGAGCGTATGTATTGTCGATAAGGGAGCCGATATAGATCAGCGCGTTCGCAAGTCCGAACTGCTTTCGGGATGGGGCGGAGCCGGAGCGTTCTCCGACGGAAAACTCACGCTTTCCCCCGAGGTGGGCGGGCAGCTTAACAATCTCATGTCCGAAAGAGAAGTCCGCAGACTGCTGAAGTACGTCGACCAGATATGGGTCAACTACGGCGGCTCGGAAAAAGTCTACGGGTCCGACGAAGACCAGGTCTCCGATATCGGGCACAAAGCGCAGCTTGCCGGTATGAAGCTGGTGCATTCCGAGGTGAGGCATCTGGGAACTGAAATGTGCCCGTCGATCCTCACCCGCATGCGCGACGCTCTCAGAGAACGGGTCGATGTGAGGATGGAGACCCCAATCGACGAACTCGTGATCTCGGGCAAGAAGATCGCGGGCGTGAAGACCACCGCCGGAGACGTCATAAAGGCGGATTATGTTATAGTTGCGCCCGGCAGGTCGGGATCGGACTGGCTTGCGAAAGAAGCTGGGCGGCTTCACCTCAAGACTATGACAAACCCGGTGGACATCGGTGTGAGGGTCGAGATGCCGGCCGCTGTTATGAGCGACATCACCGATATAGTATATGAACCCAAACTCGTTTACTACTCCAAGTCTTTTGACGATAAAGTGCGCTCGTTCTGCGTGTGTCCCAACGGCGAGGTCGTCATCGAAAAACACGACGGCGTCACCAGCGTAAATGGTCACAGCTATGCTCGCAAGAAGACCGGCAACACCAATTTTGCCCTGCTTGTGTCGAACTCGTTTACCGAACCGTTCCATGAACCGATAGCTTATGGCCGCTATGTGGCGAGCCTTGCGAACCTGCTTTCGGGAGGCGTGATAGTTCAGAGGCTCGGCGACCTGGAGGCCGGGCGCAGGAGTACCGGCGCTCGCATAGAAAGATGTTTGACCGAACCCACTCTTCCAAACGCGATTCCCGGCGATCTGAGCTTCGTGCTGCCTTACAGGCACGTCTCGGGAATACTTGAAATGCTTCACGCGATGGACCGGCTGGCCCCGGGCGTCGCGAGTCCCCACACACTTATCTACGGCGTGGAAGTGAAATTCTACTCATCACGAGTGGAACTCACCGACAAACTCGAAACCGCTATAGAGAACCTCTTTGCCATAGGCGACGGCGCAGGCGTCACTCGAGGGCTAGCGCAGGCATCGGCGTCAGGAGTTATCGCCGCCCGCGAAGTTCAGCACCGCTTGGGTGGGTAATACCCTCATATATCTAAACTCAACCATCTATTTTTAAACCAGCAAAAAAGTTTTTGTTTCAGGCAGCCATAATTGCGCGGGTTGGCACGATAATTGCACAGCTCTCATGTGGAATGACTGTACGCGGGCGGTGCCGGCCCCGCGTATGGGGATCAAGATAGCAGTACTTATGACCTCCACCCAAGGCGTCGGCTTGTCGACTGGCCAAACTCGATATCAGGGTGAGGTATAGTCGGGGCGACTTGACGGTCGCGCCAGAATTTAATGACTTAATGATGGGAGGGAAATAGATTGAGAGGACGCGTAATATTTGTTTTGGCTTTGCTGGTGGTTCTCACGTGTGGGGCAGCGCAGGCTTACGTAATTCACGACTCGGTTTCCTACAGTGCGGACATTGCGAAGCTGGTGACTCCGGGTAATGCGACTATTCAGCTGAGCAAATTCGACAACGGTGTCGGTGGCATGTATGCCGGCGCTACGTTGGAAGGTATCAGCATTCAGTTGGATGCCACGATGAGCTGTTTGGCGGCTGCGGCGAACATTGGTCTGAAAAAATGTGACGTAGGCTTTACATGGTCTGTCGACGTGACTGCGGTGACCGGTGGTTACTCGGTGAGCACTACAGGCGGCGCAAGCGGAACAATTTCTGTTCCGGACAACACCATTGTTCCTGATTACACTAATTGGACTTGGTTCTCAACGAACACTTCCGCGAGTGATTCGAAAACCGCATCAATTGGTGCGGCTGACTTTGGGAATTATGAGGGCAGCGGCACATTCGACGTGAATGTGGCGGCGACTGGCGCTACGAGTCATACTGAGGATACCGGTAACATAGCATTTTATTCAACCAGGTCTGCGTTGGGTAAGGCCACTGTTACTTACAATTACATGACGGAAACACCTGAGCCTGGAAGTCTGCTTGCGTTCGGCACGGGACTGATTGGACTGATCGGTTTTGGAATCCGCAGAAGGAAGTAGTCTACCGGACTGGACACAATATACAAAAAAGCGCCCGCACTTTCAAGTGCGGGCGCTTTTTTGTTCTTCACCTTTAGGTGGGTACCACCAGGATTACATAATCCTCATATGCACTGAAACTGGAGACTTCTACGGTCAGTGTCAACCTGTCAGCTGACACATTGAGAGTATAATCGGACACTTCGTTCCAACTGTTGCTTGCATTCGATTGAAACAGAGCCAGACTCGCGCCGGATTCGACCGCGGCAGCCAGATGGAATGTCAGGGTTACGGCATTGCTGAAAACCGCGCCCGCCGGTTCGCATGTAGCCGCGGCCACAAACGAGTCACTCTCCATCGACGGTGTGAAACTGTCGGCGGACTTTATTGTTACCGTCGGCGCCTCCGATAACTCGTTTCCACTTCCATCTGTAATGGTTGTTCCGGTGGGAACCGTCAGAGCGACCGTAGCTTCGTCATTATCACTGCTTCCGCCGCCCCCTCCACCACAGCCTACTAAAACCGGTGCGATCAAAGCGATCAACAAAATGTAAAGCATTCGCATTTTTTTGTTCTTCCTCCCGTCGGGTTGCCGTGTCAGATTCCGTTTTCACGAAAACTGCTCAGGCGCTGATCTATGTACTGATAAAACTCTGTGTTGGTGCATTCGCCGTGGTCGAGTTCCATATTTGAACGCGGATTTCCCGCAACGAACGCCAGATGGCTTTCCAGCGCGCACTGGTCGTGCTTGCGGTCGATCTGAAGCATGTGCCTCAGCGAGCTGTCGGGGATTTTGCCCTGCATCTCGTGCGGGATGGCGCACAGATAGGCGAGATCTACGGCGTCGTCTTTAGTGACGGCCAGTTTGTCGTAGTTGTGCTCGATATAATCGGCGATGCTGTAGTCCTGGTCGGAGTACTCGGGCACGTATTTTTCCAGAGTGTCCACCGCGTCCGCCAGGAAACATCCCACGGCGGCCGACAAGCCGAACATCTTTCCGGCCATAACCACCGCGGCGTCGTCCGATGCCCCGGGGCCGGCTTTGTAGCGCACATACATATACGATATTTGTGGATCGCCATTCTCGGCAAAAAGCCCCGCGCGTTCGAACTCATCGACTTCGTCCTCGTGTGCTCCCCTGGCCAGGTCGAAGCCGTTCATCCCAAGGCGCTTCAGCACGACCTGATCGACCAGGAAACACTTGCCATAGCCCATCTGCACGCCGTAGCGCCGGTTGGCGAGGTTCCTGATCTGGGCTTCGTCCCGCAGCCCGCCCAGGTACAAGCCTTGCAGAGCGCCGCAGGGGTCGATCTCGATATTACGAAGCGCGCCGCATCGTATGAGCGGCTCTCCTTCCGAGTTGCACGCCGATTTCAAGTTTTCTCCGGCCACGATTCGCTCCGCAAACTCGCTTACCTCGTCAATGAGCTCCTGGCGCTCCTCCTTGACCATTATGGGGTCGAGCCTGAGCGAGCGGACGATGTCGTCCATCGATGTGTTGGGGAAAGTCTTGCCGTAAAACAGGCCGTGACCCATGTGGGCGTGGCCTTCTATCGACTGCAGGAGCACCAGCTGCTCGACATCATAAGAGCAGCGCAGCACGGTCTTTGCGTCGAGCGCGGCGAAATCGTCGCGGAGCATCTGAGGCGGAGCAACGCCTTCGAGCCTGGGCTCTCTCACCAGCCTGTGAATGTGCCTGTTTCTGTGGCTCAATTCTTATGTTCCTTTCCAGTGCTTTGTATTACATGAATGCCATAACCAGGCGCGGTCGGAACCAAAAAGATGCAAAGACTTAAACAAAGTGTACATCGCACAAGCTGCGCTGTCAATATACGGTTAGTGGGCTTTCTTTTCTGTTCTATATACTGAAAATACCCATTGACAGCTCATCAAAGCCGTGATACATTACACTTAGGTGGGAGGTAGCAGCGAGTCCGGTTTATTTTCTATATAGGTAATATTACCTGATTTAGTAAAGAGTTCTTGACAACTCGCAGATCGGATGCTACAATTCCAATACTACTATCGTTCCAACCGGCCGAGTTTCGAGCTTCTCATTAGAAGAAGCCGCGGCGGTGGTGAAAGGAAGGATTTCCGCCCGTAGGCCACGCGGTGTCCGGAAACCCCAAGCCTAGTGACAAACGCTTTGGAGGCGTAAGCGCTCGTCAACATTACTGGTTTTAAGGCTTGTGCTCTAATTTCCCCAAAGGTGCACCGCTGAGTTTGTGGAATTGGCACGAAATTTGCACAATAAGCAAGTGAGTGAGAATTCTGCAGAGCCAGATGAGCTAGAAAGGGGGAAATCAGTTGCAGAGCATAGGGAAACGCGACATTCGCGAATATTCAATTGTATCTTCTATTGTGAGAGGAGGAGGTGAAACAATGAAGAAAGTTATCGTTTTGGGTATCGTTTTGATGATGGCATGTGGTGCTGCCAATGCTTACGTCCTGCAGGCTGTTACGGGGTCTGCCACGGATGGTTTGGGTGGTTTGCCCACAATTACACTGAGTGATACAGGAACTGCAAAGGCAAATCCGCTTGATGTAAACCCGGGTGTGAACAGTGAAGTCTACTCCACCGTTACTGGTGCCGAGAGGCTCAAGGTTCATACAGTTGTAGGTGCCACTTCTTGGAACCTCGTCGTTAAGGCTGGATCAAGCTGGACCAAGGGTAATATCCTGCTCAAGTTATGGTCTCCTAATCTGGGGACAATTGCTACTGATTCAAATTGGGCACTCAAGCAGGGTTCGACGGTTCTCTATAGCGGCAAGTTCTTTTCTGCAACCAGTGCGCAGGCTACACCGGTAATTAGTAAAGTACTTACATATACTGGTGATCCGATTGCTCTTACATTTGCACAGGTAGTGCCTGAGCCGGGCAGCATGGTTGCTATGCTTAGTGGTCTTGTTGGCCTCGTGGGCTTCGGCATTCGACGCAGAAAGTAAACTAGCCAAGAATATTCTTGGTGCACCAATATTATTGCCGCCGGTTTTATCGACCGGCGGCTCCTTCCCTCCAAATGTGAGGGAGTATTGAAATTGCAGTAGATGTGTTTCCGTCATGCCGAACTTGATTTAGCATCTAGGCCGGGCCATGAATGGGTTCGGTGTGATAGACTGAAAAAACAAGTTTATGGCAGGTATCAAGCCGCTGTTGGCTCAAAAGAGCAGGGCAAAACAAAAGAAACTGTTTTCGCAGGGTTTTTATCCAAACCTACAGGGGAAATAGTTTATAAAGACTTGCACTTATTCTGATGCAGTATATTGTCAGGTTGACAGTCTCCTGTCGGCTGTTATATTACAGGCGAGGGGATATCAATAGGATTGACTCAACTCAATCATCTGAAAGGGGGAGGTGGATAGTTATGTTTACACTTAAATCGAATCTCAAAGTATTGAAAGGAGGTGAAAAGATGAAAACATTAGGTTTAGTGCTTGCAATCGTCGTGTTGGCGTCCTGTAGTGCTTTCGCTGAGGTGGGGGCCTATGATGTTTACTCCGGGTTTAACCTGGTGGCTGCACCTGTAGTGCCGCTCAATTCTGATCCGCTGTCTGTGTTTGATCAGGTTGGACTGGATTATTATTCTTCCAGTTTAAGTCGCTTTGATGGTGCGACTGCGACTATGGTTGGCTACGATCCTTACAACACGTCCGCTTTTGGGGGCGTTTTGCTTGGCGATGGTTACTGGCTCTGGTGTGATACCGCATATTCTGTAAGCTTTGATGGAGTTGCAGATGGTGTTCCGGATGCCAATAATGTCAAAACTGACATGTGGATTTCTCTGCCGGGCGATCAGACTGATGGAGTTGACGCTGGAGGATGGAATCTGATTGGAAACCCGTTTAACCATGACGTTCCGTTTGGTTCAGACGAGTACAGTGGTGTTGGCGATTATTTGAAGGTAACCGACGGGGTCGATATGAAGACCATTGAAGAGGCGGAGGCTGCTGGATGGATCAGTGGTCAATTCTCCTACTATGATGGTAACACGCAGACAATGTATAACGCTGGGTATTTCTATTGCGACGATTACTATCTGCGCGCTGGCAAGGGCTATTGGGTTTATACTAATCGTGACAACCTAGCTCTGATAATTCCGGCTGACGTTCAGTAATATTGGACAGAGGCAACTAAGTAAGTAAACTAAAAATCCGGCCACTATGAATTCAAGGGGGTTTCTCCCCCATAGGGGGTGGCTGCAAGGAGAATGCTCCCAGCAGCCACCCCTTGTTTCGTTTTTTCACCCCATGCGTTTAGCGGCGTGGGTTATGGGGTAGATCATATAAGAGAAAACTTGCCTGCCGCACTTGTCAAACAGCTGTTTTTAGGGTATAAAATAAGTAGAGGTGACTATATGAAGCTGATTATATCTATATGTTTGGTTTTCGCGTTGGCCGTGTGCGTAGGCGCTACTGAGATCCAGCCTCTGGCTATGAACAATCGAGCTATCGGAGGCGGCGCTCTCAACAGTTACACTCTTGGTGTGGAAGATGGAGCAGGGCTAAACAATATCGGTCTGCTGATCAAGGTGTGGGGCGAAGTGACCGCGGTGGATACCACCAATAGCCTCTTCTACATCAACGACGGTTCTAATCTCAGTGATGGATCGGGTTATACGGGCGTGCGCGTCAGTTATGGCAGCCTCGCATCCGGCAACACCATCACCCCCCCGTCTGTGGGCGACCATGTTACGGTTGTATGTATCTCCAGCACGGTTGCGATCAACAGCGTAATTAGACCCAACCTGAGACCCAGACAGCAGTCGGACATCGATATTTTCTAATTAAGCTATGGGTTACAGTATGACGTGGGTGCGAAGTTGCCGTCAACTGTAACCTATACTTGTACCCGCCATCTTAATTCGGGGAGGCTCGCGTGCGACTATGACTAAAGTGAGGGTATTTCCGTTATATCTGGCCCTTGTGTTCGTCATATTCGTGTCCGTTGTCTGCGTGGGTAGTCCAATAATCAACCCGAGTTTTGAGCTGGGCGTTTGTGGTTTGGATGGCTGGAGCACGTATTCCTATATTGTTGCGGGCGGCGATGGCGCGTTGCCGGTTGTCGGATGCGTCGGTGAGTCGTGCACGTTCAATATACTCTCCAATACTACTGTTCCCGACGGTGTTAACGTCTGCGGGCTGCAATCGGCTGGTGCCCCCAGCGAGCCTGCACGTAACGGCGGCATCTTTCAGTCATTTACATGGGCGGGTGGCGCGGCGGACATTATCATAAGCGGGCGCGCATACTCAATGGCTGCCGGTGAATATGGATATTACGAACACGACAACGGCAGCAGAGTTTATGTTGGTCTGGTGGGATATGCCACCAGTAATGCTTCCAACGTGAGTAGCTGGGTCGAGTTGCCTTGGGGGGATTATGAGCCGTGGCAGACGGCTACCCTCAGTATTTACGGTTCAGGGACGTACACTCTCTTCATTCGGGGTTATCAGACCAGCGGTGATACCCTCACGACTACCCTGTGGGATAACGTGCAGTGGTGCTCATATAATACCATATCAAACATCACAGCGACGGTTCCCGGCGATCCTGCTCAAGTCGATTCCACAGCCCTTATTAGTTGGACGACGAGCATATCCTCGAATTCGCAAGTTGCTTACGGGATCTACGGCGGCACGCTCGATCAAACAGTTTCGGATAGCGCGCTTACTACAAATCACAGCGTGCGGCTGGAAAACCTTATTCCCGGCAAGAAGTATATGTTTCAGGTTACAAGCAGTGCGGACGACACCTATGACGTATCTTCCAGCACCAAATACTTCACACTGCCTATCCAATTTTCGAACGTCTCCGCTTCTACCCAGGGTCTCAATGTAGTTGTCGAGTGGACAACTGACATTGAGGCGACTTCTTATGTAGAGTATTGGAAGACCTCCAGCGGCGCGTCGACATCTACGGCTGTGGACGACACTCTGACCACTGCCCACTCAGTGACTTTGTCCGGGCTTGATGAGGTGGAGACTTATGGTTACCGAGTTTGGTCCGGCGCGCCGAATTGTAGCACCCGGTCTTCCGGCGATTATCAATTCACTACGCTGCCGGTTCCAAAATCATCGCTCGAAAACGGCAGTTTCGAGTCTTCCGCCACCGACCTTTATCCGTGGGTGCAGTACACTTCATCGCTGAGCGGATGCTCCGCGATTGACGGCCTGTTGGGGCCGTACCCGTCGAGCGGTACGGATAGTTGGTCAAGCGCGGGAATAAAGGCTTATGACGGATCGTACTTCATCGGCGCATCTGCGAGTATTGCATACAAGGACGGCGGAGTATTCCAGAGGATATACTGGCCGGCGGGCCAGATATGTTCACTGTGCGCACGTTTTGCCACGGTGAGCGTGGGTGGGGGATATTACGACACGCGCGCGCGCCTGGGGATCGATCCGAACGGTGGAACAGACCCATCAAGCAGCAGTATCGTGTGGTGGAAAGGTTTTTCGCCAACCGAGGATAATAAGTGGTATCCTGGCGGAGTGACAACGACGGCCGGTTCCACCGGAATGGTGACTGTCTTTCTGGATATAAGGCAATATTATCCAATATTGACACATATAGTCGCCATGGATGACGTTACATTCGGCTCACCGGCGGCAATCGAGGTTGGCGCTCTGAAGCAGCAGGAAAGATGCACTGGAGCCCAGCTTGAGGATGTGATCGTCACTCTTGCGGGTCAGACGCTGACTTACGAGGGGATGAGCTACAACAAGGCTTATGTTCAACGTTCCGGCTCGCCTGCGGGTATTGCGGTCATTTTCGGTGAGTTAGGATACGATCAGCCGGATGTCGGCGATAGGGTAACACTTAAAGGCATACTTATGCCAGTCGGCAAAGAGGCTGTGGTCAATGCATACGACTGGACAGTCACGCAAGGGCCATTTGCGCTGCCATCGCCGTTTGGAATGCCACAATGCCGGATCGGCGGTAGTGCCCACAATCAACCCGCGCTTTACGCCTCGTCTTCTGTATGCAATGTCGGCTCGCGTGTCCGGTTGTGGGGCAATGTCACCAATGGCTACTATGATGGCAACACGGGGTTCACGGTTGCCTATATAGATGATGGTTCCAGGCTTCTGGATTACTCCGAAAGCACGATTCACGGCACCAGGGTATATCTTGTTGGGAACAATGACGTGAAAACCGGCGATTACCTGGCGGCCACAGGCGTTCTCTCAATAGAGGCTATAGATCCCGACAGCATTCCAGGCTCCGATGACGAATACTCCATATACACGCTGATCACTGACTCACAAGACGACTGGACATCAATACCCGCGGATTAGCGGCGCCTAGATAAAGGGTGTTTGCTTGAGGGGTTCAGCAATCCAGAAGTTCGCGCAGAGACTCGTCTGCCTGGGTGAAGCGGCAGCCCAGAACATATTCAGAACTTTCGTTATTCCTTGAATGCAGCACCTGCGCTTTGGCTTTCACGCTGTGTGTCGTGTTATGAAACTCCACACTGAGCATATCTCCCGGCAGCAGCTCTTCCGGTACCGCTATAGATAGGCCGCCTAGACTCAAATCACGGATCTCGCCGTTTTTAGGCTCAAAGTGCTCGTCGGACGCTGATGCATAAAGAATCGGGATGCGAACGGGACGCCTGGCATGAGCGCGACGCTGTGCCCGGTAGATTACTCCGGGCTTATCGACGACCACTACCGCCTCAGGACCGTTTACCGTTTTGAGCACGTGTGTAGTGAAAGTATAATGCGCGTCGCACGCCGACAGAGAGCACCTGACGTTGCTACGCGCCGGTATATCGGCGTTCTGACAAGACAGAAGTACGGAAAGCGTACGATCATCTTTGTTGCAAACCTGGCCGGTGTATACTTTTGAGTGGTTGCCGTTATGAAAGTCGAGAGTGACGATCTGACCCTTGCCGAACAGAACTGTGGTGGTTGGGAGCTTTGCTTCACGCGAAGCCGACTCAGCCTTTGACGTATCTGCGACCAGCGAAACCAGATTGTCAAGATCGAACGGTTTGTTGACGTAAGCCTGCACGCCGTACGTTCTGGCTTGAGCCAGCGCCTCAGCGTTTTCACATGCCGTCATTACTATTACGGGCAACGCACTATGCGTGCTGCGAATCTCGGCCAGGGCAGTCAATCCGTCCATCTTCGGCAGGATCAAATCCAGGAGAACGATATCGAAGTGTGACTCACGAACCTTCTCAACTGCCTGCAAGCCATCATGCACAGCCACGACACTATAACCGCTTTTCGCCAGCTTCGCCCCGAGAATGCGGCACAGATTAACCTCATCGTCAACAACAAGGACATTGCCCTTGGTGACCATGTCGTGGGCCTCCTGCAGTAAAACAATACGAACGACATCATCTACGACCCAATGTATTGCAAGCCCAAACTTCTTCGGTCATGTAAATGATGTGCCTGGGTGAACTATGCGGAACAGCCATCCACTGTTTATATTGCAAGAATCATGCCATTGCAGCCAGGCTGAGCAAAAATGCCTGTGCTTGATTGTTCATCTTCCCCGCACAGGAAGCGGCGCAAAGGCATTGCCGATAGCTAGAGGAATATTTGAGAATAGCTCCTCAAGGGTCAGGGTTTCGGCGCTGGCGAACAACCTGGCTGGAGCAAGCTCCGATTTTGCCATTCGATAATCAGCAGGGGTTGCATAGACCAACAGGCAATTCGTCAGCGATCTGGAAGGCATTGCCAGAAATCTGCCATCATGATAAAATCCGGTCGAAGAACCGCCGTCAAGGCAGACTGCGTCAACAGTGTGTAGTTTGACCATCACCTTTGCAATCTGATAGAGCGATGCGTCGCGGTTAATCGCCACGATAAGGAGTTTCCCGGCTTTAGTGATGCCGACGGCCGTGCGCCGCGCTGGTGCGCACAGCGATCTGCGAAAACCTTCGTGCTTGAGCGCGATAGCGACCTTGCCTTTGGCGACCAGAGTCGGGCCTGCGCACAGCACGGTTTCATAGCCTGCCCACTTTTGTTGTCTACCTTTGCGAATAGGCACTACAGAAGCTTTATTTTCGTGATCTATGCACAGCGCGGAGCCGATGCAGCCCGAATGAACCACCGTGCCGAACAAAGCAATGTCACCAGTGGGAATAAGTGTTTTTGTGTCGAAGAATGTGCCTGTAATGGCGGCCGCCGGATGCACGCGTCGCACGATCGATTTGAACGATTCAGATGATCCTGCCCCGCCTTTGGCGAGCGCAACCGTGACTCTCACTTGCGGGTCGGCAAGGTTGACCGTGACGGTATGCGCCACAGTCCTGCCCATCTTTACCTTTGCGTACGCGATGCTCGATGCCGACGACTCGTCACAAAGGACCAGACCCAACAGAACTACGATAGATAAAGTCCTAATCATGGCATCACCTCAGCTGCAGGTTTAATAATTATGCCTGCATAAGGGATGCCGCGCAGCCTCGCGAGAATACGTGTTTTTCAATAACCTCGCAGGACTGTCAGTTCCTTTCAGGCGGCTGGTCGGTTTCGATCATGTGTTCCGCGACACGCAGTGTGGCGTACCCATCCGAGTTGGATGTCGGAGCGCGATAGCCGTTCACGCGCAGAGCGCGGGCGTTTGTTTTCACCTTCACGATACCCGTCGTGCCGCCGCGATACTTGATTTGGGGCCCGCGGTCCTCGAACGAGACCTCCAGACAACCTGTTTCGGACGGGCATTCGAGCACGGGTGCGCCGTTCCATTTCAACCACGACCCGTGACTGAGCACTGCCGATTTGATAGCGTTTCCCGCCATGCGCACCGCCGCGAACTCCCCGTCGGTTTCCATTATGGACTCTTCTCCGATACCGCAGCCGCGAACATACAGATAATCGACACTATTCCTGGTCGTCAAAGTGATCACGTTACCGTCTTTTTTCAGGAGGACATCTTCGCATACATGCGAGGGAACCAGCACAGCCAGGAAGCCAGCCTCATTTCCATGCCGGCGGCATCGCAGGATCTTAACTCTCCGGCTGGCAGTTTCGGCTGCGCAGTTTCCGATGGCGAACTCTCCTTCGCCATCAATATGCCACATCGTCAGTGCCAGTTCGCTTGACGCAAGTTCCCAATCGATCCTGAATGATTTACCCATTTTGTAAGCATTTTCCCATTCCAGCATCGGTGTAGAAGATTGTTCGACAGTGCATGTTTCGTGATGACTTCGCAAATTGGGGATGCCTTCGCAGCGCATGATCCAGTCGTAGTCATGTTTATCGTTGCTTTTCAGCACATCGTGGACAATACATACGCCATCGAGCATCACAATTCTTCGAGTGTGGCTGACTCCTGGGTAATGATCATTCGACCGGACTTGGACTCCCTGCAGGAATGTTCCAGTACACAGAGTCGGCGGATCATTTTGACCCGAGAGCAACTGCGACTTTCCATCCACCACCACTGTGTTGTGAGCGAGACTGCCGCCAAACCACTCGGAAGCCTCCGACACACATTCAGGCGAGCCGTAATCGGGAACCGCGACCTGATTGTCGGTAAAGAGTGTGAAACCGAGGTTGTCCATGTGGCCATCTGCCTCGCCGGATGCGCAGTTGACTGTTGCCATCAGATCTTTTTCATTCCTGAGAGAACATATCCCGAGCGCGGGGTAGTATCGGCTCCTGAGTATGGGTGCGGCTGAGCGTCCCGGAAGATCGCGACCAAATAGCATCGCATAAAATCCTGATCTGGAAAACCGTATGGGGTCTTGTGTGGCGAGTTTGTAGCCTGTTCTCAAAGCCCAGGCAAAGTCGGAGTCGCCCCACCGCCTGTAGGCAACCTCATATAGGTCGAGCGGGACGAACGCATCGTAGTCCCCGCAGCCTTTCGCGGGAAGACGGAAAGAGGGATACATCAGGCCCAAGGGGGCGCTAAACATTGCCTTTAGCGATGCGGTGTCCTTTGATCTCAGCGAGAATATATCGATCCCGCCTCGGAAAAATGCTTCGGCAAGATGCAGGAATGAAGACAACACGGCAAAATGCGTTGTGTGTGTAGACTTCGGGTATAGGCCGCCGTCAAAAAGGTTCTTGTGTGTCCACGCGGAATAATGCGCCAACGCGTAAGCGGCCATGTTCGCGTCTTTGACGGCCATTCCAATGACGCCGATTGCCGAGATATGCTGCGCGCCGGACGCGCCTTCGCAGCCTAAGTCTCGAAAGCTCTCGGCTATACGTGCGAAGAGCTGCGTTTCAATGTGCTCTTTTTCTTTTTCGCTCAGGCTTCTGGAGTAATAGATCAGGTCATAAGCCTGCGCCAGTGCTATTGCGCAAGCAGCCTCATCGCCCGAACTGCGGATCATTCCTCCCACGCTCTCGCCGGCGTCTGGTTGGAAGTCGGGATAGGCGTGGGCATATTCGCGCAGGATATCAGCCGCCTTATCGGAATAGGTTTTTTCTTTCTCGATGTTGTAGACTAATGCCAGCGCCAGCGCGGCTCCGGCGAGCTGTTTGTGACGCATATCGCAAGGAGTGTCATCTTCAGCTTTGGGGATGTCGATTTCTCTCTCCAGCCATTGGTTTGCTGTTGAAAGCATGCCTGCGCCTGCATAAATTTTGTGGCGAAGACCTGCCGGTTGCAAATAGAGGGTTCTCTTCCAACCGTCCTTAGTCAGTCCTCGCCGCAGCACGCTGAGTTCACGCTCGTTAATCAGCACGCATGGTCTCGGGTAGGTATTGATTACGCGCCCAATTTGTGCCACGCTGATGCTGCTCTCTGAGATGCTTACGGTGTCCAGATTCCATTCAACCATATACGCTCTTGCTCCAGGTTTGTGAACAACGTCCCATCAGGTACGCGGAGCCAGACGCCATACGCGTGAGACCGACGACTTTCCAGGCAGACTTATGTCAGTATTGCACGGCAGTTGAAACGAAATGCTATTGGAGACACCTACTATCCATGCATTTCACACAGCGTGCTGCTTGCCTGCTACAACTTAGCTATACTTCCTCGCGCATAACACAATATCCTGCTCGAAATTGACTATTAACTATCGAATTTACAGATAATGGTCCGACAAAAGGAATCAATTGACTTTGTTTCTGTCTACGGGGTGTGTTTATCGAAGGTTGTTGGCGGGTAGCTCTCACAAGAAAGCGCCGGTTATAATATGGCTGATGTGGAGGACCAGGATATGTATGGAAACAAACTTGAGAACATCCGTGTGGCTGCAATAATGACCGACGGTTTTGAACAGGTCGAGTTTACCAGCCCCCGCGACGCGCTTGTATCCGAAGGGGCCGTAGTACATATAGTTTCACCCTCTCAGCGGCTTGTTCGAGGCATGCACCACAATCGCCCGGGCGATCAGTTCGAGATAGACGTGCCTATAGACCAGGCGAACCCCGAGGACTATGACGCAGTATTGCTTCCCGGCGGTGTGGCGAATGCCGATAAGCTGAGGGAAAACGAGTCAGTTCAGAACTTCCTTCGTCACATTAACGAGCAGAACAAACTCATCGCAGTGATATGTCACGGGCCATGGACGCTGATCTCTGCGGGTCTGGTGTCGGGACGAAGAATGACTTCATATCACACCATCAAGGACGACCTCATAAACGCGGGAGCCAGATGGGTCGATGAAGCCGTCGTTGAAGACGAGAATTTCCTCTCCAGCCGCCACCCGGGCGACTTGCCGGAGTTCGACAAGCATCTTGTTGACAAGCTGGCTCAGACACAGCACGCGCATGCCTATAGAGCGGGCGTTGAATGGTAAGATAACAGTTCAGTCTTGCGGGATTTTCTTGGGGCCCTGCCCCAAACCCCGTCAGAGACTCTGTCTCTTGACTCTGCAAGGAAACCCGGTTTCCTGGACCTTCTGACCCTGAATTGGTTACCCCCGTAAAACGGGGGTAACCAATTCAGGGATGGGGGTCTGGGGCCCGCGGCCCCAGCGCGGGTTCAGGGGTGCGGAGCCCCTTATGGGAGTCTGAGGGTGAAACCCTCAGATGATTCTCGCAGAACTGAACTCCTATCCGGCGGATTATTCTCTTTCGCACTGCTCGCCGACCGCGTATATAGGCGACATCCGTCGCAGGCGGTCGACAATCTCCGGCAAAACGTCCAGCACTTTGTCGATTTGCTCCATAGTGTTGTCTTTGCCCAAGGTTAGGCGGAGAGATCCGTGCGCCTGCTCGTGCTTGAGACCGAGAGCTATCAACACGTGTGACGGATCAAGCGAACCCGACGTACATGCCGAACCCGACGATACGCAAATCCCGTTCATGTCCATAAGCAGGATCATCGACTCGCCTTCGATTCCAGTGAATGAGAAGTTTACGTTGTTCGGAATGCGCTTTATGCGGTCGCCATTGAGCTTCACATCCTTGATATTCGACTCGATTCCTTCGATGAGAGCGTCGCGGAGATTGGTCGTGTATTCGGCTTCATCGGCCATTCGCTTCTTTGCAAGTTCGCACGCTTTGCCTAGGCCGACTATGCCCGGCACGTTATGCGTTCCTGCGCGGCGGTTGTTCTCTTGACTTCCGCCGCGAATCAGCCTCTCGACTTTCGCGCCCTTGCGTATATACATAGCGCCAACGCCTTTCGGGCCATAGAGCTTGTGCGCGGAAATAGCCAGGGAGTCGCAGCCTATCGCTTGCACGTCCACAGGAATATGACCGATGGTCTGTACGGTGTCGGTGTGGAAATGAATGCCTTTTTCCCGGCAGATCCGGCCTATCTCTTCGACGGGTTCTATAGTGCCGATCTCGTTATTGGCGTGCATGATCGAAACGAGGATCGTCTGATCGTTGATCGTTGAGGCGAGTTCATCGACACTCACGAACCCGTTTTCGTCTACACCCAGTATTGTAGCCGAGTATCCCTGCTTTTCCAGAGCATGGAACGGCTCCAGCACGGCGTGATGCTCGATTGCGCTGGTGATAATATGCTTGCCCTTACCGGCTTTTGCAGCCGCCACACCAAAAATCGCCCAGTTGTCGCACTCGCTGCCTCCGCCGGTGAAGTAGACTTCCTCGGGCTGTGCGTTAATAAGTTCGGCGACCTGCTCGCGGGCAGTCTCGACGGCCTCGCGGGCTTCCCGGCCGAGAGAATACAAAGTGGATGCGCTGCCGAACTTGTCCCTCAGATACGGCAGCATAGCGTCCAGCACTTCCGGGTCGACCGGGGTTGTCGCGGCGTGGTCGAGATATATTATTTCACTCATGGATTGCCTCATGTTTGGATTTAACATTTTAGATTTTATATTTGCTTTGGAGCAATACCGTCCCTGCGCTCCAAGCACTGCCTAACGCGGTACAGCAAATATAAAATAATAAATACTAAATATTAAATTATTACGTCTGTTCCCATATACGGCCGCAGCGGCTCCGGCACGACTATCGAGCCATCGGGCTGCTGGTAGTTTTCAATTATGGACACCACTAGCCTCGGTAATGCGACGCCTGAGCCATTAAGCGTGTGTACGAATTCCGGCTTGGTCTTTGGCTCAGGACGGAACCTGATGTTTGCGCGGCGGGCCTGGAAGTCTTCGAAGTTCGAGCAGCTCGATACTTCGAGCCACTTGCCGACTCCCGGCGCCTGTATTTCGAGATCGTAGCACTTCGCGGCTGAAAATCCAATATCGCCCGTGCACAGAAGCACCACTCGATATGGAATTCCAAGCCTCTGTAAAATATCTTCAGCATCATTAGTGAGCTTCTCATGCTCGTCGTAAGACGTTTCCGGGCGCACGAATTTCACCATTTCGACCTTGTCGAACTGGTGAACCCGCAGCAGTCCGCGAGTGTCTTTACCCGCTGATCCCGCTTCGCGCCTGAAGCATGCCGTATACGCGGTTAGACACTTGGGAAGCTGGTCGGAGTCCAGAATCTCGTCCATAAAAATATTGGTCACCGGCACTTCGGCTGTTGGGTCGAGGAAGAGGTCGTCGTCTTTATCGGTGTGATACATGTCCTCTTCGAACTTGGGAAGCTGTCCGGTTCCGGTCATTGCCTTGCGATTGATGAGAAACGGCGGGAAGACTTCCGTGTAGCCGTGCTCCGACGTATGCACGTCCAGCATCCAGTTCAAAAGCGACCTTTCGAGCCTCGCGCCGAGCCCTTTATAGAGTATAAATCCGCTGCCTGAGATTTTGCTGCCGCGGTCGAAGTCGATTATATCCAGGCTTGTGGCAAGCTCCCAGTGGGGCTTAGGTTCGAAGTCGAATTTGCGCGGCTCGCCCCAGGTGCGGATGGTTGGGTTGGCTGATTCGTCCTTGCCCACCGGCACGCTTTCGTGAGGCATGTTTGGAATTGTTAGCAGGATGCCGTTGACCTTTGCCTCGACTTCGGTTATATCCGAGTCCATCTGTTTGATTCGCTGCGACACCTCGCGCATTCGTTCGATCTCTGAGGTGGCGTCTTCCTTGTTTTTCTTCATCGCCGCAATGTGTTCGGACACGGCGTTGCGTTCGGCCTTGAGTCCCTCGACCTCATACAACTCCTGCCGCCACTGCTCGTCAAGCGCCAGGAACTCGTCGAGTTTGGCGGTGTCTTCATTTCTGTTTACGAGAGCCTGCCGCACTTTCTCGGGCTGGGCTCTCACATATTTGGCATCAAGCATGATGGTTTCTCACTTTCCAATAGTGTGTCCCTTATATTGTATTGCATCAATCGCGAACAGGCAACCTTTTGCGGATGAGTTCGGTTCTGCGAGAATTATCTGAGGGTTTTACCCTCAGACTCCCATAAGTGGCTCTGCCCCTTAACCTCGCCAGGAGCCGGACCCCTGAACCCCCGTAGCGAACTTAATTATCCCCCTTAAGGGGGATAATTAAGTTCGGGTCAGAAGATCAAGGAAACCTGGTTTCCTTGTGGAGTCCAGAGGCAAAGCCACTGGCTGGGATTGGGGCGGAGCCCCAAGAAAATCTCATAAAGCTGAACTCTTGCTCTTTTGCGCCAAAGGCGTTTTGGTGGTAGAGTATAGGCATGAAAAAAGTACTTTTTCTCTTTGCAATTGTTGCTTTGATATCGATAACGGGCGCGTGGGCCGGCGGGTTGGCCGATTGTACCGGGGTAATACGGGTTTTTGGCGACCAGTCCAACTGGATGAGCACGTGCTTCGTTGTGGGTGACGGCAGTTGGGTGGTGACGACAATCGATGCCGTCAGCGAGAAAGTGGGGCCACAGGCGACGCGCCTGATCCGCTATCCGCTGTTTATCAGCCCATATACCGGCGCGGCGTATCAATGCGAGCTCAAGGCGCAGGACAAGGATCTCAACATCGCGCTTTTGAAATTGCCGGTTACGGGACTTCCTTCCGTGACGTTTGCGCAGGGCAGCGATTTTTCCAAAGCGGCGTACGGGACTCTTGGCGAACTGATGAGTGGAGATCCGATAGGTAACCGCTGGCCTACTGAAATCTACGGCATAACCCGCGAGAAGTCTGGCGAATCGTACAAGCTGGCGGTCGGAGAGTGGAATGCAAGCCAGGTCTTCGTCACTGAGATCGACAAATATCACTGGATGTTCCTGATAGATGTCAATCCGGATAAGTCTGTTCCCAACGGCTCGATAATCGCGCGCGGGCCGCTTATGGTGGGTATGTATCTAAACCGGCTGGTCATAACCGGCGGCAGCAGCGATCAGGTGTTTGGAAGGTGTTCTATTTCCACGGCAATCGCGCGATGGCTCGGCGACCATGGCATGCGCTCAGAGTCTCTGTATTCTCCGCCGACAGCGACGATCAGGCGTGACGACAATGCCGACGCCATATTCCAGCTTCAGGCCAGAATATACTCGATGATCGGCGCGGCGCGGCCTGACCTTGCGCTGGAAAGCGCGCAGGCTCTGGTGAAAATGCGTCCGTCCGATGCGCAGCCTTACCTCGTGCTTGGGATCGCGCTTGCCGGAGTTGGCAGGTTCGATGAAGCGATTACGCAGTATGATGAAGCCGCCAGGATCGACCCGATGCTTCCGACCCTTCACGCCAGTCGCGCAATGGCTCTTATCGGCCAGAAAAAGCCGGATGAAGCAGAAAAGGAGTTTCTGAAGGCTATTGAAGAAGCACCGGGCGATGTGCGTCCAATGGCTGCGCTCGCCGATTTTTACTTAGCCGACGAAAAGAACTTCGATAAAGCTTTCATTTATGCTCAAAAAGCAACTTTAATGGCTTCTGACAGCCCCTCGGCTTATCTTTTGCTGGCACGAGTCGAGAAGCGGCAGAAAAAGTATGAAGAAGCGGTGATCTCGATTGGTAAAGCGCTCAAGATGGCCGGAGAATGGCCTGAGGCGTGGTATGCTCTCGGCTCAACATACGAGGAAGCCGGCGATAAAGAGAAAGCCGAAAAGGCTTATCGCACGCTTGCCGAAAAACAGCCACAAAATCCACGCGCTTTGATGACTTTGGCGACGTTTCTGGTGGATCAGGGCAAGAAAACCGACGCGGCCGAAGTGATAGCTAAAATCCGCGTGCTGAACCCGCCCAAGGATATACTGGACGCTCTGCAGGCGCTGGATGTAAAAATGAAGTAGGCTGGCGGATGTCAAAGCGTGGGAGGTGCAGGGCGAATGAATCTCCAATGCACCTCCTGTGTTTTTTATTTGTCAGGTGACGGGCTTGGTGTTGGTCCAGGTTTTGGGTTCGGCTCTGGTGTTGGAGTCTTTTTTTCCAAGTTGAGGTCTACGGGAGAGGGAATAGTGAAGTGAGCATAAGAAGATTTCTGCAAGTCATAAGCTCCTGAAGAAAACGTGGCATAGGCTTTTTGCAGATCCTCATCATTAGTTGCTTTCAGAGCTGCCGTATTCCAGTTGCGTAATAACGCATTTGCATTGTTTACATACTCAGCAGGTCCTCCTTTGACGCCTTGAATCACTTGATAAAGGCCAATCGCGGCGGAAACTATTGAAGTCGCCAATCCAACATGTTTCCTTGTCGTATCAGAGTCGCTGCTGCCTATAATAGCTGCACCTATCAGGCTCAACATAGTCGCCACTCCGGAACTTATTGTAGTTCCATCTTTTGCATCCTGCATTGATCGATTGTAGGTTAGAATGTCATTTTCAATATTTGCTTGGAGCCCGGAAGCCAATCTTCTCCAGTCATTACTCGTTGCAGGAAGACTCATAATTGCATTGCAATACTCAAGCTTTGTACAGGCTTTCGCTGCAAATGGTGTCTGTGCATTTGTCATTGTTGCACAGAACAAAAGCAATAAAACGACTAATGTTAACTTGGGTGATTTCATTATGAATTGCTCCTTGACCAAAGATGAACTCCAGCGCGTATAGATGTTGCATATATTAAGCCTGAGTGATTAATAACCAAGCGCACACACAGTATACTGTAAAGCTGTGCCTCGCGCAAGTGTGATTGTCATAACGGAAATGATCATATACGAAAAGAGTCGGGTAACCTTGAATATTACCCGACTCTTTATTGTTTTTTGATCTAGATTTGATCTACTTCCCGCAGCAGCAGCAACCGCACGGTTTTTTCTTCTCGCCCTTCTCAAGAGCCAGAGTGCAGGTAGGCGCATCGCAGACTTCCGATGGGCCGAAGTACTGGATAGGGCCGGGGAAGACATAGCAGTCGTTGATCGCCCAATCTTCGCGGTTGGCGGCGAAATGTTTGAATGGCTCGCTGTCGAGGGTCACCAGAGCTTTCTTGATGACCGGTGTGGGCTTGCCCTTGCGAACCTCCATGTTGAGCATCATCGTGACGGGAGTCCCGCCCGCGATCCACTCATCGGACGATTTAGTCACGTTCTGCACGTTTACGGTGTAGCCAGTAAGGTCGGCGCGCACCATCTGAGCCGCGGTATATCCCAGGGAATAACAGTAATCCGCGTCGAAGTTGGATGGAAACGCGCAGCGTCCTTCATAACCGAAGAAATGACCCAGAGGGCTGAACTTCGCTTCGGTTTGGCCGTGATTTTTGAGGAACCTGATCTTGTCGGCCACCAGGTCTATCAACAATCGCTCAGTCTCGACCTGTGAAAGCGGCACGTTGCCGTGACTGTCGCGCTTCAGGAGGACTTCCTGGATCTCCTGCGGCAGCGAGCCGTATACGCGCGCGCTGTGATCGGAGAGCTGTCCACTCAGATACTGAACACGCTCAGTGTGATCGCCGAGTTCGTGGATGAACTTCTCGTCTTTGCCCAGGATGTTTGAGAGTTCGTCGATCATGGTCTTTATGTCGGAAATGAATTCGGGCAGGCCCTCGGGAACCACCAGAATGCCGTAGTTTTTGCCTGCTGCGGCGCGTTTGACGACCACATCGACTATATAATTGACTATTTCTTCAAGAGTTGTGCCCTTTTCCTGGATTTCTTCGGAGACAAGGCAGATATTCGGGTGAGTTTGCAGCGCGCACTCCAGCGCGACATGGCTCGCCGCGCGTCCCATAAGCCTTACGAAGTGCCAGTATTTGACCGCCGAAGTGGCGTCGCGGCAGATATTGCCTATAAGTTCGGAATAAGTTTTGGTGGCGGTGTCGAATCCGAACGACGCTTCGATCTGGTCATTTTTCATGTCGCCGTCGATAGTCTTTGGCACGCCGATTACCCGGGTTTTTGAATCCTGCGAGCGAAGATACTCGGCCAGAACGGCCGCATTCGTGTTAGAGTCGTCGCCTCCGATTATCACCACGCCGTCCAGGTTCATCTCGGCAAAGTTGGTCAGGCATGCCGCCAGATCTTCGGGCTTTTCGATCTTGTCGCGGCCGCTCATGATCATGTCGAAACCGCCGGTGTTGCGATATGCGTCGATGATATCTGCGGTCAGTTCCTTATACTTGCCCTTGATACAGCCTCCGGGGCCCTTCAGGAAACCATATATCTTCGTTTCCGGGTTGGCGGCCTTGAGGCCGTCGAAGATGCCCGCGATGACGTTATGCCCGCCGGGAGCCTGTCCACCCGAGAGCACTACGCCCACATTCATGGGAGCGCTGTTCAGGTTGCCTTCTCCTTCGACGATTTTCGCCACGGGCTGGCCATAAGTGTGAGGGAAGAGTTTCTTGATATCTTCCTTATCGGTGGCCGGCTCGGTAGGCGCTCCAAGCTCGACCTTTATGTTCCCTGTGCGCAGCGCCTTGGGCAGTTTCGGCTGATAAGCCGCGCGTGCTTTCTGCAATGCGGATTTGTCGGCACTCATCTTGCTGATTCTTCCTCTAAATGGATTGGGCCCGTACAACAAATACACCCTCCGCATACGGAGGGCTGTGCGAACCACTACATTATAGTAAATCTGGCGGGTTTTGCAAAGATGTCGCTGAGTTTGGCTCATTAGCCCTGGTATGTCCGAGATTATCTTTGCACGATACCCTGCATGGGATTATAATAGACCTTACAAATGAGTCGGAGACATGTGCATGAAATATAACGTAGTAGTAATGGGCGCATCGACTAACCCGGAGCGCTATTCATACAAAGCCGTAAAAATGCTTGCGGAATACGGCTATGGAGTGTTTCCAGTGCACCCGTCCAAGAAACCGATAGACGGAATAAGATGCTATCCGAGCCTCAGTTCCATTTCAGAGCCGGTCGACACGATTACGGTGTATCTTTCGGAGAGAAATTCGACACCGGTCATAGAAGAGATAATCGAGGCGCATCCGCGCCGGGTAATACTCAACCCCGGCGCCTATAACGACAAACTCGCGCGCAGGTGCGAAGAAGCGGGCATCCAGGTGCAGGAAGCCTGCACACTCGTTTTGCTTAAAACAGGGCAGTTCTGATCCGAAACTGGAGGAAATCGTATTGAACAAACCCATTGCAGTGCAACGTAGAGACATTATAGCCGCCACTGGCCCCGGTATTTACGGAATAAATCGCAACGACAAAGTCCGCTCGCCCAAAGGTGAGACATTTATATTCCTCGGGGTAAGTGAAGGCATCGCGCATGTCGAGCGAATAGACAAGACCAAGGGCCTGCCTTTCGTGGAGATCGACAGCAGCGAGTTCTCGCGCTGGCAGAAGGTATAACGATTTATGACTGAGATCAAGAGCATACTGGCAACGGACTGCGGCAGCACCACCACCAAGGCTATACTGATAGAAAAACAGGGCGACGAATACAGGCTGGTGGTGAGGGGCGAGGCTCCGACCACCGTAGAGTCTCCGTTCGACGACGTAACCGTGGGTGTGGTAAACGCCGTGCGCGAGGTCGAAGAGTTGGCGAATAAGCCTATTCTCGATACGGACAATCATATTATGACTCCTCTGAATGCCGATGGCTCGGGTGTGGACATATATCTTTCCACGTCCAGCGCGGGCGGCGGGCTGCAGATGAGTGTGGCGGGAGTGGTTATGGCGATGAGCGCCGAAAGCGCGGAGAGAGCCGCGTTGGGCGCCGGCGCGATCATAATCGACGTGATGGCGGTCGATGATGGCCGGAAAGACTTCGAGAAAGTCAAACGGATTCGCGAGCTTCGTCCCGATATGATCCTGATGAGCGGCGGCACCGATGGCGGCACCGTTAAGCACCTGGTGGAGCTTGCAGAGATGCTGGTCTCGGCAGACCCCAGGCCGAGGCTGGGAATCGGGATGAACATTCCTGTAATATACGCGGGCAACAAAGATGCCCGCGAGCCTGTGGAGGAAGTCCTTGGCGGCAGGGTGGATCTTCGATTTGTCGATAATTTGCGTCCCACCCTCGACCGCGAGAACCTAGGCCCGGCGCGCGAGGCCATACACGAGCTTTTCCTTCAGCACGTTATGCAGCAGGCTCCGGGATACGGCAAACTCAGCGATTGGGTCAGCTCGGGCATTATGTCCACGCCAAATGCGGTCGGCAAGATCATCCAGACTGTGGCCGAACAGTTCGGGATCAACGTGCTTGCAGCCGATATTGGCGGCGCGACGACAGACGTTTTCTCGGTCTTCAAAGGCACGTACAATCGCACCGTAAGCGCCAACCTCGGGATGAGTTACTCTATCTGCAATGTGCTCGCCGAGGCCGGCACAAGCGGGATCGGCAGGTGGGTTCCATTTGATGTGGACGAAGCCGCGCTTCGCAACAGCCTCCGAAATAAAATGATACGCCCGACCACCATCCCGCAGACTCTGCGCGATCTTCGGGTCGAGCAGGCCGTTTCGCGCGAGGCTTTAAGGCTTGCGTTCGAGCATCACAAGACACTCGCGCGTTCGCTCAAAGGCGTGCAGACAGTGCGCACCGTTGGCGAGATTATGGATCAGCAGGAATCCGGCCAGACGCTTGTGAACATGATGAGCCTGGATATGATTATCGGCAGCGGAGGGGTCTTGAGTCACGCGCCCAGGCGTGTCGAGGCGGCGTATATGATGCTCGACGCCTATCAGCCCGAGGGCGTCACGATGCTTGCCGTCGATTCAATATTTATGATGCCCCAGCTCGGCGTGCTCTCGACCGTTCACCCCGAAGCGGCGGCGCAGGTCTTCGAGCGCGACTGCCTTATTAAGCTTGGGCATGTGATCGCACCGGTCGGCAGGATTAAGCCGGGAGATGTCGCGTGCTGGGTCACTATCGGTGGCGAAACACATGCTGTGCCATTCGGAACCCTCAAGCTCGTGCCGATTCCGGCGGGTGAGATGGTGGAAGCCGTGATCAAGCCCGCCAAGAAGATGGATGTCGGCGAAGGCGTCGGCAAAGAGAGAAAGTGCAAGATCGAGGGTGGCGTGGTCGGCTTGATTATAGACTGCCGCGGTCGGCCGATGGTCTTACCCGACGACTCGGCGCTGCGAATCGCGAAGCTCAGGGAGTGGCATGAGGCTCTCGGACTGAGGACGGAATAGATGGGAACAGCATATACTCCCGGACTGAAAATCAGTTCCGGCACAATTATAAACAAAACCCGCCGCCTGCCGCTCAAGGGCCAGGTGATGGTGAATGTCGGTGACAAGGTCGAAGCCGGTACGATTGTCGCGCGCACGGAGATTCCGGGCGTCATTCAGACCATCAGGGTCGCGGAAATTTTAGGCCTTGAGCCGCCGGAAGCGCTCGCGGCGCTGAGTATTGCGCAGGGCGATAAAGTCGAAGCCGGACAAGTGATCGCTTCGACGAAATCGTTTTTCGGCTTGTTTAAAAGCGAGTGCAAAACTGCGTATTCGGGAACGGTTGAACTCATCAGCTCCGCTACGGGACATGTCGGCGTGCGGCTGAAATCCGCGCCGGTGGAAGTCGATGCTTATGTCAACGGTACCGTATACGAAGTAATTCCCGATGAGGGGGTTGTCGTTCAGACTTATGGCGCGCTGGTGCAGGGGATATTCGGAGTCGGCGGCGAGAAGATGGGCAAAATCGTGATTCCCGCGTCTTCGGCGTCCGACATGCTCACCGAAGATATGATCGACGAATCCCATGCCGGTCAAGTCTTGATAGGCGGAGCAGGTATTACCATTGGCGCGATCAAAAAGGCTGCGAAAATCGGCGCCAGCGGGATAGTGGTCGGCGCTATAATCGACACTGATCTGATCGAATATCTCGGCCACGATATAGGGGTGGCGATCACCGGTCAGGAAGACATTCCCACCACTTTAATCCTTACCGAGGGTTTTGGTTCGATAAAAATGGCTGGCCGCACATACAATCTGCTGAAATCGCTCGATGGACGCACCGTTTCCATCAACGGAGCCACTCAGATCAGAGCTGGCGTGATTCGTCCCGAGGTTGTCGCGCCCCTCGACGAAGCGCCAAAAGTCTCCGAAGCCTCGTCAAAAGGTCAGATACTTGATATAGGCAGCACGGTGCGAATAATCCGGGAGCCGTACTTTGGTGAACTCGGCGCTGTGACTAAATTGCCTCCCGAACCCGTCGAGGTGGAAAGCGGCGCCCTTGTCAGAGTGCTGGAGGCGGAACTTTACGATGGGAAAATCGTCTCAGTACCTAGAGCGAATGTCGAAATAATCGAGACGCAGTAGAAAGGAACCGTCAATTGGCACTTAAAGCGCTGTTTGTCATAGCCATTACCACATCCAGAATGATTTTCCCGGGCATTTCCGCCATTTCACCTGACGTGCAGGGCAAGGTTTCCGACACTGATCCGGCAGTCCGAAGCCTGACTATGCAGCTTCTGAGTAATGACACAGCCGCGAAACCGCAGGCCAGCGTGACTCTCCCCACCGGACTAAAGCTCGGCGAGACAGCCGTAATGCAGATGAGTGCGGTGACACCATCTACTGCTGCCAAAGGCTCAGACAAGGTAACCCTAAAGACGTATTGGGGATCGTCGGAGGCCGTCGAGCCGGGTCAGCCAAGCGTGAAAGAGTCTGATAACGTCGAACCCCGCTCGCAACAAGACTATAAAACAATTGCTGTCTGGCCGGGACAAAGCAAGAAAGGCAAAGCCGGGCAGATTAGCGAGAACGCTTCAGCCGTGGGCATATATAATCTTACGGCCGATTACACTGGATCGACATTTGTCACTTTGAGTTCGGAGCAGGATTTCCTCGCTCCGATAAGGCTTATCGGTCTTGATAAGAATGTGGATCTCGACAAGCCGATCAAGGTGGAATGGAATGCAGTGCCGAATGCGCTGGCATATATGGTGACTGCTTACGGAGGCAACGCGGACGAAACGATTACCTGGACCGCTGGATCGGAGGCGGGCGCGGCGCTCAATGTGGACAACACTGCGTTTGCGCGCGAAGAACTCGACAAGTTGATTGAGCAGAAAGCCCTGCTTTCCGCAACCACCACATCGGCTACAATTCCGGCTGAGGCTTTCAAAGGATCGACTGGGGTCATGCTTCTTGTGACGGCAATTGGCGCGGATAAAGTTCAGGACGGGGATGCAATTAGGACAGAGGTGATCGTGCGGTCGACTGCGTGCGCGCCGCTTTATTCGGCGGGACGACCAAAGAAACAGGCTGCCCAGGGCAAATAGTTTGTGTCTGCAAGCATTTTAGGGCTCTGCCCCAAACCCAGACTCTGCCAGGAAACCGGGTTTCTTGGACGTTCTGACCCCAAAGTTTGTAATCCCCTGTCAGTGGATTACAAACTCTGATATAGGGGTCTGGAGTCTGCGGCCCCAGCGGGTTTGCAAGGGACTGAGGGGGAAACTCTCAGATAATTTTCGCAGAACTGAACTCTTAAACCGTGGCAGGATTCCGAATGCAAGCGCAAGAACTAATCACTAAGTATGAGCAATATGATCCTGATTCCTTCCGGCTCGTTTGTTATGGGTTTGGATAAAAAAGAAGTAAAGCGGATATGCAGACGGTTCGATCTGGCCACGGATTTACTCACCGTGACGATGCCCCGGCGCGATATGGATTTGCCTGACTATTACATAGACAAATATCCTGTCACCAACGCCGAGTTTCACGAATTTGTGGTCGAATCGGGCTTAGACTGGATATATGGAAAGGACAATCCTCCCCCGACGGATGCCGCGCGATTGCCCGCTGTGATGGTGACATACCCGATGGCCGAAGCTTATGCAAAATGGAACGGAAAGCGCCTCCCGACCCAGGAAGAATGGGAAAAGGCCGCGCGCGGCAGATTGGGTATGTTATTTCCCTGGGGAGGAGTGTGGAACCCGGATCGACTGTCGAGCAGTGTGAGTGGCGAGGGCGGTCTGTCTCCGGTGGACATCCATCCGATGGGTTCCAGCCCGTACGGAGTGATGGATATGGCCGGAAACGTTTGGGAATGGACATCCACTCCGCACTCTGACGGCGCGATGATTGTCAAAGGCGGATCATTTGCCCAGAAAGAGCCGTATAAGTATATATGCGCATATAAGTCGCACAGACTGCAGACCGATTTGAGCGAATGCCTGGGCTTTCGCTGTGTGGCGGATCATTCTCCATCCCCATGACCTAAGGAGTTGATTGACATGAGGTGTCCGAAGTGCGGATCAGAGGTGCCGGAGGGAGCGCGGTTCTGCCCGAATTGCGGCTTCGGTGGTGAAGTCGAGTCCGCGCCGGCTAGATTGCGAAAGCGCAGCCCGATTATCTATGCTATCGGTGCGCTTGCGGTTATTGCGATACTCGCGCTGGTGTTTACCGTGTTCGCCAACCGAGGGAACGTGACCAATCCATCCGCTTCGGGGCCGCTGCCGACCGGAAACGTGACTAACGCGCCTGCGGGTTTGCCGGGCGATGGCAATGTCACAAATGCGCCTCAGGGCATTCCTCCAACTGGCCAGGCTACGCCAACATCAACTCCGAAACCCAAGCCGCCGCAGGCTGTGGTGGATTATCTTGCCTTTCTAAAAAGGGTGGAGGAAATCAGGAATACTGCAATAGTCGATAAGGATATATCTGCGATAGCGGGTTCGGTAATCGGTCGACTTGTGGGTCAGATGACCGGCGAACAGAGCGATGAGTCGGAGAAAGACGAGTTAAGTAAGTCGGCGGATGCGATGCTTATTGTTCTGCACACATTTGATAAGGCCACCGCGCCGTCAGAATGCCGGGAGTTGAGCGGCGTATACAGGCAACTGCTTTACGTTGAGACCGATGCTCTATATCAGATGTCATCTATGCTGAATAGCCTTTCTTCCGACAGTAAAGCCAACTGGATAGAAATGCGTCAACAGGAGATGCGGCGCAATCTACCCAAGATGAACTCCAATGCCATACAACTGGTTAACAAATCCAACGAGGCTCTAGATAGACTTGTATCCAGCTACGACATGCAAAAGCCGTTTACCGTGTCCCAGGAAGGTGGATCGGGCGGCAGCCTGACTGATATACTCAGCGTGGCGCAGAAGGGCAGATCGAAGTAGCCGTCACGTCAACAAGTGGGTAAGGTATATCGCCTCGGGGTATAGTATTTTCAAGTAGATCACGGAAGACGCATCAATGAAAGAAAAAATCAGAAAACCCGACGATCAGTGGCGCGCCCAACTTTCGCCCGAGCAGTATGAAATATTGCGAAAGAAAGGCACCGAGTCCCCTTTTACGGGCAAGTACTGGGACGAGCACGGGAAAGGAATATATCACTGTGCGGCATGCGGGCAGCCTCTCTTTGAGTCCGATGCGAAGTTCGATTCGGGCACGGGTTGGCCCAGTTTCACATCGCCCGTGCGCGACGAAAACATTGAAACCCTCGAAGATACCAGCCAGGGAAGAGTCCGAACCGAAGTCGTCTGCAGCCGGTGCGAGGCTCATCTCGGGCATGTGTTTACCGACGGCCCCGCTCCGACTGGTCTGCGCTACTGCATCAATTCCGCATCGCTCGATCTGGAGGCCGATAATGACTCCGACAACGAAGAATATTCCGGCGCATAAAACATAACAAAGATATTGCTGCGATACTACTGCGATATTGTGATGGTATGATCCTTATAGAGCTGAAGAGCAGCTATCATTTGAGAGGAGCAAATCATCATGAAAACCTCAGTAGTAATCGGATCGACATTGATTATCGTCGGAATCCTGGCGACAGCCGGATTCGCACAGGGCGTGCCCGGACAGTTCCAGATGGGTATGCAGCAGGGCATGCAGCCCATGGCCGGGCCGGACAGACCAGGCGGACAGCAACCAGGCCCCGGCGGTCATTCTCAGGCTGCGGTAAAATGCAGCGAGACCGGCGTATTTGCGCTCGATGGCGGCGCTCTCACCAAGTTTGAGACTGGAACCCTGAAAGAATTGGGAAAACTTGACTTGCTCGGCAAGATCGAGACTTCCAAGCCGGATGCATGTGGGCCGGATATGAACCGACCTGGCCCGATACCTGAACGCGGCATAATGCTCTTTGCAAAAAACGGCGCCGATATAATCGTGATCCTTGGCGATCAGTTTTTCAGGATCGACGCAGCTACGTTCAAGATCGTGACACATGCGACAATTGCCAAACCTGAGCGCCCAGCGCATTCCCCCGGCGCTCCTGGTGCCCGCGACATGGGTGTGACGCCGCGCCCGAGTGTCGATTTTCCTGAATTGCAGGGACGCACTCTCTACATGACGCAGGCCGACGGCATTCTGGCCATCGACATTGACACGGGCAAGGTAACAGGGCAGGCAGCACTTCATGCAGCGCCTGCGCCAGCCAAATAGTATTGGCTACAATCAAATAGACAAAATTGGAGCGAGAGCGCGAAAATAGTGCTCTCGCTCTTTTTTGCAGGTATCGGCTCGAAAGTTGTTGAAGTTAGCATAAAAAGTGAAGTAATGTGTCTGTTCATGCGTCTAACCCTTTCAGGAGGATAATTCAGATGAAATGCAGCGTAATTTGTATTGCTTTTGCACTTGCATTGGCGGCCATATGTTCAGCCGCCAGTGTATCTGAGCCGGAATCGCTGGCGCTGACTGTCTACAACGGTAACTTTGCCCTGGTTAAAGACACCCGCGCAATCGACCTTAATGCCGGGGTGAACTCAATTGACGTGGAGGATGTAGCCGCGAAAATCGACCCGACCAGCGTGCTGTTTAAGTCTCTCACTGCGCCGGATTCCGTCGAAATCCTTGAGCAGAACTATCAGTATGATCTCATTTCGCCGGACAATATACTCAACAAATCGGTAGGAGAGCGCGTGACTTTCACCAGTTACAACGCGGACGGTTCTGTCCGTCAAGTGTCGGGCGAGCTTTTGAGTCCACCGGCCAATGGCGGCATCGTGATAAAAACCAACGAGCACACTGGGGGCATGACAATAAACCCTTCTGGTCAGATCGAGATAGATAAGATGCCCGAGGGGCTTCATCCCAGGCCGACCCTGAACTGGTTGCTCAAGAGCGACAAGGCGGGCACGCAGACAGCCCAGATCAGCTATATCACGGACGGTATCGGTTGGAAGGCCGATTATGTCGCGCTGGTCAATAAGAACGACACAGCTCTCGACCTGGCGGGTTGGGTGACACTCAACAACGAAAGCGGAGCGACTTACGATAACGCAAAACTGACTCTTATGGCGGGTGACGTGCGTAGGTTGCAGCAGGCGCAGCCGCGCGCGGCTATGGCAAAAGCCAGTTATTTGGAGGAGGCCGCGCCGCAATTTCAGGAAAAAAGCTTCTTCGAGTATCACATGTATACGATGCAGCGTCCGGCCGATATCCGCAACAACGAAACCAAGCAGCTTTCTCTGTTGAACGCGTCGAACGCGCCGGTAACCAAAGAGATGACATACGACGCTCGCGGCGACTGGTTCCGAAGCTGGTGGTATCCCGGCCGGAACAGTTACGATCCCGGCAGCGGATACGACACATCGGACTATCACAAAGTCAATGTAACTCTCGAACTCAAGAACTCCAAAGAAAACAACATGGGCATGCCGCTTCCGGCGGGCAAGATCAGAGTCTATAAGCTCGATGACAACGGCAGCCAGCAGTTTATCGGCGAGGACAGCATCGACCACACTCCTAAGGACGAGAAGATCAGGCTGTATATAGGCGATGCGTTCGATGTGGTTGGCGACTACAAACGCACCGATTATAAAAAGATCGCCGCCAACGTGGTTCAGGAGAGCTTTGAGGTCAAGATAAGGAATCACAAGGATGTGCCCGTGGAAGTGAAGATAATCGATCATGTCTGGAGCGATTGGAAAGTCACGCAGGCCAGCCACGATTACAACAAACTGGACGCCAGCACCATCGCATTTCCGGTGAAAGTGCCCAAGGACGGCGAGACGACCGTCACGTATACCATCCGAACGAGCTGGTAATATATTTGCAGAGTCTGCGGAAGATGCAATTGCTTTCCGCAGACTCTGCCATCATATCATTTGTCTTTCAACCGCACCACCGCGTAGTTTTTCTTGCCTCTTCGCAGCAGCATCAGCGTCCCGTGGATGAAGTCGGACGCTTTCGGGCAAAAGTCTATATCCGAGACGCGCTCGTTGTTTATATACACCCCGCCTGAACTTATTTGGCGTCTTGCTTCCGATTTGGACGCGATCAGCCCGCTGTCCACAACCAACTGCATAGCATTCGGTAAGGCGTCGACCGAGTCATAAGTGAGGGTCGGTGCGCTCTCTACCGCTGAAAGCAGGGTCTTGGGGTCTGTATCGGCAAGGCTTCGATCACCGAAAAGCGCTTGGCTGGCGGCCACTACTTTATCCGCTTCGGATCCGCCATGAATGATCGAGGTTACCTCGTAGGCCAATTTTCGCTGCGCTTCACGGCGTTCCGGCTCGGTTTCGACTTTGTGTATCAGATCCTCAATTTCCTCATGACATAGAAGGGTGAAGAACTTGAGGTATTTCACGACGTCGCGGTCGTCGGTATTTACGAAATATTGGTACAACGTATAAGGCGAGGTACGCTCGGCGTCCAGCCAGATTGCGCCGGCCTCGGACTTCCCGAATTTCTGGCCCGCCGCATTGGTGACAAGCGGAAACGTAAGGCAGTACGCTTGCTGCGAGAGTTTTCTTCTGACCAACTCGATTCCAGCGGTCATGTTGCCCCATTGATCCGCGCCGCCCACCTGCAGCTTGCAGTCGAACTCTTTGCATAGATGGTAGAAGTCATAGGCCTGCAGCAGCATGTAGCTGAACTCGGTGTAGGATATGCCGACTTCATCTCTTTCAATCCTGGAACTAACCGAGTCTTTGGCGATCATTTTGTTCACGCTGAAGTGCTTGCCAACGTCTCGAAGAAATTCTATCGCTGTGATTGGAGCGAACCAATCATAATTGTTGACTACTTGAACGCCGGTGGAGCCGGATGGGTCGAGTATTCGTTCGATCTGAGCGCGAATGCCCTGAACGTACTCATCGACCACTTCTTTCGTATTTAGTGTGCGCTCCGATGCTTTGCCGCTCGGGTCGCCGATAAGGCCGGTTGCTCCTCCCACAAGCGCTATGGGTTTGTGCCCGGCTAGTTGGAAGCGTCTGAGTGTGAGTAGAGGCAGCAGACTGCCGATGTGCAGGCTTGCCGCGGTTGGGTCGAAGCCGCAATACAGGGGCTGTCCGGGTTTTGCCAGCAGTTCACTGATTGCCTCGGAATCGGAACTCTGGAAAATAATGTCTCGCCATTTCAAGTCTTCGTATATTGTCATTTCATCACCCTGTATTGGAACGTATTTTTAGCTCGCCCTTGAGTAATTCAAAGCTCTGCCTACAATCATGGTAATCTTGATGAGCTTGGAAGTCAAATCGGCACAAGAGTTTATTTCTGCGAAGATTATCTGAGGGTTTCACCCTCAGACTCCCATAAGGGGTTCCACCCCTTAACCCCGCCAGGAGCCGAGTGGCCCCTGGACCCCCGTTCCAGAGTTGAATGATCCCTTAAGGGATCATTCAACTCTGAGTCAGAAGGTCAAGGAAACATGGTTTCCTTGCAGAGTCAAGAGACAGAGTCTCTTGCAGGGTTTGGGGCGGAGCCCCAAGATAATTCGGAGAATTCGCGCATGGCTTTACGCGCTCGCTCGACTTTCAACTCTTTGCGCATCTTCTTGGGATGCTTTTCCAGGATCGGAGGAAGTATTCCGAAGTTGGAGTTCATCGGCTGGAAATCGTCTATCGGGCAGTTGGCGATATAATCGAGCAGCGCGCCGATTATCGTTTCTTTGGGCGGCACGACTACACTCTGCCCGGTTGCGATTCGCGAGGCGTTGATCCCGGCCACTATCCCCGATGCAGCTGATTCCATATACCCTTCGACCCCGACCATTTGCCCTGCGAAAAACAGCCCTTTGTCGAGTTTGGTATGAAGCGCGGATGTGAGAACGTTCGGCGAGTCGATATATGTGTTTCGATGGACGGCTCCATACTGCACAAACTCGGCATGCTCCAGCCCCGGTATCATCCGAAAGACTCGATCCTGCTCTGACTGCCTGAGCTGGGTCTGGAATCCCACTAGGCCGTAAACCGTGCCATCGGCGTTTTCCTGCCTGAGTTGGACGACCGCGTGCGGTCTGCGCCCGGTGTGCGGGTCGGTGAGTCCGACTGGTTTCATCGTACCGAACGTGAGTGTGTCCCTGCCTCGTTTTGCAATCACTTCCACAGGCAGGCACCCCTCGAAATATCGCGCGTTTTTTTCTTCTTCGAGATGAAGATTGGCGATTCTCGCCCCGACAAGCGCGTCTATGAACGCTTCGTATTCCTCATGTGTCATCGGGCAGTTGATATATGCGGCTTCGCCCTTGTCGTAGCGCGATTGTCTGAAGCATTTGCCATAATCGATGCTTTCGGAGTCAACCGACGGCGCGATTGCATCGAAAAAATGCAGGTGATTTGCCCCGGTAAGTTGTTTGATGCTGTCAGCAAGGGCAGGGGATGTGAGCGGACCGGTGGCTATAACGCACGGTCTATCTAGGGGAATATCGGTAATTTCCTGGCGAATGACTTCTATGTTGGGGTTGGACTCGATTACCTGCGTGACCAGTTTGCCGAATTTCTCGCGATCTACGCATAGGGCATCGCCGCCTGGGACTGACGCCTTCGCCGCGCAATCAAGTATAATCGAACCCATCGTGCGCATCTCTTCTTTGAGAAGTCCATGCGCGGTGCTTGGCGAGTTCGACTTGAGCGAACTTGAGCATACCAGCTCGCCCAAATTGCCTGAGCGGTGCGCACCGGTCATGATATGCGGACGCATTTCGTAAAGCCTGACGCTCAGCCCTTTTATTGCAATTTGAAAGGCGGCCTCGCACCCGGCAAGCCCGCCTCCGATGATTGTTATGTTATTCATCTTAGAAGTGCATTGCCTCTCGCACTTCCTCCATCGTAACTTTTGCGACCTTGCGCGCTTTCTCCGCGCCTGCAGCCAAGATCTCGTCGAGACGCTCGGGATGCTGGACAAGCTCGTTCCGGCGTTCGCGGATCGGCGCAAGGCGGCCGTTCAGGAAGTTTGCCAGGCGCTTTTTACACTGCATGCAGCCGATCTTGCCCGCTTCGCAGTCGTCGTGCATATCGGCCTGACCGTAGACATCCATCATCGCGTAGACCGCGCACCCGCCGGGATGCCCGGGGTCGTCCTTGCGGATTTTGAGCGGGTCGGTGAACATCGTGCGGACTTTTTCGATGGTTTCTTCCGGCGAATCGCACAGATAGATCGCGTTGCCGTAGCTTTTGGACATCTTCCTGCCGTCAAGACCCGGCATTGCGGCATATTTTGTGAGCATACCTTTGCAGTCCGGGAAGATTTCGCCGTATATGTTGTTGAACCGGCGCCCAATCTCTCGCGAAAGTTCCAGGTGCGGAAGCTGATCCTGACCTACCGGCACGACGTCCGCCTTATACATCAAAATGTCGGCGGTCATCAGCACAGGGTAGCCCATCAGGCCGTAACTGACTGTCTCCAGGTGAAGCTGTTCCTTCTTTTCCTTAAATGTGGGCACTCGCTCAAGCCAGCCTACTGGTGTGGACATACTCAGCAGCAAATGAAGCTCCGCGTGCTCTTTGACGTCAGACTGCACGAAGATAGCGCACTTCTCGGGATCTAGACCGGCGGCCAGGAAGTCGGTTGCGACCTCCCGCCTGTATTTGGCGATGAGTTCGGTTCTGTCGAGCATCGTGGTGAGAGCGTGCCAGTCCGCCACGAAGTAAAACGCCTCGTACTCGTCCTGCAATTTTACCCAGTTGGCCAGTGCCCCCTCCAGATTGCCCAGATGAAGCAGCCCGGTCGGCTGCATGCCCGAAAGTAGTCTACCTTTGCTCAATGTATCAGACTCCAACAAAAAGATGCAGAAGAAACCGGCTCGGCGGCCCCATGATTGCGGGAAGCACGTCCGGCAGCAAGAATATCAGTGCAAGGAAAATCAAGAATCCGTAACGGCCCATAAACATGTCGTATTTGATTGCGTGCTCTCTAGGCAGAAGTGACGAGAGTATGTGCGAGCCGTCCAAAGGCGCAATCGGAATCAGATTGAAGATTGCCAGTGTTATGCTTATGAACGTAATAATGAGCACGAAGTGAAATACGTTGCCCGGCATCGATGCTCCGAGCAATCTGAGGATTACGCCGGCGACCATTGCAGTAAACAAGTTGGCCAGCGGCCCCCACAGCGACACCCAGAAATTTCCCCACCTCGGGCTGTGGAAGTTGCCTGGGTTAATTCGCACAGGCTTTCCCCATCCGATTCCGAACCCCGAGATCGACGAAAGCACCATCATAACTGTGCCGATGGGGTCAAGATGATCTATAGGGTTGAGCGATATGCGGCCCTGAAGTTTAGGCGTGTCGTCACCTGCTCGCCACGCCGAGTACGCATGCGCGAACTCGTGTATGGTGATGCAGATTATCAACGCAATCATCGATAGAACGAATTGATATAAGTTAAAATCTCTTGGCATAATTATCCTGAGATCGCTAGGCCTTTGTTTGCGAACCCTTGAATCTCTCCGGCAACACGTCGCATTTGACAATGTCTTCGAGAGTCTCGCGCCGCGCGACCAGATCGGCCTTTCCGTCCGCCACGAACACCACCGCCGGTCGTGTGAACCGGTTGTAGTTGCTTGCCATAGCGTGATTATACGCGCCGGTGGTTTGAACCGCCAGCAGATCGCCGGTCTTTGCCTCCGGTAATAATACGTTCGGAATGAGCATGTCGGTTTCGCAGTGTTTGCCGGAAACAGTGTATGCTTTTGTCGGAGCATCTCCGGCGCGATTGGCTAGGATCGCCGAATACAGCGCATCATAGAGCGCCGGACGCGGGTTGTCCGAGAGGCCGCCGTCCACGGGCAGGTAGGTCTTTACGCCCGGCTCCTCAGGGATATTGACTTCCTTTGGCGCGCCGATGGTATACAGAGTTGTCCCGGCCTCGCCCGCTATCGATCTGCCCGGTTCCAGCATTAATCCCGGTTTTTCGATATCCGACGCAGCGCAGGCGGTAATTATAGCCTCGCTCACGGTCTTTGCGAATTCGTCTATGCTCGGAGGATTGTGCTCCTCAAGGTATCGAACGCCCAATCCGCCGCCCAGGTCGAGAACTTCGATTGGCGCGCCGGTTTCGTCCTTTATTTGCTTAATGAATTCGATCATTACAGGCGCAGCCTCAGTAAACGGCGTGAGGTCGAACAGCTGGCTTCCGACGTGACAATGCACACCGCTCAGCTTAATTCCCCTGCAATCGAGCGCCTGTTTAACGGCCTTCATCGCGGTTCCGTTCTTGATGTTGAACCCGAACTTGCTGTCTTCCTGGCCCGTGCGAATGAGTCTGTGTGTATGCGGATCGACCCCAGGGTTGCAGCGCAGCATGATTTCTTGAGTTTTGCCTGCGTCCTCGGCTATGGCGCTCAGCAGTTCGAGTTCCATAAAGCTGTCGGCGACCACATATTTCACGCCCAGTTCGACGGCCATTTCGAGCTCGTCGGCAGTCTTGTAGTTGCCGTGGAACACGATTCGATCCATCGGAAACCCCGCGCATTTGGCTGTATACAGCTCGCCCGCGCTGGCGACATCCAGCCACAGTCCTTCCTGATCGACCAGCGCGCACATTGCCGTCACGATGAACGCCTTGCTGGCATAGGCAATGTTCGAGCAACCGTATTCACGATCGAACGCTTGCTTGAAAGTCCGGCATCTTTCCCGAATCGATTGTTCGTCCATTACGTACAGCGGCGTTCCGAACTGCGCCGCGAGGTCCGCCGTGTCGCAGCCACCAATTTCGAGGTGGTTCCTGCTATTAATTTTTTGTGTTCCAAGCAACACTGTCGAGATCCCCTTTTCCACACATAAAAAACGAACCAGCCCCACTGACAAGCCGGTTCACGAGTAATTTAACATACAAACTGCTCGATGTCAAATCTTGGAATTGAGTTCAAGTCAGCCAGAAAACCAGTTGAAGCCAATACACCAATCTCCTTGATATACTGATTACTCCAACGGCTGCCTCCCGTGTACCTGTTTGTAATACTTGTCACATCCCGCACGCACCTGTGCGTAAACTAACATTTGTGCGCAGGCCCTGATTCGCAGGCCAGGCTGTACTCTACTACCTAATATCTATAATGCTCCGCCTTGAACGGCCCGTCTTTGGGCACACCTATATAGTCGGCCTGCTTTTGAGTGAGTTGAGTGAGTTTCGCGCCGAGTTTACCGAGGTGAAGTCTCGCAACCTCCTCGTCCAGCTTCTTGTTCAGCAGATATACCCCGATTTTGTGCTTGTTCGTCCATAGATCAATCTGCGCGAGAGTCTGGTTGGTGAAACTGTTGGACATCACGAAGCTCGGGTGTCCGGTCGCGCATCCCAGGTTGATGAGACGACCCTCCGCCAGAAGATATATCGTATGGCCATCGGGGAACGTGAACGCGTCCACCTGAGGCTTGATGTTGGTGTGCTTGATTCCAGGCCAGGCTTTCATTGCGTCCACTTGAATCTCGTTATCGAAATGACCGATGTTGCAGACGATGGCCTGGTCTTTCATTTTGGACATGTGCTCCGCGGTGATGATGTCGCAGTTGCCGGTGCATGTGACGTATATGTCGGCGAAGGGAAGAGCATCCTCGATAGTCGTCACAGTGTAGCCCGCCATACACGCCTGCAGGGCACAGATTGGATCGATCTCAGTTACCCAGATCCGGGCTTTCTGGCCGGCAAGCGATTCTGCGGAGCCCTTGCCCACGTCACCGTAGCCGCAGATAAGCGCAGTTTTGCCCGCTATCATCACGTCGGTCGCGCGTTTGATGCCGTCGACGAGCGACTCGCGGCAGCCGTATATGTTGTCGAATTTGCTTTTTGTAACTGAGTCGTTGACGTTAATGGCCGGGAAGAGCAGTTCTCCCTTTTCCAGCATCTGGTACAGCCTGTGGACGCCGGTAGTGGTCTCTTCTGAGACGCCCTTTATGCTTTCGACCACTTTGTGAAAGAACGAAGGGTCCTGTGCGAGAGATTTCCTGATCGCCTCGTTAATAATGGCAAGCTCTTTATTGTCCGTCGGTTCGTCGAGGATGGACGCATCGTTCTCGGCCATATAGCCTCGATGCACCAGAAGCGTGGCGTCGCCGCCGTCATCGACGATCAATGTGGGGCCGCTTCCGTCCGGCCAGGTCATCGCTTTTTTTGTGAAATCCCAATATTCTTCGAGGCTCTCGCCCTTAAATGCAAACACGGGAACTCCCGCCGCCGCAATCGCAGCAGCAGCGTGATCCTGAGTTGAGAAAATGTTGCAGCTTGCCCAGCGGACGTCCGCGCCAAGCTCGACCAGTGTCTCAATGAGAACGGCTGTCTGAATGGTCATGTGCAGCGATCCCATAACCCGAGCGCCGGCAAGAGGCTTGGACGGGCCGTATTTTTCTCTGGTAGCCATCAGGCCGGGCATTTCTTTTTCGGCCATTACAATCTCTTTGCGCCCGAAGTCCGCGAGGCTGATGTCTTTCACGTAATAGTCAGTCAATTGATATTCTCCTTTTATAGATCACAACAGCAGCTCATCCCTCTAGTTTTTGAGCCTGCTGCCGAGCTGTGTGATGTCAATTCTGACAATACTATACAGTGATATGCGAGATTTTCCAATAGCGCGGACGTTGATTATGGCAAAGAATCTGTTGATAACGATGATTTTGAGCGGGTAATCAGGAGGTTTTCTTGTGGATGGGCGGAGTAATCCGCCCATCCGATAGCTGTTGCAATTAGAATCTAAGGGCCTTGGATATCATTCTCGGCGCATCACCGGCAAACGCGACGTTCAGGCCGTAGAATCCCACGCCATAAGTCCAGCCGTCTTCACAGTGGCCGGCGCGCAGGGCGATCTTCTTTGTCAGAGCCAGTTCGGCGCCCATTCTTAGGTGAGTGCCGTCGTCATAGGCGTCGTTAATGTTTATCAAGTCTATTGCATATGTAAAGCGAGTATTCGGTTGTGAAGCTACACCCAAGCTTATCATCCTTTCCATATCAATGCCTTTCAGATTAGGATTAAGCATGTTGTTCACCACAACCCCGAATTGCATTAGCGACTTCTTCGGCTGGAATATGAGCCCCAGGTCGGCTGCGATTCCGTCATCCTCATAGTAATCGTTCGAATTCTCCTGAACATCAACATCGAGTTCGCCGGTCGTGTCATCTCCGGTTGCAACGACATCCCAAGAATGGGTTTCGCTATTGAGCCATCTTACTTTCGTTCCAACCAGCATTCTGCCGTTAGCCATGTTGAACTTTGTCCCACAGTTGACAGCTGGCAGCGAATAGACATATTGAGCGGAGACACTTGTTCCGTCGTCATTAATCATTTGCGCGATCTCACTGGTGGTTGCGCCGCCTGCAATAGCTTGCCCGATCAAGGAAGATGACAAAAACGAGCCGTCTTGATATGCCGCGTTAAGGTCGGTAGGCGCACCCGCGCTTGCCCACTCTTTAAAGTAATCTCCAGGAGTGATAAGGCCTATGGCTTCACCTTCGGCTGTCAAACCGAACGCGCCGGTAATGCCGGTGGTCATACTGACGCCGAGCTTTGTGTCCTGCGTCCCGAATGTTTTTGCCAAAGCCAGGGCACCATCATCGTCGCTGTCCTGCAGATCGCTGATGCTGTCCTGCAAATCGCTGACCGACGCCCCGCTTGTCTGCAGATCAAAGCTCGGAGTGACAAATCGAAGCCCCGAACAGGCGGCGGCCAGAGCGGCGGGATTGACTATCGACGACGATACACCGCCGTCCGTCAAAGCAAGACCTGCTCCACCCATCGCTTCGGATCGCGCATAGCTGCCGAAGTTGATGTCTCCGGCATACGCGGGCGCGATTATCATAGTCACCATAAATGCACACAATAGCAAGAAAAAGATTTTCACAACTACCTCCAAAATAATGTTTGCAAGCGAACGTACAACAAAGCAACCTGCCGCTGATATTGTTGGCGACATTGCCCGCAGATTCCTTCGCTGATGAGTAATCCACTGATGAATTATCGGCTGGGCCATAAGTATCCTGTAGACATCCCGAGCGGCTGCTTAACTCCTTGACAGCGAGTTGGTATTCGCGGTTTAATTGTTGACGATACATGAAGTCACACAGCATATCTTGGGATTGGAATTTACAAAGAGAAGTGAGCACGCTCATGGCGACAACTGAAAAGTCGGACAATCTGGGAGATGGCATTCCCCGCATCAGCATTCTCGGGGTAAAGGTGAACCGGGTCGACATGACCGGTACGCTGGATGCCATTACAAGGTTTATCGCCAGCGGTACGGCGAATATGATCGTCACCGCTGACGCCTCGATGATCGCCATGGCGCAGGACGATGCCGACCTCAAGAATATTATCAACGAGGCCGACTTGGTTACGCCCGACGGCTCGGGAATAGTCAAGGGCGCGAAGATTCTCGGGACGCCCCTCGCACAGAGAGTGAGTGGGGTAGATCTGGCGCGGGAGATGTGCCGGATGTCCGCCGAGCAGGGTTTTTCGATATATTTTCTTGGCGCGGAACCTGGTGTCGCTGATGCTGCGGCGCAAAATCTGTCGAGGACTTATCCGGGCATGAAAATCGCGGGCACTCACGACGGTTACTTTACGCCCGACCGTGATTCCGAAATCGCAAGTCTGGTTAAGGCGTCGGGAGCGCAGGCGCTGCTGGTGGCGATGGGAATCCCCAGGCAGGAAAAGTTCATCAAGCGATACATGCACGATATGGGCGTTTGCGTCGCGATGGGGGTCGGAGGATCGTTCGACGTGTTCTCCGGCAAAGTGAAGCGCGCGCCGAAATGGTTCCAGGATCACGGCCTGGAATGGGCATATCGCCTGTGTAAAGACCCCAGCAAGATCAAAAAAGTCAGCGTTTTGCCGAAATTCTTAATGATGGTCTACAAAGAAAGATTGCTCGGAAAATGAGAGGTATTTGCATTGTCTGAAAACAGCGTTCTCATAGTTGGAAGCGTGGCTCTCGACACGGTCGAGACGCCGACAGGAAAAGTCGAGCGGGCGCTTGGCGGAGCGGCGGTGTACAGCTCAGTGGCTGCGAGTTTCTTCGCGCCGGTGAAAGTGGTGGGTGTCGTCGGAGAAGATTTTCCGAAGGAGCACCTCGACTTCCTGGCGTCGCGCAAGATCGACACCAAGGGAATTCAAATCATACCCGGCGGCAAGACATTTCACTGGGCTGGCTCCTACGAAGGTGACATGAACCAGGCCAACACGAAAATCACCGAACTCAACGTCTTTCAGGCATTCAGCCCCGAGCTTCCTGAAGATTATAAGTCGTCGAAATATGTGTTTCTTGCCAACATCGACCCCGAACTGCAGCTCAAAGTGCTCGATCAGGTTCCCGGGGCAAAACTGACGGCATGCGACACCATGAACTTCTGGATTTCAAGCAAAAAAGACGCACTTCTGAAAGTGTTGAAGCGTGTGGACATAGTCTTTATCAACGACGCGGAGGTCAGACAGCTCACGGGCATTACCAACATCACCCGCGCAGCCAGCGTAATCCACGAGCTTGGACCTAAGTATGTGATCGTCAAAAAAGGCGAGCACGGCGCGGTCATGTATTGCAATGAGAGCATGTGCTTTGCGGCGGCGTCATATCCGCTCGAAGAGGTAACCGACCCCACCGGCGCGGGCGACAGCTTCGCGGGAGGGTTTATGGGCTATATTGCGAGCGTAGGCGAGATCACGGATATCAACATCAGGAAAGCCGTAATTTACGGCAGCACGATGGCTTCATACAACGTGCAGGACTTCAGCCTGGATATGTTCAAACGTCTGACGCTCAGCCAGATCGACACACGCTACGACGAGTTCAGACAGATCGTGCACTTCGAGTCGATGATCTGAGGGTTTCACCCTCAGACTCCCGACCAAGGGCCTCCGCCCTTGGAACCCGCTGAGGCCGCGGGCCCCAGACCCACATCTCTGAATTGATTACCCCCGTGTAACGGGGGTAATCAATTCAGGGTCAGAAGGTCAAGGAAACCTGGTTTCCTTGCAGAGTCCAGAGACAGAGTCTCTGGCCGGGGTTTGGGGCGGAACCCCCAATGGCGTCTACCAATTAACCGTCACCCGGTGTCCGTCGGGGGAGTTGGCATATTTAATCAACGCTGTGCGTGAGTTCTCGTCCCAAGCAGCATCTATCGTTTTACCATCCACCAATACTTGCTTAGGGGCCGAAGGTAGAAGGAGCCGGGTCGCGCATGTTGTCGCCTTGGGGCCCTCGGAGTGAAACTCCAGAGAATTGGCCGAGCATGTCGCAGCAAGCACCTTCGACGCCGAAGCCAAAACATGCCCAGCGCTTCGATCCACTTTATTGATGTCCAGCAGGAACACGCGAGAGCCGGGAGACAAGCTGACACTTTCCTTAACCTCGAGAGTCGGGCTGAACAGATCGACGAACAGGCCTTTCACGACCCGCACAGCGCTCTCTTTCTCGGTCTCGTCGAGTCCCGCGCCGATTACATAAGGCCCTCTGTTCAGCAGCAGATAGTTGGTTTCATTCCAATCCAAACCGGCCAGTTGGCAAGCCTGACGTGCAAGACACAGGATTTCTTGCGCGCCACTTGCTCTGCTTGCAATGTCGGCCGGGCTGTTTATGAAAAACACAACAGCGCCACTTCCGACTTTGTGCGTGCCTTCTCCACTGATTCCCAGTTTCTCAAAGAGATGAAGCCGGGGCGCGGCGTACGCCATGGGAGAAGTGTTCCACCACTCTTTTACGGTGTTGTAAGGGTCTTTGTCGTCATCCACGACCACCAGTACGCCTCCTGATTTTACCCAATCGGCAATCGCGTCGTGATATTCGGGCTTCATCGGTTTCATTCCCTGGTATGTCATGAAGAGAACCTTGTAGTCCTTCAGATAACCGGGGATTGTTGTGTTTTCCAGTTGCACAGGCTCGACAGGTACGCCGGACTTAACAATCGGCATGGCCAAACCAAAGAATGAGGCTAAGTCCAAACTACCGGAATCGCGCTGGAACATCATCGTATCCGAAACCAAAACGCCTATTCCACGAGCGTTACAGTCCCAGGATATCTCTTTCTGGTTCATATTGTTCAGTTCATTGATGACTGTGAGCAATTCCGTCGCGTAATCGGCCGGAATGCCTTCTTTATCGACTTTTTCTCCGGGAGCCATATCTCTGACGTTTTTTTTGGGGTATTTGAATGTAAAGACCCGGGTCGGCCACGGCATCACCTCATAACGCCACACATCCGGCCACAACAGCGACGCCACCAACGTGGACTCCCAGTTCATCTTGTAATCTGCCCAGCAGAAATTCGGAGAGTCTTCGATAGGATCGTTGAGATACCACATGCGCCTGCCGGTCGCTCGGACAAGGTTATGCAGAGAGCCGTACTCCAAAAAACCGGTCTCAAATGTTCGTTCTTTGGCTACACCTTTGTAGATGTTCGGCGTGCGAGCGGTGCCTGTCCAGACCTGGCCGACATATCCGTCGCATCCGGGAATCATCACCAGACTGGACTCCGGGCTGACAATCCTCCACGACGCGTAATTGACCAGTGAATGCGTCGGCACGTAGCACTTAACATCACGCCCGATCTGTTGGCCGTATTCCCTGACGAAAGTAAACACGTCTTCCAGCGCGCGGCGGTAAAGGTAATATTTGAGCTTGGAAGCGCGGTACTGAGCGTCAGGCGACGTATGCGGCGCGATCCAGGGCTCGTTATAGTAAGCCTGCCATTCTCGCTTGAACGCCTCCGAATAGCCTGCGTCCACCCAGAACTCGGGTTCCTCCATGTATATCGCCTGAGCGCCGGCGTCGATTGCCCGCTTAACCCCGACACACAGATATTTGCCGTAATTCTGAGTGGGGCACATATATGGAACGTCCTTGCCATGCAAAATAGGCTTGCCGTCTTTGCGAGTCTGGGCATTGTCCTGATGGTTTACGCCATCCCACTTGCCGGAGAGATAATCCTGATAATTGCCCCATGCGCAGCCGGTCATGACATGGGTAATATAACCCTGGTCACGCCAGACTTTGATGCGGTTCGGCAAACCGGGATCGATTCCGTATACAATTGCGACGTCGGACTTCAAGTCGATCCTCGGGTCGTACGGGTCGAAGTTCTGGAAGCTCGTGCGTTCCAGATGTTGATTCGGATCAACCGCTGTTGATACTTGCATGCTTGCAGCTAAACCTCCAGACAATGTTAGCGCGATCATTAGAAACGCATTCCCAATCATTCCAGGCAGCCCCCTCTGCTTCCATGTTTTCGGAGTTTGCCGGCCGCTGACTGGCCCAGGTGCTAAACTCCATAATGTACTCTTCCGCAATAGCTGTGGGTTTCCCTTGTCCAAATGCAAGGGTAGACTGACAAACATGAGAGCGCATTACGCAGGTGTTTTTTTGCCTTGCGAAGCCACTAACTTCCATAAAAAGGGGAAGACGAATGAGTAAGGCAGTATTGGCGTTGATAATTACGATTTTTGTTATAATGTCCGCGTGCCTGTGGGCTGATGAAACGACGAATAAGGCAAACACGTCCGAATCGATCAGCCTCGACCTTAAAAACATAGACGTCAAGTCGGCCATCGAAGCAATGTTCAGAAATGCGGGCAAGAACTTTTCAATGGACCAAAACGTGGAAGGCATTATTCCGCTGGTGTCATTCACGGACGTGCCATTTGATACTGCGCTTAAAAGCCTCACCAAATCAGCGGGACTGGTATTCAGAATCGACCATGACATTTACCTGATCAGCAAAAAGCCAGAGGTAGACAAGGCTGCAAGCGTATATACGTCCTCGCCTCCACCTCCACCCGAAGTGGAAGCGCCAAAATCTTCATCCGATGTCGTTATTGACAAAGTTCCACTCAATTATTCCAGTCCCTCGGAGATACTGGCTATAATGAGCGGCAGCACTCAGTATGGAGCGCTCGGAAACGGCTACGGCGGATATGGAGGTTTCGGAGGCGGCTATGGAGGCTATGGCGGCATGATGGGCATGATGGGCGGAATGGGAGGCATCAATTCCGGCGGGCTTGTAAATAACAGTTATAGCAGCAATACAGGTTACAGAGGCTCCGGCTCAAGTTACGGCAGCTACAGCGGCTACAATCGCGGGTGGTAGTTACACAAGACACATGTAATACCAAAGTATTACAAAAATTACCCCTTGCGAGTAATAGAACTCTTGCTGCAATGCGGGTAGAATGAGTTTGTAAGTTTCCTGACTGTAGTATGCGGCGCACAGGGAGTAAGTCCAGTGCTTATCATTCTTTATTGGGTGCGGCGCAATGGGTCAGGCCCAATAGAAGATCGAAAAAGTTAATATTTGCAGTGGCAGAGGGCTCGGATTTGTCGAGTCCTTTTGCTATTACTGGACAGCGATTTCGATGTAGCGCTCCCCATCAGCGTTGGTTCGTATTACTCCCGAAATATCGACTCTGTCTCCCACATTGACGTCGTGTCCGGCCTGCTCTACCCTTATCCCGCACAATCTATCGTCGGATTCAATATAGTAAAAATTCGCAAATGCGGCAGAGATCAGCGCACCGGTGATATCCGTCTGGCAGCCGTCCTGCGCCTGTCTGGCCTGCACAATGCTTGAAACAGCAGCTTCCGACGCTTGATACTCATAAGCTCCGATGTCCACCTGCTCCCCATATATTCTTGGGTTGCCGTCCATATCTACCGACGGAATCCGCGCGGCATTGCCCCATCCTGTATCTATGCACGGCGAAGTGGAGACGAGCCGATAGTTACCTGAAGCAAAATCCACAAATATGGTGGCGGACACAGTCAGAACATCGTTTTCCGCGGCGGCAGGCGTGATCCACGAGTAATCATACTCATCGTTGCCGGAGATATTGCTGCAGTGCATCTCGGGAGCGTCTGACGCATATATCCCGGACGAGTTACAGGCGATGATGGTGTTGGAGACAACAGCCTCGGCATCGCAGAGATACAGCCCTCCTCCAACACTCTGGCTGTCTCCGGCAGTAGTGTTGGCCGCAATGGTATTGTTTGTCAGCACGGCCTCGGCGTACTTGCCGATGTGTACTCCTCCACCGCTCAACGCCTGATTACCTGCGACAACACTGTTGATTATCGAAGGCCGAGAGTACTCCGAACAGGACACGCCTCCACCATACGCTGAGGCGCTGTTGCCCGTTACAAAGTTATGCGAAATCACAGACGAAGACCATGTGCAGCAGATTCCGCCGCCGTTGTGAGATGCGCTGTTGCCGGTGATCGTATTTCCGCGGATATCCGGTGAAGAGAAGTCACACATAATCCCTCCTCCGTCCAGCGCATGCCCGCCGCGAATCGTGAAGCCGTCTATCGCGGCCACCATGTGCCCGGACGCCGAGGCCGTCACAACGCTTTTCGTCTCATTCCCACTGCCGTCGATTGTCGTAACGTTTGCCGAACGGACTCTTTCGGATCGAGCAGATTCTATGCCCGCGAACCCGCCGTATATGTGCGCGAAAGGCTTCAGAGAGACGCTTTCATAATAAATACCGGCAGCCACCCACACTTCGCCGCCGGAGACGCCGAGAGAGTCTATCGCCGACTGCACGCTGCGCTTCGCAGAGGCCCATGACGAACCGTCCAGTTCGTCATTGCCGGATGTTGACACTCGAACGACTTGAGGCGTCACCTGCCTCGCGACGCCATCCGACTCGTCCGCGCCTATGTCTATGAACGCATCCTGCACCCGCGTCTGATTGTCGATATCTTCCGACGACTGCGAATCCCCTGCTATACCCGCATTCACACACGGTGAGTCGGGTTGAATGTGGGTGTCGCCGTATACGAGAGCCGCAAGGTTCGGATCGACGGAAATGTTGCCGTCTGAGCCGGTCGGTTCGGTGCCCCAGCCGGAGTAGTTGTATAACGTATTGCCGTAAACGCAATTTGATTTGTAGGTCAGCGTCTGGGAAGAACTTTTGCAGATTCCGGACGAATTGAACGCTATTATGTTGTTCCAGACCGCAGGAGACATCAAACCGGTGCAACAAACGCCGCCGCCTGAGGCGGCAGTGTTGGCGCATATCGTGTTGTTGCCCAGATACGCGGACGATGCGCAGTATATGCCTCCCCCGGAGTATGCCGCATTGGCGCGAATATCGTTTGACAGCAGGACGATTTTGGACCGCGCATCGCAATAAACTCCGCCACCTTTACCACTGGTGGACGCTATGGAAACGCAGTTGGCAACAATCAGGTTGCCCGTGATGACCGGCGATGAAGCGCAGCAGTAGATTCCGCCGCCGCTGTCAGAGGCCGTATTGCCCGTAATGATATTGCGCGAAATCGTCGGGGAACCGCTTTTGCAATAAATGCCGCCGCCTGTAGCCGAGCAACCGCCTCTGATCGTGAAGCCGTTAATTACAGTGCCCGCAGCGCAGCTCTGCGCGGTAACCACGCAACCGCCGCTTGTGCCGTCGAGAATCGTGGGATTTGCCGAGGGGTCGCAAGCGTCTCTGGATGTCTCGCCGCCCGCAAATCCGCCGTACAGCCCGACACCGGTCTTTAGAGTGATTCGCTCAGGGTAGAGTCCCGTCGCAACCCACACCTCGTCGCCGCTTGTCGCCGCCGCCAGACCCGCACTTACAGTACGATATGCGCTCGACCAAGACGAACCGTCGCAGTTTCCGCTGCATGCAACATTTACATACACGACATCGCATCGCGCGGAAATGCCGACACTGACAATTGTTGTCAGTAAAAACAGCAAAAAATAAAAACGTCTGAAGTACATCCGCAAGCCTCCCCACAAGAACAACTGAGAAGGGGGAGCAAAAAGCCCAGACTCACGACTGCTCAGTCAGATGTCTCTTGCTTCGGCTCAGCATTGACCAAAGCCAGAACGAAATATAATCGCACAACTCGATTTTAACTCAAAAGATGAGCTTGTGCAACCCCTCAGTTTGCGAATGAATCGTTCGAGTGTTATAATGCCGTAGCACAAAACGCTCGTCGAACCAAGGAGTGGACAATCAACGTGCTGAAACGGATTCTTACGGCAGCGGTCTGCATTCCTATGGCCGTCGTGTTGATATTTTATCCGGAGGGTCTGCCGTTCGCTATTGCGATCGGACTCATATCGATTCTCGGCGCGCATGAGTTCTACAGTGGCATACGCAAGCTCGGAGCGTCTCCCGTCGAATGGGCGGGGCTTGCAGCCGTGGCGTTGTTTGTCGTCTCTGCCCGCACTTACGGCCCACAAACAATCGGCTCCATATTTCCCGCTGTTCTTACGCTTCTGCTGGTACTTTCGTTCTGTGTGGAGATGATTCGACACAAGCACGCACCTCTGGTGAACGTGGGAGCAACCGTATTCGGCGCGATTTACGTCGGCTGGCTGATTATGCACCTTGTCGTACTTCGAGGAATCGAGGGTACCATTACAGTCGGCCCTTACACCAAAGAAGCCGGAGCTTGGCTTGTGATGTTTACGTTTCTTGCCACTTGGGCCAGCGACACCGCAGCGTATTTCGTGGGCGGATTCTGTGGAAAGAAAAAAATTGCACCGACTCTCAGCCCCAACAAAACAGTCGAAGGCTCAATCGGCGGCTTTGCGGGCGCGGTGATATTATCGGTGGTTGTTAGCGAGGTGCTCCATATTCCATGGTATCACGGCCTGGTGCTGGGAATAATCTTCGGTGTGCTCAGCCAGCTCGGCGACCTGTCTGAGTCGGCCATCAAGCGCGAGATCGGCATAAAGGACTTTGGCAACGTCATGCCTGGCCACGGCGGCATACTTGATCGGTTTGACAGCATGCTCTTTGCAGGACCGGCAATGTATTACTACGTGGTGCTGTTTCTGAGAAACCATATAGGTTAGGCGCTGAGTCTTCGCAACAGAAATGCGCCGAATATCCCTACTCCACAGACCATACACGCAGCTGTCGACGGTTCGGGTACATTCGGCGTAAATGCCGCGGAATCGACGCGAATGCCGATTCGGCTTATCTCGGCACCTACCCCATCAGACAGATAAACCCCGCATCCTTCGTTGACAAAATAACTATTCTTGCTGTCCGCAAACCCTATCTTTGCCCAGACGGAGGTACTGCCGGGGATGGGATTAGTCAAGTGATTTACGAATGCGGCAAAAATCTGGGAGTCATTGGCGCTTGAGTACCAAAAAGTCTTCCCCACGTTTGCGACAAGCGGTATATTACGAAATATTACCGCCAGAGCGGTCGAACTGGGCTGCAGTTCGCAGTGTATGTTTTCCAGCTTGAACGTGAATGGCGGTGAGACTGAGGGGTGTTCGCAGGCGTTATATATGGCTGTGATTTCAGGGAAGTCGTAGCTCCACTGTGCAACAGCGCTGCCGAGCGTATCTTCGACCAGCAGCGTCAGGCTGGACTGGCCGTAAAGGACTTCGGCACATACTACTGTCGGCGCAACAGCATATACGGCTACAATACATAACAATGCGAACGCACGCTTCATTGAACAGTCCTCAAAATGTTGATAACATAATCAGCAGACTTACATATTGATGAGATTGCGATATGGTTGTGAAGAATACTGCAGCAGTATGCCATGAAGAATGCAATCTGTCAACCCAAAACATGACGCCGCCGGACAAGTTTTTCGGATTTGGATGCTTTTACTCAAAATAATTCGCCAAAAACCTGATGTTGTGTGTTACAATAAGATAACGCTTCTGTACCTGGCGGCAAAAGCCGTGCAGGGCTGGGAGTTGGGCTAGAGATATGGCAACAGGAAAGTTAAGTCCTAGGGTGCAAGTGTAACCCCCCATTTCCAAAAGTCCGTTCGCTGCGCAGAAGTTAGAAAAACAATACCCAGGGGGTAAACAAGTGTCCCAAGACAAAGAAATCAAGTGCAAGGATTGCGGTCAGAACTTCATCTTCACCGCGGGTGAGCAGGAGTTCTTCCAGTCCAGAGGGTTTAGCGAACCGATCCGCTGCAAGTCATGCAGAGAGATTCGCAAGTCCCAGAAGAACGACGGCGGCTATGGCGGCGGAGGTCGCTGGTAGTCCCGCTCGAACTTGATGAGTGACACAAAAGGGGTGGAATAATATTCCGCCCCTTTTCTTTGATTGACCAGGATTTTTTCGGAATCTATAATGAATGCAATGAGACCATTGCTCAATGAGGTTGACGCCGCTCTCTTCGATCTCGACGGGACGCTGGTGGAAACCAACATCAACTTCCCTCTGATGAAGCGCAAAATGCTGGAATTGGCAGCCGAAAACGGGGTAGATACTTCCGGTCTGGCGCTGCTGGACGTTTTGGCCGTTGTAGAGGGAACCGTGAATTGGCTCGCTTCCGATGGTCGAGATGATGAAGTCGACGCCCTGCGCGAGCGCGCAATGGTCGTGCTTGAAGAAATCGAGATCGAGCATGCGCGCGGCGGCACGGTAATTCCCTATGCGTCGGACATGATCGAGCAATTGAAATCGCGCAACGTCAAGGTCGGCATCGTTACTCGAAACTGTCGAAAAGCCAGTGAGCATTCGATAATGATCGCCGGAATAGAGCCTGACGTGCTCATCTGCAGAGAAGACGCCATCCATCACAAGCCGCATCCCGACCCGGTGCTCATCGCACTCGAATCACTTGACGCAAGACCCCAGGCGAGCGTGATGGTCGGTGACCACATTATGGATATAGCCAGCGGCAAAGCCGCCGGGGTGAAGACTATCGGGTTCCTGCGCGACGACAGGCCGCCGGACTTTTTCTCCAAAATCGCGCCGGACTTCGTGGCGCGCAGTCTCAGGGAGGTGCTTGGTGCGATTATCAATTATAATCGTTAACTGGAACACCACCGGTCTCCTAAAGACACTCTTGAAGTCTATCGAGACTCACGCGCCGGCATGCGATTGCGAAGTCATCGTAGTGGATAACGCTTCGGACGGCTTCGACGGGAATTCTCTCAAATCCGAGTTCCCCAGCGTCCAGCTTATCGCAAATTCCGCAAATTACGGTTACGCGCGCGGCAACAACCAGGCTCTTGCACTTGCACAGGGAGACTACGTATTACTGCTGAACCCGGACACCGAAGTAACCGAAGGCGCAATCGACGCGCTGGTCGCGTTTATGGACTCTCACCCCGACGCGGCGGCAGCCGGATCGAAATTGGTTCGACCGGACGGAACAATCGACCGCTCGGTGCGATCATTTCCATACCCGGGGCCAATCGCCTGGGAGTATATGGGGCTTTCACGATTATTTCCGAAAAGCCGGACACTGGGCGCGTATAGAATGACGTATTTCAAATACGATTGCGTCGCCGAGGTCGATCAGCCGATGGGGTCGTGCCTGATACTAGGCAGAGCCGCACTAAATGAAGTCGGCATCCTCGACGAGCGCTTTCCGATATTCTTCAATGAAGTCGACTGGCTGTATCGCGCCTACAAAATCGGCTACAAGATATATTTCACACCGGATGCGACCATAATTCACCACGGCGGCGCGGGAACCGGCCAGATTGACAAGCGCAAAATGAGGCGTGAGTCACACGAATCGCTTTTGAGGTTTTACAACAAGCACTTCCGGGGAAAGATACCTGCGCCGGTATATTGGCTCGTCGTTGCGTGCATACGGGTAAATATGTCCATAAGAGGCTGACTTTGATCGACGTAACAGTAAGCATTGTCAACTGGAACACAAAAGACGAACTTCGAAGCTGCATTCACTCTGCGCTTGCGCAGGAATGCTCGGTCGAGTTCGAGCTGATAGTGGTGGACAATGCCTCGTCCGACGGCACGGCTCAGATGGTGCAATCCGAGTTTGGCGAGCGTGTAATGCTGATTGAAAACAGCAAGAACGTCGGGTTCGGAAGAGCGCACAACCTGTCGATCAGCAAGTCGCAAGGACGTTATGTCCTTCTTCTAAATCCGGACTGCCGGATGCTCGACCCACAGCTCCTGGCGAAAATGACGAAGTATATGGACGACAACCCGGACGTCGGGATGCTGGGGCCAAAAGTATTGAACCCGGACGGCAGCGTGCAGTATTCCGCGCGTCACTTCCCAACCATGTTCGCCGCGATATTCCGGCACACCATTTTCGGCAAGCTGTCTCCCAAAAACAGGTTCGTGCGGGAGTATCTGATGACCGACTGGGCGCATGACCGCGAGGCGGACGTCGATTGGCTGTCAGGCTCGGCGCTGATGGTCAGAAGAGAGACTTTCGAGCGGATCGGCCTTCTGGACGAAAGATTTTTCATGTATCTGGAGGATGTGGACTGGTGCAAACGGGCGCATATTGCCAATTGGCGTGTGGTTTACTTCCCGATGGTGTCGGTTTCGCATCGAATAGGCGCGGCCAGCGACCAAAACCCGATCCCGATGATAAAGCAGCATCACAAAAGCATGCTGAAGTTTTTCCTGAAATACAACTCTCGCAGCCCGAAGATACTTCTAACGCCGCTTGCCATGATCGCGCTGTGGCTGAGGCAGCGGTCGCTCGTCAAGCGGGCAACGCCTCATTAGGCGGCCTGATCCATCTCGTCCTGGCTCACCTGTGAAGCAGTCTGTGAAACCCAGTTGTCGCAGTCGAGCCGGGAGCAATAAAACATCTTTCTTCGCGTGCCTTCTTTCATCACCACGTCCGCAATATAGGCGTGATCGCAGCGCACACACAGGAGTGGGTCGAGTATCTTTATTACTTTCAGCTTATTCTTAGATGGATTTTTCATGACTCCTCCAGCGTGCGCAACCTTGCATGTTATCGGGCGCACGGCCTCTCATATTTAGGTATTCCATACAGGTTCGCAATTATGCTACAATCCCTCAAGATATGAAAGATCGACTTGAAGCATTCATAGAATATATGCGCCTGGTGCGGCGGGCAAGCGAACATACGCTTACGGCGTATGCCTCGGACGTGCTCGCGTTCCTGGACTTTGCCGAGGAAACCGGCGCGATTGTCGACCAGCTGCTTATCCGCCGGTACCTTGCGCATCTGCAAAAAACCGGTCAGGCGAAACGGTCGACCGGGCGAAAACTTGCCGCGCTGAGGTCGTTTTTCCATTACCTCGCAAAGCGCGAATTAGTCGACAGCGACCCCACCGAAGGCGTCCGGCCTCCGAAGCAATCCCGGACGCTGCCAAAGGTTATGCGCGAGGAGACGGTCGAGAGCCTGATGAACGCACCCGATCAGGTCACTGCCGAAGGTCTCAGGGATCGCGCAATCCTGGAAACGCTTTACTCCACCGGCCTGCGCGTCAGCGAGCTGCTCAGTCTGAAAACAACCGATATTTCTCCGCATGCAGACGAACTTAATGTGATCGGAAAGCGTAATAAGGAACGTATAGTTATCGTCGGCTCGCATGCTTTGGAAGCGCTGAAGTCGTATATGGACTGCGGTCGCCCGAAACTTGCCGCAAAAAGCAAAAAATCGACCGACGCGCTATTTCTCGGGTATCGAGGCACTAAACTGGTAAGTTCATCCGTCCGAAGGATTCTGGACAGATACGTCGAACAGATAAGCGACTCCATGAAGATCAGCCCGCATACCCTGAGGCACAGCTTCGCTACCCACATGATGGATCACGGAGCCGACCTCAGAAGCGTCCAGGAACTGCTGGGGCACGAAAGCGTGATAACCACACAGATTTATACGCACGTTTCCGGGGAAAGGTTGAAAGAAGTCTACGACCGCGCCCACCCGAGGGCCGCGCTTGGCGGCGAGAAGATGGAGAGATAAATTCTGAATTTTAAATTCTGAATTCTGAGTTAAGTGTACGCATAACAAAAACTCAAAATCCAAAATTTAGAATTCAAAATTTCTACGTGGAAGGGGGCAGCAATGCCGGAATTACATGGAACGACAGTAATCGCCGTCAAGAAAGACAGCAAGGTCGCTATTGCGGCGGACGGCCAGGTTACGCTTGAAAATACGATAATGAAGCACAAGGCGCGCAAGCTCCGACGGCTTTATGACGACAAAGTGCTTATGGGGTTCGCGGGGTCGGTCGCGGACGCGCAGACGCTTGCGGACAAGTTCGAGTCCAAGCTCAGGGAAGCTCACGGCAATCTCAAGCGCGCCGTAATCGAGTTTGCCAAAGAATGGCGCACGGATCGAGTGCTGCGTAGGCTCGAAGCAATGATGATCGTGGCGAACACCGAATATTTGCTGATACTATCGGGTAACGGTGAAGTGATTGAGCCGGACGAAGGCGTGGCGGCAATAGGATCGGGAGGGGCGTTCGCGGGAGCGGCGGCAAAGGCGCTTTTGCGCAATACCGACCTGAATCCGCTCGAAATCGTCCAAAAGTCGATGGATATTGCCGCCGATATCTGCATATATACCAATCACGAGATCACGACGGACGAGATGTGAGGTGTAATTTGAAAGACAAGCAGGAACTGACTCCCAAACAGATCGTCGAAGAGTTGGACAAATATATAGTTGGGCAGGACAAGGCCAAGAAAGCAGTCGCGGTGGCTCTCAGAAACAGGTTCAGGAGGCGCCGGCTGGACGCTGAACTGCGCGACGAGGTCATACCCAAGAATATACTCATGATGGGCCCGACCGGCGTCGGCAAAACCGAAATCGCCCGGCGGCTTGCGAACCTCGCAGGCGCGCCGTTTGTTAAGGTCGAAGCGACTAAGTTCACAGAGGTCGGCTATGTGGGTCGGGACGTGGACTCAATGGTGCGAGACCTGGTGCAGCGCGCTGTGGCGATGGTCGAGGCCGAAATGATTGACGAAGTCCGCCCCGTAGCCGAACAACGCGCCTTTGAGGAAATCCTCAATATTATGGAGCCACCCGCTCGCCGCGCGGGTCAGGGTGCGGTTCCCAAACAGTGGTTCGACTCACTGCAGAGCGCAATGGGGCATATCTTCCCAGGCACAGGCAATCCTCCTCCGCCGATGGACATTCCACAGGAGCAAGTAGAAGAGGAAACTCCGCCCGACGATTATACTCGCGATCAGATCGAGCGAAAAGAGCGTATCCGCGACCGATTGCGCGCACAGCTTCTGTCAGGCGAATTGGACAACCGCGAGATCGAAATCGAGATTGAAGATACCGCTATGCCTCATTTCCAGATGTTCGGCCAGCAGGGGTTTGAAGAAATGGGCATGGATATGTCGGGCATGCTCGGCAATCTGTTTCCCAAGCGCAGGAAACGCAAGCGCGTGACGGTCGCCGAAGCGAGAAGCATCCTTGCCGACGAAGAAGCCAAAAGTATGATCGACCAGGACGCAATCACCCGCGAAGCCATTGAGCGAGCCGAGCAGGACGGCATAATATTTGTTGACGAGATGGACAAAATCGCCGGCCGCGAGTCGGAATCCGGCCCGCAGGTCTCGCGTGAAGGCGTTCAGCGCGATATACTGCCCATCATCGAGGGCTCCACCGTTATGACAAAATACGGCCCGGTCTCGACCCAGCACATGCTCTTCGTGGCGGCCGGTGCGTTTCATGTTTCGAAGCCGTCCGACCTCATTCCTGAGCTTCAGGGAAGACTTCCGATCCGCGTGGAGCTTGACAGTCTCACCGAAGCCGACTTTGTGCGAATCCTCACTGAGCCGAAAAACGCCCTGGTAAAGCAATACAAGGCTCTTCTGGCAACGGAGGGAGTCGATGTGGACTTTACGTCCGAGGGCATCTTTGAGCTTGCAAAAATCGCCGCCGAAGTGAACTCGTCTATGGAGAACATCGGCGCGAGGCGTCTGTACACTATTATGGAGCGCTTGCTGGACGACGTATCGTTCGCTGCGCCCGACATCGAAGAGAAGAAGATTATCGTGGACGCGCCTTATGTGCGAGAAAGGCTGCGCGACATCGTCAAGGACGAAGACCTGAGCCGGTATATACTATAATTGACTGAGCAAACCGCATTATGTTATCATTATCCTGTTGGAGCGGTGTCCGAGTTGGTCGAAGGAGCAGCACTGGAAATGCTGTAGGGGGGCAACTCCCTCCTGGGTTCGAATCCCAGCCGCTCCGCCAGGTTTACGCTTGATTCCTCCTGAAACGCCTCCGCAACATTCAGTATCACTTCCACGTTTAAATTATGGCTCTACCGGGTAAAGCCTGCTTGCCATAAATTGAACGGCTTACGACAATGGAAACTAAATCACTGGAGTTCAAAATACCGGCGGATACTCGCTATGTGTCGATCGTCAGACATGGGGTGCGCAGTCTTGCGGAGTCGGTGGGCTTTGTCGGCGAAGAAATAACCGACATGGAAGTAGCTGTTTCCGAAGCTGTCACCAACTCCGTGACGCATGGCAGCCCCAACGCCGATATGGCGGTAGTGGTGGTGAGGTGTCACGCTTCGGGAGAGTGCCTGGTTGTTGAAGTCGAGGACGAAAGCCGCGCCGAGTCGATCCCAACACCTTCGATAATGGCCGACTTGCGCGACGAACATGGCCGTGGCCTAGAAATTATGCGCACTCTCGTAGACGTGCTCGAGGACAGCCGCACGGAACACGGCATGAAGGTCAGAATGGCCAAGCAAAAGGCGGCCAGGTAGAAATAGTTTTGTGACAGCAAAACGTCTTGAATGTTTGACCCTCAAGTTTCTGACCAAGGACCTCCGCTCTTGGAACCTGCTGGGGCCGCGGATCCCAAGAAATTCCGTAAGACTGAACAACTATATTCTACTTTTCTTTGGAACACCACCCCAACCTGTGGTAAAATCCCAATGTAGACAGGAGGTCGCAGGGCTTGATTATCACTCAGACACCTCTAAGGATCAGCTTCGCAGGCGGCGGAACGGATTTCAAGGGCTTTTACGACAATACTTACGGCGCGGTGGTTTCAACGGCCATCGACAAATATATATACGTCATCGTCAAGGAACGCTTTGACGATCTGATCCGCGTCGGCTACACTCGCACCGAAATGGTGACCCAGACCAGCGAAATTCAGCACGAATTGGTTCGCGAAGCAATGAAACTGGTAGGTGTCAGCAAAGGGATAGAAGTGGCGACCATGGCCGACATTCCCTCGCAGGGGTCGGGGCTGGGATCGTCCAGCACGGTGACGGTCGGCCTCTTGAACGCCCTACACGCGTACAATGGCGAGGCTGTTTCGTCGGAAACGCTTGCGCGCCAGGCTTGCGAAATAGAGATCGGCATACTCGGAAAGCCCATAGGCAAACAAGATCAGTATATCGCCGCGTACGGCGGGCTGAGACATTTCAAGTTTTGCCCCGGAGAAGAAGTGGAAGTGACAGACATCGATCTCGACGAGAGCCTCAGGCAAAGGCTTTGCGAGAGCCTGCTCCTGTTCTATACGGGAACGACGCGGAAGTCGGCGGACGTGTTGAGCGAACAGAAAGACAATATATCGGACAGGATGTCTGTGCTTACCGGCATGAGAGATCAGGCCGACGAATTAGCCCGACACCTTAAATCGGGCACGATCGCATCACTTGGAGACACTCTGCGCGAGGGTTGGCACAAGAAAAAACAGCTCGCCACGGGAGTCTCCAACCTGGAAATAGACGAACTCTACGACCTGGCGATGTCCGCCGGAGCGCTCGGCGGCAAGGTCACCGGAGCCGGAGGGGGCGGGTTCTTTCTGGTCTGCACTCCGCCGGAAAACAGGGCAGCCGTGCGAAAGAAACTCTCTCACCTTCGCGAAATGCCCATAAATATGGCCAGGGATGGATCGAAGATAATCTTTAACGTAAGAAGATAACGTTTTTTGACCGAAATAAGAAATAGCCGACTGAGTGCTCATGAGTCTGGACTCTCAGCTCTCAGCTATTTTCGAGGGAATCCAAAATGTCCGCGATAACCAATTACCTGAACATGGTGACCCAGACTATCGCCGATCTGCCGGAAGAGCCTATCAGAGACATCATCGAGACACTGAAAAAGGCCCATGCCGAAGATCGACAGGTGTTTATCCTGGGTAATGGCGGCAGCGCTGCGACCGCAAGCCACGTTGCCGAAGATTTTCAGAAGGCAATTAAGGTGTGCACGGGGAAGAGGTTTAAGGTGATGGCGCTCACGGACGCCGCTCCACTCATATTCGCATGGGCAAACGACAATGGCTACGACTGCATCTTTGCCGAACAGCTCGACAGCTTCATGGAGCCGGGCGATGTGGTAATTGCGATAAGCGGCAGTGGAAACTCGCCCAATGTGATCAAAGCAGTCGAAAAGGCGAATGAAATGGGTGCAATTTCCGTCGGATGGTGCGGGTTTTCAGGTGGAAAGCTGGCGAAGATAGCGCATAAGTCGATCGTAGTAAACAGCGACAACATGCAGCGCGTCGAAGACGTTCATCTGATACTTGGGCACCTGATCCTGACGTGCTTGATAGATGAATACAACCAATAGAAAGTTGATAACGTGAAAGCAGTTTTTCTTGATCGAGATGGAGTCATAAACGAAGACCGGGCCGACTACGTTAAAAACGTCGCGGAACTTAAAATATTCTCTTATGTGCCGGACGCCGTGCGCAGGCTCAACGATGCCGGTTTCAAAGTGTATGTGGTATCGAACCAGCAGGGAGTCGCAAAAGGTCTGATCCGTGAAGAAAACCTGATGGACATTCAGGCCGAAATCGCCGGGCAGGTCGAAGCGGCAGGCGGCAACATATCCAAATTCTATTATTGCAGGCACATGGCCTCGGAGAAATGCAGTTGCAGAAAGCCCGAGCCGGGATTGCTTCTCTCGGCGGCCTGCGAACACGGCATCGGTCTCGATGAATCCTATATGATCGGCGATACGCAGCGCGACATCATAGCCGGGAAAACCGCCGGGTGCAAGACTATCCTCGTGCTTAGCGGCCTGCTGACGCCTCAAGAGATCGAGCGATTTGAGTGCAAACCGGACTTTACGGCAACAAATCTATCTAAAGCGGTCGATTATATCATCAATTCAGCACGATAATGTCCCCTGAATCATATACCGAGACGCCCCACGGAGTCGCAATACCCGTAACGCGAACAGCCCGGTCGACATCCGGCGGGATAGCATCGTTGAAACAGCTCACATAAATGCCGTCGGGCAGGCTGCCGTCATTTAGAATGAAACCTGATGAGTCATTTTCGGTGATTTTCCCCCATACACTCACAAGCAGCCCGACGTTATTCAGCCCGCTTCCCCAACTGCTGCCCGCCTGCCCGATCATGTGGCCGCCCTCGCTGACGAAAAAGCTGCCGCCGCCCACGAATTTATTCGGCATTCCCAGGGGCTTTGGAGCATCAACAACCAGCGACGGCTCGAACTCCGCCTGGCTGATGACTCGCATGCCGTCCTCACTTGTCATGCAGCCGACTATATCGGTCATCGTGCCCAGCTGCATATAAGGCATATCGAGCCACTCGCTCTTAGCATCAATGCCCGAACGCCTATCCGGCTCCTCGACAAAACACGACGCTCCTTCCCCCATCCTGGTCGTTTTAACGCCGGCGATATGCACCCAGACGCCGTCGGCCAATAGCTTGGCGGCGGAAATGCTCTCCACTTCTTTTACGATCCTGACAGGCTCCGACATACCTATTTCGCCGGTCACTCCGAAAGCGTTTGTCGCACGCACCAGAATGCGCACGCAATCACCGTTGGCGAGCACAAGGCCGAATCGAGTCGCCTCAACGTCAGTGCCGACGCTCAGCCATTCTCCGCCGGGTACGATGCCACTATCGTCGTCGGTTGCGCTGACGGCGTATTCATAATAGGCTATATCCGCGCTGGAACATGTCCAACTGGCCGTAATTGATGTGGAATCGGCGCAAAAACTATCGTTTACGGCCACAATCGGCACTGCTGGAGACTCAACAGGCCCGGTCAGGCTTACGCCGTCAAACCAGGCGTAACAGTCGTCGCCGCCGGATGGCAATTTGCGCACTGCCTCAAGGAAAATGGTCATACTCAGGCCTTTGGCGGTAGCATCGCTGAAAAGCGCGTGCCAGACTTTGTGAGCCGGATCGAACTGCTTCCATACGATTGACGAAGACAGCGGGTCAATGCCGCCGGAAATATCCCAGCCCAGGCGGCACACGACATTTTTTGACGTGCTGTCTTCCGAGCCGCTGAAATAATCGCGCGCCCAGGCTGTAAGGGAGTAGGTCTGCCCGGGCAGTGTGGTGACGACCTGATAAAACCCGGCGTAACTCTCGACAGTCGGTTGAGCCAGCCTGATCTTCTGCGAATACGAGCCGTATTTGCGCTGATCGGAGCCGGCCATTGCGGTGCCGAAATAATCATTGACCGAGTATTTCTTCCACTGATTGCCTACATTGGACGTAAAACCGCCTTCAAAGCCGCCATTAAGGACTGTATTTGCCGAATTCAAGTGCAGATATATGTCTACACGGCTGACATCCCCGCTCGTCACCGCGCAGCCGGACACCATCTTTTGCGCGTAAGGGCTGCAGGTCGCCAGCAGGGTGTATTCTCCCGGTTCCAGGCCATCTATGGTGTATGAGCCGTCGCTTGCCGAGTAAGTGACAAAGCGGCCGTCGACTGTCGAGACTTCCGCGTCCTGGATGGGTGCGCCATATATGTCGCACACGAATCCCGCGATTGTGCCGGTTATCGCAGGAACCAGGTAAAAGTCGATCTGAGTGTCCGATCCGAGGACTATCGGCAGTCCGTAAAACCGCTGTGAGTAATAACCCGGCGCGGATACTATTACGTCTAAACTTTTTGCGTTGAAGCCGCTCAACCGGTACGAGCCGTCGGCTTGGGTCTTAACCGACCTTGCGCCGTCAGCGGATCGAACCTGCGCCTCAGCAATTGGACTGTCGTCCTGATCCATCACCTTGCCCGAGACGCCTCCGAAGGTCGTCGTGTTGAAGACCAGAGACGGGTCGCCATAGAGGTTGAACACCAGCTGGTTTGCCCAGATATACATCGGGACGCTTAAGCGGGCATCCATAATGGCGCGGGCACAGCTTTCCTCGCCTGAGAGCAGATATTTGGCGTATTGATAGCCCAGCCCGCCGATGCTGTCCGAACAGGTGAAGTCGCTTTCGCCGATATAATACCACGACACCCGCGACGCCGTGAGCGTGGAAACCGCACCGTCACGCAAAAGCGCGTAACCGAGGTTGTTGGTCTGCTCCGGTTTGCCGTTCTCGCACGCCGCGCCATAGACAATCGAAGGCGTATTGTTACCCAGATTTGAACAGCTGCCGCTGCTCATTACATAGCTGGCGGATGTCGAGGAGCCATGGGTCATATAAAACACCAGTCCCGCGCCCGCGCTCCACTCGGCCTGGACAGTGTCCATAGTGCAGGGATAGTGTTCAGGTTCTGGGCTGAGGCTGTAGGATGCGTTGTATATGCGGTCGTGATTGAAGCCGAGAGGATCGGATATATTCCCTATTATGCTCTCGCCGAGCTGATAGCACGGCGTGGCACTGTCCAAAGGCTTCATCGCGAAGATAAAACGGCGGCTCCAGTCGCCAAGCATGCTCGTCTGGTAATTGATGGTCTTTTGGAAGATTTCGTCGAGATCGGTGATGCTGCCGTAATATGGAATCCTGCCGACATATACATCCGGTATGCGGTCGATGCCGCCGGTTCCGAAATCGTCGGGCTGCTCGCCGTATATGCCGTCGCCGTCGAGATCCCAGTCGCCAGTGAGGTCGGAGTAATAATAGTCCGACGGAGCGTCGCGATAACTAGCCTGACTGTATCGCGGCCACAGCATTTTCATTGGAACGTCGCCGGAGGCTGGGTTCGGATTACCGACAAGAAGGACGTATTCTATGCCCAACTCGATATAATTGCTTGCCAGCCACTCACGAATATTATCGGCTGCGACATCTCCGGTCCCGCCGCCCCAGTCGCTTTCGGTCGCGATCAGAACGTTGAACCCTCTGGATTCCAGAAAAGTTTTGAAGTGTGCGAGACTCGCGCTCGCGGATGCGATCTCGTTGGTGGTTATTATGACGTAAGTGGCTGCGGATGCGGCCACAGCGGCCGACGAAACGCAATAGTAGTCCAGCGCCTCGCTTTTATTGCCTACAAAGCCGGCCATATCGGCAGCCACCGGGTCGGCGGTGCAAACGCACCTATATGGCGAGGCCGAATAACTTAGGGTCGCGTGATTGAGTTGAACCTTGCGGAGCTTGCCGGTCACGGGGTTGTACGAATACGGCCAGAACTCCAGCGCGATAATCTTCCAATTCCTGAGTCGCCCGACCTCGCAGACCGTTAGATAATCCTCGGGGTAGTATTCGTCCGCGCTATAGACGAGCGTGTTCCGGCCATTGACTATGATCTTGTCCTCGCCATAGTATTCTTCGTAGTCCTTTGATACGGCGGCAGGCGGAACCGGAGCTATATCGTACGCGCCTTCCAGGACGGTGGTCGAGTAGCTTCCGGTGACGACCTCAACGCTGTATTCGTCGGCCTCGGGCGGCAGCGCGACGTATATTGTCTTGCATGGGATCGCAGGATTGCCACTGGAAGAATATGAACTGTAGCCGCTTATGGCAAGTCTTTCGATCCTTTGCGGGGTACGCGAACTCAGTGCGCTGATGCCCGCCTGAGGCTGTGGCAGAGAGATATCGGGCACGTCGAGGTCAATCTCGACACTTCCGGCGAACATGCACGTCCCACACGCGCACAAAAGCGCGGCGGCAATGGCCAGTCTGTGGATCAAGCGCGTCCCCTCCCTAAAGTGTATGGCGAGATACACCGCTTTCCAGCGGCTTGTTACTTTCAACGCATTCTAATACCCTCTGGGAGGCGAGTATATACCTGGGGAAATGCTTGCGCGGCTGGGCACATTTTGCAAAACAAATTCAAAATTGACAAGGACACCCACATGCAGCCGTCGAATAATGCAACAAAGAACTATACCATAGTGGGAACATTCCAGTTGGCGATTTTAATAATCGCGGGGAAGGAAAGCAATGAACAAATGTCTTGCTATAAGAAGTATCGTAACAATTGCAGTCGTTGGGTGTATCGCTCTCTTGCTGGCATCTTGTGGTCATAAGCCGCAAGCAGGAGGTGACATCTCAAAAGTTGCGGTGAAATTTGCTGACGACGTCGTCAATAACCGATACACGGCCATTGTCCCCTATCTGGACGATACCATGAAATCGCAACTGACGGAGTCGCGACTCACGCAGGTTACGTCGGCCATTAAACAACAATTAGGCAATCACGTATCTTCCGGCACTCCAGTGTTAAGAAAGATACAGGGCTACGATGCCGTCTACATTCCGTATCAGTTCCAGCGGGGCTCACAAGACATTAAGGTTGTGTTTGACGGCAATGGAAAGATCGCTGGGCTTTTCTTCGTTAACCACGGCAGCTTATAGTGTTTTGGTCTATGGAAATCGGTGAGTATCAGGCGGAGGCATTTTTAAGCTTGTAACCTTGGTAAGCCCCGGCTCTCAGCTTTTTTCATAGCTCGCCTGGTTTTCGCGATAGAAATCGCGGCCATGGGTGTCGTTGATGACGATCAGGGGAAGGTCTTTCACTTCAAGCCTGCGAATGGCTTCGCAGCCGAGGTCTTCGTAGGCGACTACCTCGCATGATATTACTTTCTTTGCAAGAAGAGCGGCCGCTCCGCCAGTGGCTGCGAAGTATATGGCCTTGTGCTCTTTGATCGAGTCGATAACGATTTGGTCGCGCTGACCCTTGCCGATCATGCCCTTCAGACCGACCGCGAGAAGCTCGGAAGTAAAAGAGTCCATGCGGCCAGACGTCGTGGGGCCCGCCGAGCCTATTACTCTGCCGGGCGCGGAAGGTGTCGGGCCAACGTAATATATCACCTGTCCTTCCAAATCTATAGGAAGCGGCTTGCCTTGCCTCAGCAGCTCAATAAGGCGAGCGTGTGCGGCGTCGCGAGCAGTGTAGACTATGCCGGAGAGCAGCACATGGTCGCCTGCATTAAGCTGCTCGACGGCTGCGTCGGTTAGAGGCGTTGTCAGTCGAATATCGGCCATCAGAGGAGAATCTCCTTGTGCCGGGCCGCGTGGCACTGGATCGTGATCGCAACCGGCAGGCTGGCAATATGGCAAGGGTGCGACTCCACATGCACGGCAAGAGCGGTCACCCTGCCGCCAAGACCCGATGGCCCGACTCCGGTGCAATTTACAGCCGCAAGCAGATCGCGCTCGATCTCAGAGTCTGTCGGATTAGCGCTCGGCTCGCCGGTTTTGCGCAAGATAGCTTTCTTCGAGAGCAGCGCAGCCTTCTCTATAGTGCCGCCAAGACCCACGCCCACGATAATCGGTGGGCACGGGTTCGACCCCGCATTTCGCACCGTCTTCACCACAAACTTCCTGACGCCGTCCATGCCGTCGGCGGGCTTCAAAACCCGCGCGATACTCATATTTTCGCTTCCGCCGCCTTTGGGCGCGATAGTCACGCGCAATCTGTCACCGGGAACTATCTCAGTGTGGATGACTGCTGGGGTATTATCGCCCGTATTGACCCGATCCAGCGGGTGACGGACTATCGACTTGCGCAGATAGCCTTCTTCGTAGCCTTCGCGCACGCCCTGATTTATTGCATCGTAGATGTTGCCGCCGACTATATGGACATCCTGGCCGATTTCAAGAAAAACTAGCGTCAGCCCGGTATCCTGACAGATCGGAACGCGCTCATTGCGGGCGATTTGCGCGTTTTCGATAATTTCGTCGATAACCGTCTTGCCGACAGGCGATTCCTCGACATCATGGGCGCGTTTAAGCGCATTGAGGACGTCTTCCGGTAAATCGCAGCACGCCTCGATGCAGGCTTTCCTCACGTGTTCGGTTATCGCGTTGGCATTGATTTCTCGCATAGCGCTCAGTCTATATCTTTCCCGTGGACGCCGTTGGTGGTCAGATTGATGTCAGGGAGCAGACGCGCGCGGTCGACCACCGGGCTGGTTGCGGGATGAATGGATTTCGTCGGCACGAGCTTTACATGACCGTCGGGAAACAGACAGTTGCGCTCGCCGCTCCAGGGGTCGTTGCCGGTGGATGCATCATCATACCAGCCAATCGTAATTTTGGCGGAGTGTAGAGTCCAATACTCTGCCAGCATTATCTTTTTCGATGTATATTTGACCTCTGAACTCTTCATCGGCGTGCAGGGTAGCGATGGTGTCGCAGAGGAGTACTTGGCCGAGCGGAGATAGTCGCAGTCCGCGACCGCATCCACCTGATCCGGCTCCATGTAGAACGAAGCGGAATAGGCGTAAGAGGTGCCCGCGTATATACCGACCGCGTTCGGGTCGGACGGGCACGCAAGGATCATTCGCTTACTGCCCCCGGACGACACATTTCCGATGACGGCATATTTGCGAAAAGTATCTCTCCACTTGATACCGGCCCACAGATATTGAGGTTCGTTCATTGATGTGGCGGGGTCGTCGGCTATGCACGGATAGCAGCCGTTGTAATCCGACAGATACATCTCGAACCCACGCGCTACCTGAGACAGGTTCGACTGGCAAGCCGCCCTCAGCGCCGACTTCTGCGCGCTCATATATACCGGCGCGAGGATCGCCGCCAAAACCGCTATCACGCCGATTGCCGTAAGCAGCTCTATCAGCGTGAACCCGGCATGCGGGCGCTTATTTCTCACTTGAGCTTGCCGTCCTCGCGGAGTTTGTAATACTCATAAGCAAGCCATGCGCTGGGCATATTGACCGAAGTGGCGAACTTCTCGAAGGTTCTTGCCAGCCCGCGCTTCTGGGCGTCGCTGGACTGCTCGGTGTAGCCTAACTTGACCACCCCTTCGTGGATGATCCCCAGTCCCCATCTGATAAACTGCGCCCGGTTCTGCGCGAACTGCCTCTGCTGCAATTTCGCGTAGCCCCTGGTGATTTTCTCAGCGACTTCTTCCCAGGCCTGCTCAACCTGCCTGTCCTGCGCGCGCTGGGCGCTGACGGTCTCGGCCTTGGCATCGCGCGCCTGCGCCAGTTTCTTGATTGCCTCGTAGTCGGCAAGGGTCGTGCCGTCAATGGTTTTCAGGCGAACTTTCTGCTTCAAGACCTCGCTGATCGACTGTTCGATAATCGCAAGATGCTGCGCGCTTCGCAGATGACCGGCCATAGGAGCGTCGGCACTGCTGAAGCCGAGTATGAACTGGCCGTTCTCAACCGTAATCCCGACGGCCACTTCAAGCGCCCTGTAGAGCGTGGGCGCTATGACCCTGTCCTTGACTTTTTCCTGGGCTTCCGCCCAAACCTGACGAGCTTGTTGTTCTGTGATTTCACCCATTTTCTGCTTTTCCGTTTTCTGTTGTGTTTATGGACCCGGCGATATTACATGCACCGGGTTATGAGCATAAACAGCCTGCGCGGTGAGTTCGGAAACAGGTTTGGCGAACACCGTCAGCGCAAGCGTCATTACAAGCGTGACCACAATTGCCGCGTTGACCGCCGTGCTCCCGCAAATCTTGACATCCTGCTCGCAAGGAGCTGAAAACATCAACCGCACGACATTAAGATAATAATAAGCCGATATTACGCTGTTCACAACACCAAGGATTGCCAGCACCACCAACTCCGGGCTGCCGACTTTGATCGCGCTGCCGAAAACAAAAAGCTTGCCCAGGAACCCTGCGGTGGGCGGCACTCCAGCCAGCGAGAACAAAAACACCGCCAAAGCCGCCGCATAAAACGGCGCGTGTTTCATAAGGCCCGCGTAGCTGTCGATTGCATCGGATTTCATCCGCTTTCCGACAGCAATCACCACCGCAAATGCGCCAAGGTTCATAAAAAGATACGCAAGGACGTAAATCAGCACGCCCTGGATGTCCATCGGAACAGAATCGCCAGCCACTTCAGCGCGCACCGAAGCGTTCGGGATTCCGAAAGCAGACCCCGCGCGCGTGAAAGTGTGCATTGCAGCGAGCACGCCGACCATCATATATCCGACCTGCGCGATACTCGAATAAGCAAGCATTCTCTTAATATTGCGCTGCCAGATGGCAACCAGATTGCCGTAAAGCATGCTCAGTGCGGTAAGCACAACCAGTATCCAGTACCAGCTTAGCGAGCCTGCGTCAGACGGCGTCGCAACCACCGTCAAAAATCGAATTATCACCGCCAGACCTGCGGCCTTACTCACAACCGAGAGGAACGCAGTAACCGGAGTGGGTGCGCCTTCGTAGGTGTCGGGAGCCCAGAAGTGGAACGGAACCAGCGCGAGCTTAAACCCCATGCCCACCAGAGTGAACATAATCGCGACCCATCCGGCGCCGGTAAGCGCGACTTTGCCGTGCGCAAAGCCCGCTGCGATTGCACTAAGAGAGGTGCTGCCGCCGGTAATACCGAACAAAATCGACATGCCGTAAAGCATCACTGCCGAACATGCCGCGCCGTATAAGAAATACTTCAGTCCGGCCTCGGCTGAACGCCGATCAGTCTTGGCAAATGCCGCCAATATATAGCTCGTGAGGCTCAAAAACTCGATTGAAAGGTAAATTGCAATGAGGTCGGATGACGCGGCGGCAAATGAAGCCGCTGCTGTTGCAAGCATCAGCAGCGAGTAATATTCGGCCTTATGAATCTGATGCTCGCCGAAATGGTGAAGCGAAAGGAGCATCACGATCAGCGTCCCGGCGATTGCTGCAAACGAGATTATCGCCGCAAACGGATCGACCGTAAGTTGAGCGTGCCCTCCCGCTGTCACGAACAAACCGACTGCCGGAACATCCGTGCGCGCGCCGTTGATGATCGCTTGTTCGGTCTTGCCGACAAGCCTCAGCGACATCCATATCACAGCTCCGGAAAACGCCAGCACGGCAGCCGTCAGCGCAGGAGCGGCGTACTGCGTCGGGAACCAATGATCCAGCCCCTTGTCAGGACGCTTCGACGCGATCACTCCCAGCAGCAATACGACCATCGCAAAGACGACCAGGGCTATCGCAGGTGTTATTAGTATGACATTTCCTGTATGCACAATGAGAGTATACTCTTTTGGGCGATTTTGGGCAATAGCCCGGGATTCGCAGGCATATACATCTAATTTGTAATTGTCCGAAAAGCCCATCGACTGATGTTTTTATTGTGGATCCTTAATTGACAAAGGGCGTATGCGCGGGTGTTCAATGAATTGGATGCCCCGGCATAATGCGGGCGATTTGTGACTGCCTTGTGCGCGCGTTCGCTACCTCGTATTACGAGCTGTTGACAAAGCCTGCAGCCATGCTATATTATATTAACTGAGGTATATATTACCTTACCAGTTCCACACAACTGTACAATCGAATATAAAACCGAATTACACAATTTGGCGCCGAATTTCTCGGTGAGAGAGCGGAGAACCCGAACTTAAGGGGCGAGTGCGGCAACGCAAGGGGCGCTTCCTACCCTAGCCCGACAGCTAACTCCGCAGGCGCGGCAGGAAGATAATTTTGCCTAACTATCGCTGCGGTATTTGTCACCGCAGCTTTTTTAGTGAGACGGGGTATGGCGTTTACATTCGTACATGCAGCCGATGTGCACCTTGATTGCCCGTTCGACGGTCTGGGTGACGTGCCGTCCGAACTGGCCTTGATCTTGAAAAACGCGACATTTGTCGCTTTGGACAATATCGTCGAGCTATGTTTGAGCCGGCGCGTAGATTTTCTAGTGGTATCGGGGGATGTGTACAATTCTCGCGACAAGAGCCTGCGCGCGCAGCTTAAGTTCCGCGCTGCTCTCGAACGGTTGGCCGACGCGGGAATTTCATCATATGTAGTTTGCGGAAATCACGACCCATCCGGCGGATGGAGCGCGAGCCTCGACTGGCCATACGCCGCCTGCTTTTTCTCATCGACCGAAGCCGAAAGTCGCCCCGTGATCCGCCAAGGCCGCGAAATCGCGACAGTCCACGGCATCAGTTACGCCAACCCCGCAGTTACCGAGAACCTTTCGCGCCGGTTTGCGCGAGATAACGGCTCGCCTTTTTCCATTGCCGTGCTGCACTGCAACTGCGGTCAATCCGCCCCCCACGAACCTTACGCTCCCTGCTCCATAGCCGATCTTGTCGACTCCGGGTTCGACTACTGGGCGCTGGGTCACATTCACAAGAGATGCGTGCTGCGTGATGGCGCTCCGGCTATAGTCTATCCGGGCAACCCGCAGGGGTTGAACCCGAAAGAGACCGGGCCGAAGGGGTGCTACATAGTGAATGTGGACGATGCGGGTTGCGCGAGTCTGGAATTTGTTGAAACTGATGCCGTGCGTTGGTTCAATGAAGAGATTTGCGCGTCGTCGATTACCTCAGAACAGGAACTTATCGACGCGCTTGGCGAGAAAGTCGAAGCTATCCGGCGCGAAGCTCGACGTCCCGCGCTGGTTCGCTTTCATCTTACCGGCAGAACCGCTGTGCACCAGAATCTGGCTCGCAAGGGAATGCTTGATGACATCGCGGCGGAGCTTCGAGACGGCGAGGCCGGGCGTGAGAGGCTTGTCTGGGTGGAGTCTGTTCGAGACCATACCATGCCGGACGTGAATATTGACGAGCGGCGAAAATCCGAAGATTTCCTGGGCGACTTTCTGCGGCAGATGCAGGAGGCGCGCAATGATTCGGCTAGGCTAGCCGAACTTAGAATTGCGTTGGAGCCGCTGTGGGGTCATGGGCGGGGGCGCGCGTATCTCGATGAGCCTACGGATGATCAACTTCTTGAATGGCTGGATATGGCCCAGACGTACGGCCTGGATGCCTTGAGTTAACCAATGAAAATCAGCGAGTTTTTTATATCCGGTTTTGGAGTTTTTTCGGGAATCCGCAGAGATGGCCTGTCGGGCGGGTTGAATGTGTTCGTCGGCGATAATGAAGCCGGAAAAAGCACTCTTCTGGCGTTTTTTAGGGCGATTTTCTTTGGTTTTGAGATCGGAACCAGCAGAGAAAACCCGTACAAGCCTGTCGCGGACGTCGAACACGGAGGGCTTATCAAGCTCCACTTCGACCGAGACGGCAGGCAATACATCATTAAGCGTGGCCCTGGCAGAGCGCAGGGGCTGGTCGAGGTGACTCTGCCGGATGGCTCGATTGCGGGCGAGGAAATGATCGGCCAACTCATTCCTGGAGTGACCAAAGACCTGTATCGAAACGTGTTCGCGTTCAGCCTGGACGAACTCCAGGGTCTGGAATCGCTTAAGGGGCAGGACGTTCGATCCAGAATATACAGCTACGGCACTGGCGCGGGACACATTTCGGCGGTGGATGTCGAAAAGCGGCTCGACAGCGAAATGGCGGCGCTGTTTTCTCCGAGGGCGAGCAGGCCGGCAATCAACGCTCTGCTTGCCGAGATCGACAATTCCCAGGCAAAACTCAGGGAATTGAGCGCGGTCGGAGGCGATTACGACAATCTGCGCGCCCAACTTGCCGGTCTCAACAAGGCCATTGAGGAGATTGAAACTTCGTCAGACGCCGTGCATCGCGAGATTGTCCGGCTCGAACAGATGGACAAAGCCTGGCCGAGCTGGGAATCGCTGTATGCGGCGCGGACGTCGCTTGAACGAATTCCTGGGATCGAAGTGTTCCCCCAGGATGGCGTCGCGCGGCTCGAAAGGCTTACCGAGAAATTGAGCGACGCAAAGAGACGGGTGGAGCTCAAGCGGGGCGATCTCGAGGCTGAAAAGCAACGGCAGTCGGAAGACGATCGATCCGTCGAAGATAACGCGGCTCATGTGAGGTTGGCATCAGCCAAGCATATCGGCATCGTAATCGCCGCTTGCTCGATTATGCTTGCCGCCGCATTCCGGCAGAACATACTGGCAGCGGCTGCGTTCGGCCTGTTGGGATTGATCGCTGCCGCGACGGGGTTCAAAATACAGGCGGGCATCGAGGCGTCTGAAAAGCGGCGACGCGCGGAACTGCTTGAACAGTCCGGCAGACTTCGCGGCGAATTGGTCGAACGAATCTCTCGCGAAATGCAGTTGCTGGACTGCGAACTGCGGCAGGCTCAGGAAGAACGGGAAGCGCTGATCCGGGCGGGAGGAGCTGCCGATGAAGAAGACTTCCGCCGGCGCGCATCGAACTATGTCCGGCGAAACGAGCTGCTTCGCGAGATCGAGAAACGCGAGTCGGAGATCGAACTGATAGCGGGGCAGGGAAACGGCCCGGCTGTCGAGTCGGCTTTAACCTCAACGGATCAGTTGTCGATAGGCTCGGCTCTGCAGCTTCAGCGGGAGAAGCGTGCGAGTCTGGCGTCGGAATTGGCCGATCACACACACAAACGCGGCGCAACGAGCCAAAAGATTGCCGAAATGGAGAAAAGCGACGAACTTTCAGACGCCTTGTTGCATGAGCGCTCGCTGAAGGCTCAACTGGAAAAGCATTCTTCCGAGTGGGCGTCGAAGGCGATTTGCAGGGCGATACTTCAGCAGACCAGAAGCAAGTACGAGCGCGAGAGGCAGCCGAGAGTGATCCGGGCGGCGTCGGGTTTTGTGAGCGCGATCACCTCGGGCAAGTATGCGCGAATCCTTTCACCTATGGGGCGCGAGGAAGTGGAGCTCGAGACCCCTGAGGGTCTGCGAAAAGATGTCGCGAAGCTCTCTCGCGGGACTCGCGAGCAGCTTTATCTGGCTCTGCGCTTCGGGTTGATTCTGGAATATGCTCTGAGCGCCGAGCCGCTGCCTGTCATAATGGACGACATCCTTGTAAATTTCGATCCCGGCAGGTCTCGAGCCGCCGCATGCGCGATACTGGAACTTTCCAAGTCCAACCAGGTGATGTTTTTTACGTGTCACCCGGAGATCGCCGAACTTTTCGCCGGACTCGACCCCTCAATTCTGCGGTTTAGGGTCAGCAGAGGAGAAATAGTGCGGGTTTAAGTCGTTTATTCGGTCCAGCCGGTGCCGCGGGCGATTCGGAACATGTCCTCCGGCGACGGTTCGAGGGCCATTTCGATGCCCACTGTAGTGCCGGCGGAGCCTGTCGTCAGGTGCACTCTGTCCGCAACTGAAATAATGATCTTGTAGCCCATCCCCAGCGTTCCGGCGGTGGTGTAGCCCCTTTCCAGAGCAACTTTTGGGATGGTCATCGCCTCGATTCCTGGGCCTTTGTCCGACACCACAACCATAATCGCCTTTGGTAGCGTGTGAATTGATGCAATTCCTCCACCGGCGTGCTTGAATGCGTTTGTTAGCGCTTCGCCGACAGCTACCGAAAAATCATGCACCCTGGATTCTTCCAGTCCTGATGATTGGATTATGCCGGTGATGGCATTTCGAGTTGTGCCGACGTCCTCGCCGCTTCTGACCTCGAATACGGCTATGGGATTGCCCGCCACGCGCTCTATCTCATTTTTTTCCGTTATCAACAGTTTTCCGTCGGTTGCGGCCAGAATAGTGCGACGGTAAAACTCCCGCTTGTGCTCTTCGGCCATTTTGCGGTCGGTAACGTCCCTGACGGACTCTATCGCTCCGACTACATTGCCCTGCATGTCATAAAGCGGCGTCGCTTTGAACCACATGTAGCCGCTTTGACCGCGAGGGATGGGAATATATGCTTCGGACATCATAGTGTGGCCTTCCACTACCAGGTTGTCGTACATTTTCCTGACTTCCTCTATGGGTTTCATTACCATATTGACAAGCGCCGGTCTTCTCTCGCCATAGAAAGGTATTGAATGCTCACAGTTGCCTTTGCCCAGCATCTCCTCCGCTTTGTAACCGGTCATCTTCTCGGTTGCGCGGTTCCAGGCTATTATTATGCCGTTTTCGTCGATGGCGAAAGTTGCGTCGGGAAGAAAGTTGATGATTTCAGCCAAGCGTCGTTCGGATTCCTTAAGAGCATCCTGCACTCGTCTGCGTTCCTGCCGGTCTTTGGCTTCCTGAATCTCCCGTCTGATGGCTGGAATCAGACGAGCCAGATTGTCTTTCAAAACGTAATCGTGCGCGCCGGCTTTCATCGCCTCGACGGCTATGTGCTCTCCGATTTTACCAGACACGACGATAAACGGCAGGTCGATACCCTTTTCCTGCATCACCTTCAGCGCGCTCAGTCCGCTGAAATGCGGCATGACATAATCGGATATTACGACATCCCATTGCTGCTCGTCCAGCGCGGCGCTCATTTCCCCGGCTGTCTCGACTCGCCTGTACGTCAGATCGTATCCACCTTGCTTCAGATGGCGTATCAACAGGAATGCATCGTCTTCCGAGTCTTCCACGATCAGCAGCCTTAAGGAAGTGTTCATTTGCAGACTCGTTTTCCGCTGCTTGGAGGAGTCTCGTTGACGATCAGCCAGTACAGCCCCAGCCTGGAGACGGCTTCCACGAACTCGTTGAAGTCTACAGGTTTCCGAACGTAGCTGTTGGCTCCGAGACTGTAGCTTCTGATTACATCTTCTTCCTCTTTTGACGAAGTAAGCACGACTATGGGCAGCAGCTTTGTTCTTTCGTCGGCTCTTACGCGGCGAAGCACTTCCATTCCATCTACTCTCGGCAGCTTCAGGTCCAGAAGAACGACAGCCGGCATTTCATCGGGGTCGCGCCCGGCGTATTCGCCTTCGCAGAAAAGGTAATTCATTGCTTCGATGCCGTCGCCGGCCACCACCACTTTGTTTAAGATGTTGCTCTTCTTGAAAGCGCGCTTCGTAAGCGCCACATCGTCCGCATTGTCTTCCACTAAAAGTATGATTGAACGCGACAATGGCTCAACCTCCTCTCGGCGCAAAAATTCAGATCTGCGAGAATTATCTGAGGGTTTTACCCTCAGACTCCCGCCAGGAGCCGAGTGGCCCCTGGACCCCCGTATCGAACTTAATTACCCCCTTAAGGGGATAATTAAGTTCGGGTCAGAAGGTCAAGGAAACATGGTTTCCTTGCAGAGTCCAGAGACAAGGTCTCTGGCAGGGTTTGGGGCAGAGCCCCAAGAAAATCCCGCAAGATTGAACTATCGCGGCAGTGCAAATGAAAATACCGCTCCGTGGTCTACTTCTCCGGTCGCCCATACGCGGCCTCCGTGCCTGCTTATAACTCGTCTCACTATGGCAAGCCCTATACCCGTGCCGGGAAATTCCGCATCGGCGTGGAGCCGGTGGAAAGGCTGGAACAGCTTTTCCAGATATGCCATATCGAATCCGGCTCCATTGTCCCGGACGTAAACGATTTGCTCGCTGTCGGTAAGCTCCGTTCCCACCTCTATTCTTCCTACCGATCGCCTGCCGGTAAACTTCCATGCATTGTCCAGCAGATTTTCCATAGCAATCCGAAGCAGATTAGCATCTCCTCTGACCTCAATGTCCGGCTGGATTACAAACTCCATTTTTCGCTCCGTATCGGTCTGCTGGAGGCTTGTCAGTATTTCCAGAGCCATGCCGCTTATGTTGACGTTCTTATACAGCATTTCCGCGCGATTGATTCTGGACAGACGCAGGAGATCGTCGATAAGCCGTCCCATTCGCTGCGCAGCCGCGCGCACTCGTCTGAGGTAGTCCTGGCCGGTGGCGTCCAACGCGTCCGAATATTCTTCGAGCAGGGCCATACTGAAGCCGTCAATGCTTCTTAAGGGCGCTCGCAGATCGTGGGAGACGGAGTAGGTGAATGCTTCCATCTCTTTGTTGGCGGTTTCAAGCTGAAGAGTGCGTTCGGCGACGCGGGATTCCAACGTTCTGGTGAGTTCCAACAGGCTCTCTCTGGCTTTATTGCGTTCGGTTATGTCGATAGCGACGGTGAGCAGAGTGCGCTTGCCCATATAATCGAAAGAGGCTGATGACATCTGTATCCACTTCACTTCGCCTGAAGGGGTAATCACCTTGAGGTCGCCGGAAGTCAGAGCCTCCCCAGCCATGCTTCTGAGCATTTGTTCTTCCGCTATGTCTCGATATTCCGGGCTTATCATTAATCCACGGGATATGCCGATGATCTCGTCCAGCGGACGCCCGGTGTACTCGACGGCATAAGGATTTGCATATATTACCCGTTCGTCCTGCACTAGCATGATTCCGGCCCTGGCGTACTCGGCCACGGCTCGGAATTTCTCTTCGCTGTTTTTGAGTGCTTCTTCAGCCCGCTTGCGTTCGGTAGCATCGTGGATTACCCCCACAATTCGTTTTACGCCTTGCAGAACGGCGGTATTCAGGTGAACTTCCCAAACGGACAGTTCGCCGTCTTTGTTGCGAAACAGCCGTTCAACTGTCTGTGGCTTTCCCGCGGCGAGCTTTTCCAGCACTTTCGCACCGTAACGATGATCCTCCCCGCTCAACATATCGGCTGTTCTGCCGATTATTTCCTCTTCCGGCCTATCAAATAAGGCCTTTGCCGTGGAATTCACATCCAAGATCACGCCGGTGTCTAGGTCGTAGATAACAATGCCGTAATCAATGACGTTGAAGATCGTCTCGTAGTTCATTTCGCTGATCCTCAGCGCTTCTTCCATCTGTTTGCGATCGGTTATATCATGATATGTTCCCAAAACACCGGTCACATCCCCGTTTTCGTCCAGCAGAGGCACTTTGCTGGTAAGTAACCATGACTTGCAGCCATCGGGTTTGGTCACATAGTCCTCAAAGTTGAGCTTCCATCGGCCGGTTTCCATTATTTCCAGATCGGTCGCGCGATACTTGTCCGCCATTCCCGGCGGGGAAGTATCATAATCGGTTTTGCCGATTACTTCACTCGGGTCGGCCAAACCAATATCGGTGGCGAAGCTTTTGTTGCATCCGACATAGACCGAATTTTTGTCTTTCCAAAAGACCCGCTGTGGAATGGCATCCAGCACCGTTCGAAGCATCTGTCGCGACTCAAACAGCTCTTCCATTTGTTTTTTCAGCAGAGCTTCTATTTTTTTACGCTCGGTAATATCGCGAATCAAAGCCAGCATGCGACCAACCCCACCGATGATGGTCTTCTTGAGGTTGACCTCTGTCCAGAAGACTTCTCCAGTTTTCCGCTTGCATTTCCATTCAAAGAGCTGAGGGCCTTCGGCGCCTGCCTTTCTGAACCATTCCATGGCTTCTTTTTGAGTGTAAGGCGGCGACCCTTCACTGATATCGACTACAATAAGCTTAACGGCCTCTTCTCTTGAATGCCCCAACACTTCCGTAAATGTGCGGTTTACGTCCACTATAGCTCCGTTATCAATGTCCTGAATAAGAATGGCATCGTTTACGGAGTCAAAGATCTCTCGATAGTTGGCCTCTGATGCCCGAAGCTCTTCTTCCGCACGCTTGCGCTCTGAGATGTCGCGAACCAGCGCCAGCACGCGATCTTGTCCACCGATAGTGGCTCTTTTAAGATTGACCTCCACCCAAAAGCCCCGTTCTTTTGGATCCTTGCTTCTCCATTCGAAGATCTGTGCGCCATCCACAGCTGCTTTTCTTATCCATTCCAGGGCTTCTTTATGAGTGTAGGGTGGTATTCCTTCGCTTATACTCCCGAGGTTGAAATTACGAGCTTCCTCGCTTGTGCAGTGGTACATCTCCATCATAGTGCGGTTCACGTCCAATATTGCGCCGGTATTCATATCGTGGACGAATATAGCATCGTTTACGGAATTGAAAATCTCTCGGTAGTTGGCCTCGGAGGCGCGCAATTCTTCTTCAATAAGCTTGCGCCCGGAGATGTCACGCACGATTGCAAGCACTCGATCCATACCGGCAATGGTGGCCTTCTTGAGGTTAACCTCCACCCAAAAAACTTCTCCGGTTTTACGTCTGGCTTTCCACTCGAAGAGCTGTGGCCCTTTTTTGGCTGCTTTTCCCACCCATTTCAGGGCATCTTTCTGAGAGTAGGGCGGTGTTCCTTCGCTTATATTGCCGATGTCAAGATTACTAACTTCCTCTCTTGTGTAATAGTATATCCCCTCAAAAGCGCGATTTACATCCACTATCTCTCCGGTCTCGGCGTTCAGGACTAGAATGACATCGTTTACGGAATCGAAGATCTCCCGATAATTGGCCTCGGATGCCCGGAGTTCTTCTTCTATGTGCTTACGTTCGGAAATATCGCGCACAAGGGCCAGTATGCGATCCATGCCGCCAATAGTGGCTTTCCTAACATTGATTTCTGTCCAGAACAATCGACCAGTAGTGTCTCTGGCTTTCCATTCGAAGAGCTGCGGGCCTTCTTCAACTGCTCTCCTTATCCACTCCAGGGCTTCTTTATGAGTGTAGGGCGATAGTCCTTCGCTGAAACCATCGCGTCTCATATTGACGGCTTCCTCTTTTGTGCAGTGATACATTTCCATCATCGTGCGATTGACATCCACAATGTTGCCGTTATCAATATTCTGAACGATAATGGCATCGTTTACGGAATCGAATATCTCTCGATAGTTGGCCTCGGATGCCCGGAGTTCTTCTTCGGCCATTACGCGGTTAGTGACATCTTCATGCAAAAGAACCACTTCAACGATATTGTCCTGGTCGTCATGTATTGGAAATGCGCGGCTGCGAGTCCATATTGATTTTCCACCCGCCTCAACCCCAATATTTTCTCCCGAGCGCCGGCCGTCAAATTTAACTATGGGTATTTCCACAGTCTCTCCTGCAAACGCTCTTTCCAAATAGCTCGTGACACCCAGTTCTTTCATCTGCTCGTCTTCCAGGATTCTCCAGTGCTCTTTCATGTACTCCAGATCTTCCAGAGATACATGCCACAGCTTGTTCCATGCCGGATTTGCGTATACCAACCGACCGTCAGGCGAGAATGAAGAGAATGCAAACGGAGACTGTTCTACCAGGGAACGAAACTTAATTTCTGATTTTCTCAGCGCCTCTTCCGAACGCTTGCGTTCGGTGATGTCACGGATTATCGCACACATACCGGTTATTTCTCCGGAATCGTCCCGGACCAAAAATGTGCGCAATTCCACCGGGATAACATGGCCATCTTTGTTTACGTAATCTTTCTCATAAATATCGGAGTACCCACGCTTAAGAATCTGATCCCGGATGATTTGGGACTCCGTGGTGCGCCACTTTTCGGGGGTAATATCCGGGAATGTCATTTCTCGGATTTCATCTTCGGAGTATCCCAACATGTCCTTGAATGCTTTGTTGAACTCAATCATTCTGCCGGACATATCGACAATGCAAAAGGCATCCATCATGTTCTCGTAGAGCTGTTGGAATTTGTGCCCGGATAATTGAAGCCGTTTGCGGTCGCTGACTTCTCTTATCACCGCAAGCAGTTGCTCTTTTCCTTCGATATTGGCTGCTCGCAGGCTGGCCTCTATCCAGAACACGCGCTCTGATTTGTCTTTTGCGGGTGATTCAAACAGGTGTGGCGGCTCGTGATTATGAGGTGGCAGACCCGGGATCAGAGTATCCATGCTCTTATGAAGCATTTCATCCCGGGTGTAACCGTAAAGCTCGCACGCGCGTTGGTTCGCGTCGAGAACCTCGCCGGTCTGCAGGTCGCAGACCAGGATCGCGTCGCTTAAGCTGTCAAAGATAGTTCGATAGCGCGCCTCGCTCTTACTCATCGGTTTCCTCTGCTTTCACGCAGTGTCTGCTGCTTCAGAGTGTTATTCCCAATGGTATAGCTGTCTGTAAACTATCTTACTATTGATTGTGCGTTGCCGATATGCCAGATATCAGCGTTTCCATCTGCCAAGGCGCTTGTTGAGTTCCTGCTGCTGCTCCATAAACTCTTCGGGCAGATCGTAGCCGAACTGATCGAAGAACTTTTGCATACTGCCAAGTTCTTCGACCCAAGCGTCAGGATCGATCTCAAGGAGCTTCTCTATCGCATCATCTGAAATGTCCAGCCCGTCGAGATTCAGGGAGTCTTTTGTGGGGACGAACCCTATCGGCGTCTCCTGAGCCTGCGCAGTGCCCTTGCAGCGTCTGATGACCCAGTCCAGCGCCCGCAGGTTGTCGCCATAGCCCGGCCAGAGGTATTTGCCGTCGTCGTCCTTTTTGAACCAGTTTACGTTAAATATTTTGGGCGGATTGGTGATTTTCGGCCCCATATCCAACCAATGCCTGAAGTATTTGGACATATTATAGCCGCAAAACGGCAGCATTGCCATAGGGTCGCGCCGGACGACCCCCACCGCGCCGGTGGCGGCGGCTGTGGTCTCGCTGGCCATTGTCGCGCCGACAAACGTACCGTGGGACCAGTCGAAGGACTCGTACACCAGCGGAGCCAGTTTTGCTCTTCTTCCACCAAATAAAATAGCCGAAAGCGGCACACCCTGAGGGTTTTCCCACTCGGGCGAGATCACAGGGCACTGCGACGCCGGGGCCGTGAATCGCGCATTGGGGTTGGAGCCCTTTTCGCCGCTCTGCGGAGTCCAGGGGTTGCCGCGCCAGTCGATGCCCTCGGCGGGCGGCTCGACACCCATTCCTTCCCACCAGACCGTGCCGTCCGACCCGAGAAGGACATTCGTGAATATGCTGTTACGGCTCGCCGTGAGCATGGCGTTAGGGTTGGTCTTCATACTGGTTCCAGGAGCGACTCCGAAGAACCCGGCCTCTGGGTTCACCGCCCAGAGCCTGCCGTCCGGGCCGATCCTGATCCACGCGATGTCGTCGCCGACAGTCCACACCTTGTAGCCGGGCATACTATCCGGCGGGATGAGCATTGCGAGGTTGGTCTTGCCGCACGCGCTGGGAAACGCCGCGGCGATATATGTGATCTCGCCGTCCGGGCTTTGGATTCCCACGATGAGCATGTGTTCGGCCATCCAGCCCTCGTGCAGGCCCATATAGCTTGCGATCCTCAGGGACAGGCACTTCTTGCCCAGAAGTACGTTCCCGCCGTAGCCCGATCCGTAGCTCCAGATGGTGTTGTCTTCGGGAAAGTGCAGTATATATCGACGATTGATATCGAGTTCGCCCTTGGAGTGAAGGCACTTCGTGAACTCCTCATTTTCGCCGAGATCGTTCATGGCAATGTCGCCCATTCTTGTCATAATGCGCATGTTCAGGACGACGTATATGCTGTCTGTAAGTTCGATGCCGATCTTGCGGAACGGCGAGCCGGCGGTTCCCATTATAAACGGCACGACATACATCGTGCGGCCGCGCATGGAGCCGTCGAACATCGCGCCTACTTTGGAGTAGGCTTCCTGCGGATCCATCCAGTTGTTGGTGGGGCCGGCGTCTTCTTCATTTCGGCAGCAGATGAACGTGAGGTGCTCCGTGCGAGCGACATCGTTCTCGGCAGTGCGGTGATAGACGCATCCGGGAAGTTTCTGCTCATCCAGAGGTAAGAGTTCGCATGTGCCCAGCGCCTCTTCGGTAAGTCGCTGCCTTTCCTGCTCGGAGCCGTCGATCCAGACGACCTTATCCGGCTTGCAAAGCGCGGTCATTTCCTCGACCCAGCTTGCAGCTTCTTTGTTGCGAATCATAATCCGATACCCTTTCGACGCATTTGCGGCAAATGGCAAAAAAACCGAATGATCATCCCGCTGCGGGTATCATTCGGCCTCTCTCTTCGCCGTTCTCGCGACTGGCAGCGCATACATGCAAACCGGCAGCCGTGCAGCGAAGGTCATTGTTCTGACCAGACTTTATATGTGTCTGAAAGATGCCCGTAATCGCCGCGCTAGGCAACCCGTAGGTCGCCATTTTAGTGATTTTGGACTAATATGTATTGTAGATGTTTCGCCTGCTTAAGTCAATAGTTGAATTGAAGAGTTCGTTCTTTGGGGATTTTGGCTGAATATAGGTTCCCGTCGAGTCGCAATTAATTCTCGCAGAACTGAACTTTCCCCTGCTCCTTGTTTTGTTGACCAGGGAGACTGCGATTCAGTATAATATATTGGGTTTTAAGCGAAGGTTGAACACTGGAAAGGCGCGCTCCGGAGTGCGAAAAAAACGATCTACCGCAGCAAGACGGCGGACAACAAAACAATCAGCGGCAAGAAAGACAACCAGGAGAAAGAGCAATCCGATAGTCGTTTTCGATGTTTTCGGGATTGCTCTTATTGTGCTTGGTATTGCTACGCTTGTCGCACTGTGCGCCGAGAGTTCCAGCGGTATATTCGGCCTGTATATTACGGCCACGCTTAAGGTGACTGTGGGAGTCGGCGCATACCTGGTGCCGTTTCTGTTGGTGCTTGTAGGCGCGATGCTTATAGCAGGCCCGCTCGACCTGATTCCGCGAAATATCAGCATCGGCAGCTCAATGATGTTCCTTGTGGTTATCACGTGGGCATCACTGAGCACGATTATTTCAAGCCACACCGACGCACTCGGCGGGGGCTATCTGGGCAACGTCCTCGCTATTGGACTTCGCAAGTTCACTGGAGACTTAATCAGCTACATTTTCCTGACTTTCTTCGCGATTGCGGCGCTGCTGATAATTGTGGATGTTCCTCTTGCGAACCTTCTTGAGAAGCTGCGAGACGCATATATTGACTATCGGGAAGCGGCAGCCGACAGAGCGCTTTCGGCAAAGGATGGCGGCAGGGTCGAACCGATCAAGCAGGAAAGCCGCAATAGAACGCTGGCGAATATATTCGGCAAAGGCGGAAACGGCAAGGAAGCGCCTGAGGAAGAAGTTGTCGCGGTAACCGAAGCTGCCCGCCCGCCCGTAAAGATCAACGGCGCGCTGTTCAATCAGGATCGAGCGCACAAACCAGTTGCTGCGCCCGAGCCTGTCGAACATGGCGAGTTTCAGCTTCCGCCGACATCGCTCCTTACCGAGCCGCCGCCGCCGCCGCCGAGGGTCGAAAGCGAACTTAAAGCGAATATCGAGATTATCGAGCGCACGCTTGATGAATTTAAGGTGCAGGCGAATGTCGTCGAGATTGCATGCGGGCCGACCGTCGCGCGATACGAAATCCGACTTGCGCCGGGCATAAAAGTCAACAAGATCGTTGGGCTGGCGGATAATCTGGCTATGCAGCTTGCCGCGATAGATGTCCGCGTCGAGGCTCCGATTCCCGGTAAGGCCGCAATTGGCGTCGAGGTTCCGAACAAGAACCGGGCTACGGTCGTTTTGCGCGACATTGCCGAAAGCAAGGCGTTTCGCGACGCCCCCGGCAAGCTCACGTTTGCGCTGGGCAAGGACGTCGCGGGGCATCCGAGGGTCGCAGACCTTACCAAGATGCCGCACATGCTCATAGGCGGCGCGACCAACGCGGGCAAAAGTGTCGGTTTGAGCACGATTATCGCCAGTTTGCTCTTTAGAGCGACGCCTGACGAGCTGAAGTTTGTCTTGATCGACCCGAAACGGGTTGAGTTGAGCCTTTTTGACGGCATTCCGCACCTCGCGTGTCCGGTCGTCAAAGAAGTCAAACAGGCGGCGGGTATATTCAGGGCGGTCGTCCAGGAAATGGAGAGACGGTATGAAGTCTTCTCCAGAAATGGTTCGCGCAACCTCGCCAGCTACAACGAGAAGGTGAAACCTGAGGAACGCCTGCCTTACATGGTGGTGGTGGTGGACGAACTGGCCGATCTCATGATGCAGGCTGCTGCTGAGATCGAGGGTTCGATCACCAGAATTGCGCAGCTCGCCCGTGCGACCGGCATTCACCTGATAATCGCGACCCAGCGGCCGTCGGTGGACGTCATAACAGGAATTATCAAGGCGAATATATCGTCCAGAGTGGCGTTTGCGGTATCGAGCCATCACGACAGCCGCACGATTCTCGACCAAAAGGGCGCAGAAAGGCTCATCGGACGCGGAGATATGCTTTTCCTGCCGATCGATGCGTCCAAGCCGGTCAGAATTCAGGGCTGTTATGTGTCCGACAAAGAGATCGACGCGCTATGCGGGTTCTTGAAGGCCCAACGCAAGCCGAACTATACTATGCAGCCTGTGATGGGGCCGTCGGGAAGCGGAGGCATCGGCGGCGAGGACGACGACTCGTTCAGCGACGAATTCTTCGAGCCGTCGGTGCGGTTTATCGTAAACACGGGCTATTGCTCGACCTCGATGCTGCAGCGCAAGTTTAAGATCGGCTATACGCGGGCAGCGAGGATCGTCGATGTAATGGAGCAGCAGGGGATTGTCGGGCCGCTGGACGGCGCGAAGCCGCGCCAGGTGATGATCAGCAAAACAGATCTGGAATCGATCCTTGGCGGGCCGATTGGCATGCGCTCGGACGACATTTCCGCGGACGACGAATACGACGATGACGTCCCGCCGGCGGAGATAATTACGCCGGACGAAGAATAAATTTTGGATTCTGAATTTTGAATTTTGAGTTGAGGAATTCTGTTGGCGAAAGTAAGTTTGATAAGCCTGGGTTGCCCGAAGAATCTGGTCGATTCCGAAGGCGCGCTGGGAGAAGTTGTTCAGGCCGGGCATGAGATAACGACAAGCCAGTCCGGCGCAGACGTGATAATAGTCAATACGTGCGGGTTTATCGAGGACGCTAGGGAGGAGTCGGTCGAGGCGATCCTCAATGCCCTGGAATATAAAGACTCGGGCGATTGCAAGGCTGTAATTGTGATCGGGTGCCTGTCACAGAGGTTCGCATCCGAGTTAGCGGCTGAAATGCCTGAGGTGGACGCGTTTCTTGGGGTCGGGCACGCCGGAAAGATCGCCGAGACGATCAATCAGGCGCTGGCGGGAAAGCGGTTGGTGGATACGCCAAAGCCAGCGACGGACTGGTGCGAGCATGCGCCTAGGGTGCAATCGACGCCCCCATGGACGGCCTATCTGAAAGTCTCGGACGGCTGTGACAACCGCTGCGCGTACTGCGCGATTCCCGATATACGGGGCCGGTTTAGAAGTCGGCCCGAAGAGTTTATAATAGATGAAGCCCGGCAGCTTGCTGATAACGGCGTGCGCGAGGTCGTGCTGGTGGGCCAGGATCTGACGCAGTACGGAGCCGACCTAAACAGACCGAACGCTCTGGCGGGCCTGCTTGAGAAGCTGAATGGAGTCGATGGGCTGCACTGGGTGCGGCTGTTGTATTGTTATCCGAGCAAGGTCACGCCCGAGTTGATTGACGTGATTGCGTCGTGCGAGAAGGTCGCAAAGTATATGGATATCCCGATCCAGCATGGCGACGACAATATGCTTCGCGCGATGAACCGCAAGGGCAGCGTTGAACAATATCTGCGCGTGATCGACGATATTCGCGAGAAGATTCCCGGTATCGCGCTCAGAAGCACGTTTATTGTGGGGTTTCCCGGCGAGACCGACGCGGTGTTCGAGAACCTCTTGAGGTTTGTCGGAAGGATTCGGTTCGACAGAGTAGGGGCATTCGCATATTCTCGCGAGGAGGGCACGCCCGCATACTCGATGAAGCCGAGAGTGAGCCGCAAAATCGCGGCGGATCGAGTAAAACGATTGATGGAACTGCAGCAGTCTATCTCATTCGAGAAGAACCATGCGCTTATCGGCAGCAGGATGGAAGTTCTGATCGAGGGGATCACTGAGGATGCGGCCTTTGGTCGAAGTTATCGAGATGCGCCAGAGATAGACGGCCTGGTGTATATTCCCGGCGGCCAAGTGAAGCTGGGCGAGTTTTCGGATGTGGAGATAACCGAGGCGAGTGAGTACGATCTTGTAGGACGGATAGTCTAGACGTCTCAGATATCTATTGATTCTTGGAATCTGCCAAATTTTTGACTTTCTAACTTAGAATCGGAGGAATACTATTGAATACGCTGACTAAAGCAGATATCGCGCGGGAAAGCGCCAGGCGCTATCTTGCGGACAAAGCTTTCCTGAGCCTGCTGGGCAAGAGCCAGGCGGCCAAACTCAGACAGGCAATGAAAGGCGTCGATGTCGAGGGAATAAACATGCGCCTGATGCGGGACGTAATGTCCGAGAGCGATCGTTTCGAGACCGTCGACCGCCGCTGGGCGCCGTCGGCCCGCTACGGCGACATACACAGGCCGTTTGAGCGAGTGCTGGCGGAACTCGTGCAGCATGCAGGCGTGCCTGTCTTGCTCGAAACTCTTGCTCAGGAGCTTGCCCAGGTCTACGGTCGCCCGGCTGAGTATTACGAGCAGGCTCTGCCGAGAATTCTTTCAGACAGGGAGAAGTTCTTTGCCGCCGGAGACGGCAAGTACGGCTTGGCGTCGTGGCTGCTGGAAGTGTCGTCGGACGATGAGGACGACGTTATATTCGACAGCTTCCTCTCAGCGTCTCAGGTCGAGGAGTTCACAGAGTTGTGTCCGGTTGTCAAATGGGAAGCGGGCAAAATCGCCGATGCGGCGGCGTCTCTTGCGAAAGATTGCAAGGAGCAGATTCCGTTCAAGATTGCGGCTTTGTTTGCATGGCGCGAGCTTGGTGACGATTTCGATCCGATCGACTTCTATTGCGACGTGCTTGCGGACGAACGGGTGATGGTTCTTTCCGACCAGAAACTGTATTCGGCTGGCACGGTGAAAGAGTTCACAAAGACCCTGGCGGCGATGGCCGCCGAGTTGGCCGAACTGCCGATGGAAGCCGAAGAGGAAGAGGCTGAAGGCCCGATCACGGTGACGGAAACCGACATGGAAGAGATCGTCGCTATGATCGTCAAGAAGGGCAGCGCGTCAGCAGAAGAACTTCTTGACGCCGTTCTTGAGGTCGGCGCGGAAGAATCGGGGTTTGCCGGAGCGCTCGAAAGCCTTAAAGCAGCCCTGCAGAATGAAGACCGGGTTATGTGGCTCGGTGGAACCCGGTGGGGCAAGGTCGAGAAGTTCCCCGACGAAATCAACGAGGTTCCGGCATCGCTTATACTGTCGCCGTCTGTTCCGTTCGAGACTCCTGAGGGCGATGTTTACGACCAGGAACTTGAAGAAGACGGTTTCGACGGCAACCTGAAGTCGGCTATATACGATCCGCTGGCTGAAGACGTCACCGATGAAGACCCGGCCCGAACGATGTATCAGCCCAACGGTGATTCGCAGAGGTGTGTGCTCAAGTATCATCATAAGATCGAGGGGACATTCCCGCTCTGCCAGATCAACCCGGACTTCTTCGGCGTCGAACCAGAGATTATTCCGATCACACTCATAGACGAGGGCAAGCGCAAAACCTGCTTCGTCAACAATACCACTCGTCTTATCTATGGTCTTAAGGACTTGTATAAAAACATCACCGAAGTCTCAGGCGCGGTGTTCAAGATCGAGAAGACGTCTAAGCCGGGCGAATATCGGTTCGTGTGCGACGGTGAGGTCGACCCGATGCTGGGCATAGACACGAACCGCTCGCTGGAGCTGCTTGACCTAAAGTCCAGGTTTGAAAGCACCGACATGCCGGTATATGACGTCATCATCGAGATTCTCGGCAAGCAGGGGATGGAGTTTGCCAGGCTGGTGAACGAGGTCAATATCGTGAAGCGCTGCTCAAGGCTTTTGGTGGCGTCGATCCTAAGTTCGTATCACGCGCTGCACACCCGCGGCAAGTCCGACCAGTGGCTCTTTGACGAAAAGAAGGCCAGCCAGGGGTTCAACAAGACTAAGAAGAAGTATATTAAGAAGGACTAGTGTTTTCGCGCACTGTCACTGCGAACGCAGTGAGGAATCTGCTTTTTGAAATGTAAACAAAGCAGATTCCTCGCTCTGCTCGAAATGACTGGCGAGGCAGGCAGCCGACCGACAAAACTCACTTATTGAAGTCCACATCGGCGGTATATTTGATCTGGGCTGTTCTGGTGTCAATCATTCTGGCGTTTATCACTACGAAAACGCCCCGATCCGATATACTGCCGCAAAGCACATAGTCGGCTGAAAGCATCTCGCCGAGTTTCTTAGCTTTGTCCAGGTCGATGAGCCCGCTCTGGTCGAGCTTCAGACTGGCAATCACCTCATTCATCTGCCCGCGCTCGACGAGAGTGACGCCCTTTACATCGGCCATAGCGGTCGAAAGATCTTCGCGGACATCTTGCGCGACGGCATCGTCGATTTTCTGACCGTCGCGCTCAGGGATCAAGTCAAAATCGAGTATGGCGACAGACTTGTCGGCGGCGCGATTGGGGTCGGCGGCTATCTTGTCATTAAACTTTTGAGCCAGTTCGCGAACGTACTTTGGCTGCACTGTAATTGAACAAGTGTCGATTGTATCAGCCGACGCAAATTGCGACAAAACAGCCGCCAGCACGAGACAGCATACCTGCACACGGTGTTTAAGTCTCATAACCCGTTCCCCCAATAGTGTTTTCAACCGCCAATCTTAAGCAATTCCACATCGAAATGCAGTGTCGAGTTGGGCGGGATGTTTCCCATATCGTCGGAGCCGTAGCCGAGATCCGGTGGTATGATCAATTCGCGCGTGCCACCTTTTTTCATACCCTGAAGCCCTTCGTCCCAGCCTTTTATTACCTGTCCGCCCCCTACAGGGAAACTGAACGGTTCTCTCCCCGGCTTCTTTGATGTGTCGAACACGGTTCCGTCATCGAGCCAGCCTTTGTAGTTGACCGTAACGACATCGCCGCTCTTCACTTCGGGGCCGCTGCCGACTTTGATGTCCTTATACTTCAGCCCGGATTTGGTGGTAACGAATCCGTCCTTGGTTTTTTCGGGCGATTTGGCAGGAGCCTCTGCGCTTGGCGCGGGAGGCGTGGGTTTGACTGTGGACGCTTTCTCGGTTTGGACGGCATTCTTTTCGCCGCAGCCTGTCAGCGCGAGCGCAATGCAGATCACTGGAATTACAGCACGCAGAGTTTTCGTCATTATGAGTAGTCCTTTCGGAATATAGTTGGTTCGATCAGCATTGTACCGCGCCTTGTGGCAGGCGTCAAGGTGCATCTTTGGGGTATGAAAAACAAAAGGGGCGGATAAACTCCGCCCCCAAAGACCATTTTTGATTAAATTATATGTCAGAACGCCCTGGAAACGCCAAGTGAAAGCGTTCTTGATGGAACCCACGTATAGCGAAAGCGGTCGGCAGAATAGGCATACTGCAGCGTCTGATGAATGTTGAAGATGTTGTATATGCTCAGATACATAGAGTCTCCGATGTTTGAACTCTCCGGCAGATTGACCGACATATTGTAACTGAAAACTATATACGGGTTGGCCCAGGAATTGACCGGCGGGTCGGTTATATAGTCGGCGCGCCCACTGCCGTAGTCGGCGCGAAGAGAATGCGCCCAGCCGCCGTTCTGATAATCCGCAACCAGAGAAATAGTATGTCTCTGATCCCATGCGGCATAATACCACTGATCCGTAATGCCGATATCCGCGCGATTGGTTCTGGCCTTGGCGTAAGTATATGACAGCCACCCCTGCCATTTATCTGACATTTTCCTGCGCACGTAGAGCTCTACGCCGTCAGACTTACCCGCGCCGACATTTGTGAGCCGGTATGTGCCGTCATCAAGGAGCAGGTATGTGCTCAGGTTTTCATAGTCGTTGTTGAAATATGTGACTCGCCAGGCGGTGTTGTCGCTGGCCTGCTTCTCGTAAGAAAGCTCGTAGTTTTCACTGGTCTGCGGGTCGGTTGATCCGATACCGGAAGTATATGCTTCGTAGGCGGGAGTGTAATAGATGGACTGAGCCGCGTAAGCCGGCACGAATTTGGAATACTTGCCCCAACTCGTCCTCAACACGCTGCGGCCGTCAAGGGCATAGGAGAGTCCAAACCTCGGATTGACGGTCGATTCGGTGACGTCGTCCACAGGGTCTCCGGTGTAATCGTAGGTGGTGGCGTCGTAAGCCAGGCCTATGCGGTCATACTTCATTGCGTCGTAGCGGAGACCTGCCGTAAAGGTAGCGCGTTTGCCCAGAGTCATCTGGTCTTCGGCAAAAAGACCTGTCTGAACGGTATCCACATCGGCCTGGTAATAAGGGAAATACGTGCCGATATTGTAAGCCAGATGGTAATTGTTGTTCGATTTGTCTACAGAACCGCCCAGTTTGAACGCGTGAACTGCGTTTAACTGATTGACGTACTTCGCCTGAATTCCTATGCGACTTGACCATGCGTCTACTGCGCTGTCGCCTATCGATCCGCCAAACGAATTGGTGATCGACGTGTAGAACACGTAGTAAGGCTGTATGCTTACGAACGACGCCGGGCTGAGGTTGCGGCTCAGGTTCAATCCGCCGATTGCATAGCGCTGTCTCAGGAAGTCGTTCTCACTGGAAACCGGGCTGCCGTAGATATCCATGGAGTGGTCGTTTTCAAGTTCTCCGTACTGCGAGCCCTGCATGGCGAAAAAGGTCACGGTATCTTTTTGGGACGGCCAGACCAGCTTGACTACGTTGTCGGCATAGTTGAGCTTTTTGATGTAGACGGAGTCGAGGTCGCTTTGAAGTACCGATGTGGCGACATAATAATTGAAACTATCGCTGGTTCCGCCGCCGTACTCTCCGACAAGACTGCCGTAAGCGCTGCTGCCTCCTTCGGTTATGAAGTTGGAGCCCGAAGCGACGGCGCCGGTCTTCTTGACTTCGTTCAATGCCCCTGAAATAGCATTTCCGTATTCGGCCCCGAATGCGCCGGTATACACCTGGAATTTGCTCATACCGGTGGTAATAAGGTCACTACTGAACACTCCGCTGTTGGCATCTGTAATAGGAATACCTTCGACATACCAGCCTATCTGGTCTGGCTTGCCGCCGCGCAGGTGCATCTGCCCGCTGCCGTCCGATTCTACATTGACGCCAGGCATGGTGCTCAGGATTCCGGGAGCCGTTCGCACGTTTGCGGGATCGGTGCGAGTAAGAGGCTCCTGGTTAGCGCTCAAAACGTTGACTGTGTTGACCACATTCGTGTCGATCATAGGTTTTGGGCGCGTCACGACCACGGCCTCTTCCGCGATTGCTTCCTGGCTCATTGAAAAGTCAGCCGACGCGGTGGTGTCCATGACTATTCCGACGGCATCCGCAATTTCATCGCGATAACCGACCATCTGCGCGGTAATCTCATAATCGCCGGGCGGGATGTTCGCAATCACATAACGCCCATGAGCGTCAGTGATGGCGCTTAGATCCGTGCCCGTGATAATGACATTTGTGCCGGAAAGCGGTTCGCCTGTGGCCGCGTCCGTCACGCTGCCGGATACCGATCCCGTGGTTCCGGCCATAGCCCATGTTCCGGCGAACGCCAAAATGATTATGAATGCCAGTGTTAAGTAATGTTTTGTCAAGTTAATTCCTCCCCGAAAAATCGACGTTTGGTGCTAGAGGTTGGAAATCCAACCTCGGACGCGAATTCCCCGGGCTGGGCCAGTCAGGGCAAAGTAAACGTCCGAATGCCACTCATTTCCATTATTGGATAAACCGGCAATATCCTCAGGTCGCATGCTTCATTAGTGATGGCATAACATAACTGAAAGCATTCAATCAGAACGCACGAAAATGGCAAACCACGGGAAATCGTGGGACGCAAAGCTATTGGGGCTAAACCTCGACTATTCGAGACATGCTTGCCAGGCTGCCGAGGCGAACGCACTGTCAATCGTCCGAAAGATGAGCTGCAGGTACTGGGCGAGAGAGTGTGGTTGGCTGCGACAGCCTGGCATTTTGTTGTATGGGAGAATAGTAGTTATGTTGAGTCTTTATGAACCAGTAGCTGAATCCGGAATTTTTCATCGAAGAAATGGAGTCGCGACACGATGCTGCTGCAAGAAGCAGAACGTGGGCGCGCCCTCTACACAGGAACAGGTCTTGTTTTTAGTAGAAAGCGTTTATGAGTGTGATGATGGCCGCTCGTTATACGAGAACAATTCGCCCGGCACATTGAGGGGGCAATAAAGCAGAAAGTCAGAACCGAAATGAAAGCTGAGGGGAAAAACAAGTTAACTGGGATAATCGCCGGATCGACGACCTGCCTGGCGGGCTCCGTTATCCTGACCCTTGGCGGCGGGTATGAACAAGGCTGGCTGGCCTTGGCTCTCTGGATCGGGCTGGCCACGGCGCTGTGCGGTCGTGCGGCATCGGCACATACAGTTCGACCCGAAAGCGACTACTCACAGTCTTTGGCGAAAGTATATCAGGACACGGCGGAGGCCCTGGCAAGCGCCATTGCCGCTAAGGACTCATTCGAGCAGCATCACGTAACAAGGGTGAAAGCAATTTGCGAGCTTGTGGGCCGCGCTCTCAGCCTGGACAAAAACGAACTCGACGGGATATGCATTGCCGCGCTCGTTCACGATGTAGGCAAGCTGGGCGTGCCTGAATATATTTTGCTCAAGCCCGGACCCCTCGACGCCGAAGAGTTCGGCAAAATGCGCAATCATACCACAATAGGCGCAATGATACTCGAACGGGTGACATATCCTTGGAACGTGGCCGACATGGTCAGGCATCATCACGAAAAATATGACGGCTCCGGTTATCCGGATCACCTGAGGGGCGAAGAAATCCCAATTGGGTCGCGGATCATAGCTGTTGCCGAAGTATATGACTCTCTCGTCTCGCCGCGATGCTACAAAGACGGGTGGCCGCATGAGCGGACGGTGGAACATATAGAGAAGCTCTCCGGCGAGCATTTCGATCCGGCAGTGGTGTCGGCCTTTCTTGAGGTTGCCGATAAGGTGGAACATATTGTCGGCAAACACGAGTCAAGCCTCGTGAGGGCGGCATGCGACGACAGCACTGCGGCGCACATGATAGCTCAAGCGAATCAGGAACTAATATCGCTGTTTGATATCGCTCAGACTCTCTCAAGCACTCTGGAATTGGACGAAGTGCTCGCGCTTCTGGCGCACAAGACCCGCAGACTCTGCGACACCGCGACGTGCGCAGTCCTGCTGGTTGACGAATTGCATCCGCGCACGCTTAAGGCTCGCGCTGCAGTGGGTCGATGGCAGGAGATTATCAAGGATGCGACAGCCACCATCGGCAGGGGCGTGACCGGAAAGGCTGCCGCACATTTGACGCCCTATGTCGGCAACTATGACGCAAACGATCTGAATCTGGGCATGGAGGGCCACCTGGCGTCGAGTTTCAAGTCTTGCCTGGTCGCGCCGATATGCAGTTTCGGCCAGCTTCTGGGTACGATCAATCTTTATGACGACGCAACGCATGCGTTCTCGCCGGACGATCTTCGCACTCTTACATTCGTGGCAAGCACCGCGGCGCTCGCTATACAGAATGCCAGCGCCTTTGAGCAGGTTCGAGATTCGGCGGTAAGAGACCCTCTGACGGGCCTGCACAACGGCAGATACCTGCGCACTCATCTCGAACGCGAGATGCGCAGGTCTTCGCGTCGCGTTGAGCAATTGTCGATCATAGGCATAGACCTTGAAAACTTCAAGGCCGTCAATGATTCGCTGGGACACCTGAAAGGCGACATCGTCCTGAAAGACGCCGCGGCGATTTTCCAGGCGCAATTGAGGGATTACGACCAGGTGTTTCGCAACGGCGGCGACGAATTCGTTGTGGTGCTGCCCGGCACTCCGGCATGTGAGGCCGCCAGAATTGCGGCGCGCATTCAGCAGGGAGTCGGAGGTTATGCGGCGCAGTATGCCGGAATGACCAGTGCTCCTTTGGGCGCGAGTGTGGGAATAGCAACTTATCCCGACGACGCGGGTGATATCGAGACACTGCTTGCGATGGCGGATGCGGCTATGTATAGAGACAAGCGCGCGCGGAAACGAGACCGGCTGGCCGCCTGACTCTCAAGCTGGGGTTGCCCGCCTGTTCCGATTTGTAGATGAGTATATGCTTTGAGCATCGGTTTGTCGCCAACAGTAAGGTTGCATATTAGGAGGATAAATATATGAAAGGTGTTTGTAGCAACCATGCGTTTAGAGGATGCCCTGCCAGCTTCTATCTTTCCTGCAGAGGTTATGCGGAAGGGCTGAACTGCTGGGAACTGGACGAAAAGCCCTGCTGCCCGACATCCGATCCTGCGGTGTGCAAAAAATGCGCCGTATATATCAAATACAATCATGCTTGCGTGCATATGTAGCCAGATTTATTGTATATGAGTGCAGTTATATCACGTCACAATAGCGCATGCGCATAATGTCATGTGTTTAAGCAAGCAGCAATAAGGGTAATAAAATAACGGAAATGAGAAATAGTTGATTGCTGAAGTGAGGTGACATAACATGCCACGCGAAAAGATCTTGGCAAGAAGAGCACCGACTGATCTTGAAACGATAGAGCCTTGGAATACATTCAGAGACATGGAACGTATGTTCCGAGGATTCTTTGGTGTTCCGATGGTTCGGGCGCCGAGAATGTGGACGAGAGAACTCAGTGAGTATACTCCCGAAGTCGACCTGAGAGAGACAGACAAAGAACTGGTGCTGTCCGCGACGGTTCCTGGCATGGGTAAGGAAGATATAGACATAGATGTGACCGGAGACACTATTACTATCTCCGGCGAAAGAAAGACCGAGGAAGAAAAGCCCGGCGAAAGATATCATTTCCGTCAGCAGAGCTATGGATCGTTCTGCCTGTCTTATTCGCTTCCGATGGAGGTAAAGCCTGAAGAGGTGAAGGCGCATTACAAGAACGGTGTTCTTGAGATCATGATGCCGAAAGCAGAAGAGTCGGCAAAACATAAAGTAACGGTTGAAGAAACGGAATAAATCCGTAGATATTTCCTGTGTCAATATTCGAAACGGCGGGTGCGTTCATCCGCCGTTTTTACATGATTAAACGGTTTGCATTTGCGAGCTTGTGGGAATCTAATAGTGGGAAATCCGGTGACGGCCACGTTTATCGGACTACCCATCTTTCTTCTCCTTTCGAGTGCTTAAGTAGATGTACTTCCGCAAATGTGGCGTCAAGCCTCCAGCGGAGCCTTCCGGTAAATTTGACCGGAGGGCTTCTTTTTGCGTGCGCTTTCCGGAGCCAGGCATTTTACCCTCAGACTCTTGCAGTCCTGCGCTGTTCAAGCAGCCAGTCCCAAACTTCGCCGTTATTGTATGTATCCGTCCAGGAATCGTGGTCGACTCCTGGATATATGGTAAACTTGGGGTTACCTCCGGCGGCTTTCACGGCATCCACCATCTTCTGAGACTCCGAGAGCGGTACAACGCGGTCTTTGTCGCCGTGAAACACCCACATGGGTATGTCCTTCATCAGCGGAGCGTCGTTCGGGTTGCCTCCACCACATATTGGAACAATGGCCGCAAACCTGTCAGGCTGCCTGGCAGCCAAAGCCCAGGACGCGTATCCGCCCATACTCAGGCCGGTGAGGTATATCCGGTTATTGTCCACACTGTAGTCCGCCTCAATCTTGTCAAGCAGTTCCTTAAGCCATTCGATTTGATAGCACCAATGGAAAAACACAGGGCATAAAGGCGAGACTAAAATAAACGGAAACTCTCTGCCATCCTCCACCAATTTCACCGGTCCGTATTTTTTCAACTTGGTGACATCCGCGCCCCAAGATCCCATTCCGTGCAGAAAGAACACCAACGGCCAGCGTTTGTTTACGTCTGCGCCATAATCCTTTGGCAGGTAAAGCATGTATTTGGTCGGTATATCTATGGTGATGGATGCGGAATAAGCGATTTCACACTGCCTGCCTGCCACAGGCGTCACAGATTCGTCAGTGATATCTGTTTTGATGCGACCCGAGCTTAGAATAGCCTGTGTGTCGAGCATTGTAAACCTCCGGCTCAGTTTCTTCCACCGACGACCAGTTCCTTAACTCTGATATGCGGGCCGCCGTTATCGATGTACATACTCTGCCCATTTTTGCCGCACATGCCGGGCGAGTCCATCTCAAAATCATTTGAAACTGCGTCGATGTTCATCAGGGTCTCCAGCGTCATTCCGGCAACGGAAACGTCCCGCAAATGCTCGGCAATCTCACCGTGCCGGATCATATAAGCCTCACCGGCGTGACACGTAAACTGCCCCCGTTCGCTGTAGACATGGCCGTGCTGACCGCCCTTGAGGTAGATCCCGAGGTCCATGCCTTTGACCATATCCTCGAAAGTCGATTCTCCGGGCTCCACGAATGTGTTGCTCATTCTGATGATCGGACGCTGAGAGTAATCCTGCGCGCGAGCCGACCCGTTAGGCGCTGCGCCGAGCTTGGCGGCGGTTTCCAGACTGTGCATGTAGCCTCTGAGTATGCCCCGGTCGACTATTACGCGGCGCTGGCCGGGAGTGCCCTCGGAGTCGTATTTGTACGATCCCCATTCGCCCGGCAGAGTGGAGTCATCAACAATCGTAACGAGTTCCGATCCAACTCGTGTGCCCAGCTTTCCGGCAATAATTGACGTGCCCGACAAGATGTGGTCGGCCTCGGCGTTGTGTCCTATGGCTTCGTGCGTCAGCAGGCCCGTCACGGATGGGTGAAAGATCACGGGAAACCTTCCGGCTGGCGGTGGAGAGGCCGACAATAGCGAGACCGCCAGGCTAGCGGCCTTGAGGGTGAAGTCCTGCGCGGAAGTCGATTCCACCAGTTCAAACCCTCTCGGCGCGGCGACGACTTTGCTCCCGCGTTGCAGCAGACTGCCGTCCCGCGCGACAACCATGCTGGTCATTCGCGTGCGAATGATTTCAGTTTCGATATACGTGCCGAAGGTGTTGCAGACGATCTCGCGCTGCGCTGCGTCGCGGTAAGACGTAATCGAGTTAGCCATTTTGCTTCCGACCAACTCTATTGCGGCTTGCTCATAGCACTGCAGAGCCGCCATTTTCCTTTCGAGCGTAACGCTTCTCGGGTCGATCTCAACCTCGGCGCGAACCACATCTTCAATGCCCGGGATATAGGTTACAACCGAGTCCTCCGACCTCGCGGACGACGCCTCAGCCATCGCTATTGCGGCATCCAGCGCCTCAAATGCGGCATCGCGATCCAACCCGGATACGGACGCAAACCCCCAAGCGCAGTCCTTTAAGACTCGTATTCCCAGACCGCTCACTGAGCTCTGGTCGAGCTTGTCGGCGCGACCGTCCTGTCGAACTATACCCGTACCCTCGGATTGATATATCCTCACATCCGCGAAGCTCGCGCCTTTGCGCCCGGCTTCGCCACAGATAGATTTCAGCATGTCTTTCATATCGCAGCCTCTCTGTTGGTGGCGTTGCCCCAAATCCCGCCAAAGGCTTTGCCTCTGGACTTCACAGGAACAGGGACATCTGGTTCTTGGCGGGTTCCAAGGCGGGAGTCTGAGTGTAAAGCCCTCAAATAGGCACAAGACTGTCCAATATCTCATGCAGGCTGAAGTCCGCCGCGCACATTGATTCGTCCGCCGCGCCGTAGTATATGGTCAGAGTATCGCCTCGCACTATTGCGCCGCATGTGAATACGACATTGTCCTTGAACCCGTGTACCTCATACGGCGCTTCGGGTTGCAGGATAGGCGCGGGGCTTTTCGCGAGCACTTTTTCGGGATAGTCTTTGTCCAGAAGCAGGGCACCCAGGCAGTAACGGTCGCCCGGAGTCGCCGCGTGATATATCTCCACCCAACCACGATCCGTCAGAAAAGGAACAGCCCCGCCGCCGAGCCTGCCGCCTTCCCATGTACCTTCGGCGCAGGCGAGCATGAACTTGTGCTCGCCCCAGTGAATGATATCGTCGGAATACGCCATCCACATATTGGGCGTGCCGATGAATTTGGGATAAGGACGATGGATCATCGCGTACTTACCGCGCACTTTAGACGGAAACAGCAGCCCGTCCATGTTTTCGGGCGCAAGGATCACCCCATGCTTTTGCCAGTGAACGAAGTCGGTCGTGCTGGCAAGACACTGCGTAATGCCTGTTGGCGCGACGCCTTTATAGACCACATAGTACGTGTCGTCGATCTTAGTGATCCTGGGATCTTCTATGCCGTAAGCCTCATACTCCTGATCGGGGCTCAGAGCGGGAGTGTCGTCCACACTGAAATGGACTCCGTCTTTGCTGCGGGCAATTCTTAGGTGAGAAATCGAGGTGAGATAGACTTTTCCCGGAAATTCGACAATGCGCGGGTCGTCCAGATTGATGCCCTCCGCAGTCGAACTGAATGAGAGTATTTTCTGTTTGGCGCTACCTTCGGTGAAGTCTATTATTGGCACGAGCACGAGGTCAGTCTTATGATTGACCGGCCTTTCAGCCACGCGCATCAGCATCAGGATTTCGTCGCCGCACTCGATCACGCCGGCATTGAAGGCGCATATTACCTCGTAATTTTCCAGCGACGGCTTCACATACGACGGTTTTACAAGCGGGTTTTCGGGATATCGCTTGACGATCATATAACCTACCTCATTTCCTGGCCGCCGGTGACATTTATCGCCTGGCCGGTCATGTATGCGGCCTGGTCGGACGCCAGAAATGTCACCACGTTAGTGATGTCATCGTAAGAACAGCTGCGTTCCAAAGGAATTTGGTCTGTATATTTAGAGAGTCCACAATCCGATGCGCCCATACCAAGATCTCCCGGGCATACCGAGTTTACCCTCACTCCATAAGGAGCCATTTCCAGCGCGAGGCTCTGGGTAAGGCCGATGCCGCCAAAACTGCTGGCGGTGTATGCCGAGTTTCTAAACGAGCCTTTCTTGCCCGATTTGGAATTGATCTGGACGATATTTCCACTTTTTTGCTTCATCATAATCTGGCAAGCGTGTTTTGTGCAGATCATATAGCCGACCAGATTGACTTCCACTACCATCCGCCACTCGCTTACCGGGAACTCCTCGATAGCATGAGCCCTGAGTATTCCGGCATTGGCGACCAGAACGTCCAGCCGGCCGAAGTCTTTCTCGATCATCTCCATAGTGGAATGGACTTCAAAATCGTCGGTGACATTCATTCTGATTCCAAGAGTCTTTCCGCCGAACTCTTTGGCTATGTTCTCGGCGACCGATTTTGCGCCGTCTTCGTTAATGTCTGCGACGATGACCGTCGCACACTCTTCGGCGAACCTCCTGCAAATGGCCTCGCCCACTCCCTGAGCGCCGCCTGTCACCAAAACGATTTTGTCCTTAAAACGCGCTTCGCACATTATAACCTGATGCCTTTCCAGTATTCTTGGGGCTCTGCCCTTGGATCCCGCCAGGAGCCGAGTGGCCCCTGGACTCCCGTTCCAGAGTCTCTGGTCAAGAGTCTGAGGGTGAAACCCTCAGATAATCTCCAGCTTGCTTTTGAGAAGTTCTTCCTCTGCTTCGGGTGTCCAGAACGTGCCATCTTTGAGCTTGGCGTATACGTTGGGTAACACCTTGTCCAGATCAGTCAGAGCCGTGAGCGGTAGCTCGATATGCGGGAAAATCACGGTCTTGCCGGGGAATTTCGCGGCCTTAACAGCCTTCACGCCGTCGGCCATAGCGTCAATTCCACCCACAGCCGCCATCGAGTCACGGGTTGGCAATTCGCCGGCTTCGGTATAAGCAAGTGTGTCGATCATATCCTGCGGTCTCGATCCGCTCGACCCGACAAACCTCGCGCCCTTCATGTTAATGACGCTCAAATCGATCGTCGCGATAGTGCCGCGTGGAACGCCCGCGAAAATGTTCATCAGACCGCCGTCGGCAAGGTGCGGAACCGCTCCAGTGATCAGAGCCGCCACTGGGGCCAGCACCACTATATCGTCGAATCCCTTGCCTCCGGTCATTTGGTCTATCGCTTTATTCTGCGCGTCAAGCCCGGCTTCCATCGGGTTTAGAAATACGATCTCGACGCCGTTTTCCTTAGCCGAATCGGCGACGCCCGCCTTTAGATAATTTAATCGAGCATTATCGACGTCCGTGCACAGTATTTTCTTCGGGCCGTCCTTTAACTTGGCCGCGCGCTGCACGTGCATCTGACCCATAGGCCCCGCTGCGCCGATAAACCACGCTGTGCCGCCAGGAACCAGATTGCTGTCGCGGCTCTTGGAATAAGCGTCGGAGACTTTATTGGACTTAGCGCCGATGTAATCGATGTAATCGTAATGCACTCGCCCGACGTCTATCTGCAGTGGCCTGGCGATAGATTTGTCGGCAAGCACAGCCATAACCGCTTCGTGTCCCAGGCATGCGCTCAGCGCTTCAGCCAGTTCGGGGCTCGGAGTTCCCAGGACTACGACGTCGTTGAATCCCTTGTCGCCGGTGCGTTCCTGTGAGAGAGCCTTGACATGTTCGGGCTGGAGCTTTCCGATTTCGATCACTTCAGTGCTGCAGCATCCGCACCCGCAAATTTGCGACTTAAGACCTTCGCCGACCCCCGCCAGAATGATTTTGCCCGGCTTGCCGTCCGCGCACAATCCTTCTCCAAGCTCCCAATTGCCTCCTTCGACTTGGGCTATGAGCATCACGCCACCAGGCTCCAGAGTTTTGCGTGGCTTGATCCTGTAAGAGGCCACCACGCAAGTCCACGGTTCCACCAGCGCCGCCTCGGCATAACCCGTCTCAGGCTTCACGGAAATCAGGTACGAGCCCTCGTCGCCGTTTAGGACCTCATTGCCGACCATTACGAACTGCTGCATGCCGCCAGGCAGCACGTAACCGAACGCCACACTGACGCCCTTGTAATATATGTCGGCCTGCACCATAAACCTGTCGCCGGGCTTGTATTTATCCTTGTGATTATCACCCGCCTCAACCACCGTCAGCGAGACTTCATGTCCCCCGATTACAGGTTCCTTCACCAAGTCGCGCCCCGTAATTCGAGGATGGCTTGATCCCTGGGTAATGAGTTTTACGTCCGAGAAACATATCCCAATAGCATCGACCCTCAAAAGGATTTCATCGGCTCCGGGTTTGAGCAGCGGAAGCGTATCGACTCCATCATTGCCGAAGTTTTCCACGCCCGCTTCGCGCATCTGCCAGGCCAGGTTCTCCTTGGGCAGTTGATAATCAAGTTTCTTGTACCGACTCAGTGTGTCACTCATATTACTTGGCCTTTCGTGTCAATTGCGTAATGATTACTCAAACTGTTGTCGCCTGTATGCCTTGCCGGAGCTGTTGTAGATCCGCATAACGTTTTCCTCAGTCAAATAGTGTATTCCGCCAAATGCCATCGCCCCAAGCAGCACTCGCGCTGTCTTGATTGCCATTTGGGTGATAGCCTCGCACTCGTGAGCTGTCCTTCCCAGCGCGACCAGCCCGTGGTTCTGCATCATAATAGTCTTGGGGTTGCAGCCGTGCTTGTCCTGATAAGTGATGACTTTCTCTCGTATAGCGCGCCCGAGAGCCACGCCTGGTTCCACGAAGTCGATCCATATCGGCTCGATCCCGCAATACACGATCTCGTCGGGGCATATACGGCCCCGAATGATCTCTTTGCCTTTGGTGGAGCATGTAATCATGTTGATAGCGGTCGCATGAGTGTGAGCCACAAAGTTGACATCTGGCTGGCTCAGCAGGAATGCGTGGAATGTGGTCTCGATTGAGGGTTTCAGCGGATTCGACTTGTCGATGCGAAGGTTGAACAGGGCATCTTTGGTCTGGTCGTCGGTAAGATCGGGGCCATCGAGCACCGCCAGCGCCCCTTTCAGATCGACCTTCACAAAAGTGTTTTCATCGGACTGACAGAGGTATTTTCCGCTCGCCTTGACAAAGAACTCGTCATCACTGATTTTTGCCGAAGTGTTTCCTTCGCCCAGTATGACTGCATCGAGTTCCGGCCTGGCGATCTCGCGCGACATGCCGATGAGCTGTTCCAGCGCCATCCGCTCGTCCATGTTCGATTCCCTCCGAGGTTTGTACAACACGCAGGGCCTTGCATCCAAGACCCAGGGTATTCTACTAAATCCCGGCGATTTCGTCCAGTGTATAAACAAGGGAGAGTCCTGACCGATATATCTGCATTGACATCGCTGCCGGCTGGATGTTCAGATTGCATAAATAATGGCATTGTAGTATTAACATATTCATTATAATGTCATTGACATTTCGGTTTTAGTTGAGCATAATGATGAGTAGCTGATATGCCGGTGGCATTCTTGCGCTGTCACCGGCATGTTATCAATTGGGGGTGGTAGAAAATGGAAATTCCTGATATTGATGCTTTTGTTGAAAATCTCGCGGATGCTGTTGTAAAAAGAATAGATGAACGCGAGAAGATCAATCTGATCGCGGAAGCTGTTCTGGACAGGATTCGCGAGAAAGAAAGTGATAATAAGGAAACGTAGTACATTAGTTGGCTCTAAAATGGACTTATAGCGAAGAGGAGGGTAACAATGAACAACAAAGAGATAAAAAGTGTTGCTGCAGAGATGAGCAGTGGAACGCCGGAAGTAGTTGAGGAGTCAAAGGAAATATCACGGAGGAGATTCATACGCAAGTCAGCAGAGGTAGCAGCAGCTTCATTGTTCGGCGTGCTTGGGTTTGATGCGGTTGCAGATAAGGTACTGGAACGAATTGCGGAAACTAAAGGCATAGGGCTGTTCTCAAATGCTGCGGCTGGAGTGCTCAGGCACAACAGGCTCGACTATTATGCTAATGCAAGTGATTACAGAGTGATGTTTGTCTGCTCGCCGCCCGTAGACTGGCAATGCTCGCCAGGTGAGGATGTGTCCTGTGGCGCATTCACCCCAGACTGTAGTGTCGGGAATCCGTATGGTTGCACCACACGCTCACTCTTGTGCAATATGAACTTTAACTGTCCTGGTGACTACAACTGTACCGGGGATACACACACATGTCGGAGCGACAGCGCTATTCATTGTACAACAGCTGCTTTCGACGATGATTATACCCCGCCATCGGAGTAGAGCTAGTTGCGTGGGTTCCAGAATGCTCAGAACATTGGCAGCGTCCCCATCATCAAGGAGGTAAACATGGAAACTATGAATCAGATGTCAGGTTCCAAGCTAAGAATTGTTGTGATTTTCGGGTTGATAATTGTCTGCCTAGCTGTCTTGTTCGGCCCCGCTCTCATAGGGATATTGCAACGGCCTGGTGAACGGGAAAGGCAGAGGCTGTGCATGTCCAACATAAAACAACTTTGGTCTGCTTCCATGATGTATGCAGAGGACAATGGTGGATGGATGCCCATATACACGAATGATAGGGGAGAACCTAGTCGCCAAGAAACTGTTGGTTTTCGGTCGCCTGAGAAGCTGCACGCTTCGCTATCGAAGTACGTAAAGAACACACCGGCGTGGTTTTGCCCAAGCGATAAATATGCAGGCACAAATAAAGTCGAAAACGGGGTATGCCATCTCTACTCAAGTTACGGTTTCTGGTTCTGCAAGCCTGGGATACTGCGCGTGGATGGACAGTTAGGCAAACACCCTTTACCTGCTAGCAAGTGCGTCCTTGTAGAAGATCCAACGTATGAGATAAGTAGCGAGCGTCTCACTTTTCCTCACTTGGGAAAGGGTAATGTGATTTTTTTAGATGGTCACACGACAGTGTTCACCATTCAGTAGACATACGCGGAGTTGGAGGAAAAAAGGCTTAGTATGACCACAAGATTGGAATTGGAATCGGCGCAAGCAGAGGCTTTTGCTTGTCAGGTAGCCCGTAAGTTCGCAGATAAGAAACTGCCCCCAATAGTGCTGATCGAGTTGTTTGTGACAGAAGACTGCACATTGCGATGCGATTACTGCTTTGTGAATGATAAAGACAAGTCAACACGGATGACTTGGGAAGTCGCCAAAAAGGCCATTGATTTTCTAGTGACATCGTCGGGCGATGAACGCGAGTTGCATATCAACTTTTTTGGCGGCGAGCCCCTCATGGAATTTCCGTTGATAAAGCAGGTCGCTGAATATACAAGGGACCTCACGGCGCAAATTGGGAAGACCGTGCATTATGCAATAACAACGAATGGCACGATCATGAACGAGGAAATTGCTTGGTTTGGGCGAGAGTATGAGTTCAACTTCATGCTGAGTATTGATGGAGACAGATATGCTCACGACTTACACCGAGTCTATGCTGGAGGAAGGAGAGGGAGTTGGGATGCTGTTATGGACAATGCTCTTCCGATACTGAAGAATATACAGAAATGGGTTGGTGCCAGAGTCACCGTTAGTCCTGACACAGCGAGATTTCTCTCATCTGGAGTAAAGACTCTGTTTGACAGAGGAGTAAACCAGTTCCTGATTGGCTCAGACACGGACGTCTTGTGGACTAGAGAGGAGATGAACATATTTGCGTCGGAGATGCATAAGGTGGTCGATTTCTACATTGAGGCTAAGGCGGAGGGGCTGCCGATCAGAATCGCCGAATTCGAAGATACTCCTGAACAACGACGTGCAAAAAACAGTCAGATATGGTCATGCGATGCCGGGAAATCGCGAATATCTGTGTCGGCATCAGGTGACCTGTATGCGTGCAGCAAGTTTGTACGGCCATTTCCGGGTATGGAAAGTTGCAAGCTCGGCACTTTGGATGACGGGTTTACTGATGTGCGAATGCGGATGCAGTTCATAGATTCCGGCAGGGATAAGCATCCCGCTTGTTCGGACTGCGATGCATGCTGCACATGTGCTGGCGGGTGTCCTGCTACCAATCTGCACTTTACAGGATCAATTTATAATCCAACCGCTTTTCAGTGCTTCGTAAACAAACTGAACATGGATCTGCTTACCCGGATACACTCATCAGAATTCTGCTAACTGTTGATAAACAGGTGCATCTTATAAAGCCAAAGAGATGAGGTTACGCGTTGTTCGGTCGTTCTGCAAGGAATGCTTATCCGGGCGTAGCCATTATTGTGCTGTACGATGTAGCAAGAGCATTGTTGTGTCCACAAATGGGCAGAGGCATAGGTAGTGTTTCTAATTTTGTGTAAACTCCAGTATTCTTTATGTGTAATTAGAACGTATGTCGAAAATATAATCAGAGAAAAGTGTTTTGAACATCTGGTCTTGAGTGATTCCAAGCGTGGGATGGGCGAAAAACCCCGTACATAAAAATGGAGCGGGAGACGAGGCTCGAACTCGCGACATCCAGCTTGGAAGGCTAGCGCTCTACCAACTGAGCTACTCCCGCACCAACTAATGAAATTTTACCATTGCCCACCAGGAATGTCAATAACCAAACTATCCCGGCGGCCAGCCCAGTTTTCTGCCCCCGAGCAAGTGAAAATGCACATGCCACACCGATTGCCCCGCTCCCTCGTTGCAGTTGGCAACCACACGATAGCCCTCGTCAGCGACGCCCCGCTGGGCGGCAATCTTATTTGCAACGACCATAATATGCCCCAGAAGACAGGCATCCTCGCCGCCGGTGACATCTGATATCCGCGATATGTGCTTCTTCGGAATTACCAATACGTGCACCGGAGCCTGCGGGTTCACATCGTCAAACGCAACAACCGAATCGTCCTCATAGACAAGCTTGCCCATCTCCTTGTTTGCGATCTTGCAAAATATGCAGTCAGTCAAGAGTGTAACACCCCCGTTTAGAAGTTAGATATTAGAACTGCCTGTACAGCGCCTTTTTCGTCGACACCATCGATCCGCGCGCGAACGATCTCGCCCTTAGGCGGCGCGTCACCAGCGAAAGCCACTTCGATATAGTTATCCGTCAGGCCCGCCAGCACCTCCAACGTATTCCCTATTTGCGAAGACGCGAACCTTATCATTGCCCTTCTTCCGATTTCGATCAAAGTCTGGGCGCGCAGTTTTTTTGCGTGGGCGTCAATATGGCCGGGCAGCGCGGCGGCACGAGTCCCTGGCCTGGGCGAGTATCTGAACACGTGCAGCCTGGAAAAATCGACCAACTCAATCAGGGCGCATGTATTATTGAACTCGCCATCGGTCTCACCGGGAAAACCCGCGATTACATCCGTGGTGATCCCTATCCCGTCGATCCGGGCGCGCACCCTCTCGATTATCCCGAGATAGTCGCTGGCAGTGTAGGGTCGATTCATACGGCGGAGGGTATCGTCATCGCCGCTCTGAAGCGGTATATGCAAGTGGCGGCAGACCTTTGGATGGATCATGGTGTCAAGAAGTTCGTTGCCGACTTCCCACGGCTCGATCGAACTCAGGCGTATTCGTTCGATGCCGTCAATCCGGGTCGCATGCTCGATCAACTGCGGCAGTCTGATATCTCCGTCTTCGTACGATCCCAGCCGAATCCCCGCAAACACTATCTCTTTATAACCAAACTCTGCCAGCAGCCGAAGCTCGTCCAACACGTCGTTTAATGGTCTGGAAGTCTTGCCCACGCGAGCATAAGGAATCACGCAATACGCGCAGAACTGGTCGCAGCCGTCCTGCACTTTGACTACCGCGCGAGTCCGCATTCTGGGACGAGGACGACCGCCGGATGTCGGATGATGAGTATCCGTACAACCGAAATGAGCAATGATGCGCTCAGGAATATTGTCTTTCTCCTCATGCGCCACCACAAGCCCCACGCCTTCAATCGTCCTGATTTGATCCGGCTCAAGCTGGGCATAGCACCCCGCGACCACTACGTAAGCGTCGGGATTGAGTTTGAGAGTCCTGCGAATGGCCGCCCGGGACTTGCTGTCAGCGATGGAAGTCACGCTGCAGGTATTTATGACGTACGCGTCTGAGCGCGAGGAGAATGCCGTGGTCTCGAACCCTGCGCGCTCCAGCGCCTCGCGAATCTTTTCGGTTTCATATTGATTAACCTTGCATCCAAGGGTGTGATAAGCTATAGTGGGCATTTTCATAAAAACCATTACTGAGGCATATATACCGTGATTGGCGCTTTAAACTCCATCGGATGCGGCGAATTCAGATACAACTTGAGGAACCACATCACCGATATCGCAGCGCCTTCCACAGTCGGCACAGCGTTTTCAGGCACGCGCAGCTCAAACCTGCCTTCGATAAAGCCTGCCACAGGGTCTTCAGGCTCGATTACCATGGATTGCGCCACACTCCGGCCAGTCTCCTTCTGAGTATCGCCGCGCACCCACTCGCAATTTTCCAGTGACGCAACTATCTCTTTGATCTCAACCCGCCTTGGGTTGGCTATGACGAAGCGTCCTGTTATGCGTTGGCCCAGTTCCACGCAGCGCTGAAGAAGCTCGACATTGATGCTGATACTTCCGGGTGGAAGAGCGCCGTCCGATGACGGATAGCTCATCGACACCGGTCGACTTTTTTGGCTGCGGGGAACATACGCAACCGGAATCGCTTTGGAAACCTGCATACTGTAGCCCAACGGGAACTCTATTCGAGCAGTAAGCGTGTAGTCGATCCTGCCGGAGATGCCCTGATAAGTAGGCGGCAGCGACGCGGGCAGCAAAATCGAAAACGGGTACATGTGCTCGCCAGCGCTCAGAAGACGACCGTTGTCCCTGCCAAGAAACTCGTTCCAGAATCGCGATATAAGCTCGGGTCTGAACCTTGGCCGGTCTCGACCCGAAAGCAGCACGTCTCTCTGGAAAAAAGAAATGGGCTTGTGTGCTGAGCGGGCAAACGATGTCCCCACGACAGCCTCGCATCCCGCAACCGACACCACCAGAGACCGGATATTGGTCGGCTTCGCCATGCGAAATAGCACGACTCCGCTCAATTGTCCGCCGGTTGCAAAGATGCTGCGTCCAAGATGCAGCTCCAGTGCGGGGCTTGCGCCTCGCATCGCTCTTACTATGTCGGTTTGGGTATCCATTAGTTTATGGTAACTCAGGATCGATCCATTTTCAAGCGCTGATTATTTGGGGTGCGTGTCAAAAACGGGGAAAGTGATCTGAGGGTCTCACCTTCAGACTCCTGACCAAGGGCTCTGCCCTTGGATCCCGCCAGGAGCCGAGTGGCCCCTGGACCCCCGTATCGAACTTAATTATCCCCTTAAGGGGATAATTAAGTTCGGGTCAGAAGGTCAAGGAAACATGGTTTCCTTGCAGAGTCCAGAGACAGGGTCTCTGGCAGGGTTTGGGGCAGAGCCCCAAATCTCCCCACATTTGACATACACCCTGTTATTTGGCTCGTTTTGCGAATTCGTGCAAAAAACCTGTTAATTGTACGAGGATT
>JAJFUS010000004.1 GCA_021372295.1 bacterium | reverse complement strand
GAAGGATACATATACGGGATTTGTCACGGAAGCGCATAAGCGCGGCTATCCCGCGTGTATCCAGATTCAGTCAACTATATGCGCGGGAGACAAGATCGGGCTTGAAGAAGCGCAGTACGACATTGATAACAATCCAGAGAGATGGGGAACAAGCGGTTTCTTCGCCTCATTTGCATCAGAGGCCTGGAAAGACTACCTCAAAAAGCTTACAACACTATTTGTCAAACAATATGGCTTTGACTACGTAGTGTTTGAGGAACCAATGTCAAAGGTTGACATTCCGGGAACTAGTGATCGATTTTACACCAAATTTGTCGCCGAAAATCCGGACATAAAATATCCAGAAATGTGCGAGGAGAGCGCGGAGTACCTGTTAGTGCAGAATGCGAAGGCATCGGTACTCGAAGACTTCTATACGGACCTGATCGATCACGCAAAATCTATTGGCGCGAAGAAGGCAGGCGTTATGCCATGGTTCTTCATTCCCACCATTGAAAACACCCCTGCTTCCACCTTGAATACGTCATGCAATATAAGCCGGATAGCGCGAATCCCAGGGCTGGACTTCCTGGTGGTCAGAATGCAGCCGGACAACATATTTGCCGACACCATGCACACCGGTGACGAAATGAGCCGCTCACCGAAACTCAACTACATCGAAGTGCTGGCTCACGCGCTGGGCAAGGATGTCATCGCCGTCAGCAATCCGACAAACGAGCACGTCACCGACAGCCCTATGATTCCTTTTGAGTTTTCCAGAGACACAATACTGTCTTCTCTGGCAGCGGCTCCGTGCGGGTTCACCAGGCATTGGTACGACCAGAACTATGGCAAAGACGACGCCTATATGGATGTTTTGTGCCAGGCGGCAGATGCGGCGCGAAGGCTCGGGCGCCCAAAGTCTCCGGTGGCATTTGTCTTCTCGTATTCGGGCACACGCCACGCCAACCCACTTACCGCGGAGACCGTATTTTCACATTACTGGGCGCTGGCAAAAAGGATGGCGTTCGACGCTCATATCCCGATGCTGACTTTTCACGCGGACACCCTCGATCAAGACCTGAAAGAGCACCCCGAAGTCCAGGTGCTTGTCTTCGAGGAGCACTTCCCGCTGAGCGCCGAGCAGATGCTCGTAATCCGAAACTGGTTCCAGAGCACTGTGCGTAGAGCGGTTATCGCATTTGGCGCAGGAACAGGGTTTTCAGCCGATCCCGAACTGCCGGGATCTCAGCCATGCGCCAGTGCGTTTCCGGGCATACTCAAACTGATCGGAATACGACAGGAAGAAGGTCTCACAATCAACTTCGACGAGCCTGTCGAGCTCAATGACATTTCGCGCGTGCGCCGGTCGGCTTTCCTGACGGATGACGAACCTACGACGGTCAAGCGGGTCGCCGACGTAAGAAGAATTTTCGGCTCCCGCGCCAGCGTGCTGTACGAGATTGGAATAGACGAGTCCAAAGTGCCTGTTGTAGCCGAGTGGCGCGACAGATCCACGCTTGCGATATTCTGCGGATTTGGGCTGAATTCCGACACCGCTTCGATGGCGGAAAAGGCTGTCTCATATGCGCTCAAAGAAGTTAACGCTCCGGCAATGACAATTGATTCGTGCAGCGAAGGAGTCCTCTGGAACATCAACGCCAGCGACTACATAATACTGAGCAATGTTTCCGACGAAGAGGGCCATGCAGTCGGACGACCGGGACGGGCCAATTTCTGGGACGTCCGCGAGCAGAAAATGCTTCCCGACGGCGACCCGCAGATTAAAATCGCGCCACACTCGTTCAATCTTTACAGGTTGGTTGGGCGAAGGTCGAAGTTCCTGGATGTGCAGGGTGCATCTTGTCTTCGACGCCTAACCGACGGCGCCGGAAGAGCGGAGATCGAACTGCTCGCGGGTAAAAAGACCGTGCTTGTATTAAGGAACTCCCCAAAAGAAATACAAGTCGACGGTAAAGCCTGCACGATCTCGCAGGAAGTAATAGACGGCATATACTATGTGACTCTGCTTCAATGCCATCCTGGAGAACGATTCATATCTCTGAGGTGGTAGATTTCTAGAGTGCTTGGATCATAAATATAATTGCCCCGCGACCAACCGGCTGCGGGGCAATTCTTATATTACTTTTCCCGAGAAAGACTAGGGACATGTGGGACAGGGCGTCGGACATGTCGATGTAGGGCAAGTCGCTGTCGGACATGTCGATGTCGGACACACTGTCGGGCAAGCCGAATTGAACTTGGCCAGCCAGCTTTGCAAAGCGGCGATCTCCCTGGTTGTCGATTTCACCACTATTCTTGCCTGATCGCGAAGTCCGGGAACGGTCGCCTTGGAAATCGCAAGCTGCGCCGCGTCGCGATTTTGCTGCAGCAGACCGATCATTGTCTTGACATAGGGAATGTTATAATCCGACCCGCAGCATTTCTGCAGATCTTCCATTATCCCCTGAATCCGCATATAATCCACGGGCAGAGTGCAGTTGTTCAACTTCTGCGCCCACATTACGAGCTTTTCGTTCTGTTTGGTCTGCTCGTAGCGGATCTTGCCGGACAAGTCCCTGATGTTCTTGTCTGTCGAGAGTTGTATTCCCTGAGTCGCAAGCGCAGCGACATCGCTGTGCTGTTGATACATCAGCCGCATAAAGGCCTGGTCGAAATCACACCCGCAAAGGTCGGCGAGCGCCGAGCACGGCCCTGCGCCTATACTAGCGGGTTCCGCCGGGCAAGTCGGGCACGCCGACGGGCATGGAGCCGGACATGCCGTAGGACATGGTTCCGGGCATACCGTAGGGCATGGAGCCGGGCATGGTTCGGGGCAGGTTGTCTGCGGACAACACTGCGCCATTACGCCTATGGGAGCGACTGCAAACATCAACGCCAGCAACGTGATGCCTAGGTATCTCATTTCACTGCCTCCTGTCATTGTCTTGAATATGCCCCGCTATCTTTGTTCCCTCTCATGTCATGGGGCAAACCGTATCAAGCAAAACGCCCCGGGACATGCAGTCCCGGGGCGCGCATTAATAGCCGCCATATCCTGCCTACTTGCAAGGTGTCGAAGGACATGTCGTTGTCGGACATGCCGGAGTGCATGACGGCTGAGGGCACTGCTTGTCGCCAATCCACTTCAGCAGCGAGTTAATCTGCTTTTGTGTCGATGTCACCGAAGCAGCGGCAGCGGTCTGCAGCTGTTTGATTGAAGAGTTCGCTATAGCCAACTGATCCGCGTCGCGCTGCTGGCTAAGCAGCATCGATAGAGTTCTGGCGTACTCCGCGTTGAAGTTGCAGTCGTTACACTTGGGCAGCGTGTTGACAATGGCCTGCACTTTGGAGTAATCCACCGGAAGCGGGCAGTCATTGCAAGCTCGCGCCCAAGCTGCCAGGTTCTCGTTCCATTTTGTCTGCTCGTCGCGAATCTTGACCGACAGGTCTCTCAGGCTCTTATCGCTGGTCTGCTCGATGCCCTGAGTCACGAATGCTCCGATTGTCGCGTGCAGTTGATACATACTCTGCAAGTAGGCCTTGTCGAAATCGGCTCCACACAGTTTCTGCAAGTCGACAGCGGGGCCTGCCCCCAGCGCGGCTGAGACGGCTTGTGACGCCGGCATGCAGCTGGATAGAGATGACGGGCAACAGGGTTCTGTTGCAGCAGGTGGACAACATTGCGCGGACACCACTACGGCCGCGAGAGTTAGGGCGATAGCGAACAAAGCTATGTGCGCGTGTCGCATACTGAACCTCCCAAAGTCATAAATGTGCGTACCCGATAATTACCCGATGCCGTCGGAGCGCAAACCGTCGAATAGCGTGCATGTTGACATGCCGGTCTGCAGACATCTATAATGCCGAATGTGGATATTATGAATCGCAATTTCGATATAAAAAGGCGCAGGCTCGCCCTTACGCTGTGGAGTCTGGCAGTGGTTATCTGGGCAATATTCGCCGTCAAGCACAGTAAACCCGAACCTCAATTGCGCCGCGCCAATCCCGGCACGCGCAGTATTGTAATGAAACATCTCCAGATCGAATCGCATGGGCCGCTTTTCGGGGAGACCAACGTCAACCGATGAATAAGTCGCGCGCACTCATCATTGCTGCAGCGGTATCGGCGCTGGGCATTGTCATATATCCGCAGACTCCGAATGTCGACGGCCGTAACATTCTGCAAAAAGTTCTTCGAGCACAGCACAGCTTAAGCTATAATTCCGTGCAAGAGCATACACAGTCATTGTACGGGCAAAATATCCGCTCCACAATCACCCTCCGGCACGATGGCCGCGCATCACTCGGCAACGACCGCCTGGAGTCTCTGATATATCAAAACTACACTCCATTGGTGGAAGGGCGCGACCATATCGCGGGCAGAGACACATGGGTTCTTCGCCTGAAACCCAAAGCCAAGCACAGGCCATGGAAACAGCTCTGGGTAGACAAAAAGACGTCTGCGGTGCTTGCGTCACGCGACTGGACGGCTCGCAACAAGATCAAGCGCTCCATGAAAACCGTTTCCATACATTATATTCATAATAACCGGATGTCCGCCGCACCGACACCCGACACACAGCCACAAAAACTGCCTGCATCATTACATAAAATGAAAATACCCGCAGGGTTTGTGCTGACGGACTCCGAGACCGACAAATCAGGGCGATCCTCGCACTGCACTTACTCCGACGGCCTATATTCAATCAGCGTAAACGTCAATCAACCCTCAGCAAAGAAGTCCGTATGCAATGAACCAATGGACTTCGGACAAGGCTTTATCTATGTAACGCGACGCCAAGGCAAAAAAGTCATCGTTATCGCCGACCTTTTGCCCGAAGAAATCGCAAAGATCGCTCATTCATCCGCTCGTTAACCCTCTTTCTGAATAACTAAAAATTCAAATTCAGAACTCAGAATTTCCTCTGCATTTTTTCTCCGGTTTGGCCGCCTCGCTCGCAGGGAACCATATATCCGCAAGTTAGTCAATCAAAAATCTAACTTCCAACCTCTAACTCGGAGGTGTGTCGTGACGATTCAGGACGAAGCGCTGGCCGGTTTGGTCAGTAATGCGGTGAATCAGGATAAACGTCTGGCGGGACAGGCCATCGCCGTGCGTGTGGCCAACGGCGATGTGTTTCTCAAGGGGATAGTCAATACCAGCGACGACCGCGAGCTTGCGCTGCTGGTAGTGATGGGCGTTTCGGGCGTTCGACAGGTCAATATCGAAGAACTCAGGACTAGAGAGGTAGCCGAATGAACTACGGACACTTCTCCGAAGACGGCAGGGAATACGTCATCACTCGCCCGGACACACCTAGACCCTGGGCAAACTATCTCACCAACGGCCGCTATTGCGCAATATGCTCGCAGACAGGTGGCGGACACTCGTTTTTCGAGACCTCGGGCTACAATCGCGTGACCCGCACATTCCCGCAGACGGCCGTCATGCAAGACAGGCCCGGCAGATACGTCTACCTGCGCGACGCGGACACCGGCGAATTCTGGAGCGCCAACTGGCAGCCGGTCTGTGACGATACATCGGGCTTCGAAGCGCGCCACGGCATCGGTTATACAAGTATCAACAGATCGTCTCACGGCATCGAGAGCAGCATCACATACTACGTCCCGCCGCGCGATGACATCGAGGTCTGGATGGTCAGCGTGCGCAACTCTTCAGACAAGAAGCGGGAAATTCAAGCATTCCCTTACGTAAAGTGGGATCTCGCAAACTATGCCTATAACGCGGTTGAAGCCAATTTCTCCGCGCTTTTCAACGAAACGAGTATCGAAGACGGCACGATCTTCGCCAGCAGCCGGTACTGGAACATTACAGCAGGATCATCAGCAAACCCCAACGCCAGATGGGACAAATGGGCGTTTATGACCTCCAGCGCGCCGGTCGAGGCACACGACTGCTTTGAGGAAGAGTTTATGGGAATGTATCGGGACTATTCCAACCCAATCGCAATCGAGGATGGGCAACTCAGAAACACCAGCGGTCACGGCCGCGACATCATAGCCGCGCTCCAGCACAGGTTCATCCTGGAGCCTGGCGAGGAGGCGCGCTTTACGGTGCTGGTTGGAGTGGTTTTCCACAAAGAACTGGCATGGAACCTACGGGACAGATACGACGAATGGGAAGAAGCCGAGCGCGGCCTGGCGGAAGTCAATCGCTACTGGGACGGCTATCTGAGCCGCACCAATGCCGGGACGCCCAGCCGCGAGTTCGATCTGTCGTTCAACATCTGGAACAAATATCAGGCGTGGGTGACGTCGCGCTGGAGCCGGATGGATTCTTACTATGTTGGCGGCGGTTCGATCATAGGCTTCCGCGACAGTTGGCAAGACATGCTCGCCATACTTCCCAACGACCTCCAATGGGCGAGAGAGCGTGTCATCTACATGCTCGAACACCAGTTTCCCGACGGCAGCACCCTGCACAACTGGGACCCGCTCACCAACATCGGGACAAAAACCGGTCACTCTGACGACCCCATGTGGCTGGTGCTTGGTGTGGTTGAGTATCTGAAAGAATCTGGAGACCTGATGTTCCTGGACGAAGCAGTGCGATATTACGACAGCGGCTCCGAAACAGTCCGCCAGCACGTTGTGAGAGCGTTGGACTACACCCTCAGCCACATGAGTGACCGAGGCATCCCGTTAATCATGGCAGCCGACTGGAACGACGGTCTGGATTATGTCGGCAGGCAGGGCCGCGGCGAGAGCGCGATGGTCGCAGCGCACCTGGCTTGGATGCTGCGGGAAGTGGCGCTGCTGATGTGGTTCGTTGGCAGCGACGCGCATGCTCAATCCTATATAGAGGAGCGCGATAAACTCATCAGAAACATAAATCAGCACCTCTGGGACGGTGACTGGTATATCCGCGGCACCCGCGACGACGGCGAGGCTTTCGGTTCGTCAAGAAACATCGAGGGCAGGATATACATAAATGCGCAATCGTGGATGGTAATGGCCGGAGCCGCGCCTAAGAACCGCGCCGTCCGAAGCATGAACTCTGTTCACAAGCACTTGAACACGCCCTACGGCCCGGCGCTGTTCCTGCCTCCTTATTGCGAGCCCGACCCCAAGATCGGGATCATTACCCGGTTCGCTCCCGGCACAAAAGAGAACGGCACAATATTTTGCCACCCGGTCGCTTGGGCAATAATGGCTGAGTGCATACTCGGCCGGGGAGACCGCGCGTACGAGTATTGGAAAGAAGTCTCGTTCGTTCACCGGGGCGAGAGCGACGAGGATATCTACAAGGTCGAGCCTTATGTCTACTGCGAGTACATCCACGGCCCGGACTCGAAATACTTCGGCCAGGGCGAGTTCAGTTGGACGACCGGCACCGCCGCCTGGATGTGGAAAGTGTGCCTGGACTGGATACTAGGCGTGCGAGCCGAGATTAGAGGTCTACTGATCGACCCGTGCATACCGTCCGAATGGGACTCATACAAAGTAACCAGACGTTTTCGCCGTGCGACCTATGAGGTCGAAGTCGAAAACCCCGAGCATGTGTCGCAAGGTGTTCGCGAGATATATGTGGACGGCAAACGTCATCATTCTTATCTCCTGCCGCTTTTCCCTGCAGGCGAGACTCATCAGGTAAAGGTTGTGATGGGACAGCCGTCCATGACTCTTGAAGTGCATGCCGAATTTGTCTCAGAGGAGGTCAGCGTTTCAACCGAGTCTTGATTTTGCATATGGCCGAAAGCAGAGAGCAGAAAGCCCTGATTGACTGAAAGCACAACGAAGCGCTGACAGCTCTAGGCTCTGGGCTATCAGCTCTCAGCTATTTATCGAGTATTCTCTCCCGCGTCAGAGAGCGGCACTTCAGCGCGGATGCCGCCGCATCCACTAAATGCTGCCCCCACATAGCTCCGATAAGCTCCGATTCGAGAACTTCAATCCCCATCTCGCGCGCCTGCTCTTCCACAAGCGAATAAACATCCCACAGATTGACCAAGTCCGGCCTGGTAATATTCATAGAAACCTGCGCGATTCCGCGCGATTCGAGATATACGCCAATCGCCTTCACTCCCGGCATCGCCTCGCCCGAGTCGCGAAGCTGCCTGATTTTTGCAGCTATCGCGCTGGCGGCCACGACGTCACCCGTCTTGAGGTTGACATTATACGCAATCAGCGGCCCACGCGCCCCAACAACGCACGCCCCCGCAGTCGGATGCACGGCGTCCGGCCCAAGATCAGGCACGCGGCCGCCTGTCAATCCGCGCTCTCTGAGTCGCTCGAAGCCGCCTTTACGCACATCGGCGAGGTTCACACATTCGTTTCGCAGAGCGCAATTCTCGTAGAAATAGACTGGAACATGCAGGTTGTCGGCTATGTCCCGACCTATAGCATGACCAAGCTCGACGGCCTCATCCATAGCCATATCACCCAGAGGGACCACAGGCACGACGTCCACCGCCCCGATTCTGGGGTGCCCGCCGGTGTGCTTGTTAAGGTCGATCATCTCGACTGCAACCCTCGCTCCGGCCAGAACCGACGCGCGAATATCGCCCGGCTCGCCGTTAAACGTGACCACCGAACGATTATGATCGACATCCATCGAGTAATCGACGACCCTCACCTCTGACGCCGCGTCTATAGCCGCGACAATCTTCTCCACGACTTCGCGCCGACGCCCCTCACTGAAATTTGGAACACATTGAACAAGCTTTGACAACACACTCGCCTCCACAGTCTTCTTCTGCTCTCAGGTGCGACTTTCCTACTAACGCCCCAAGTGGTATACTATTAGAGTTAATTGGAGCGCGAAATTGAAACTTCTACACATCTGTAAAGGCAAAATTCATCGAGCAACAGTCACGCAGTGTGATGTGAACTATGTCGGCAGCATCACGGTCGATCAAGACCTGCTGGACGCAGCGGACATCATCGACGGTGAACTCGTGCATATTTGGAATGTAAACAACGGTGAGCGCCTTGAGACGTACGCCATTCCAGCCGAGCGCGGCAGCGGGATAGTCTGCCTCAACGGAGCCGCCGCGTTGAGATGCAATGCGGGCGACAAGGTCATAATAGCGGCGTTCTGCCTCACTGACGAACCCGTGCAGCGAAAAGTCGTGCTGGTGGATGATGACAACGAAATCGTAAGCAGGATATAACACTCACATGCTGAAATTTCTTCTATACGCATTCCGCTGGCAGCTCTCAACGCCCATCCTCTACCCTGTGGTGCAGAAATTCGGCTCAGGATTCTGGTCGGTTGCGCTTGCGAACCTGATTGGGGCAAGTATATTCTTCTGGGTCGACCGCTTTATTTTCAGCGCGAAAGTCCAGGAATGGGAGTTCATGCAGGTGGGTCGATGCCATGATTGCGGCAAATACACCGCCGTCAGACGTCTTCGCTACGACCCGCGCGGCTACGACCGCCGTGACGACCCAGACCCTGAGTTCAGATGCAGCGAGTGCAGCAAAGCCAAGCTCAAGCAGTTGAAAATAGGTAACTAAAAATCATGCCCGACGCAAGAAAACTGCCCGACATATTCAGCCGACAAGTAGTCGTATTCGACGGCGCGATGGGTTCGCTGCTTGTGGAGCGCGGAATCTCTCATCTGCACCCATTCGAGGAACTCAACTTCTCGAGACCGGAGATGGTCACTCAGGCGCACTCCGACTACATAAAAGCGGGCGCAAACGCAATCGAAACGAACACTTTCGGCGCAAACCGGTTCAATCTGGCCCGCCACGGTCTGGAAGATAAGACCTATGAGATAAATCTCGCGGGAGCGCGGCTCGCAAGGAGCGTCGCTGGGTCAAATATCATAGTCGCGGGATCCATCGGGCAGCCGGGTGTAAGCCTCGCCCCAATCGGGTCGGCAAGAATTGAAGATTTGCAGAGCAGTATCGAAGAACAGGCGCGCGCTCTTACCGACGGCGGAGTCGACCTGATCCTCTTCGAGACTCTTACGGATTTGAACCAGGCGTGCGTGATGCTGGACACCGCTCTCGACAACTGCAGCCTGCCAATCATGGTGCAGTTCGCGATAGGAGCGGACTTCGCGACCGCGTGCGGCGACAGCCTGGAAGACGTCGTGGCGCGCATTTCGGACTATCCGATCAGCGCGCTGGGCGTCAACTGCCGCGTAGGGCCGGAACAGACCCTTCTCATCGTCCAAACCCTTCGCGAGATTTGTGAGTTGCCAATCTCAGCGCAGCCCAATTCAGGCTTCCCAACCAATATCGACGGCCGAACCCTGTTCCTTTCCGGCGCGGGATACTTTGCCGACCGCGGAGCCGAAATGGTGCAGGCGGGCGCATCGATTGTCGGCGGATGCTGCGGCACATCTCCCGCTCACATCGAGGCATTGGCCGCCAAAGTCAAAGGGCTTGCCAGACCCGCACCGGTAAAGGTCCGAACGGCGCGAAGGAAAGAGTCGGTCTCAGTCACCGACACATGCCGCCGTTCGCCTCTTCTGCGCAAAATGAACGGCGAGTTCGTAACCGTGGAGGTCACTCCGCCTAAAAACGCGGACTACAAGACCCTGCTGGACAAGCTGCGTCCATTGGTCGCCGCGGGAATCACAGCGATAGACGTCACTGACAACCCGATGGCGCGCATGCACATGAGCGCGGTCGCGTTCGCTCATCTGGTTCGCGAGGAACTCGGGGTCGCAACGATTTTGCACCTCACCTGCCGCGACCTCAATCTCCTGGGCATGCATTCCACGCTGCTGGGCGCTTCGGCGCTTGGAATCGACGGCATTCTGGCTCTCACCGGCGACCCAGCGAGCGTCGGTGACTACCCCGGGGCAACTTCTGTATTTGACGTCACTTCAGACGGCCTCGCGAAAATTGTTTCATCGCTCAACTGTGGATTGGATTACAGCGGCAGAGACATCGGCGGGCCGACAAACTTCGCCATCGGAACGGCGTTCAACCCGGCGGCGGACGACCTCGACCGTGAGATCGAGCGACTGGCGAAGAAGCGCGAATCCGGTGCGAATTTCCTAATGACCCAGCCGGTTTTCGACCTCGACCCTCTGCGAAAAGCCGTCGAAAGAATTCCGAAGGAGTGGGATTTGCCGATACTTATCGGAGTGCTTCCGCTGAGGAGTTCAAGGCACGCCGAATTCCTCCACCACGAAGTTCCGGGCATCAACATACCCGATGATATACGCGAAACCCTCGCAAAAGCCGACCCCGAGGCCGCCAAAATCGAAGGGGTCAAAATCGCGCAAGAGATATACCTGGCGGTCAAAAACGAGTTCGGCGGGGTGTATTTTATGCCGCCATTCGACAATTTCGATGTCGTGCGGCAGGTTATTGCCGGAGAATAGCAGGAAGCCACCATGCTTGACCGTTGTCGCATGAGCATTTAGAATTACATTGTCGGACAGGTGGTTCTGGACTCTTCGCTCTCCACCCTCCACTCTCATCTGTATTAAGGAGATTGCAAATTGGCTCAAGTTGATATGGACACCATCGTAAACCTGTGCAAAAAGCGCGGGTTCATATTCCAATCCAGCGAGATCTACGGAGGCCTGGCCAGCACCTGGGACTACGGTCCATTGGGCGTTGAGCTCAAGCGCAACGTCAAGGACGCCTGGTGGCGCGACATGATCGCCACCCGGGACGATATAGTCGGTCTGGACGCGGCGATTTTGATGCACCCCCGCTTGTGGTAAGTCAGCGGCCACCTGCAGA
>JAJFUS010000002.1 GCA_021372295.1 bacterium | reverse complement strand
CAAGCAGGCAGCCCTTTCGGATGCGCCGTTCAGCCTTACCGACGAAGGCACGAAGTCGCTTATTAGAGTCAGCGGCGGCATGGATAAAAACAGCGGCGTTTTGAAAAAGATTACGATCATGCAGAACGATGGCGAGGATCGTCCGTCGATGATCGTGTACGCCGACCGCGCGAAATGGGCCGGAATCGACAACAAGCGCGAAGACCGATATAAATGGCTGCTTTACGACGGCTATTGGGAGGTCGGTCTGGGCAGCGATCATTCGGCCTACGGAAGATTCGAAAAGTCTCAGACCAGGGAAATCAGGATCGAGAAGACGCCCGAGCAGTTGGCGCTTTATCAGAAAGATACCGAACAGATGAGTTTCGCGGAACTCTCCTCGATGGTGACTTATCTCAGGGCGCACCCTGACAGGCCATTGAACGAGATTAGCGAACTTGACGTGGACAGGTGGAACAAGCTCGCTCTGCCCGTATCGAGCCTGGTGTTCGCACTGCTGGCGGCTCCGCTGGCTATAAGGCCCAGCAGGAGCGGATCGTCCGTCGGGTTTGGTCTGAGTATTCTGCTTATACTCATTTACTGGATAATCTGGCGATATACTTCGTCGCTGGCCGTTCAGGGCGATATTGCCCCGATAGTCGGCGCGTTCACGGCGGATGTTCTGGGCGTGGCTGCAGGGATCGTACTGCTCAAGCGTGCCGCCAAATAGACCGATTAGGAATATATGAGATACTCAATACTATTCGTAATAATCCTGGTAATGGTGTCCGGCTTTATTGCCTATTTCGGCGACCTTTTGGGCCGCAAGATGGGCAAAAAACGCCTGAGTGTGCTTCGTCTGCGTCCTCGCTACACGGCGATTGTCGTCACCACTATCACGGGTATGGTTATCTCGGCGCTGGTACTTGCGGCGATGCTCTCAGTGAATGCGGGGTTTCGGGAAGCGTTCACGCAATGGGAAAAAGTGACCTCTGAAAGCAGGGAACTGGCAACCCGCAACAAGGCTCTGCTGGAACGCAGCAAGCACCTTGAAATAGAAGCCGCAAGACTCCATAAGGACGAGATCAAAGCACGTAAGGCCGCCAGCGACGCAGTAAACGCCAGAAACGCGGCAGTGGCGGTCGTCGCGAAGCTGAAACGTGAGATCTCCAAGCGCAAACTGGAACTGGACGCCCTTCGCATACGCAGCAGCGCCGCCGAGCATGAACTTGCCGTCAAAGCAATGGAGTTGAAGAGCGTTCAGCAGTGTCTGAGAGGGGCCAACAATGACCTCAAACGCAAAAAGTCCGATTTGATGAATGCTCGGGCCCAACTTGCGACAATCGGAGCGCAACTCACTCAGACAAACGAGCAGCTTGCGCAGACCGGGGCTGAACTCGCCGCCGCCAATGTGGCTCTCAAACAAAAGCAAGCGGCGATAGAGGAGCAGCGGAAGAGCCTTGTGGAGCTCGGTAAGCGCAGTTTGACATTTGAGAAGGAGAGTTCCGCTCTCAGAAGCCGCGAACTTATTTTCCGGCAGGACGACGAACTCTGCAGAGGCGTTATCTCGCCCAGGCAGTCGCTGTTTGCAATCAAAGGTGATTTGTTTTCCATTCTAGACACAGCAAGCACTAAGGCCGAAAACGAAGGGGCGAAGATCGGAGAAAACCAGCGGGCGGTTCATGTCATATATCTCATAGACTCTAAAAGCTACGCTGGAGAGCGCGAATGTATAGAGATGGCTATGAACACAATTGCGAGCAGCAGGCTTCAGGATTCCGACACTTTGGTTCAAGTTGTCTGCGCAAACAATACTGTTGCGGGCGAGCAGGTGCAGGTGGAACTGCGCCTCTATCTGAATAACCTGGTCTATCCAAAAGACAAGCTCATTGCTCGCGCCAAGATTGATGGGCGCAAGTCTGAAGGCCGGATCTTGCTGTCTGTAATCAATTTCCTGCAGACGGACGTCAGCCAGGCGGCCTTGCGCGCAGGTATCATACCTGTCTCGAACCCCGACCCGCGCGTAACCGCTGGTGTCGACCCCGCCGCCCAAGTGGAGGGGCTAATGGAAGTTGTAGACAGGATCAAGACTATGAACTCCACCGTGAAGCTTGACGCCTTCGCATCGTCCGATATATTCGCCACTGGCCCTATGAACATGGACAACATGCGCTTTAATGTAACAAAAGCGGAATAAAAATGATCAATGCGCCGCGCCCTCACCCTCCTCTTCCACAAGAAGTGGGTAGTCGCAGTGTGTTTTTTGCTGACTGAGCGCTCATGAGTCTGGACTCTTAGCTTTCCGCTCTCGGCTCTCAGATGTTTTCCGAGGAGAAAGTATGAACCCACAAGTTTTTGACGAACAAGATAGTAAAAAAGCCATAGCCCGCGCCGCCGCCACGCTGCGAAGCGAAGGCGAGGCTATACTCAAGCTCTGCGACAGACTGGACTCGAGCTTTGCCGAAGCAGTCGATCTCATACTAAAATGCCGCGGCAGGCTGGTCGTGACGGGAATGGGCAAGTCCGGCGCGATAGGCCGCAAACTGGCCGGAACGTTTTCCAGCACTGGCACGGCGTCGCTTTTTTTGCACCCAGCCGAGGGAATTCACGGCGACCTGGGCATGGTCACAGCCGATGATGTCGTTCTGGGAATGTCTAACAGCGGCGAGTCGCAGGAGATTGTAAATATCCTGCCCGCCATCGCTCGAATCGGAGCAAAAATGATCGCGATGGTCGGCAGAGCTGACTCGTCGCTCGGTTCTTACGCCACGGTTGTCCTGGACACCAGTGTAGAGAGTGAAGCGTGCCCGCTCGGGCTTGCTCCAACCACCAGCACAGCCGTCCAACTCGCGATGGGCGATGCTCTCGCTCTTGCGGTAATGGAAGCCAGACGATTCACCCGCGAGGACTTCGCTCTATTCCACCCAGGCGGTGCGCTGGGCCGAAAGCTGCTTTTGCGCGTAGGCGATGTTATGCGCACTGAAAGTGCGGTCGCCATCGTTGAGCGAAACATTACGCTCAGAGATGTGCTTTTCGCCATCACAAAGGCGGGTGCGGGAGCCGCACTGGTCGTCGATGACAAGGGCAAACTCGCCGGGATAATCACCGATGGTGACGTCCGCCGAGTGCTTCTCGCCGACGAAACGGCTCTCAGCAAGATCGCTTCAGATGTAATGAGTGTAAATCCGAGGACAATCAGCCCGGACAAGCTGGCAACCGAGGGACTTCGATTGATGGAAGGACCGCCCAGGCAAATCGGCGAGATGCCGGTGATTGAGGACGGCAGGCCGGTGGGGATGCTGATGCTCAAAGACCTGGTCGCGGCGGGGATAGTATGACCGATCCGCGCCTTTCTAAAATCAAGCTCCTAGCAATGGACATCGACGGCACTCTCACCGACGGCGCAATGATCTTTTACGGCAATGAGCAGGTCAAATCGTTTAACGTCTACGACGGCCTCGGGATTCGCCTCGCCGCGAATTTCGGCTTGCGCATTGCATGGGTAACTGGGAACGTGTCGGAGTCGGTCTCCAGGCGCGCCGCCACTCTCGGCGTCAAAGACGTATACCAGGGTGCGCGGTTCAAATCCAAGGCTCTTATTGAGATCGCTCGGCGCTACAATCTTGATCGCGAGGAGATAGCCTATATCGGCGACGACATTAACGACCTCCCCGCGTTCGATCACGCGGGGTTTTCATTCGCGGTGGCAAATGCCGTCGAGGAGGTTAGATCACGAGCCGACGCAATCACGCGGCTTGCCGGAGGCAGGGGAGCCGTCCGCGAGGCCATTGAGACCATACTCAAGGCCCAGGGCACGTGGGATGACGCCGTGCAAAGTTTCATCGAAGAGTTGGCGGTAGAGGAAGAAAAAAAGAAAGGGCCGGAGGCGGTCGCCTGATGGCGCGCATCACTATCTTTCACACGTCGGATATGCACAACCGGCTCACGCCCGAATTCGCCTCGCGTTTGCATGATCTTAAGGCTGCGAACTCCGAAAATATCCTGCTGGATTCAGGAGACGCGATCCGGGCGGGAAATATATACTGGATCCCCGGCGGCGAACCCGCGCTCGACTTTATGAACTCGGTTCCATACGACGCTATGTGCATGGGCAACCGCGAGTTTCACTTCCTGGGCGCCGGGGTCGATTCCAAAATCTCTCGGGCGAACTTTCCTATTTTGAGCGCAAACCTGCGTGCATCGGACAAAGATCGCGCCAACCCTGTCATATCTCACGCCATTTTCGAGCGAAGCGGGGTCAGATTGGCCGTAATCGGACTCACTGTTCCATGCATTACCGAGAAGATGTTCGTAAAGAGAGTATCGGATTACTACTTCGATCAGCCGATTGCCGCCGCCGCCGAAATCGTCCAGGCTCTGCGAAGTCAGACCGATATTGTGATTGCTCTAACTCACACCGGCATCAATTGCGACCGCGAGCTTTCCGAAAAAGTCCCCGGCATCGATATCATACTGGGCGGCCACACGCACATTGTCGCAGATGAGACGCTCGGGCGGACCCGGATACTCCATCATGGGTATTACGCCCAGTCCGTCGGCAGGGTGGACATTGATTTTGATTCAGGCGGGATAACCGGCGTCTCGAATGAACTTATACCGTTGGCTAAAGCGTAAATATAGATATGTTAAGTCTCTACTCCATGCTGATCTCGATAATGGTGCTTACAGCGGGCGCGGGAGTCGGCACGATCTGCCGAAGACTCTGGCGCACGGACGCTTCCCGCGCTGATGGCCTCTTGATCGACACGGCGCTTGGATTGGGAGTCTTGTCGCTGGTTATATTCGCCGCTGCCGCCGCGCAGCTTATCGTGATTGTGGTTCCGTTAGTCGCGATTTTTGCCCTGATCTATATAATTGGGCTGATACGCGGACATAAGTCAGGCGGAAAGCAAACCACTCGAAGCCGCCGCAGAGTCGGTTTCGCGTCTATCCTGCTTGTGATCCTTGCAACTGCCGCGCTCATACCCGCGCTCGCGCCCCCTTCAATGTCTGACTGGGACTCCCTGGCTTATCACCTCGCCGTTCCGAAACTGTGGATTGAGCGCGGCGGCATATATCGCATTGACTTTACGTCTCACTCCAACTTTCCTATGCTGGTAGAGATGCTTTATATCCCCGGATTGGCGCTGAATGACCCGGTTGCGGCCAAACTGATAAATTATTGGATGGGAGTGATGCTGGTCGCGTGCGTCATGATGCTGGTGAAGCGTCATTTCGATCCCGAGGCCGCGCCGCTCTCGGCGGTCGCTTTTGCAGGAATGCCGCTAGTATTGTGGCTCGCCACGACCGCTTATATCGACCTCGCGACGGCCCTTTACACGGTTCTGGCCGTCTATCTGCTGCTATGCTATTTTGACAAGGCCGAGCGCCCGTATCTGATCGGCAGCGCGATGGCTGCGGGCTTTGCCGCATCCACCAAAATGACGGGGCTCGTAGTTGTCGGGCTAATCCTGACGTGGCTGGTCATCGACCGGCTTTTTTCCAAGAATCGCGTGTTCCAGTGGAAACGTGGGCTGATGTTTGCCGGAATCGCGCTCGCGGTGTGCTCGCCGTGGTATATCAAATCGATCATTTACACCGGCAACCCCGTTTATCCGTTCTTCTACTCGATATTTGGCGGAAGAAACTGGACAGCCGATCTGGCGCGGCAATACGCAACGCAGCAGTCGCTTTTCGGCATGGGTCACAATCTGAAAGCGTTTTTGATGCTGCCATATAACTTGACAATGCATTCTGAGCGCTTTTATGACATTCCCGGCCTGTATGTCGGCCCGATCCTATTCATCGCAGTGCCGATATTGATCTTTTCAAAATACCGGTCGCGCAAGCTCGTCGGTCTGGCATTGTTCTTCCTGGCGATGCTGGTGAGCTGGTTCATGCTTACTCACCAGAGCCGGTATCTGGTAAGCGGGTTCGCAATTCTGGCGGCACTGGTCGCCGTCTTGGGCTATCAACTGCGAATGGTGCGTTATGCGCTGTGGGTTGTGTTTGTCGGAACGGCTCTTTTCGGCGTTTTGACGCTCATCCCGGCTATTATAAGCACAGTTCCGGTAGTTTTTGGACAAGAAAGCCGCGACGATTATCTGGCCCGCGCGCTGGACGTATATCAATCCGATCAATGGATCAACAACAATCTGCAAAAAAACACAAGAATTGCGCTCTTTGGCGATACGCGCGGATTTTACATCGACCGCGACTATGTCTGGGCCGATCCCGGCCACAATACGGAGTTTACTCGCACTTTCGACTCGCCGGAGAAGTTTGTCAGCTATCTCAAAAGCCGCAGAGTGACACATGTTTTAGTCAATTTCCGATTCTACCCAAAACGAGGCAAAGGCACCCAGGCAGTTTATGGAGCAATCGACGAAGGCCTCCTTGAAGAGGTATATCCGGCAAACGCGACTTTATATGAGGTCAGATGAAGAACCTACAATCCTTCAAGCCAACTCCCGATAATCAAATTAGCTTCATAGCTCGCAGATAACCGATGACTGAATTATTACTTGGAGGCATCAGGGTTGCGACAAGGCGAAGTAATGCAATTGGAGATACCCAGTTCTCCTGAATATGTGGCCATTGTCCGCCGCGCAGTGGAAGGCGTTGCGCGGCGAATGCGTTTTGACGCCGGCCAGATCGAGGACCTCAAGCTCGCAGTTGGTGAAGCATGCACCAACGCGGTCAAATACGGCTGCCCCACGGAAGACTGCCCAAACGTCGAAATCAAGTGTATTATGACGTCAGAAAGTCTGACCGTCGAAATCCGTAACAACCACTCTTCCGACTGCTGCTCACCCGCAGTCCCCAATCAGCCCGATCTCACCAGAGAAGGCGGGCTTGGACTGTATCTGATGCGCCAGTTGATGGACGAAGTGAATCTCACCTGGGAGCGCGACGTCGCGGTCGTGAGAATGCTCAAGCGAACGAGAACCACAGTCGTGAACGCCCAGGGGCTGTAAACAGCACAACACGTCTCATTTTCTATTGTCCCGCAGGAAAGTCAACCCCACAAAGTAAACTATAATACGGGAATACACCTGATGGAGGATGGACGTGATAGACACCGACGCTCTTAAGACACTATGCAGAACCGCATGCGAGGCTGCTATTGCGGCAGGCGCGGATTTTGTGGACGCAGGCGCATCTTCGGGCAAAAGTCTAAGCGTGGAAATGGAGTCCGGCTCGATAATCTCGGCTGACGCGAAGCTGGGCGGCAGTATATCCGTGCGAGCGATCTATAAAGGCGGAACCGGCTGGTCTTCAAGCGATTTGATGACCGTTGATGCCGCCGCCGAAGCAGGCGCCAACGCGGCGCGCCTGGCTAAACTCGCGGAGCCTGACCCCGATTTCATCTCTCTGCCTCAACCCTCGGCAAGCTATCCCCAAATTGACGGCCTTTTTGACCCAGCGCTTGCAGAATTGGACATTAAAGCGGTCATAGGATATGCTCTTGCCAATATAGACGGGGCGCGCCTGGTCGACCCTGAGGCGATTGTTGGTGGCAAGTTCTCTGCGTGCTTCGGCCCGTCCGCACTGGTGAACTCGCTCGGAGTCAGCCTTGCCACAAACAGCTCATATTTGGGCGGATACACAATGGTTGTCGTGAAAAGAGGCGAGGACGTAGGCAGCTTCTACGACTTCGACTCCGCTCGAATGCTTTCGGACTTTGAGCCCGAAGGCATTGGGGCAAAGGCCGCGGCTCAGGCGATTAAATTCCTGGGCGCGCGTAAAATGGAAACGAAACGCATTCCCATAATTCTTGGGCCACTTGCGAGCGGGTCGGTCTTTGAGAGTGTGGTCTCATGCGCCGACGCAGAAGGTGTGCAGCGCGGAAGGTCGTTTATGGCTGGAAGACTGGGCGAGAGAATCGGGTCGGACATACTCACAATTACCGACGAGCCTCTCATTCCACGCGGGCTTGGCTCGAGATCGTACGACTCCGAGGGCTTCCCGTGCAGGCCGCTCACCATTGTGGAAAACGGTGTGCTGAAGAGTTACATATATGGGTCGTATACGGCAGGGAAGGCAAAGGTCGCAAATACCGGCCATGGTTCGCGAGGCGGCGGGGCAAGTTCGTCAAACGTAATTCCCAGACTCGGCAACATGACCAGCGAAGAGATTATCAAGAGCACTCAAGAGGGACTATATATCAATATGGGCGGAATCAGCCCGAATGGCTCGACCGGTGACGTATCGTCGTCAGTGGACTTCGGGTTTAAGATCGAAAACGGCGAACTGGCTTACCCAGTGGCAAGTTCATTGGTGGGTGGAAACTTCCTCGATATGCTCAAGAAAATAGACGCCATCTCCAGCGATTATCGCGAGGAACCCGGCGCGGTTATGCCTACCGTCCGGATTCAGGACGTGCTGGTGGCGGGGGGAAGGTAGTCTATTTCAATCCCCAATGCGAGCCTCTACACCTAGACGGGGGCATGCGCCAGGATATCCTGGAACCAGTCCTTGTCTCTCATGGAATCCAGGTCAGAATCAATCTCTATATGGCGACGCGATGGCAAAGCATGCACATCAAAAGCCCTGGTCAGCCACTCTCTACAACCAGCCTCGTCGTTCCGCAGAGCGCTCAAGCAGGCCATGTTGTAAACTGTGGTATTCGGTGCAAGAGATTCAGCTTCACTAAGTTTATCGTGAGCCTGCGAAAGCAGCGAATCTGCATCCGCGCCTTGTTTTGTCTTTGCCTGGATTAATAGAGTCACGCCCCAGTTGCTGAGCACATCATGCGAGTCCGGCTTGATTTTTAGGGCGGCCTCATACTTCTCGTACGCCTGCGCAAAGAGCTTATCAGACTCTGCGCCTTGTTTCATCATTGCCTGGTTCCATAGGCCCGTGCCCCAGTTCTTGAGCGCCTCATGTTTATCCGGCTTGATTTTTAGAGCGGCCTCATATTTCTCGTACGCCTGCGCAAAGAGTCGATCAGATTCCGCGCCTTGTTTTGTCTTTGTTTGGTTGCGCAGGTCCACACCCCAGTTATTGAGCGCCTCGTGCAGGTTCGGCTTGATTTTTAGAGCAGAGTTATACTTCTCGTATGCCTGTGCAAACAGTTGATCAGATTCCTCACCTTGTTTTGTCTTTGCCTGGTTGCCGAGAGCCACACCCCAGTTATTGAGTGCCTCGTGCATGTCTGGCTTGATTTTCAGAGCAGACTCATATTTCTCGTATGCTTGTGCAAAGAGTTGATCAGATTCGTCGTCTTGTTTTGTCTTTGCCTGATCGCCAAGAGCATTACCACTCATAACGTAAGACCATGCAAGGGCGTCATTTTGCGCGAGGAGGCTTTCTCCAGCAGAGATGGCCTTGTCGTAGTCCCCCTCCAGCAATGCGGACACAACCTCAAGAGCACTACTGCCATCGCTGTCGAATTCAGACTTGCCGTCAAAGGATTCGCTTGCGTTTTCGTACTTATCTGCGGCAGCGCGTATCATTTCCCTGGCCTCAGCGGTTATGTCCAGTTCACCTTCTTGGCCTGGAAACGAGAATGTCGTTAGAGTCTGCATCATGTTATCCAAATGAGTAAACGGTTTTCTAATGTAATCCGGCGGAAAACAATCTAGTTCACGAGCCAATGTTACAAAGAAACTGTCCGCATCGAACCCGTTTACCTGGAATGCATCTTTTCCGTCTACAAGTAATTGCTCACTTACATGTTTGCCTGGCGCCTCATCCTTGTAACACACCCAAAAGAGACCATAATCGAAACGTTCAACGTTTGCCAAATGTTCAAATACCGGATCGCTTTCTCCGCTGTAGCCAACCACTATCCACACTCTGCCCTTTCCAGCTTCGCTGAAAACGGGTTCCATACGCTTCGCGTGTTCTTCGCATTCTTTTTGCGTATTCATCAACACAAATCCCGTGCTTTGACCATGCAAGTAAAACACAGAGGGTCTGGATACGTATGCAGGGTTGAAGTATTGAGATGCGGCAAAATCATATACTGCGGGAAATTCGTGAATCAGCGCACAAGCGCGAACAACTAATGGGTCGAAATTTGTAGTTAGTACCCGGTCGACGTATCCATTACTTATAAGCTGCGCAATGGCGATATGCGCCCAGTTAATCTGTGCATTTTTGATGATCTCGCCGATCAGTCCTCGTCTGTGACCCAAGGTGAGTTGCGCCATGCAGCTTGGGTATGTCTTTGGCTCCGCCCGATTATGGGCGGCTGGATGCCGTTTTCTAATGCATTCTACAACTCCTGATGCAGCAGGAATGCCAGCAGTCACGGAGCAGCCGGCCCCTATGAGCAGCGTGCACCCTTTCCTGTTCTTAAGCGCATCCACGATATCCTGTATGTCTCTCTGCATATCAACACACTCTCAAAACTGGCTCTGAAATGTTAGCATTAGCCAGCCATAGATTCAAAAACAGCTTGCCTGACATACAAGAATTATCGCAACAATCGCAAAATCCCTCTTTTTTTCGCATCGAGATTACTCATGATAGATCAGCAAAACAAAAAGAGGCCGAAACGAAGTGTCTCGACCTCTCCTAATGACCACCAATTGTTAGTCTATGCCATTCCGGGTTCAAGCCTGGGCTTTGTATCGGGCTTGATCTCCACTTTCTCGTCCGTCGAACCGGTTGTTTCGGTCTCAGATGGAGGTCTGGGCGAAGTATCTTCCGACTTAACCTCAAGCGTTGCACCTTCCATCAAGGCCTCGAACTCCTCGCGCTCCAGAGTCTCTTTTTCAAGCAGGACTTTGACTATGGAATCCATCTTCTGGCGGTTGTCCAGCAGAATGCCTCGCGCACGCTCATAAGCGGCGTCCATTGTGGATCGGATTTCTTTGTCGATCCGCTGGGCGATTTCTTCGCTATAGTTGCGGTCTTCCATAACATCGCGGCCAAGGAACGGGTTGCCGTGACGCTTACCCACGGTGAGCGGCCCGATGCTGTCGCTCATGCCGTACTCACAGACCATGGCGCGGACAGTCTCGGTAGCGCGTTCCAGGTCGTTGTGCGCGCCTGTAGACATTTCGCCGAAAATGATCTCTTCAGCGACTCTTCCGCCCAAAAGCCCGGCGACATCATCTAGAAGCTCGCTCTTTGTGGTCAGATATTTGTCCTGAGCGGGCAGCATGATCGTGTAGCCCAAAGCCATACCCCTGGGCAGGATCGAGACCTTGTGCACCGGATCGGCATTCGGCAGAAGCTCACCGACTATCGCGTGACCCACTTCGTGATAGGCTACCATTTCCTTTTCTTTATCGCTGATAAGCCTGCTCTTGCGCTCGGGGCCGGCAATTACACGGTCGATGGAATCTTCAAAATCGGCCATGAATATTTTAGTCTGCTCACGTCTGGCGGCGAGCAAAGCGGCCTCGTTCACGAGGTTCGCCAAATCAGCGCCAGAGAACCCCGGAGTCCTGCGAGCCAGGCTGTTGATATTGACATCATCCGCAAGCGGTTTGCCCTTGATGTGCACGTTCAGGATAGCTTCGCGGCCGTTTGCGTCGGGGTTGTCCACAGTCACGCGCCTGTCGAACCGGCCGGGACGCAAAATAGCCGGGTCAAGCACGTCCGGCCTGTTTGTGGCCGCGATGAGTATGACGCCCGAGTTGGGGTCGAAGCCGTCCATCTCGACAAGCAGTTGGTTCAGAGTCTGCTCGCGCTCGTCATGACCGCCGCCGAGTCCTGCGCCTCGCTGTCGGCCTACGGCGTCGATCTCGTCAATGAAGATCAGACTTGGGCGATTGGCCTTGGCCGTATCGAAGAGGTCTCGCACGCGGGACGCGCCTACACCGACAAACATCTCGACGAAGTCCGATCCGCTTATATGGAAGAACGGCACTCCGGCCTCACCCGCGATTGCGCGAGCAAGCAGAGTCTTGCCGCATCCTGGAGGTCCCAGCAGAAGCACACCCTTGGGAATTTTCGCCCCCAAAGCCACGAATTTTTTGGAGTTCTTAAGAAACTCGACAACTTCTTCCAGTTCCTGCTTGGCCTCTTCGACTCCCGCGACGTCATCAAACGTGACTTTCGGGACGTTTTCATTGAGCCGTTTCGCTCGACTTCGCCCAAAAGACATCGCCTGATTGCCACCCGATTGGGCCTGTCTCATAAACAACATGTACAGCACCACCAAAGCTCCAAACGGCAGGAGAATGGTGAAAATAACGGACATCATCCCGTCTGATATGAACGGCCTGTCCACATTGAATTTCACATTATGTTCACGCAGGTGATCCATGAACTTGGATTGTTCCTCCGGCGCGTTTGGGTCGAGGTTGGTGACGAATTTGTCGCCTTTCTTGACCTCGTAAAGAAACTGATCTTTCTTGAACGTGCCGCTTGTGACATCGCCCTTATCAACCTGCTTCCATGCGGCTGAGTAGGCAACGGTCTTGGTGGGTGCAGTGGTCTGCGCAAAATGCCCGCCACGCATCAGAACAACAATTATAAGTGCGATAAATGCTACGAAAGCTATGTTTTTGATGTGTCGATTCACTGTTCCAGTTCCTCCAGTGCGGATGGATTCGCACACTAGATTATACCACGCCCAATACCCCGCGGCAAATAAAACCGCTCACCGTCAAGGTTGCCACCCCATCGCCGCATGGGTTATAATAAAGGTAATCTTGTGGAGGATGCCAGTGCGTGCGGAGATAGTGTCGGTCGGCACAGAATTGTTGCTTGGGCAGATCGTGGATACGAATGCCCCATATCTTTCCAGGCTTTTGCCGGATTTCGGCATAACAATGCACCACCGGACCACCGTCGGAGACAACGAGTCCAGATTGACCGAAGCGCTCAAACTTGCGTTGTCACGCTCGGATATCGTATTTACAATCGGCGGACTGGGGCCGACTCAGGACGATCTGACTAAAGAGACCGTGGCAAAACTCGTCGGCGACGAGATGGTCATAGACGAAGAGTCGGCGCGGCACATGCGCGAGTTCTTCGCTGCCAGGGGCATCGAAATGCCCGAAAACAATCTCAAGCAGGCTATGGGGCCGGTGCGGGGAAAGATTTTGCCCAACCCGCTCGGGACGGCTCCAGGCGCTGTATTTGAGACGGAAAGCGGCAAAGCGATTATCGTTTTGCCGGGGCCGCCAAGGGAATTTATTCCTATGGTCTGCGAACGAGTGTTGCCGTATCTGCGGGAGCGCGTCGGCAGCGAATCTGGTATAATAAGATCGAGAATTTTGCGGGTGGTAGGGCTTGGCGAATCGAGTGTCGAAGATACGATCAAGCGCCTCCTAAAGAGCACGAACCCGACTGTGGCTCCTTACGCAAGCCTGGGCGAAGTGCAGTTGAGAATCACCGCCAATGCGGCAAATGTCGTAGAGGCGGATAAGCTGATCGACGAAATGGATCGCAGGATCGTTGAACTGTTGGGTGACAGGGTGTTTGGCCGTGACGGCCAGACGCTTGAGCAAGTGGTTGTGAAAACGCTGGTACGGCGCGGGCTTACTTTGGCGTTGGCCGAAAGCTGTACGGGCGGGCTTATTGCGAATCGGATAACGGATATACCTGGAAGCTCGGCGACGTTTATGGCCGGTGTAGTCAGCTACAGCAATGAGGCCAAGATGAATATTTTGGGCGTCGATGAGCGGTTGTTGATCGAATATGGAGCCGTCAGCGAACAAACAGCTCGCTCGATGGCCGAGGGCGCAAGGCGAAAGTTGGGAGTAGATGTGGCTGTCTCGGTGACTGGGATAGCTGGCCCGGCCGGAGGAACGCCCGAAAAACCCATTGGTTTGGTGTATATGGCTCTCGCAAGTGGTGCGGGTACCATCGCCCAGCGGCATCAGTTTGCCGGAACCAGGGTCGACGTGAAGCTGAGATCGTCTCAGGCGGCATTGGACATGCTCAGGACTTTCTTGGCGGTAAACACATGAAAGTTATCCGCACATTCGCAGCAGTTTTGATCGACGAGGACATAAGGCGCAAGGTCGCTGAGGTTCAGAGTCAGGTCAAGAAGCTCGCCCCGGACGTGAAATGGGTCGCGCCCGAAAACTTCCACATCACCCTCAAATTTCTCGGAGATGTCCGCGAGGACAATATGTCGCAGGTTATCGCGGCGCTCGAAGAAGCAGTTCAGGGTTTTTCGGCATTCGACCTGGCTATATCTGGTGTGGGGGCGTTTCCAAACCCGGCTAGAGCCAGAGTTGTGTGGGTCGGAAGCAGTGATGGATGCGAGAAGATGGTTGAACTTGCGTCTTCGATTGACAAGAAACTTTCTGAGTTGGGCTTTGAAAAGGAAGAGAAGTCGTTCAAAGCGCATATTACAATCGGCAGAGTAAAGACAAGCAGGTTTTTACGCGCGCTTGCCGAAGGAATTGGAAAAGTGGACGCAGACAATCTCGGCATTCAGAGAGTATCTGGCGTGGCCTTAATGCAAAGTGAATTGGGGCGCGAAGGCCCAACCTATACGCCAATTCGAGTCATTAAATTAATGCATTGATGTGTATCTGACATATAGATGACTGAGAAGCAGTGAGTCCGGGCTCTTGGCTTTCCACTCTTAGCTCTCAGCTTTTAAGGAGTCTCCTTATGGACAAAGCAAAAGCGCTGGATATGGCAATGGCGCAGATCGAGAAGCAGTTCGGACGCGGCTCCATAATTCGTCTTGGGGAGAAGCCGCGATTTGATGTAAGTGTGATTCCCACTGGAGCCATCGCGCTGGACATGGCGCTGGGCGCGGGAGGCATTCCGCGGGGAAGAATCACGGAAATATACGGGCAGGAATCGTCTGGAAAGACGACTCTGGCCTATCATGTAATTGCCGAAGCGCAGAAGGCCGGAGGAGTGGCCGCGTTTGTGGACGCCGAACACTCGGTGGACGCCGATTACGCCCGACAGCTGGGCGTGGATGTGGACGCGCTGCTGGTCTCACAGCCATCAACTGGTGAAGAAGCACTGGAAATTATGGATGCGCTGATTCGAAGCGGCGCGGTGGATATCGTCGTGCTCGACTCGGTGGCGGCTCTGGTACCCAAATCCGAGATCGAGGGCGATATGGGCGACTCGCACATGGGCCTTCAGGCGAGGCTGATGTCGCAGGCCTTGAGAAAGATCGGCGGATCGGTATCGAAATCGAACACAGCCGCAATATTCATCAATCAGATTCGCGAAAAGATCGGGGTTATGTTCGGCAATCCCGAGACCACACCCGGCGGCAGAGCTTTGAAGTTCTGGTCCAGTGTGAGACTGGAAGTGCGGCGGATCGAGACGCTTAAAGTGAGCGGCGAAGCAGTCGGCACTCGAGTTAAGGTGAAAGTGGCCAAGAACAAGGTCGGGCCGCCGTTCAGAGACGCGGAGTTCGACATTATGTTCGGCAAAGGCATATCCAAGAGCGGCAGCATTCTCGACATTGCTACCGACATGGGCTTCGTGACGAAAACCGGCACGTGGTTCACTTGCGGCGAGCAGCGTCTGGGACAGGGCAGAGAAAATGCCAAGACGTATCTTGAGAGCAATCCGCAGCTTATGGCCGATCTTGAAGCGCAGATTCGCACGGTCAATTCCGGAGAAGATGCCGCATCCGTGGAACCCGAACCGGCTGTAATTGAGTAAAGATAAGTGGGCGCAATCACAGCGATTGAAGCGCAAAAAAGGCGCGGTTACAGAAGATCTATCTTCGTGGACGGCGAATTTCTGGTCGGCGTGCATGAAGATGTCGTGATTGCGCTAGGACTTGGGGTGGGACAGTCGTTCGATGAGGATCGACTGGTGGAAATCCTGCGGGCCGAGGACTTGAGAAAGGCTCGCGAAAGCGCATATAGGCTTCTGGGTTATCGCGACAGGTCGAAAGCCGAGGTTCGGAAGAGACTTATCGCAAAAGACTATCCCGAAGATATAGTGGAGGAAGTAATAGAGCAACTGTCCGGCGGCGGGCTTCTAGATGATGGGAAGTTCAGCCGGGACTGGGTCAAATCGCGGACGGCGGCTAAACCTATGGGCAAGACCAGACTGGCGTGGGAACTGCGGTCGAAGGGCGTGGATGCGTCAACCGTTGAGGAAGCGCTGGAAGGTCTTGATGAAGACACCCAGTTGCAACTGGCAATTTCAGTTGCAGAAAAAAGACTGGGCAAAGCCGACAGAGGCGACCCGAATTTGAAGAATAGACTGAGTTCTCTGCTGAGACGGCGGGGATTCGGCTGGGAAGTAATTAACAAAGCAATTGATGAACTTTTACAAGAGTAGTTGGATCGAATACGAAAGTCGGTCATTGGACCATAATTCGCTCAACCTCACATCCAATCAAACCGAGGAGGTGAGGGCTTTATGACAACATACCTGGTAATCGGAGTGCTGGCTGGCTTGATAGCTGCCGGCGCGGCATATGGTATAGCCTTAGGGCGTATACGACAACTTCAACAGACCGTAAAATCCGAGAGATCGGATATCGCGGGACGTGAAGAAGAACTCAAAAAGGAAATTGAGGCCAAACGAAAAGAGGTTCTCCTTGAAGCCAAGGAAGAGGCGTTTAGAATTCGCGCTGAAATCGAGAAGGAGAACAAGGACAAACGGGCTGAAATCCAGAGGTTAGAGCGAAGGCTGACGCAAAAAGAAGAAACGTTAGACCGCAGACTGGAAAACCTCGATCGAAAAGAAAGAACCATTCAGCAGAAGGAAGCCGAAGCACAGACTAAGTTCGAAGAAGGCGAGGCTCTGGCGGCTCAGCAGCGCGGCGAACTGGAGAGAATTTCCAGAATGTCCACTGAAGAGGCAAAGGATATTCTACTGCGACAGGTCGATCGAGAAATGGAGCGGCATACCGCCCGCATAATTCGGCAGGCGGAAGAACAAGCCAAAGAAGATGCTGATCGCAAAGCGAGAGACATCATCACTCTCGCGGTGCAGCGCTGTGCAGTGGATCAGGCTACTGAGACCACGGTCTCGGTGGTTCCTCTGCCAAGCGACGACATGAAAGGCAGAATAATCGGTCGAGAAGGCCGGAATATTCGCGCATTCGAGACTCTGACGGGTGTCGATCTCATCATCGACGACACTCCCGAGGCGGTTGTGGTGTCCGGGTTCGACCCGGTGCGGCGCGAGGTCGCCAGGGTGGCGCTTTCAAACCTGATCCTTGACGGCCGGATTCACCCCGGCCGCATTGAGGAAATGATTAACAAGGCGCAAATAGAAGCCGAAACGAAGATGAAAGAGGCCGCCGAACGCGCCGTTTTCGAGACGGGCGTTACGGGTCTGGATCCAGAGTTGATTAGACTTCTGGGGCGGTTGCGCTTCAGGACGAGTTATGGTCAGAACGTGCTTCAGCACAGCGTTGAGGTATCTCATCTGGCTGGAGCCATCGCTTCTGAGCTGCAGGTGAACGTGCCGCTGGCAAAGCGCGCGGGTCTTCTGCACGATCTGGGCAAGGCGGTGGATTTTGAGGTCGAGGGGTCGCACGCAATCATCTCAATGGACCTCTTAAAGCGATATCACGAGCCGCCGGAGGTCTGTCATGCGGTCGGCGCTCATCATAATGATATCGAGCCGCACTCTGTCGAGGCGGTGCTGGTGCTGGCGTCTGACGCCATATCGGCGGCAAGGCCGGGCGCAAGGCGCGAGACTCTGGAGACTTATGTCAAGCGCCTCCAGAAGCTGGAAACTATAGCCGACTCATTCGCGGGTGTAGAGAAAACCTACGCGGTACAGGCGGGTCGGGAGATTCGGGTGATGGTGAGACCAACCGAACTCGACGACGATGCAGCCACCAAGCTGGCTTACGACACCGCTCGACGCATTGAGGAAGAGATGGAGTATCCGGGACAGATTAAAGTCACGGTGATTCGAGAGACTCGCGCCGTGGAGTACGCGAAGTAGGCAGTATATAACAGGAAATGGGAAAACAGGGTGGTCGTCCGGTGCGATTATGCGCCGGGCGACCACTTTCGGTGGTATGAATATTTGAGACTGCTTCTTGTAGGCGACATTGTTGGAAATCCGGGACGAAGGGCTGTCGGTGAAATGCTGGAAGCCCTTCGTTCACGTTACGATCTGCAGTTCGTGATTGTAAACGGCGAAAACTCCGCCGGCGGCTTCGGTATAACCAAGACCGTAGCAAAAGCTCTCTTCGATGCGGGCGCGGACGTAATCACCCTCGGAAACCACGCATGGGCAAAGCGCGACAGTTGGGACTATATCGCAAATGAACCGCGCATCTTGCGTCCGGCAAACTACCCACACGGAGTTATAGGACGAGGCTGGGGAGTGTTCGACGCAGCGGACGGCAGCCGGGTCGCGGTGGTCAATCTGCTCGGTCGAATATTTATGAATGCTCTTGATTGCCCGTTCAGAGCATCTGACTCGATCCTCGCAGAGCTTAGCGAACAGCCGCATGCAGTCGTGATTGACTTCCACGCTGAGGCAACTTCCGAAAAAATCGCGCTTGGCTATTATCTCGACGGCAGAACCTCAGCCGTTATCGGAACACACACGCACATTCAGACGTCTGATGAAAGGGTGCTGCCCGGCGGCACGGCATATTTGACCGATGTCGGGATGACAGGCGTGGTCGAATCGGTGCTGGGATTGGACCCTCAGGAGGCAATCAAAAGATTCCTGACTCAAATGCCCGGCAAAATCAAGCCCGCGGAAGGTGACACCACGCTTCAGGGCGTGATAATTGACATTGATTGCGACACGCGCCGTGCAAGAGGCATCCAACGAATCAGCGTCCGCTGCGTGGACGAATTCTGAATTGTGTGTTTGACACGGCGTTTGGCTCACGTTAGAATTAGAGCTGGAGGATATGTATTAATGCGGTCTTTGCGAGTTATTCTTATAGCGGCGATTGCTCTTTCGGCAGTGGCGGCGTGCGGCGAAACTAAGGACGAAGCCTACATATACAAGGGAGGGTCTTTGAGCACCGATGGCATTACCGTCGGGTCTTGGGGCAGCGGCAAGGCGGTGGAGTCAAAGAAAAAGATTCTCACCGGAAGCAATTCCATAGAAATCTCGACACAGGGCTATTACGCAGGTGGAAGGATCGACTTTTCCAAGCCTGTGACTCTCTTTTCCAAGAAACCCGATTCCTCACGGTACCTGGTGTTTACAGTCTTCTTCGACGACGTTAAGAGTGTGGATCCGGCGGCAGGCACTGGTTACTCGTTTGATGTCGAGCCGTATACCGTTCCCAGAGTGAGCAACGTCAGATTCGTGTTCGAAGCCGAAGATGGATCAAGTATATCTGTGGAAGAGCCGACAGGTCAGTTGGACCCTGACGACAACTGGGTGCGTATTGCGGTTCCGTTGGCTAAATTCCACCTTGCCGAGGAAGCAACTGACTTCAGTGTAAAGCGACTTCTCGTGTTTTCCGATATTGCAAACACATTCTATATCGGCGAGATCAAGCTGGTCACCGACACATCGCAGATTAAGGTGGACGCGATCGGCAGCCAGACCGTCGCCATTCAAGACAATGTGTTCATTGTCGCCCAGGCCGAAGGCGGAGTCAGCAATCTCAAATACTCCTGGGACTTCGACAGCAGCAACGGCATTCAGGAAGAGCAGACGGATATGGTGGCCCACTATGTATATACTCGAGGCGGCGATTATACGATCACGCTTACCGTCAGCGATGTGGATGGCATAAAGCAGCCCGTGCAAACGACCGGAAAATTCTCGGTTATCGAGTAGCCGGGGATCAGACGTAGAAAAAGCCGGCTGTCTTTCGACAACCGGCTTTTGTTTTGGGGCGAGTAATGGGACTCGAACCCACGGCCTCCAGGGCCACAACCTGGCGCTCTAACCGACTGAGCTACACCCGCCATACTGGCGCCCCCTGGGTGAATCGAACACCCGACCCACTGCTTAGAAGGCAGTTGCTCTATCCCCTGAGCTAAGGGGGCAATGATTGAGCCTTACGCAAGGCTCATTGCTTTCAAATTATACCATGAACAGGATCGCATTCGCAATATGCACACAATCAGCGGACAGAAAGACCCCGTAATCAGGCTCCTGCGCGAGTTGGTCTCAGAGGAAGGACGCACTCGCAACAGACTGTTCTTTGCCGAAGGCGAGGAACTGGTCAGGCGTGCGTTCGACTATGGCGGCGTTGTGGAATCGGTGATACTCACTGACAAATTCGCCGCAACTGCCAAAGCTCGCACGCTGCTGAGCAGAGCCGGGCAGACAGATGTATATCAGTGCACCGAAGGTCTGCTGGCAAAAATACTCGACGCAAAGCCCACCCCGGAGTGTCTGGCTATAGTGGCAAGAAAAACGGTCGGGCTTTCCAATGTGCTGGCAGGTGATTGCTCGCTTATCCAGATGGTGGAGAGCTGCGAGAACGCCGACAATCTCGGCATGCTGCTTCGTTCCACCGACGCCGCGGGCGTAAGTGGGGTTATACTGGCTGCCGAGACCACCGATGCGTTCAGCCGAAGAGTCGTGCGAGGCTCAAGAGGCGCGGTTTTCACCGTCCCGTTGTGCATACAGTCTGATTCGGTGAAAGTGATGGAGCAGGCTCGCGCAAACGGCCTGCAGATCATCGGCACATCCGCGAATACAGACGTGCCATACACGTCCATCGACTATACCAAGCCTACTGTGATAGTGGTCGGCAACGAACATACCGGCATCTCCGAAACCGTGCGCTCCATGGCCGATGCAGTAGTGCGGATTCCGATGACCGGCAAGATCAACTCCCTCAATATTGCCGTGGCGGCAAGCCTGGTGATGTACGAAGCCGTCAGACAGCGCTCTGAGTTGTAAGTTCATCAAATGCACTGAACTCCGGTGATAATACTACCGATAATGAAAAACAGGTGCGTATTTATCACCGAGGTAGTAAATGCAGGAAGTATCCCGGTCGCGATTTACCATATATAATCACACACTCCTCAGAGTAGCTGCGATTGCGTTGACTATGATATGGTGTGGTATCGCTTCGGCGGACGATATCCCCAAACAGCCTGCCGGTTCGGACTCTGATCTGGCCTCTATGAGCCTTGAGGAACTGATGTCTATCGAGGTTACCTCCGCCTCAAGGAAACCGCAAAAACTCAGTGATATTCCTGCCGCCGTATACGTAATAACTCAGGAAGACATTCACCGCTCTGGAGCTACCTGCATCCCGGACGCGCTGCGCATGGTTCCAGGGATCAGTGTCTCTCAGGTCGACTCCAGCAAGTGGCAAGTCGGAGTGCGAGGCTTCAACGGGCGCTTCTCAAACAAACTCCTCGTTATGATCGACGGACGCAGTGTCTATACGCCAACGTTTTCAGGCGTATACTGGGACATTCAAAACTTGCTACTGGAAGATATAGACCGCATCGAGGTAATTCGCGGCCCCGGAGGAGCGACGTGGGGCGCGAATGCAGTTAACGGCATCATAAATATCATCACGAAACCTGCCGACCAGACCCAGCAGAACCTTATGTCCTCCGGCATTGGCAACGGACAGAATTGGTTCAGCAATGTCAGGGTCACGGGAGCTGTGGGCGAGAATGCCGATTATAGAATATACGGCAGCAAATTTTCTCGCGGCGACGACGGTGATCCAATGTCCTCGGACGGATGGGACATGCAAAATGCGGGCTTCCGAGCCGACTGGCAGGCGTCGGGCTGCAATCGATTCACATTCGAAGGAAACAGCTACGACGGTAACCTCGGTCAAAATTACGAGGTTCCAGTCCCGGAGCCGCCGTTTTCCCGGATGCAGCAGGACACATATTCGGCATCGGGCTGGAACACTCTTGCGCGATGGGAACATGCCAACCAGGACGGCTCGGGTTCGTCGCTTCAATTTTTTGCAGAACACTCTAATAGGTCTCCAATTGAGTTGAGCCAGGTAAGCGACACGCTGGACTTCGACTATCAGCGCCGCGTTATTATTTCCGGCAAGCATGATCGTATGTGGGGTGTAGGTTACAGAATATCCGCTGACGATACTCAGGGCGGAATCACAGTCAGCCTCAACCCGGCATCAGCCACCGAAAAAGTTTTTACCGGGTTCTTTCAGGATTGCATGGCTTTGCGCAACAATCTCAGTCTCACCGTGGGCGCCAAGTGCGAACATAACGAATACACGGGCTTGGAATTTCAGCCGTCTGTGCGGCTCGCATATACTCCAAACAGCCACCATACCTTGTGGGGAGCAATCTCCCGCGCCGTGCGTACTCCCAGCCGCATAGAGCGAGACGCCGTAATTAACTATAGAGCACGTTCCTTTGACGGACACAACTCGCTGATACAAGTGATAGGCAACTCAGATTTTGCGTCCGAAAGCGTTATCGCTCACGAATTGGGAGCGCGGCTGCAGTCGTCTGACAAATTGTCACTTGACATATCGGCGTTCTACAACATCTACAGGAACCTGCGTAGTTCTCGTGCCGGAGAGCCCTACGAGGTAACGGGCGAAGGCCAGCCATATATGATAATCCCGGTCTATGTAACAAACACTCTTGACGGCAGCACCAATGGCTATGAAATAGCCGCCACATGGGACGCGGCGCACAATCTGCGGCTGAGGTTTGGATACTCGCGCCTGAACTACAGCATTCATTACGATTCCCAAAACCCTTATGCATATATTCTCGGCAATGACAGCATCACAAACAGCGCTCCAGATCAGTGGTTCTTAACGTCCTATCTGAATCTGGGTAGAAATATCGAGCTCGACACGATGCTTTATTACACGGGCACACTTGTGGGTCGAGACAACACCGACCCGCATTACAGGCTCGATATCCACCTGGGATATCGTCCACGCCCGGACTTTGAGGTCAGCCTGGTCGGTCAGGATATATTTGAGGACGATCAACCATCCGAACATGCCGTCTGCCTTGCAGGGTCGAGTTCAATCTCGCAGAGAAACATATACGGCAAGCTGACGTGGACATTCTAATGATTTGTGTCTGCAAACACTTTTTGGGCACTGTCCCCATTTCCGCCAAAGCCTTAGGTATCCAATTACGATACTGCTCAAGCCCGGCATGCAAAGATTCAATTGACATATAAAACTCTATGCAAAACTGTCCGTTTTGCTGGGTACAGGTCAAAGCTAGCTGTGCCTTACGAAGTTGATCTGCAAATCGCTGACAAGGCCGCGAAGCGCAACGCGATCCTGCTCTTCAATATGAGGGTTCAGCTTATCGACTATGAATGCTATTGTGTCGATGGCGGCCTTGGCCTGGATCATATCTTTTGCGACTTCCTTTTGGCCCGGTGCCAGCCTGATCCCCATCAGCATCCACGCTTGTTCCGCCAGCATGCTGACCATAAACTCCATTGTCGCGAAAACATTTGGCGGTGGCATCGCGCCTTCTTCTCTTGACTCCTCAGTCGCCGGCTCCTCTGGTGGAACCTGCTCGGCGGCATCTTCCTTCAGTGTGCCGTCCGGATTAACGCGTCTCTTATCCTTTACCTCGTAGCCTTGCGGTTCCTGCTCCATGATTATCGCCTCCTGTGTAAATCAATCATCAGCCATGAGCTGATCTTAGTCCGACTTTCTTCGTAATAATACCAATATATAAGCCGCAATTGCCGCCCCCAGCGCATCCGCGCCCAGATCCCATAGATCGAAACTGCGGCCAGGCACGTATAATTGGTGCGCTTCGTCCGACAGACCATAGGCCGCGGCTATGGCAATTGTTGCTGCGATCCGCCCGCGCGAAGCGCAACCTGCAAGCGCTCGCCATATAAAGCACGCAAGAATCGCATAAGCAGCGGCATGCTGGATCTTGTCACCGCAGTCCAGCTTGCTCAAGCCGAACATATCCGGCAGCTTAGGCTGGGACGACAAAAAGAATATCAGCCCCATCCACAGCACAACAGCGCCCCATCGGCATATTAGGTTTTTTCTGGTATAGCTCAATGCAAGCAAATAATAACCTCTATTTCCATGAAAATCAAGCGGAGCAAGAGTTGTCGGAGTGCAATTCCAAGCTGTGCTCGATCTATTTGTTTCATAGTTTAGAGACAGGGTATACATATTATGTGCAAAACAACGATGCAAGGCGAGTTTTTGAGGCAAAACGGCGGAAGAGGAATCAATTGCAGTATAGGTATGACAGCTAATCCCGAGAAGGGCTCGCCCTGCCTGACAAAAAAGCCCCGCGATTGTAATACAATCGCGGGGCTTCGCACATAATAGGCATTTGTGGATTAATCAATCGACATTTCGATGATGACGCTGCGCTCGCCGCGCTGGGCGACAATGACAGCCGTGTCACCGCTTTGCAGCTTTTCCACAGCCTTGCTGAATGTCGCGACGCTGGTAATCGGGGTGTTGTCGATCTCCATAATGACGTCTTTTGCTCGAAGTCCCGCTCGCTCGGCTGCACTTCCAGACTCCACTTTGCGTACGACTACTCCCTGGATGTCCTTATCCACGCCAATCTCCTTGGCAATATCTGGAGTAAGCGGCTGCACGGAAAGGCCGGTTTTGTCGGTTCCTCCTTCAGACCCGGATTCATCAGTTCCAGCAGGAGCCTCGCCAATTGTAATAGTGAGAGTCTTCTCCGCCTTATCGCGGATCACGACAATCTTTGCTTCGGTTCCGGGAGCAATCGCTTCAACCGCGTGCCTGAGCTGGGCTCCGCTGCCCACGGGCTTGCCATCCACCCTGATGATTACATCTTTTACCTGAATACCGGCCTTTTCAGCAGCGGAATCGGGCTGGATGCTGGTCACCAGCGCGCCTTCTTTCGCCCCAAGCTTCTCGGAGAATGTAGGAGTAAGATCCCTCATCTCCACTCCGAGATATCCCCTGACCACTTTGCCCTTATCTATGAGTTGGCTCATTACAAACTTCGCGGTGTTGGATGGAATGGCAAAGCCTATTCCCACATTTCCGCCTGATGTCGAGTAAATCGCGCCGTTTATGCCGATGACTTTACCGTCCAGATCGACCAGCGGCCCGCCCGAGTTGCCTGGGTTGATCGACGCATCAGTCTGGATCACCTCCGCGTAAGGAAGCGGATCGTTGGGATCCACCTCTCTGCGCACGGCGCTGACTACACCGACGGTTACGGTATTTCTAAGCCCGAAAGGCGCGCCGACCGCCATCGACCACTGCCCAACTTTTACCTTGTCCGAATCGGCAAACTGAGCAACAGGGAGGTCTTTTGCGTCGATCTTCACCAGCGCGAGATCCGTGCGTGGGTCGAGCAGCACTTTGCCCTTGAACTCGCGGCCATCCAGCAGCTTCACTTTGACCACATCCGCACCGGCAACTACATGATTATTCGTGAGAATGTAGCCGTCTGATCGAACTATAACCCCCGAACCGCTAGCAGTCTGAGTCTGCTTTTTCGTTTCGGGAGCGATCTTGGGCGAGCCGAACGGACTAAAATTGAAGAAATTGTCGAAGCCTCCGAACGGACTGGCGGTCACCTCGATAGTCTTTTCGCTGGTGATGAATACTACGCTTGGCCCCACCTTTTCGGCAATGTCTTCAAATGCCGTGCGCCAGTCGGAAGGTGTTGTGTCTTTTGCCGGCGCGGCGATAACCTGCGCAGGCGAGTGATGATAATAGTTTGCTGCCAAAGAAAAGCCGAGCGCAATACTTAACAGACACACAACCACGAGACTCGGCTGTTTGGACAAAGCTGTTCGCATGTTTTGTCGTTCCTCCTCGTAATCAAATCAAAAGGTCAGAAAGTTGGGATCGAATGCGGGTTCACTCTTGTCGGTTTTGACGGATAATCAGTCGAAGTCGTTCCACAAAAAACATTTGGTGGAACGATATGATGGGCACAAATTGAATTTTCATCGCATCAACAGGACGTAGACCAAGCACTTGGACACGCGATGCCCGGTGTTACCTTACAGTGAGGCTTGCAAGTTCGATATTCGCATGCGTAAGTTCGTTGACGTTGTCTCTAACCTCAAGTGGCCGGTTCTCAATTGAAAACGAGCCCGCAGGAATACTCGACGAATAACCCACTCCGAACGACCTTCCGCCCTGCTGTGACATCGCTATTTGATTGCCGGACCCAGGACGCACGCCGTCTACTCCGCCAGCGGACAGTATCACAAGCGCCGCACCAGAAACGGCGAGAGCTGCCGCCACCGGACTCAGCTTGCGGTGCATGAAGGCGGCCATTGAGTCGAATATTTTCTGATAGCGAGGCACTTCGATGGCATCAAGGTTCATAATTATCGAAGCTGCGAAGTCTTCTCTGGGCTTGACGGTTGCCAGCCTTAAGACCATCTTCTTAGTGAACCGTATGGATTCGCACTCTTCGGCGCAATCGGGACATTCACCGAGATGCCTTCTGATCTCAAGCATCTCCAAGCCCGTAAGCTCGCCGTCCACATACGCGGACATAAGGTTCGCCACTCTTCTACAATTCATAGTCCAGCACCTGCCTTACACAAACTGACTTGCATAACTCTTCAATTTGTTTCGCAAAAGTCTTCTGCCTCTGTGCAGCCTTGAGCGCACCGTACCTATATTGGTATCGGTTGCCTCCGCTATCTCTTCATAAGAGAGACCCTCGATATCGGCGTAAATCACCGTCAGGCGAAACACTTCCGGCAAAGTATCGAGCGCGGCCTGTATGCGACTGTCCATCTCTCTGGACAACACAGCATCCTCGGGTCCCTCCGCCGTATCCGCCACGTCGAACTGCACTTCGCCCTCGGAAGTCGCCACCGGCTGATCCAGCGAGCGAATCATCGCCTTGGGCTTGCGGCGCAGCTTGTCTATAAACACGTTGGACATTATCTTATACAGCCAACTGTCAAAAGGAAGTTCCCGCCGGTACTGCCCGAAAAACCTGAATGCTCGAATAAACGCTTCTTGCACCAGATCTTCCGCATCCGCGTGATTTCCGGCCATCCGGTATGCTATATTGTACGCCTGCTTGTGATAACGCTGCACAAGAGCGTCGAAATCTTTCCTGTCGTTGCTCCGAGCCACCTCGGAAACGGCATCTGCAAGTTCCACCATCCACCTCTTGTCCTGTATTGAAATACGATAGGCAGCGAGCGCGAGTTCCCGCTCGAACCCGGTAAAAATACTGGTTTTCAATAAAAATACCGACCAAACACCCTAATCCTGCCCCGTCTCATACACCATTATTATACAGGTGTACGTCCCGCGTTTCAAGTCTAAGCCGGGTCGATATGATGTCGAAAAAAGTAACCCGTCCGCCGTCCACAGGGTCTTGACACCATGGTGGAATGTCCGGTAAAATAACGGGACTATACTAGGATGACAGGCGTTCTCATGGCTGCGAGCGTCGGCAATCGACATCGAAGGGATGTGATGTATTGACGGGAAAAAGGCTAAGCAGCATATTATCTGCAATTATTATCGTTTCTTGCACGGCTGCAGTATCTGTCGAAGCGGCTGCGCATAAAGTCAAACAGGGTGACACACTCTGGGCGCTGGCCAAGAAATATCATACAACGCCAAGACAAATCGCTCATGCCAACGGCATCGGTGAAAATGCGACACTCGCCCTCAACAAGACATTAAAAATCCCATCCAAATACTCCGCGCCCAGGCAGAAGACTGTCGCTAAAGCCGCATCGGGCTATTTTGTGCATGCAAAGACTGACAATGTCTGCCTGCGAAAAGGCCCAGGCACTCACTTCGCTAAAACTGCCATGCTGACATCAGGAATCAGCGGCAAAGTGCTGGCAACCAAAGGGGCATGGGTAAAAATTGCTCTCTCCGACGGAACCTGCGGTTATGCCTACAGACCTTTGATGGCAAAGGGCACAGGATCCGTCACATGCGCCACCGCAAAGAAGATATGCCCAACGCAAGTCGCGTGCGCTTCGACAAACAATGACCTCATACAGACAGCGCTTGGCTGCCGTGGGTCGAGGTACCGACGCGGAGGAACAGGTCGAGGTGGGTTTGACTGCTCAGGCTTCACCAGATATGTCTTCGCAAAGTATGGAGTCTCGCTGCCGCACTCATCGGCGGCTCAGGCTCGACTGGGAACGGCCGTATCACGAAGCAGTCTGAAATCTGGAGACCTGGTGTTCTTCCAGACCTACAGACGGGGAATATCTCACGTCGGTATATACGTCGGCGATGGCCGGTTCGTGCATGCAGCAACGTATGGCCGAGGCGTTAGAGTAGACTCGCTCAACTCCGGCTACTACTCCAGCAGATATCGCTGCGCGAGGCGCGTAAAGTAGGATAATCAGATGAAGGCCAGGATTGACACAAGCGATGCTCCGGCGGCGATTGGGCCTTATTCCCAGGCGATCAAGGCAAACGGCTTCTTGTTCGTATCAGGTCAGATTGCGCTCGATCCCAAGACTGGTCAGATGGACGCGGTGGACGCGGTGGCGCAGACCCGGCGAGTAATGGAAAACCTCAAGGGCATATTGTCATCACAGGGATTGACCTTCGAGGACGTGGTAAAGACTACTATCTTCCTCACGGACATCACCGACTTCAGCCGGATTAATGACGTCTACGCATCGTATATGATAGGAGAGCCGCCTGCTCGATCCACCGTGCAGGTCGCCGCGCTGCCTCGCGGAGCGAAGGTCGAGATCGAACTTATCGCGACTCTTCCTTAATTCTCCCCAATCTAAACTAGCGGGCGGCCTCCACTGGAGGTTCTGCATAAATTACGTTCGCCACAACCTCACCGACAATTCTCAAAGACTTCGGGGAACACTTATCAGGAGTGTCGTCAAGGGTGTGCCAAGGGCCGTAATTGAAGTCGATAAGATCGATACACTTGACTCCTGCCTCAATGAGTGGAATGTGGTCATCCTGAATGCTCATGCCCACATCCGGAACGAATACATCTCGATACCCCATTTTTTCAGCCATTCTCCAGACCTTTTGAACAACTTCGGGGGCGGCATCAACCGACGATTGCTCTTGAGGTATCGCGAGATCTTTGTCCCCAACCATATCCAAAAGGATTCCATACTCAATCTTGAACGGCTTTCCGTCAAACGATGCGCCATCCGACAAATTCTTGGCGAAGTAAGTAGAGCCGAGGAACATACCGCCCGAGTCAGAGCCGTAGTCTTCACCGTCAAAGAACACCATCACAACTCCCACGTCAGGCTTCTGTTTGGCGAAAATCCGAGCCAGTTCCAGCAGCACCGCCACACCCGAGCCTCCATCGTTAGCAGCTGGGATGGGCTGTTTTTTCTTTGCAGGGTCGATTTCCATATCGGCGGTCGGACGAGAGTCCCAGTGCGCGGCGAGCAAGATTTGCCTGGCTGCGGAAGGATTAAAGTGTGCGATGATGTTGCTCATGCTCAGAGTCTTGCCACGCACGACATCGGAAAACTCCTGCGTTTTGACTCCATCAGCGTAAGGCTTGAGTTGACAGCGAATAAATTCGGCGGTCAGTTCGTGCCCCTCGACGCCTGGGTATCTCGGTCCAAAACCCACCTGCTTTTTGAGCAGTTCAAACGCACGGTCTTCATCAAACGCCGGTATGCTCGGCGCGGTATTGCCCGCCGGCAAACACCCGACAGCAACGGAAATTACCGAAAATACGACCAATGCCGACATAATAAACCACAATCGGCTCTTGTTGGATAAAATCCTGCCCTTCAGCGTCTGTTCTCCTACTTTACGACCGTGATGCGATCCAAAACGCCGTAATCCACAGTCTTTCTGGAAGTGAAATAGTCTGCGACAGCCTTCGCGACAGTTTCATTGGAATAGCGGGTTTTAACCTCGCTTGCCGACCAGACTTTCCAGTATCCGATTGCACCATTGGCCATGGAGTTGGTGACCGCAACCGAGTAATTGCGTGAATCTATCAGAGACACGCCGTTCACATTGACCGAAGCGACCCTCTCGCCTGCCTTTCTAGACGGGTTGAAGCTGAATTCAAGTCCTGAAACCTGCAAAAATCCCAGATTGGGTTGTGGATATATGGAGACGGCTCTCTCAAGCGCCTGGCGAATTGCTTTTCCGGTGAGATTAAGCTCAGCAAGGGGATCGTCAGGATATGAGATCAACGCCGCGACGTCGTCTGAAGACACATTGCCGGCAGGAAAGGACGTGCTATTGGCCTTAAGCTCACTTGCCGCGATAAAAGCAATGTCAGTGCGAAGCTGAGATCGAACGGAGTCAGCTACAAGGTCCCCAGTACCGGTTTCGACCTTCTCCACATCTTGGTTGCCAAAAGCGTTTTTGCTGAGAACAATTGCCGCACTGCCCACACCCAATGCAGTCATTAATACAACCACCGAAATGACCAACATTCTAATCATTTTCATCGAAATTGCACCTCAAAAGGGTAAACTGATTACGATGTAGAGCCTTTCGCTGCCCATTAGTTTCGATTAGAAACCAGCCCGGTTTCTTGGGAGGAATGAAATATGCTTAAGATATTAATGATAACAATAACGCTTGTCGTGGCGATACCCGCATTCGCACAGACAGCAGATAACCCCTGCCCGGTGGGCGGCGTTCCTACGGTCGCATGTCCTGTAATAAACGACCAGATCATCCAGGCTACGATCCTCTCCCGACTCGGAGGCTTGGTCCCGAACGCGGGAACCTATATATGCGTACGCTCGCAGAGAGGCGCTGTAACCCTCACCGGCTATGTATTTAACGATCAACAGAAATCAGCCGCGACGATCCTTGCATCCAGCGTGCGCGGAGTCGCCCTGGTGGACAACAAGTTATGCGTCTCGCCATTGGGCGGCGAAGACCTGCGAATCGCACGTGAAATCTCCCAGAGATTCGGCCAATGGACATTTGAGTCCAACACCATAGCAGTAAACGTAAAGGACGGTGTAGTCCAACTCTCGGGATATGTGCAAAGTGAATGGGCTATGGACATGGCTCCACTGGTCGCAGCCGGAGTGCGGGGTGTAACCGCCGTATACAATAACCTGTTTGTCCGAAACCCTCAGTCTCAACTATATTAATAGAACAGGCAACAGTCCGCTAAGTTCGCGTTCTGTTGCCTGTTTACCTATCTGCTAAATGGCATTATCCGAGTCGACATCTATCGAAGCGTCATCACTCGAATCGGCTTCTTCCTCATCTTCACCATCGGAGAGGGCGCTTGTCAGTTTTTTAAACACATCCTCGTCCTCGATGTCCTCATCTTCGGATTCTGCCTCCATCAACTCCGGCTCAGCTTCCGCCAGCGGAGTCAGTTCTTCCAGTTCCATCTCATCATCGATGGGAAGCAGTTCTTCCTCTTCCTCATCGTGATCATAAGTCGGTTCCAGAAGCTGTCGCGCGGTTGTTATGACCTCGTGATCCTCGTTCATAACGTCAAGACCCTTATACCTCGGCAGACCCGTTCCGGCGGGAATCAAACGTCCGATAATGACGTTTTCCTTAAGCCCGACCAAGTTGTCTCGCTTACCCCGCACGGCTGCGTCCGTGAGAACCCTGGTGGTTTTCTGGAACGACGCCGCCGACAGGAAGCTGTCAGTTGCAAGCGACGCCTCAGTGATACCCAAAAGCACCCAGTCGGCTGTCGCTTCGGTGCCGCCCGCGGTTCTCACACGGGTGTTCTCGTCCTCAAAGTCGAACTTATCGACCACCTGGCCCGGCAGGAACTTGGTGTCGCCCGATTCGATCACTTTGCGTTTTCTGAGCATCTGGCGAACGATAATCTCGACGTGCTTGTCGTTAATGTCAACGCCCTGCGACTTGTAAACGTTCTGGATCTCGCGAACCAGATATTCCATGATGCCACGCACTCCCTGGAGTTCGAGCACCTTGTGCGGATCCATCGGGCCTTCGGTTAAGCGGTCGCCCGCCTGCACCGTCTGCCCAACCTCGACCTCGAGGTTGCCTCTGTAAGGAACCAAGTGGGTCTTGCGCAGCTTGACCGTCTGCACTCCGGCATCTTTGACCTTGCGCGCCAGTTTTTCGGTCAGCTCCGTGCCGGCCTCAAACATGGTGTCGCCGGTCTTCGGATTGACTATTGGATCGACAATCACCTCGCCTGCCAGAGCCGATGTATCGTAAGTCGGCTGCTCGGAGTGGATAACCACTCGCTTGAGACCTCTGGTCTCTATGTCCACGACTTCCCCGGCAACTTCCGTAATGATCGCCTGTCCCTTGGGCTTTCGAGCTTCAAAAAGCTCGACAACACGCAGCAGACCTCTTACCTGATCTTCGAGAACCTTTAGAACGGCCTGGACGGCCCTGGAACGCTCGCGCTCAATGCCTTCGACGCCGTCTTCGATGGAGACCAGACCCCGGCGGATGTCTTCGTGCAGGTCGCGCAGGGACTCCTGTTTCTTCTTTTTGACCTCGGCAACCCCAGTCAGATATTTGCCCGCGACGCCTCCGGTGTGGAAGGTTCTCATAGTAAGCTGCGTGCCCGGTTCGCCGATTGACTGCGCCGCGATAATCCCTACCGCACAGCCAGCGTCAACGGGCTTACCGTTAGCCATATCGCGCCCGTAACACGTGGCGCAGATTCCCTGCCTGAGCTCGCATGTAAGCGGCGAGCGCACACCAACTCTGGTTAAGCCACCAGCCTCGATCGCCTTGGCCACGTCGTCTGCGATAATCTCATTTGCCCGAACAATTGGCTCTTTCTCGCCCGGCAGATAGATGTCTTCCAACGCCGTGCGGCCTCTGAGCCTGTCACCGATAGTCTCGATCACCTCGCCGGACTCTTCAATCGTCGAGACATATACGCCATTGGTGGTGCCGCAATCGGCTCCGCGCACGATAACGTCCTGCGCGACGTCCACCAGTCTCCTGGTAAGGTACCCGGCATCCGCGGTTCTAAGAGCGGTGTCCGCCAGACCCTTTCGAGCGCCGTGAGTCGAGATAAAGTACTCAAGGACGTTAAGTCCTTCGTGGAAGTTCGACTTGATAGGCAGGTCTTCAATAAGATTGCCGAACGGGTCGCTCATGAGACCGCGCATTCCGGCAAGCTGTGTGATCTGCCTTTTGGAACCTCTTGCGCCCGAGGTCGTTATGATCGAGATCGGGTTAAACGGCTCGACACCCTCGGTGATCGCCTCGGCGACCTCGTCAGCGGCGCGAGTCCACAGTTCCAGAACCTGCTGTTTGCGTTCGGCCTGAGTGATAAGACCTCTTGTATAGTCGCGATTCTTTCTGGCGACTGCTGTCTGCGTACGGTCGACGATATCGTCGCGCTTGGACGGAATGTCCATGTCGGTCATCGAGATCGTAATGCCTGAGGCCGTCGCGTACTGGAAGCCGAGCGCCTTGAGGTCGTCAAGAAGCTTGACAGTCAGTTCGTGACCATTCTTCTCGTAACAGTCATTGACAAGCTTCGCCATCATCTTTTTGTCGATCTCTCTGTCTATATAACGCATGTTCGGCGGCAGTATATTATTGAACATCAGACGCCCGAACGTAATTTCACGTAGTTCTGTCTCCTCACTATCTGGAGATTTTGGCAATCTGACCTTTATCGGTTCATGTATGTCGGATTTGGAGGCCGGATTTGCATAAACCGCCATCGCCTCCTCAACACTGCCGAAGACGGACGGCTCGAAGCCCTCCGGCATTTCCTTTTTCATGGTCATATAGAACGACCCCAAGACTATGTCCTGAAGCGGCGCAACAACCGGCCTGCCGTCCGCAGGCGAGAACAGGTTGTGCGTCGAGAGCATCAGTATTCTGGCCTCGGCCTGCGCCGACGCCGAAAGCGGCACGTGAACCGCCATCTGGTCGCCGTCGAAGTCCGCGTTGAACGCGTGACACACCAGCGGGTGAAGCTGAATGGCCTTGCCGTCCACCAATATTGGCTCGAAAGCCTGGATTCCCAACCTGTGCAGCGTGGGAGCGCGATTCAGCATAACAGGATGCTCGCTGATAACGTCTTCCAGCGCGTCCCATACCTCGGGCTTCATGCGGTCGATCATTCGTTTTGCCGTCTTGATGTTCGACGTGTATTTCTTCTCGACCAGGGTCTTCATAACGAACGGCTTGAAGAGCTCCAGCGCCATTTCCTTAGGCAAGCCGCACTGGTGCAGTTTCAAGGACGGCCCGACGACAATGACCGAACGTCCCGAGTAGTCTACGCGCTTACCGAGCAAGTTCTTTCTGAAGCGGCCTTCCTTGCCTTTGAGCATATCGGAAAGCGACTTCAGCGGCCTGTTGTTTGAGCCGACCACCGGTCTCGTTCGCCTGCCATTGTCGATCAAGGCATCCACAGCCTCCTGAAGGAGTCGCTTTTCGTGGTTGATGATCGATTCAGGAGCGCGAATCTCGGTAATCTTCTTAAGCCGATTATTTCGATTGATGATCCTGCGATAGAGGTCGTTCAAGTCGGACGTAGCGAACCTGCCACCATCGAGCTGAACCATCGGCCTAAGCTCCGGCGAAATGACCGGTATGCAGTCCAGGATCATCCATTCCGGCCTGCTCTTTGAGAGTATAAATGAATCAGCGACTTCCAGCCTCTTGATGGCTCTCGCCCTCTTGGGGCCTGTGGTCTGCGAAATTTCCTTGCGCAGCTCACGAGCCAGCTTTTCGAGATCAACCTCAGAGAGCAGTTCCTTTATAGCAGTTCCGCCCAGGCCGGCGCGAAGAGCCTCGTCCAAGTCGATATCCAGCTTCTCGGATATGACTTCGAGCAATCTGTCGAGAGCTCGATACTGGTCTTCTGTAATCAGCTCGAGCTTTTGAACACTCTCAAGCAGCTTCAGGGTAGCGTGCAGTTCGTCGACATGATCTGTGGCGTCGCGCTCCTCACCCTTGATCCGTTCATTGAGCCTCTTGGTCTGCTCATTTTTCTTCTTGTCATCCCAGTCAGGATTTTCTTTCTCGTCTTTGGCGGCATTCTTGCGAAGTTCCGCAATATTGGCGTCGCGCTGAACAACGATATCCTCGGCGGCAGCATTGACGGCCGTTCGGATCTCTTCAATGTGCTGATTGATCTTGGGCCTGTCAACATGAATCACGATATACGAGGCGAAGTACAGCACCCGCTCCAGCGGTCTGGGCGACATATCCAAAAGCAGCGCCATCGGGCTGGGAACGCCCTTTAGGTACCAGATGTGCGAGACAGGCGCGGCAAGCTCGATATGCCCCATCCTCTCGCGACGAACCTTGGAGCGAGTAACCTCAACTCCGCAGCGGTCACAGACGACGCCCTTGAACTTGACTTTCTTATATCGCCCGCAGTGGCACTCCCAGTCCTTGACCGGCCCGAATATTCTCTCGCAGAAAAGCCCATCACGCTCGGGCTTGAATGTGCGATAGTTTATGGTCTCAGGCTTCTTGACCTCGCCGCACGACCACGACCTTATATCTTCCGGAGAAGCAATACTTATCCGGATTTTATCGAATGTACTAGAATCAGCCATTGAGATCCTCCCTGAGTTCCAGAACTCTCTTGCGGCGTTTTGAAATCATTCCGCCTTCATGTCCTTCCGACAGTTCGTCTTCAGTGTCCTTGAGGTCGATGACTCGATCCCTGTCGTCTTCGACAGACACCTTCAGACCGAGGCTCTGAAGCTCGTTCACAAGAATCTTGAACGATTCCGGCACTCCCGGCTCGAGAATACTGTCGCCCTTGACGATAGACTCGTAAGTCTTCACGCGGCCCTGCACGTCGTCGCTCTTGATCGTGAGGATTTCCTGCAGCGTATATGCCGCGCCATAGGCCTCCAAAGCCCAGACCTCCATCTCTCCGAACCTCTGACCGCCGAACTGAGCTTTTCCACCCAACGGCTGCTGAGTAACCAGAGAATAAGGTCCGGTAGACCGGGCGTGTATCTTGTCCTCGACAAGGTGCGCCAGTTTGAGCATGTATATATAACCGATCGTGACGTCCTGGCTGAACTTCTGACCGGTGCGACCGTCGAATAGTGCACTCTTGCCGGTATGCTCGTTCAGACCCATGCGCTTCTGCACATTGGCCTCAATTGCTTCTACGAGCGCGTCATAGTCGTAATCCGCAGGCGGCTTTTCACCGACGTAGGGAATTACCAACTCAGGCAGTTCTTCGACTTCTTCGTCCTCGTCTTCGTCCTCATAGTCTTCAGGAGCACTCGCGGCGATCCTGGCTTCGTTCTCACGCTTCAGTTTCTCCGAAAGCGCTTCGCGAAGCGCCATTGGGTCGTCAGCCGCAGCCGGGCCACCGAGCTTGATGCTCAGAATCTCCAGTCCGGCAAGATCAAGCGCCTTGATGCACTCCCTGATACTTTCGACGCCCTGGTCATATAGATCGACTATCTTCTGGATTTCCGAATCGAGATCCTGCGGCATAACTTCAGGCAGTCGATGCAGAATGTGCTTTACGACTGCATCCACACGCTTCTCGTCGGCGATCTGAGCGTCGAGCCTAAGTTCCTTGGCGTAATTTCTCAGCACTCCCATGCGAAGTTTCCAGGTCAATATCCGCAAGTCGGCTACGATTTCCGTCTCTGTGGCAGCCTGGAAGATCGGGTTCTTATACTTGCAGCCCAGATGCTTGCCCGCCAGACCCTGGTGTGTTTCCAGTATCTGACCAATGTTCATTCGGCTCGGAACCCCGAGCGGGTTCAGCACGATATCCATCGGCGTTCCGTCCGGCAGAAACGGCATGTCAGCTTCGGGAAGTATCTTGGAGATGACGCCCTTGTTGCCGTGGCGCCCCGCCATTTTGTCGCCCTCCATAACCTTGCGTTTCTGGGCTATGTAGCAGCGCACGAGCTGGTTCACTCCAGCCGGAAGCTCATCGCCCGGCTCGCGAACAAGTTCGCCGTCGCATCTCTCGCAGAGCATGCGCTCGGGCTTCTTGCTGAAGTCGAAAATCGCCTCGCAACGACTACACCTATACTTGAACCGGCTGAAGACCTTTACATCAACGATGGTTCCAGTCTCTCCGTGAGGAACCCGAAGACTTACGTCCCTGGTCTCCTCGGCCTTCTTTCCGAAGATCGCGATAATGAGCCTCTCCTCGGCAGTCAGTTCACCCTGACCCTTGGGAGCGACTTTTCCGACCAGAATATCTTCGGGTCTCACTTCAGCTCCCACACGGATAATACCGTTGGAGTCGAGGTCTTTCAAGACGTCTTCGCCAACATTGGGAATATCGCGGGTGATTTCCTCGGGCCCGAGCTTGGTGTCGCGAGCTTCGGTCTCGTATTTTTCTATATGAATCGAGGTGAATATGTCATCCTTCACCATTCTCTGGCTCAGGAGGACGGCGTCCTCGTAGTTATAACCGTTCCACGGCATAAACGCAACCAGGATGTTTTGTCCCAGCGCGAGTTCGCCACCGTCGGTGCACGGGCCGTCGGCGATCACTTCGCCCGCCCTCACACGCTTGCCGGGTTTAACGATCGGCTTCTGTGTGATGCAAGTGCCCTGGTTCGAACGAAGCAGGTTTATCAGGCGATACTCGTCTATCGTTCCGTCTTCGGCCTCTACCAGTATCTTCTCCGCAGTCGAGTATCTAACGATGCCGTCACGCTTGTTGACGATCACGGCCATGGAGTCGCGAGCCGCCCTACCCTCGATGCCTGTCCGCACAATCGGCGCGTCCCCCCTAAGCAGCGGCACGGCCTGCCTCTGCATGTTGGAACCCATCAGAGCGCGGTTCGCGTCGTCGTTTTCAAGGAACGGAATCATTGCCGTCGCGACGGACATAATCTGCATAGGTGAAACGTCCATATAAGTGACCTTATTGGACGGAACCTGCGGATATGTGTTCTCGTGCCGCACAACTACTGTAGCCGCCGTAATCTCGCCGGTCTCCGGGTCGAGAGGAGTGTTCGCCGGAGCGATATACTCCTGGCTCTCTTCGTCAGCCGAGAGATACGCCAGGTCTTTGCTGACCTTGCCGCTCTTTATAATACGATACGGGCTTCTCAGGAAGCCGTACTCGTCGATCTTGCCATGAATGGCCATCGAACCGATCAGACCAATGTTCGGACCTTCAGGAGTCTCAATCGGACAAATTCGGCCATAGTGCGAGTGGTGGACATCGCGAACTTCCAGCTTGGCAGATTGCCTCGACAAACCGCCCGGCCCCAACGCCGACAGCCTGCGCTTGTGCGTAAGCTCGGCCAGGGGATTGGTCTGGTCCATAAACTGGGACAGCTGGCTCGACCCGAAGAAGCTCTTAATGGAGGCCGAAATCGGCTTCACCGAAAGTATGACCTGTGGGATCACGTTCTCAGGGTCCAGACTGGTCATTCTTTCCTTTGCGACTTTCTCCATTCGCAGGAAGCCCATTCTGAGCTGATCCTGCAGAAGCTCGCCGACCGACCGCACGCGCTTATTTTCCAGGTGGTCGATGTCGTCAGTGGAGCAATCAACCAGCCTGATAGCGGTCTCGGCATAAAGCTCGGCGGGTGTGTCCGAGATCAGCCTGTTACCGTTGGGGATGAGATCGAGCATTCGCCTCATACCCTTGAGCTGATCTTCAGTAATCATATCTCCCAGCTTGATGTTCTTCAAAGTCTCCAAGAGCCGTTCGAACTGGTAAACGCGCCCACCGGGAGCTTTATCTTCATCAGACGCCGATTTGACCTCCGCCTTGACAGCTTCTTCAAGCTCGGGCAGTCTCTTTTTCAAGTTACCAGAGTTCAGATGCGCCACCAGCGTGCCGGCCTCGGAAAGACCGATTATATACTGGATAATCTTGACTATGTCTTCGCGTGTGATCGACCTCACGTGCTCAGCCATGTTGAGACCCAGCTTCTTGTTCAACTTGTAGCGTCCGACCCTTGCAAGGTCGTAGCGCCGCGTGTCAAAGAAATAAGAGTTCATCAAACTCGTCGCTGAGTCGCGGGTGGCCGGATCACCAGGCCTAATTCTGTGATAGATATCGATCAGAGCTTCGTCGACGTCATGCGCCGGATCCTGTTCCAGCGTGGCGTCGATATAGCGATTCGGAATATAGACCTCAACGTCCTTCAACCCGAGCTTGTCGATCTTCTTTGCAGCATCGTCAGTGACCTTCTCACCGGCTTTGACGATTATCTTATCGCTCTTCGCATCTCTGATGTCTTTAGTCGGACGAAGACCTCTCAGGGAATCGCCGGTCGCATCGGCAACTGTTTCCCTGACACTGAACACGTCCAAAATCTCCGTTGTCGAACCGCAGCGGTGACCGTCGGTCTCAACTTCGACCATATCGGAACGCAGGCTGTGCAGCTTCTTGGCAATCTTCTCGTCGACCACCGTACCCGCATCGAAGAGAACCTCGCCGGTGTCCTTGTTGACCTTATCGGCAGCAAGCGTTCGCCCGATAGCCTCGGATGCAGCAACCATCTCCGATTTCGGGCAGGCAGGCTCAAAGAGATTGAGCGCCCGCAGGAAAGTGGTCAGCGGAAACTTCTTGGTCTGGGCGACGTGAACAGTTATAACGTCGTTCGCGTCGGTCTCGATGTCGATCCACGCTCCCGGGCTGGGAATAATCGTGGCGAAGTAAAGCACTCGTCCTGAATAATCTAGAGTATCCTTGAAGTAAACGCCGGGTGAACGGGCAAGCTGGCTGACGACTACTCTTTCGGCTCCGTTTATGACAAACGTGCCTTTTTCGGTCATCAGCGGCAGATCACCGAGATACACTTCACTCTCGATGACTTCCTTTTCAGTTGCCGTCAGGCGCACTCGAGCTTTGATGGGCGCCTCGAACGTGGTCATATCCCGGTAACGGCATTCTTCCACCGTATACTTGGGATCGCCAAGGGTATAGTCTAGTAGTTCCAGGGACAGATTGCCCGTAAAATCGTGAATGGGCGAAAAACTTTGAAACAGCTCTTTCAGCCCTTCCCGAAGAAACCATTTATAGGAGTCGAGCTGAATCTCGACCAAGTTCGGCAGGTCTATGGCCTCCGGGGTACGCTTGGTCCGGTGCTGAATTTCTCTCATCTGACCCTCCTGATAGAGTTCACACGCAAGATAGTATTATATCAGAACCGAATACCGTGGGTCAACGCAATCCAACCCCGATATTCGTTTATTTTCAAATTTTTGGGTGCAAGTACACGCACTCAAGGCGCGGCCACACAAGCGACCGCGCCCGAGTACTTAATTTCAATCGAAACCGATTACTTTATCTCTACGGATGCGCCCTCGGCCTCGAGCTTGCTCTTCATGGCCTCGGCCTCTTCCTTGTTCACGCCTTCCTTGATGGGCTTGGGAGCGGTGTCCACAAGCTCCTTGGCTTCTTTCAGGCCAAGGCTGGTCAGCTCGCGTACGACCTTGATAACATTAATCTTCTTGTCGCCAGCCGCCGTCAGAACGACGTCGAATGAAGTCTTCTCTTCGACTTCTTCAGCGGCAGCGCCACCGTTGCCGGCAGCCACCGGAGCGGCCATCGCCATCGCGGAAACGCCGAACTCGTCCTGCAGAGCCTTCACGAAGTCGTTCAGCTCAAGAACCGTCATATTTTTTACTGTCTCGATAAGCTCAGGTATGTTAGCCATTCTTGTAATTTCACCCTTTCGTAAGTAAACGCCGGTATCATGTTACGGCGCAACATATTCAAATGATTACGCAGCTTTCTTATCGGCCACGCCCTGAAGCGTGAACACCAACCCACTGATCATCTGCTGCATAGTTCCAACCAAACCGGTGATCGGGCTCTGCAAGCCACCAACCACCATTGCATAGAGCTGTTCTTTCGGCGGAATCTTCGAAAGCGCTTCGAGCTGCTTCACATCGACAACCGCTCCATCTACCACACCCATCTTCAGCTTGATAGCCTTGGGGCCTTTGGAAAACTCCTGAAGCGTCTTCGCGGCACCAACCGGATCGTCCGTGTAGACCATCGCCGTCGGACCCGCCAGACCATCGGATAAAGGCTTGGATGGAGTACCCTCGGAAGCACGAACAAACAGGGTGTTTTTGACAACCTTGTAGCCACTTCCGCTCTCGCGAAGTTTGGTGCGAAGCTTGCTCAGCCCTTTTACGTCCAAACCCTGGTAATCCGTAAGGATCACTGTGGACGACTTGAGCATCTCCTGAAGTTCTTCCACTGCCGCGACTTTCTCCGGTCTCGGCGTTCTTTCAAATGTCGGCAATACGTCTCACCTCCTCTCATGCGTGCCGCTTACCATATAACGCCACAAAGGGCTGTCTTACGCAGACAGCCCTGAATCATCAGCATTTCGTCGAGCATAAATAATCGACGTATCTGGTGCTCAGCCTCGGTCGGCGCTCCATTCGAGCATTAAACCCACAGGTACCCACTGTCTACGGCACTTAATCTTATATTTCAGATTTCATATTTGGTCTATGCGCGATAATCACTCGCAACACGACAAATATAAAATATTAAATCAGGATTACTTCCCCGCCATCCTTGCAGCCTCGTAGGTGTCGATGTCGACGCCGGGGCCCATGGTGGAACTAACGGTAATCTTCTGTAAATATCTGCCTTTCGCGGAAGACGGCTTCGCTTTCACCAAAGCATCGACGAGAGCCAAAAAGTTCTGCGTCAACTGCTCGGTTGTGAACGACACCTTGCCAATCGGCGCATGCACGATACCGGCTTTCTCAACTCTGTATTCGACGCGCGATGCGGTCTTGATTTCCTTGACTACCCGCCCGATGTCCGGCGCGACAGTTCCGGCCTTCTTGCTCGGCATCTTCGCGCGCAGGATGCTGCCCAATCGTCCAACCAGGTTCATTACGTCCGGCGTAGCCAGAAGAACGTCGAAGTCCATCCAACCACCCTGAATATCCTTGACCAGATCTTCTCCACCGACTCTGTCGGCTCCGGCAGCCTCGGCCTCCGCGATGTTGTCTCCCTGTGTAATAACGGCAACCTTGCGAACCTTGCCGGTTCCGTGTGGCAGAGTAGTATTTCCTCGAACCATCTGGTCGCCGTGCCTGGGGTCGACCCCTAGCTTTACAGCAACATCAACGGTCTCGTCGAACTTCGCGCTGGCCGCATTCTTCACGATCTCCAGCGCTTCCTGAGGTGACTTGGTTCCGCCGTCGCCAACGGTCTTGGCTGCCTCGGCGTATCTCTTTCCATGCGTAGGCATTTGATCCTCCTATATGCAGGTCCCATAAAGGGATATCGGCTTTCGCCTGCCGCCTGCGATAAATTAGTTCGCGCCTCGACTGTCTGCGTGTCAGCGCGCCAAAATACTTAATCTACAATTTCGATACCCGCAGAACGGGCGGTGCCTTCGAGCGTGCGCATCGCAGCCTCAATGCTGTTCGCGTTGAGGTCGGGCATCTTGGTCTCGGCGACCTGCCGAAGCTGCTCGCGAGTGAGCTTAGCGACCTTACGCTTGTTCGGCTCGCCTGACGCTCTCTCGATCCCGGCGGCTTTCTTCAACAGTTCAGCCGCGGGCGACACTTTCAAAATAAATGTAAACGAGCGGTCTTCGTACACCGAAATCTCGACCGGGACAACATTTCCGATCTGCGCAGCCGTCTTCTCGTTATACGATTTGACGAACTCCATTATGTTGACCCCGTGCTGGCTCAAGGCCGGCCCGACGGGCGGTGCGGGAGTCGCTTTTCCTGCGGGGATCTGGAGCTTGACCACCGCCATGACTTTTTTAGCCATCCAAGTATCCTTTCAATTCAGCAGCCCCTCTCACAGACACACGACCAAGCAGATCGCGGGGCACAACCCTGCAATCTGCTCAATAAGTCTGCGATGAAAGCTAACCTACAGTCTCTCTACCTGATTAAAGTCAAGCTCAACGGGAGTATCTCTACCAAAGATAGAGATGAGCACCTTGAGCTTTTCTTTTTGCACGTTAACCTCTTCGATTTTTCCGGTAAAGTCGGTGAACGGCCCGGAGGTGATTCTAACTACCTCGTCCTTCGACCACTTCACTTTCGGTTTTCGGTCAGGAGCCTCAATAGCATCCAGAATGTCCTGGATTTCTCGTTCCTGCAGCGCAACCGGCTTGTTACCCGAAGATACAAACCCGGTGACACCGGTCGTGCTCTTAACAAGGTACCAAGTTGCTTCGTCCAGAACCATCTCAATCAGCACGTAACCAGGGAAGACTTTCCTCTGGACTTCCTGCCTCTTGCCGCCTCTAGTACGCAGTTCCATTTCCGTCGGGACAAGTATCCTGAAGATCTTGTCTTTGAGGTTCATGGAATCGGCGCGCCGTTCTATGTTGGTCTTGACCTTATTCTCGTGACCTGAATATGTATGTACAGCGTACCACTGTTTTTCTGTCATGCTATCCCTTGGGTATCGCTTCTGTGACCTTAGTCAAGATGAAGTCGATCGCGCCTATATATACCGCAATCGCCACGATTGTGAAGATAACCACAACCGTGAATTGCCTGAGCTCCGTTCGAGTCGGCCATGACGACTTTTTAAAAGTCTCATACCAACTCTCCCGAATAAACTTTATGAAGCGAGCAAAGAGCCCTTCGCCTTTAGGCTTGGTGGCTGTCTTTGTTGCTGCGGAGTTTGCCATCGTTCCTCCAAGACCAAAAAATGGCAGGGGCTGCCGGGATCGAACCGACGACACCCGGTTTTGGAGACCGGTGCTCTACCAGCTGAGCTAAGCCCCTGCGCAACCTAATTATAACACACCCGTAAAGGAAGTGCAAAAGGCGGGCCGCCGGCACAACCCGGTAACCCCATTACCTATTTCGCTTCTCTGTGAGCGGTATGTTTCCCACACCACCGGCAGTACTTGTTGAGTTCCAGCCGGTCCGGGTCATTGCGCTTATTCTTATACGTTGTATAATTGCGCTGCTTGCATTCTTCGCAAGCCAGATTAATCACTATGCGGATATCACCGCCAGCCTTTGCCATCTTTACACTCCAGGTGTCGGGTGACGGGTGTCGGGCACCGGTATGCAACCCGGCCCCAACACCTGGCACCTAATTGCTATTCTATAACTTCACTCACAACGCCAGCTCCGACAGTATGTCCGCCTTCGCGAATAGCGAAGTTCAGACCCTGCTCCAGAGCAATCGGCACAATGAGTTCGGCGCTAATCGTTACATTGTCGCCGGGCATGATCATTTCAGTACCCTCAGGCAACTCCATCGCGCCAGTCACGTCAGTCGTTCGGAAGTAGAACTGAGGTCGATAACCCTTGAAAAACGGAGTGTGA
>JAJFUS010000051.1 GCA_021372295.1 bacterium | reverse complement strand
TATTCCATATGATAAAGCAAGTTCCCTCATTACATAGTCACGGGAGTGATCGACCCAAGTAGATGCCTGTCGGCGCTCACTCAGCGTGGCGGAGTAATTCCTGCCGAACTTGCACGCGCGATGGGCAATCGAATTTACGGCTGCGATACATGTCAGGAAGTCTGCCCTCAAAACGCAAACATAAGCCCCATTTCGCCCGATTTTGCCCAGGACATATTTCCCGGAGCGACCCCCGAACTGATCCCGCTTATCGAGCTGACGGTGAAGGATTTCCGCGAACATGTGAGAAGTTCGTCCATAGGATGGATACGACGAGCGCGGATCAGGCGCAACGCCGCAATCGCAGCGGGAAATATGAAGTGTCAGCAGGCAATGCCCTCACTTACAGACATGCTTGAAGACGAAAACCCAGTCCTGCGCGAGCACGCCGCTATTGCCCTGCGTGAAATCGACTGCTGGCGCTCTTGCCATTTGTATTGAGGTTTTAACCCGCGCCTATCCAAATAAACACTTAACAGTTAATGAGTGAAGCCCTCAATATATCTTTCGGCAAGAATGACGGCCACGTAGTCGTCACAGGGGCGGTCGGGGGTCTGCAATGAGATTGGAATGAGTTTCTTGAGACCGCGGGGCGGGTTGTCCTTTAAGAACCTTTTTCGCGCAAGCAGTGAGGTATACTTTTCGTCGACCATCTCGACCGGACATGAATCGACTTCGGAGACGGCTTTTGCAGCCTGGGCTGAGGTCGTGCCGTTGCCGATTATAATGACATCAGGATCGTAACGGCGGCGCAGGTCGATAACGATTTCGCCGAGCCGGGCGCTCTCGATTACCGATTTGTGCAATATATCGACACTGCGAGGCAGCTCGACCGCCGCTCGAACTACCGCCACTCCGCACTTCGATCTGCCTGGGTCAACAGCTAGGATCGTCTTCATAGACTTTACAGCTCTATGAGCTGGCCTTTTCCGACTCTATGACCTTTGCCGGGGCATTCTTCAAAACCGTTGGACTCCTTCGCCAAGGCAAGGATGATGTCCCGCCGGCTCACTATTCCCACGACCTTGCGGTCTCGGACGATAGGCACGCGGTTCACGGCGTGCTCGATCATCTCGCGCGCGATGTCGCTTGCCAGAGAGTCTTCCATAAACGTGAGCACCTTGCGGGTCATTGCGTCCTCGACCAGAGTCTCGTGTGAGCGCCGATACGCTTCCTGGACACCGTCGGGATGCGGCGCGAATATGCTGTTTTTTTGCGCGCGGGCATCGGGCAGAGCGATTTGACCCTTTAGCAGCAGATCGGACTCGGTGATGATTCCCTGCAGATAACCCTCGGAATCCACCACCGGAAGCCCGCTGATATTGTGGCAGGCCATCAGTCTCAGGGCTTCGTCGATGGACGATCCTTTGCGGATAGTGATTACGTCGCGGGTCATTATATCCTTGGCGGCAAGACTGAGCATTCTATTTCTCCAGACTTCTTCGGAATTACTGCTCAAGTATACCACAGATGGGGGAGGTTCTGCAGCAGAGTGATATGCTTTCTACTCTTTCAGGCAGCTATCTCGGGGACATAAAGTGCGATGGCTTCACGGATGTTGCGCAATGCCTCTTCCTGCGTGATTCCTGCTGAGATGCACCCAGGCAATTCCGGGTACCAGACCGCAATGCAAACTAATTCATAGGCTTAAGTATATGCACAATGTTCTCTATATGCCGTTCACTGTGCGACAATGAATTAGAAATGTCCGTCATTTTATCTGAGATATCATTGAACGGCGAGCTGTAGAATATAGCCCACTCGTATCCACTCAGATCAATTTCTATATGATCTTTGTAACAGCTCTCGTTCCCTAGGTAGGAGACATCCATAATCAAAGCCTGCTCTTCCAGATTCCGGAACTCGCTCCGGTATCCAAGGCCACAATACAGCTTTTGCCCAGGTGACAAATAGAACATCGATCCAGCAAATTTCTGCAAAAGCTCTTTAAGCACACTGTTAGAAACCCTTTGAACAAAGTCATCATTCACTGACACTTGTACATTGTGTGCCGGTAGACTGCCTGTGTTTTCAACAGACAAGCACAACAGCCCACTTCTAACAGACTCAAAACGTATACAGATATAGGGTCTGTTTTGTTGATCAAATTGCCGCTGCAATTCCATTACTTGCTTATGTGTGGCGTTTGCCATCTTTTTGTTGGAGACAACGATAAAGATAGTAGCCACCACATAGATGACTGTCGATACGGCTGTGATCCATTCAGGCATCATAATCGCATTTATCCCCTCTATTAGCAAAAAAGCCGGAGCGCACTTCTGCACCCCGGCCATAAACAAATCACGCCTTGCAGGTAGCTGGCGCGCCCCTCATCTGCTTGATCTTCTTAATCAGGAGAGGCAGAATCTCAAGGACATCGCCCACAAAACCGTAGTCCGCAATCGAGAAGATCGGGGCGTTGGCGTCTTTGTTGATCGCGATGATCGTGTCGGAGCTCTTCATGCCGACCTGGTGCTGCACCGCGCCGCTGATCCCGCAGGCGATGTAGACTTTCGGGCAGACAGTCTTGCCCGTCTGGCCGACCTGATGCGCATAGGGAATCCAGCCCGCATCGACAGCCGCCCGGCTCGATCCCACCGCTGCGCCGATCTCGTCAGCAAGCTCTCGCAGGATCGCGAAATTTTCGGGACAGCCGAGCCCGCGTCCGCCAGAGATGATTATATCGGCGTCCACGAGGTTCACCTTCTCGCCCACGCTCTCAATGAAATCGAGAATCTTGCTGCGTGAGCTGAAGAGGTTCGGCTTAGGTGTAAGGTTCACAATCTCGGCTTTGCCTGAAGCGCGTCTGGGGCTTGTCGGAAAGACTTTGTGCCGCACGGTGCTCATCTGCGGCCTGGTGTAGGGGCAGAGGATCGTCGCCATAATGTTTCCGCCGTACGCAGGTCTGGTCTGGTGCAGCAGGCCGTCTTCGCCTATTTCGAGGCCGGTGCAGTCGGCCGTCAGGCCAGTATAGAGGTTGATCGCCACGCCGGACATAAAGCTGCGGCCGGTCGTGGTCGCGCCCGCCAGGAATATCTCGGGCTTAAGCTCACGGGTGACGTCCGTCAGCACGCGGCAGTATCGCTCGGCGTCGTAGTTCTCAAGCTCTGGAGCTTCATATACGTATACTTTGTCCACCGGATAACTCGCGAGATCCTCGACAGCTTCGGAAATGTTGTTTCCGAGTATAACTACGGCAAGTTCGGTCTTGCGGTCGTCGGCGAGAGTCCGGCCTATGTTGATAAGCTCGAAGACGACCGGCGCGACATGGCCGTCGCGCTGCTCGCCGAAAACCCACACTCCTTTATATTTGGAGAGGTCTTCGGCTGCCTGCTTTTCGATGTCGATTGAAATCGCCTTGAACCGGCACGTCGAGACGCACGCCCCGCACATGGTGCAGTTTTCGACAGTAATGGTGGCGAGCTTGTCCTTGACCTCAATCGCGTTCGACCCGCAGGACTTCATGCACAGCGTGCAGCCGTTACATTTGGACGCATCTACTGTAATAGACATCTCACACCACCTCCATGCACTTCAAAACATCGTAGAGCTTTTCGGCAAGTTCGGGAGACTCGCCTTCGTATGTATCTCCGCCGCCTCTGCAGGGGGGGGTCATAATTTTTACTACCTGAGTGGGCGAACCCAGCAGCCCGACCTTGTTGTCCGGCGCGCCTATATCGGCGGCTCCCCACTTAGTGATCTCGGCCTTCTTGGCAGCCATCTTGCCTCGCAGACTGGGCGTGCGCGGCTCATTAATTTCTTTTACGACCGTAAGAACCGCCGGCAGATTGACCTCGCAGACTTCGTAGCCCTCTTCGATGAGGCGCTTTACGGTCATCTTTTTGGTGTCGATCTCGGCAATCTCGGCAACATAGGCTACCTGGGCATAATTGACATGAACCGCAATGCCTGGGCCAACCTGACCGGTGTCGCCGTCAATCGCCTGCATTCCGCAGAAAACCATGTCCGGCGCCAGTTTTTTCACGGCCATCGCAAGCGCGAACGACGTGCACCATGTGTCCGAACCGGCAACCGCCCGGTCGCAAAGCAGCACGGCATCGTCCGCTCCCAGCGAAATTGCTTCGCGCAGAGCATCTTCGGCCTGCGGAGGCCCCATAGAGATAACAGTCACCGTGGACGCCTCGCCCGCGGCGGTCATTCTTTCTTTTACGCGCACGGCCTCTTCCAAGGCGTATAGATCGAACGGATTGATCTGAGTTTCAACGCCTTCGCGGACGAGAGTGTTGGTCTCAGGGTTGATCTTGACCTCGGTAGTGCCGGGCACTTGCTTGATACAACAACATATCTTCAATAGAGCTCACCCTTACATTCAATTGAGAGTTATGAGTTATGAATCAGGAATGACTTCATAACCCAGACGCCCCGAGCCTGCCGGAACGTCTCCGATATTGTATAATTTTTGTCGCCCGATTGCAAATGAGCTGGGGCTTTGCCCCGAACCCGACCAAGGGCTCTGTCCTTGGATTCCGCCAGGAGCCGAGTGGCCTCTGGACCCCCGTATCGAACTTAATTATCCCCTTAAGGGGATAATTAAGTTCGGGTCAGAAGGTCAAGGAAACCTGGTTTCCTTGCAGAGTCCAGAGACAGAGTCTCTGGTGGGAGTCTGAGGGTGAAACCCTCAGGATATTCACAAGTGCGGCGGTTCGTATCGTTCGTAATAGCCTATGAGTTGTCCGTTTTTGTCTCGAACCGCGCGCATGTAGACCTTGTGCTTCTCGTTATCGGTGATAAGGCGTTCATCTTCGCCTTGCTCAAGCGCCGAGTAGGTCTCGCGGATTATTTCGCGTGAACGTTCGTTGTGGCAGTTAAAAATCGAGCGATTGAGAATGTCGCCCCACTTCGCGTAATTGGCGGCGGCGGCCTTATTTGCGTATCGGATGACATGATCGTTATCCACATACACGAGAGGATCTTTCAAGCTGTCTATTATGCAGTGGAGTAGTTCAAGTTCGGTCATTTGACTGCTCTTCTTTCTTTGTGTCTTGAAGTATTATTCGCGCAGGGTATCCGGTTCACCTGCGGAGATTTTTTGTGTCGAAGTTGCGTCCGATTTAGGATGCGCGATGTTGACATAAAGACACGCATTACTTATCATATGTCTATCCCGGCTTTTTGCCTCATAGAGGAGTAAAAATGACTAAACTGACAAAAGCAATATGCATCTTGACATTGTTGACGCTCGTGCTAGGTCTCACATCATCAGCGGCGACCAAGAAAAAAGCACCCGCGAAGAAACCGGCGTCGACCAACAAGGCAACTCAAGGCACCACCCAGCTCAAAGGTGAATACGCCGATTTCGGATCGACATACACCCTGGACAAGTCCAGCCCGCTTAACATTACCCTGAAAAGCGCGGAGTATAAGGTCGAGCCCGTCAAAGTCGGTCAGGCGACCTATATCCCTACTGCCGATGAAAAACTTCTCGTGCTTCACATGACATATCACAACCCGCAAAAAGCCGAGTTGTTCGTCCGCTGGGACTTTTTCGGTTTCACCGTGGTGGATCCGCAGGACGAAAACCACGAAGGTGTCGCAGCTCTGGGCATGGAAAAGGACAAGTCTGATTGCTCTATGGACCTGAAACCTGCGCAGAAGATAGATGTCTACGGCGTAATGTCGGTTCCAGCTAATGGTGAAATGCCTAAACTTATTATCAAAGGTTCCGACGATACGGTGCTCAGATACAATCTCAAGGGTAAGGTGAAGGGTATAGCAGAACCTTATGTTAACAAGTCTGACCCCACCGGAGCCACTCCGCTCGCAAGAATCGACGCCAAGTCGGGCACGTATTACTCGCTGGGCTGCTTCGATATGAAGCTGGACGGTATTGAATACAGCTCAAGCAAAAAGATAGGCGAACATGAGATTGACGAAGATAGCACCGACAGATTCCTGGTCGTGACCATGGAAGTAAAAAATGTGACCAGTGAGCAACAGTTCTTCCGCTTCGACACTTTTGACACCAGTATTATTGACACCGACGGAGTCGAAGTCGCTAATAGCACAGAAGACGTGTTCCAGAAAAGCAAAGACAAGTCTGTCAGCGCGGACATACAGCCCGGACAGGAGATGACTGTCCGTAGCGTATATAGAATCGCTGCGGACACCAATTTGCAAGGCTTCTCCATAAAGCTGAACAATGGTCGGACATTTGTCTTCGATATAAGCTCGACGAACTGACAGTGTGAAACACGGTGGCCATTTGGCTCCAACATTTCCGCCAAACAACAGTTTTGAATTGACCACGTTTACATCTTCTGTAGACGTGGTTTGTTTTGTACGCAGGCGACATATCTGGCCGGTGTGTTTTTCTCAAAAACCCGCTTGACAACCGGAAAAACATGGAATATACTCTCTAATAGAAAGTGCTTTTCAGGAGGTAACACACATGAGAAATGAAGCCGACTACAAGAAGCAGATATCTGATATCCAGGAGATCATCGCCGAAACACGATCCGGGTACACAGGTGGAGGTGTAATTGCGCTGGTGTGGGGCTTGCTGTCTGCGCTTGCCTTTGCGGTCAGTATATGGGGTTCATTAAACAATACCTGGGCAATATGGATTATTCATAGTCTACTTGGCTGGACATTTACGCTGCTGTGGTTCAGCCGCGAGAACCGGACTGAAGGCCGGGTCTCTCTGCGGGGACGCTACACATTGCGCCTGTGGGCAGTAATTACTCTGGCAATATGGACAAGTCTTGGGTTGTTACCCTCTTTGGGAATTGATCTCTCGCTTGGAATTTCTGCGCTCTTGCCGTTGCTCCTCGGCCTGGGAGTCTTTACGACCGGACTGCTCAGTGAGAGTGGATTCTCTCAGTGTATCGGGGTAGCGCTGCTGCTGTCTGGGCCTGCAATCACTATGTTTGCTCCGCCCTCCAGAGGGCCTGCTTATGCGCTGGCTGCGATAATCCTTATCTCCCTGGTTTGGAGCGTCGGCAGTTGGCTGATTAAGGGTAAGAGATAATGCCGTTCGACTATAGAGAGCTCGACCCGATTCTGGAGTCGCGCATGCGCGTTGGCATCTTGGCCTTACTGTTGAACGGTGATTCTGTCGATTTTGTACACATGCGAGACAGAATGCAGGCCACCGACGGCAACCTGGCCAGGCATCTTCGGCGCTTGGAGGAAGCAGATTATGTGAAGATGGAGAAGTCCTTCATCGGCCGGCGCCCATGTACGTCGTATGTCATCACAGACAAAGGCCGCGAAGCACTCCGCAACCACGTCAAGACATTGGGCGACTTGATAATCTGAGGGTTTCACCCTCAGGCTCCTACCAAAGCAAATTGTTTACTCATCTAGATGCATATAATTGTGTAAACAATTTGCTTTGCCAAGGGCGCTGCCCTTGGATCCCGCCAGGAGCCGAGTGGCCCCTGGACCCCCGTATCGAACTTAATTATCCCCTTAAGGGGATAATTAAGTTCGGGTCAGAAGGTCAAGGAAACCTGGTTTCCTTGCAGAGTCCAGAGACAGAGTCTCTGGCGGGGTTGGGGGCGAAGCCCCAAATCAAAACCACAAGACTCAGTTACAAGAGCACTAGATCATTTTCTTACGCCCCGCGTTTTTCTTGATCTGCGCTATCTGCTCCTCGGTGACGGCCTTCTCAAAGCTTCTGAACCCTGCGAGCTTGAAGCCGTGCTTCTTCGCGATGCGCGAAATCTCTTCAACTTGCTCGACCGATACTTCCTTGCCTAAAGTGAAGCACTCATAGCGGCCGTCAAGCGCGAGCATCATAGTCTCGCTCATGCAGGCGTAGGCGGTCTTGGGTGGGAAACCGAAGTTGAAACCGAAGTTTACATCACCCGGCGGCTCGATTACCCCGCCTTCGATTATCAAAACGTCGTCGCGCTCGCGTTGAACCTTAACAGATACGTCTCTGGGACGCGCCACATCGCAGACCACAGCACCGCTCTTGATAAACTGAGGCTCTATAATCGCATCCACCGCGCTAGACACTGTGACCACAATATCGGCGTCTTTTATGCCCGACTCCACGTCAATCGTCGATCCGACCGTGCCCTTGGCGTCAGTCGAGATTTGTTTGGCGATGTCTTCGAGGCGATCCTTCACTCGACCCACTAAAGTGATAGAACCGGCGGTCTTCGCGAGAACCTGCGCGCATGTTTTGCCTATCGAACCTGTCGCTCCGACTACCGCCACATGCGCCGCGGACGGGTCGATCCCCATCATCTCAGCGCCTTTAAGCGAACCCTCGATGGCGGTGGCGATGGTGTAGCTGTTGCCCGTGGTGACGGCTATATTCGAGTGCTTCGCGACTGTGACGCCGCCGTCGCCGACTACCGATGTGAACGCTCCCAGCCCGACTATCTTCGCGCCATGGTCTTCAGCGAGCTTCACGGTAGCGAGAATCTTCTTCCACACCTCTTCTATGGGCAGCGAGAGCATCAGTTTTGGAGACAATGGGCATCCGACCAGCCAACCCTCCGCTTCCGGCCCCGCGATTGACTTCAAGCCGGTGATGTGAGAGACCTCCATCGGGCTTTTGTATCTGAGCGCGAACTCGATCCACGACTCGGGCAGCGCTTTGGCAAATGGGAACTTCCGCGAAATGTCGCGTTTCGCGGAGATAGGGTGAATTACAAATGCGAATTTCTCCAAAATATTACTTCCTTGCCTTGTTCATGGCCTTTTCGATCTTGGCCCACGAATCGCGCAGGGTGACTGTGCGGTTAAACACTAACTTCTCGGCTGTCGAATCTGTATCGACGCAGAAGTAACCCTGCCTCTCAAATTGATAGCGCGTCCCCGGCTGGGCTTCCATCACGCTCGGCTCGACGTAACACGTGCTCACCTGCAGCGAATCCGGGTTCAAGTTGGAAAAGTAATCCTTGCCTTCTTCCACGTCATCCGGGTCTGGCTTCATAAACAGATGGTCGAACAACCGAGCCTCGGCAGTAATTGCGTGCTTGGCCGATACCCAGTGTATGGTCGCCTTAACTTTTCGTCCATCGGGAGCGTCGCCGCCGCGAGTTTCGGGGTCGTACATGCATTTGATCTCCACGACCTCGCCGTCGTCGTTTTTGACCACGTCCACACACTTGATAAAGTAAGCGTTGCGCAGGCGAACCTCGCGGCCTGGAGCCAACCGGAAATATTTGGGCGGCGGCTCCTCGCGGAAATCGTCCTGCTCGATGTAAAGCTCGCGCGAAAACGGAACCTTACGAGTGCCCGCATCAGGGTCTTCGGGATTGTTGATTACGTTAAGCTCCTCGTTTTGATCCTCAGGATAGTTTATGAGCGTGACTTTCAGTGGGTTCATCACGGCCATTACACGCTGAGCGCGCTTGTTCAGATCCTCGCGTACGCAGTCTTCCAGCACGGCATAGTCCACGATGCTGTCCGTTTTCGCGACGCCTATCCTTCGGCAGAACTCTTTAATCGCCTCGGGCGTATATCCCCGCCTGCGAAGCCCGGCAAGGGTCGGAAGCCGAGGGTCGTCATAACCTTTGACATACCCACCGTTCACCAGTTCGATGAACCGGCGCTTGCTCATAACGGTATATGTCAAATTAAGTCGAGCGAACTCGATCTGGCGCGGGTGATATATGCCGAGCTGATCGAGGAACCAGTCATATAACGGCCGATGTATCTCGTATTCAAGCGAACACAGCGAGTGAGTGACGCCTTCTATAGAGTCTTCCAGGCCGTGCGCCCAGTCGTACATCGGATAGATGCACCATTTGTCGCCCTGCCTGTGGTGATCCTGGTGCAGTATCCGATACATCACGGGGTCGCGGAGGTTCATATTCGGCGAGGCCATATCTATCTTGGCTCGCAGTGTGCGCGAGCCGTCGGCAAACTCGCCGGCGCGCATTCGCTGGAACAAATCGAGATTCTCTTCGACGCTGCGATTGCGGTACGGGCTGTCGATACCGGGTTCGGTCAGAGTGCCTCGATTTTTGCTGACTTCCTCCGGTGAAAGATCGCAGACATACGCTTTGCCTTTTTTTATAAGGTCGACTGCCCACTCGTACATCTGCTCGAAATAGTCCGAACCGAAGAAGAGGCGGTCATCGAAGTCGGCTCCGAGCCACTTTACATCCTCAATAATCGCGTCGACGAACTCCTGTTCTTCCTTGGCGGGATTGGTATCATCAAAACGAAGGTTAAACAGGCCGCCGAAGTCCTGCGCGATGCCGTAATCGATCCAGATGGCCTTCGCGTGACCTATGTGCAGATACGCATTAGGCTCGGGCGGAAAGCGCGTCTGGACGTGGTCGAACTTACCTTCGGCCAGGTCGTCTTTTACGGCCTCGCGGATAAAGTCCAGCGATGCGGATGTTTCATTTGTCGGATCATTCATACTTCGGCGATCTCCTAAAATAGCTGAAAGCTGAGAGTAGAGAGCTAAGAGCCCGGACTCGTCAGCATTCAGTCGTACCTCTTGTATTATATCAGCGCATCAGTATTTTACCAGCGTGCAAACTTCATATCCATCGAGTGGCTTGCGACCGTTGAGAAAAGTAAGCTCGATAATAAAACTCAAGCCCGCGACGACACCGCCCAGTTCCTCGACGAGTTGTATTGCGGCTCTCGCGGTGCCGCCGGTGGCCAGAAGGTCGTCGACTATCGCGACACGCATTCCCGGCTCGATGGCGTCCTTGTGAATTTCGACCACGTTCGTGCCGTATTCCAGCGCATACTCGGCTTGAATGGTTTCCCAGGGCAGCTTGCCTTTTTTGCGCACCGGCACAAAGCCGAGGCCCAGTTCCAGCGCAACGGGCGCACCAATAATGAACCCGCGCGATTCTATCCCTACGATCACATCGGCTTTCATCGGCTTGACACAGTCCACTACTGAGCAGACCACCTCGTTGAACGCCCGAGGGTTCTGCAGAACGGGAGTGATATCAATAAATGTGATGCCCTCGGCTGGAAAATCCGGTATATCGCGTATGATCTGTTTCAGGGTTTCTTCAGTTATCATCAGCTACCTCAGATTCTTTTTATACGGCGGATACACTATACCCTTCTCGGTTATGATTGCATTTACGTACGCCGCCGGAGTTACGTCGAAGCTGGGATTTACCACCTCCACACCCATCGGCGCGATCCGGTGGCCGTCTATGTGCGTGACTTCCTCGTGCGAGCGCTCTTCTATGGGTGTATCGTCTCCATTTGCAAGCGACAGGTCGATAGTGGAAGTTGGGGCAGCAACATAAAACGGAATCCCATGATGGTGCGCCAGCACCGCGACCGAGTATGTGCCGATCTTGTTGGCGACATCTCCGTTTGCGGCGATACGATCCGCGCCGACCACCACGCAGTCGATCTTGCCTTTGCGCATAAACGAACCGGCCATATTGTCTGAAATCACTGTCACGGGGATGTTGTCGCGCACCAGCTCAAAACATGTGAGTTTCATTCCCTGAAGCCGGGGGCGGGTTTCGTCGGCGTAAACATGAATTCGCTTGCCCGCCTCCACAGCGGCGCGGATCACGCCCAACGCCGTGCCGTATCCCACGCACGCCAGCGCTCCGGCGTTGCAGTGGGTGAGAACGTCGCCGTTCTGCGGCAGGAGCGAGGCGCCATGCGAGCCTATACGGCGGCAGATGTCCTCGTCTTCCTGAAGCATCAGTTTACCGAGGGATTCGAGCGCATGCTTCATATCATCTACGTTCGATTCGGCTTTGAGAGCCGCATGCGCGGCGTCGAGCATTCGGTCGATCCCCCAGAATAGGTTCACCGCTGTCGGGCGGGTCTTTTTGAGCGTGTCGCCTGCTTGTTCCAGTTCTTCATAGAGCGACTTGGGATCAGACGCGGAAGAGTGTCTTGCGGCAACAACGATACCCAGCGCGCCGGCCACGCCTATCGCGGGGGCGCCTCGGACTTTCATCGTCTTGATGGCGTCCGCCACGCTTTCATAGTCCGGCATTTCCAGCTCGACCAGCTCGTGTGGGATGCGAGTCTGGTCTATCACTATGACTTTGCCGTTTTTGTAGTCTATAGTTCGCTGCATAAGCTACATCCTGGCGTATTCTAGCGCGTGCGCGCAGGGGCAGTCGCGAGTATCGGGCATCTTCTTGATCATCTCGAATATCAGTTTCTTGACGCGCTCATTGTTGGCGATGAGGACTTTCACGACCTCATTCGCGTTCACCGGCTCGACTCCACCCTCGGCGACTATGCCGACGTCGTAATCGGTGATGAGAGCAATGTTTACGTAGCAGATCTCCTGCTCCAGAGCGAGGATGGCCTCGGGGTACTGGGTCATATTGACCACATGCCAGCCCATGTTCGTAAACCAGAGGCTCTCGGCGCGGCTCGAAAAACGCGGTCCCTGAATGCAGACTGTGGTGCCGCCGTCGTGCATAGTGACGCCCTGGCTTCTGCCGATCTCGACAGCAAGTTTGCGCAATTGTTCGCAATAAGTGTCGGCGGCTGAGACGTGCGTGACTATCGGGCCGTCGTAAAAAGTGTCTTTGCGGCCATAAGTGCGATCCACAAACTGATCGCAGACCACAAAGTCGCCCGGCTTGATATTGGGTTGGAGACTGCCGACCGCGTTCGGGCCGATTATGCGCGTCACGCCGAGATGCTTCATCGCCCAGATGTTTGCGCGGTAGGGAATCATGTGCGGCGGAAGATTGTGAGTCTTGCCATGCCTGGGAATAAACGCGACCCGTTTGCCGCCGACGGTTCCCAGAGCCACTTTGTCGCTCGGGGGGCCGTAAGGGGTGTCGAATTTGACTTCCTCGACATCGTCCAAAAGTGAATAAAACCCGGAGCCGCCGATGACTCCGATCTGAGCATTAAGCTCTGACATCCGTGCCTCCTTGAAAAACAGCTGAGAGCTGAGAGTGGAGAGCAGAGAGCCCGGACTCATAACCGCTCAATCAGCTTACTATTGGTTGGTTTTCGTTTTTTGACTTTCTAGCTTTCAGACTTTTTGACTTCTTTTAATGCCTGCAGAGCGGCAGCTTGTTCGGCCTGCTTCTTGCTCTTACCCACTCCGCGCCCCAGCAAGCGGCCATCGAGTTTTGCCTCAACGGTAAAAGTTTTGTCGTGGTCGGCACCACGTTCGTCAATCACGACATAATCGGGAGCCTTCTTATGAATTCCCTGGGTGTGCTCCTGGAGGAGGGTCTTGTAGTCGCGGATATGTTCTTTGCGCTCGATATCCTGAAGAATGGACTCCAGCGCCCGGAGTATAAACAACCGCGCAGACTCAAGGCCTGAATCGAGATAGATAACTGCGACCAGCGCCTCGAACGTATCGGCCATGATCGAAAGGCGTTTTCGTCCGCCGCTGGCTTCCTCGCCGGAACTCATCAGGATCATTTGATGCAAGCCCATGGCCTTAGCGCTTTCGGCGAGAATCGGCTCGCTAACGGCGACAGCCTTCGCCTTCGCCAGCTCGCCCTCGGGTCTGTCTGGAAACTGAGTGTAGAGGTACTCGGCGACGATGATCCCAAGCACGGAATCGCCAAGAAATTCCAGGCGCTCGTTGGACATTGCTTCGGAAGATTCACCAATGTACGAACGATGGGTCAGCGCCTGCCCGAGCAGGGCATAATCGCTGATGTCCAACTGCAGCTTTCGCACGATTTCTTGAAGAGTGTTTTGATCCAGGGTCATAACGGCTGAAAACTGCCTTACCCTTTCCTGAAGTCGACCTGCAATTTGCTCACAGCCTCGGATATCCTGTCCAAGCCATTTTCGATGTTGGCCATGGAAGTCGCATAAGAGAGTCGAATGTAGTTATCTGCGCCGAATCCCGATCCTGCCACGACCGCGACCTTGGCATCGTCCAAAAGCCATCCTTCGACATCGGCCGAACTTTTCAACATTCTGCCGCCCGCACTCTTGCCAAAAAGACCTGTTACGTTCGGAAAAACGTAAAACGCGCCGCCGGGCGTCGCGCAGGTTATGCCGTCAATGGCGTTGAGCCTGTTCACTATGTATTTCCGGCGCTTGTCGAACTCGGCCACCATCTGGCCAAGCACTTCCTGAGGGCCGTTTAAGGCCGCAATCGCGGCGGGTTGGGTGAACGACACCAGATTTGACGCGCTGTGACTCTGGATCGCCTCCATCGCCGAGATAATATTCTTCTCAGCCGCCGCGTATCCCAGTCGCCAGCCGGTCATCGAAAACGCCTTAGAGAAACCGTTTACGGTGATCGTGAGCTTCTTGATCTCATCGCCAAGTGAGGCAATGCTCACATGCTTGCGTCCGTCATAGATAATCTTCTCGTAAATCTCGTCCGAGAGCACGTAAAAGCCCTTCTCTACAGCGAGATCGGCAATTTGCTTGATCTGGTCGCGATTGTACACTCCGCCAGTCGGATTTGACGGGCTGTTCAGGATCAACATTTTGGTCTTGTCGGTGACGGCTGCCCTGAGCTTGTCGATGGGCACAGTAAACCCGGTGGACTCGTCCGCATCCACGTATATGCACTTGCCGCCGGCCATTCCGACAATCTCGGGATAGCTGACCCAATACGGAGCCGGTATAATCACCTCGTCGCCGGGATCGACCGTCGCCAGAACCGCGTTATAGACCGAGTGCTTCGCTCCAAGTGAGACTATCACCTGGCTGGGAGCGTAATCCAGACCGTTATCGCGCTTGAGCTTATCGCAGATCGCCTTCTTCAGGTCGGCGGTGCCGCTGGTCGGGGTATATTTGGTGAACCCGGCTTGCAGCGATTTTATGGCCGCGTCTTTAATGTGCTGCGGCGTGTCGAAATCGGGTTCGCCAGCGCCGAAGCCGATGACGTCGATTCCGTCGGCCTGCATCTGCTTGGCCTTCGCCGTGACCGCAAGGGTCGGCGAAGGAGCTACGTTCTTTGCTCTTTGCGATATGTCCGGCATTTCCTGCTCCCGAAAAAGTGAAGGGCGAAGAGCATTGAACTCTCCACTCTTCCTCTCAACTATTACGAAAACCTCTTAAAAATCAGCGTCGCGTTCTGCCCGCCGAAGCCAAATGAGTTATTCATTGCGTACTCGATCTTTGCCTCGCGAGCTTCGTTGGGAACGAAATCCAGGTCGCACACCGGATCCGGCTCGACCAGATTGCGCGTCGGTGGAACAACATTGTCGTTGATCGCCTTAATACACGCGATACTCTCGACCGCGCCCGCCGCTCCAAGAAGATGGCCGATCATGGACTTGGTCGAGCTGACCATCATCTTATATGCGTGATCGCCGAACGCTCTCTTGATGGCCTCGACTTCGCCCGGGTCGCCCACGGGTGTCGATGTGGCATGCGCGTTGACATAATCGATCTTTCCTGGCTCAAGTCCCGCCCTTTTTAGAGCGTTTTGCATGCTTCTGCAGGCGCCATCGGGGCTGTTTGCGACCATATCGTAGGCGTCGGCAGAACATCCGTAGCCCACCACTTCGGCATAAATCTTGGCTCCGCGAGCCTTGGCATGCTCCAGTTCTTCCAACACCAATACGCCGGAACCCTCGCCCATTATGAAACCGTCCCTGTTTTTGTCGAACGGCCGGCTTGCATGTTCGGGGTCGTCGTTATTGGTGGACATTGCCTTCATCGTGCAGAAGCCCGCGCACGAAAGTGGCCTGATCGCGGCTTCGGCTCCGCCTGCCATCATCACATCGGCGTCGCCTCGCTTAATCATGTGCCAAGCTTCGCCGGTCGAGTGACTGGCCGTGGCACAGGCAGTAACGACCGCCAAATTCGGGCCTTTCGCGCCGGTGATGATCGAGACGACTCCGCTGGCCATATTCGAGATCAGCATTGGCACGAAGAACGGACTTACGCGCCTGGGGCCACTCTCCCAAATTACTTTCTGCTGAGTCTCCCAGGTCTCCACACCGCCGATGCCGGAGCCGATGAGTATGCCTACGCGAGGCGCATTCTCTTCGGTTATTTGCAATCCGCTGTCGTCGAATGCCATTTTAGCCGCCGCGACCGCAAACTTCACGAAGTTGTCCATGCGCCGCGCGAACTTGGCGTCCACGTATTTGGTGACGTCAAAATCTTTAACTTGAGCCGCGATTTTTGTGGGATGATCGCAGGCGTCGAAGTGCGTGATCGGGCCAATGGCGTTTTTGCACGCCTTAACCCCCTCCCAATACTCCTCGGCCGTATTACCCAAGGGCGTAACAGCGCCCATGCCGGTTATGACTACTCTTCTATCGTACATAAATTCCTCTTAGGGTACAGGCCATAGGATACAGGTTACCGAAGGGAAAACAACCGCAACTGTACCCTGTACCCTGTTACCTATAACCTAAATTAAGCCGACTTGCTCTCGATATAATCGACAGCCTGCTTGACGTTAGTGATCTTCTCCGCGTCTTCGTCCGGGATCTGAATCTCGAACTCGTCCTCGAAACCGATTACCAGGTCAACCACGTCCAATGAATCCGCGCCCAGATCGTCAACAAACGACGCTGCCTCGGTCACTTCATCATCGGATACCTTTAACCTGTCTACTACTACTTTTTTTACTCTCTCCAGAGTTGTCGCCAAAATTGCACCTCCCTTTGAAATAGCTGAGAGCGTAGAGCCAAAAGCTTCCAGCTCGCCAGCGCTCAGTGAATAGGCCGAAGCCGGGCATAACCCGTTTCGTTTTCCTACATAACCATCCCGCCGTCCACGGGAATAACTTGCCCGGTGACGTAGCTGGACGCGGGTGAACACAAGAACAGCACCACATCAGCCACATCGTCGGCAGTGCCCAGACGCTTGAGAGGTATTTGCTCGGCAATTCCCGCCTTCGCGTCTTCGGGCATTTCTTCGGTCATCACAGTCTGGATGAACCCCGGCGCCACAGCATTGACGTTGACCCCGCGCGAACCGAGTTCTTTCGCGGTGGTCTTGGTCAAAGCGATCACGCCGCCCTTGGAAGCGGAATAGTTCGCCTGTCCCGCATTCCCCATCATCCCCATCACGCTGGCCATATTGACGATTCTGCCGCTTCGCTGCCTCATCATCAACTTGGCTACCGCTTTGGAGCAATTGAACACTCCCTTGAGGTTCGTGTCCAAAACCATATCCCATTCCTGCTCGCTCATGCGAACCAGGAGGTTGTCGCGAGTGATTCCTGCATTGTTGACAAGTATATCGATCCTGCCGAACTTGTCAACTGCCGACTGAACCATCTTATCGACGTCCTCAGGACTCGACACGCTGCCGTAAACCGCCAGCGCTTCGCCCCCCATATCCACGACTTCTTTCGCTACCGAATCGGCGGCTTCAGCCACGAAGTCGGCTATAACGATTTTAGCGCCTTCCGCCGCGAGCTTAAGGGCTATCGATCTGCCGATGCCTTTGCCCGCTCTGCCTGCGCCCGTTATGAGCGCGATTTGTCCTTCAAATAACAACTGATACTCTCCCTTTATATTGTCTGGCTGTCGTCGGCAACAGCCTCGATAACAAATTGGAACGTGACAAGGTTTGGAACGAACTTGCTCAGTATTCTATGCCTTGCCCTCTTATATACGCGGTCGAACTTTGCGATCCGATAGCCAGTGTCTTCAAAAAGCCGCATGACTGAGGACGCAGTAAAAAATCTCAAGTGCGTATTGTCGAGAATGCCCAAACTGGTGTATTCAAACCTGCCCAACAGCAGATTGAACCTGACCTCATAGTATGCGACATTCGGTATCGACGCCAGTATCTTGCCGTCATTATTAAGTAAATCATGCGAGCGCCGCAGTATGTCCCAAGGATCCTTGAGATGCTCCAGCACATCGCCGAAAACAACGGCATCGTATCCCGAACCAAGTTCATTCCAGACTGCGGAGTCCTCTATGTCGCCAACCACTGCCAGCTTTGCATAAGGCTGGGCCTGCCGGATCAACTCCGGGTTGATTTCGACAACAGTAACCTCGCAACCCAAGTCTTCTTTCATGGCCTGGGTCATATATCCGGTCGCACAACCTACCTCAAGCACCCGTGATCCAGGCTCGACACGATCGAACATCATCTGATGCGAGTAACCAAGCCCGACATGCGTATATTCTTTGTTCTGCCGCATAAGCACTAAATGCTCAACACCTGTTCGAGTGAAGCCTTATCGCCCACTGAATAAACCTCGACGTTTTTAGTGATTCGCTTAATCAGCCCGGCAAGCACACTGCCTGACCCTAATTCTATAAATACTTGGGCCTCCGAGTCAAGCATTGTATTTACCGACTGCACCCACCGCACGCTTCCGGTGATCTGTCGAGCCAGATTTATTCTGACTTCTTCGGCCTCGTTTTCGACTTGAGCCGTATAATTAGCAACCACAGGGATCGAAAGATCGCTGATATTTGTCGCGCGCAGAGCTTCAAAAAGCGCATCGGCGGCATCCTGCATCAGAGGCGAATGGAACGCGCCGCTTACACTCAGCGGCACAACTTTCCTGGCGCCCATCTCCGAAGCGACTTCGGACGCCCGCTTGACCGCATCGGTTTCGCCCGATATAACAGTCTGGATCGGGCTGTTGAAATTCGCGGCCACGACAATTCCAGCGCCGGACGCTTTTTTCACAACCTCGCACACCTGATCGGGTGAAAGTCCAAGTATGGCGGCCATGGTGCCGGGGTTGGACTGCGCGGCGTCGTTCATCAGCCTTGCGCGTTCCCGGACGAGCTTCAAACCATCCACAAAATCGTAAGCCCCCGCAGCAAAGAGCGCCGCGTACTCGCCGACGCTGTGACCTGCGGCGATAATCGGCCTGATGCCGGACGCAGCCGCGACCATATACGCCGCGCACGAGGTGACATACAGCGCAGGCTGAGTGTTGATGGTCAGGGTGAGCTGATCCTCCGGGCCGTTGAAACACAGATCAGAAAGCGAAAACCCCAGGGCTTCATCGGCCTGATCGAATAAGACTCTGGCCTCGTCGAAAGACTCATACAAGTCCTTGCCCATACCGACGCACTGAGAGCCCTGACCCGGAAAGACAAACGCGATCTTCTTGTCTAATAAACCCACTTCATCACTCCAGAAGCCCAAGTGAGCCCAGCGCCGAACCCCACGGTAACGACGGTATCGCCCTTTTTGATCTTACCTTCTTCCACTGCCTCGTTCAGAGCCAGCGGGATAGACGCAGCCGAGGTGTTGCCGTATTTGTGGATGTTCACAAAAAACTTGTCCTGGGCAAGCCCGAGCCTCTGCACGGCGGAATCTATAATCCTGATATTCGCCTGGTGGGGGATTACCATATCGATGTCGGAAACGGTCAACCCCACTTTAGCCAGCACGCGCTCGGTAGCCTCGCCCTGAATCTTAACGGCGAACTTGAACACCTCGCGGCCTTCCATGTGGGTTTTATCCATGTGCGCGTCGATTGCCTCGTGCGTGATAGGCTGCCGGCTTCCCCCGGCCGGTATGCACAGCGCATTTGCGCCGGAGCCGTCCGAACCTAATTCAAAACCGAGCAGTCCCTCGCCCTCACCGACAGGCCCGACAACCGCCGCACCCGCGCCGTCACCAAATAGGCAGCAGGTCGTGCGATCAGTCCAGTTGGTGACCCGCGTAAGCAAATCCGCTCCAATCACCAGCACGTGATTATACATGCCGCTTTTTATAAAACTGTTTGCCGCCGCCAGCGAATAAACCCAACCCGAGCACCCAGCTCCAAGGTCGAAAGCCGCGGCATTTTTGCAGCCCAACGCGTTTTGCACGATCGATGCGGTGGCCGGATACTGCATATCCGATGTCACCGTGGCGACGATTATCAGATCAATCTCACTCGGGTCAATCCCAGCGCGGTCGAGCGCGACTTTTGCGGCCTTGGTGGCGTAGTCCGACGTCGCTTCTCCCTCGGATGCTATCCGGCGCTCTGAAATTCCGGTCATCGTGCGAATCCACTCGTCGTTCGTGTCGACCATCTTCTCCAGATCGGCATTGGAAAGCACTTTATCGGGAACTGCTGAGCCGACGCTCAAAATGCCTGCATTTTTATGATTACACATACTTGTTCAAATCTCCATTGAAAACAGCTGCAAGTTACATAATTGCGGAAGCCGAATGCATCGCGTCGGTCAACGAGTCTCGAATTGTGCTGACTACGTTGCCCTTGACGGCATCCTTTGCGGCTCTGACGGCGCTGGCGACCGCATGCGCGTTCGACCTGCCGTGGCCGATGATGCACACACCGTCAAGCCCCAAGAGTGGAGCGCCGCCGTATTCGGCGTAGTCCAACTTGCGGTGCATTCGCTTAAGCATAGAGGAAAGCATGATGATAGGTATCCAGGCGAGCGGATGCGACCGGAGATCGTCCTTTATGATCCCACTTACGTGCTCGATCAATCCCTCGGCCACCTTCAGCGAAACGTTGCCCGCGAAACCGTCCGCCACAATGACATCGGCTTCGTTGGTGAGCAGATGCCTGCCCTCCACATTGCCGATGAAGTTGAGCGAACTGGCGGCCAGTTCTTCATAAGTGGCTCTCACGACCTCGTTGCCCTTGCTCTTTTCTTCGCCTATTGAAAGCAGCGCCACACGCGGGTTTGGAATACCGAACACTTTCTCGGCGTAAACGCTCCCCATCACCGCAAACTGCTTCAGGTTTTCCACGCTGCAGTCAGCAACAGCCCCGGCATCAAGCATTATGGTCGGGCCATTTTTGCCCGGCCAGACGGTCGCGATAGCGGGTCGGTCGATACCCTTGATCCTGCCCAGCCTCAGAGTGGCGACAGCCATTGCGGCAGCTGTATTGCCGACACTGACCATCGCGTCAGCCTCACCATTTTTCACCAGCGACGCGGCCACGACCACGGAGGCGTCACGCTTCGTGCGGACTGCATCCACGTGGTCGTCCATGGTGATCACTTCCGAGGCGTGACGAACCGTCAGCCTGCTCGACGAGGCAAATTCTCCCGGCAGATGACGCCTTACGGCATTTTCATCGCCAACGAGGATTACGTCTACGTCGTGCTGCTTGCTTCCGGCGGCGGCTCCCTTAACAATCTCGGCGGGAGCGAAATCGCCGCCCATTGCATCGACGGCTATTATCATGCGCGAGTCCCTTCGACGCCGTCAATCAACAAATTAATCGGCCTTCTGCTTTTCCTTGACTGCAATAACCAGCCGGCCGTTGTAATATCCGCACGAAGGGCAGGCGTGATGCGGCTGCGCCGCGGCATGGCATCGCGGGCATTCGGACACGGTCGGCACACTGAGCTTGTAGTGCGTTCTGCGCAGCCGCGTCCTCTGATTAGAATGTCTTCTTTTCGGTAAAGGCATTTATGTCTCCTTTGTAAGTCTAAAAGTTTGAATGTTTGAAAGTCAAAAAGTTGCGCCTTGCGACAACCATAACTTTTCGACTTTCTAGCTTTTCAACTTTCTAACTTGTTTTCTTCTTCTTCGAGAAGCGATGCGAGCGCGCTGAACGCCGACTCTTCGGCATCAGGCGGGCAGCCGCATGGCCCCTGGTTAAGGTCTTTGCCACAGTGCGGACAAAGGCCCTTGCACTCCTCTGAGCACAAAGTTTTTATCGGAACGGCAACCGAGATGTTCTGCCGCAAAAGCTCCGTCAAATCGAGAACATAGTCCACAAACAGCGGCTCTTTCTCGTCCTCGGGCAACTCCTGCTCTTCCAACACCTCGATAGTGTGCCCCGGTATTTGCAACTCTTCTTCAATGGGCATGCTCAAATCGATCGTATATGGTTTGAGACATCTGGAACACTCGATCTCGATCGTAGTCTCGAAATGTCCCCGCGCGACTATATGCTTGCCCGTATTGTTGAATGTGATCTCGCCCGTTACAGGCTTCACACATTTTACTCCACTTTCGGCATCCTCGATAGGCGGCTCGTCAATGTCGCTATGAATCCGCTTGCCGAGGTGCGACGCAATTTCATGAAGATCAAGTTTCATAGTCGACACCCAATTTGTATTGAGGGCTTCACCCTCAAACTCTTGCCAAGGGCTCCGCCCTTGGAACCCGCCAGGAGCCGAGTGGCCCCTGGACCCCCGTTCCAGAGTTAAATGATCCCTAAGAGATCATTTAACTCTGAGTCAGAAGGTCAAGGAAACCTGGTTTCCTTGCAGAGTCAAGAGACAGAGTCTCTTGCAGGGTTTGGGACAGAGCCCCAAACTAATCGCCTGCGACCACCTGAACGGTCTCGCGAGCGATGACTCTTTCTTCGTTAGTCGGGATCAGCAATATTCGCACTTTCGAGCCGTTTTTGCTGATGTCGGCTTGGCCTTTGAGCGTATTGTTTTTGTCCGGGTCAATCTTGATTCCGAGAAACTCCATATCCTCGCACACCCTGGCGCGGATGGTTGTTGAGTTTTCGCCGATTCCCCCGGTAAAGACAATCGCGTCAAGTCCGCCCATCGCAGCAATATACGCGCCAATATACTTGCGGATTCGATAGACAAATATTTCCAGAGCAAGTTTCGCGCGCTTATTGCCCTCATTGGCAGCATTTTCGACATCCCGCATATCACTTGATACCCCGGATACCCCGAGAAGTCCGCTCTTTTTGTTAATCAGATCGTCCAAGTCTTCAGCGGTGGCACCGAGCTTCTTACCCAGATAAGGCAAAATCGCCGGATCGATGTCGCCGCTGCGAGTGCCCATCATAAGCCCCTCGGCTGGAGTGACGCCCATTGAGGTGTCCATCACTTTTCCGCCAACCACTGCCGCCATGCTCGAACCGTTGCCCAAGTGACATGTTATAATACGCGACTTGCTGGAGTCAACGTTCATCGTTTCCAGCATCTTTAGCGCGCGCCCCGTCACGAACCTGTGCGACGTGCCGTGAAACCCGTATCGCCGGATGCCGTATTCCTGATAATATTTATAAGGCAAAGCGTAAGTATAAGCGTAGTCGGGCATAGTCGCGTGAAACGCCGTATCGAATACCGCTACCTGGGGAACATTGGGCATCAGCTTCATGCACGCTCGAATACCTTTGGCGTTGGCCGGATTGTGCAAAGGGCCCAGGTCAGAGAGTTTCTCGATTTCGAGCACCACTTCCTCGTTGACCAGAGTGGGCTGAACGAATTTCTCGCCGCCGTGGAGCACTCTGTGACCCACCGCCGATATTTCGTCCACACTCTTCACCGCGCCGACCTTGGGATCGGTAAGAAACCCGAACACATGGTCTATCGCCTGAGCGTGATCCGCCATATCGACGTCCATCTCGGCCTTGCCGTTAGCGACACATTCGTGCTTGATCCGACCACCGCCGCCTGCAGCGCCAATGCGCTCGGCCAAGCCTTTAGCCAGAATGTCCTCGGTCTCGGAATCGATCAACTGATACTTAAGGGAGCTGCTCCCACTGTTCAAAACCAAAATCTTCATTATCAACCCTTAACTACTGAATGGATTGCACGGCAGTTATCGCCGCGACGTTTACTATATCGTCCGCGCTGCATCCGCGGGAAAGATCATTTACGGGCTTTCTGAGCCCCTGAAGCACCGGGCCATAAGCGTCGGCTTTGGCCAGGCGTTCCGTCATCTTGTAACAGATGTTGCCGGTATTAAGATCCGGGAAGATAAGCACGTTGGCTTTTCCCGCGACGCTGCTGCCGGGAGCCTTCTTTTTGCCGATCCAATCGACCAGAGCGGAGTCCGCCTGAAGCTCGCCGTCAAGCATGATACCCGGCTCGCGATCTTTTGCGATCCTTGTCGCTTCGACGACTTTGTCCACCAGCGGATCGGACGCGCTGCCCTTAGTCGAGAACGAGAGCATCGCGACTCTTGGTTCAAAGCCCAGAAGGTTTTTCATCGTCTTTGCGCTCTGGATCGCGATCTCGGCCAGCTCTTCCGGGTTGGGATTGATCACAAGCCCACAGTCCGAGAAAATGAATGTTCCGTCTTCGCCATACTCGCAGTCCGGCACGATTATCACGAAAAAGCTCGACACCAGCTTGCAGCCCGGAGCCGTCCGCAAAATTTGAAGCGCGGGTCGCACCGTATCCGCAGTGGAATGAGTCGCGCCGGAGACCTGTCCGTCGGCCTGCTCATCGGCGACCATCATGCATCCGAAGTGCAGCGGGTCGGTTATCATAACACGAGCCTTGTCCTCGGTCATGCCCTTGTGCTTGCGCATCTCATAAAACTTCTGAGCGTATTCGTCAAACTTGGGCGATTTTGCCGGGTCGATAACCGTACAGCCCGATATATTCGCGCCCGACTCCTTAACCGCCGCCTCGATCTTATCTTTGGGGTTCACGAGGATCACCTCGGCCAGCCCCATCTCGACAATCTTCTGCGCCGCCGTGACCGTTCTAATATCTTCCGCTTCAGGCAGGACGATCCGCTTTTTGGCGGTTTTTGCCCTGGCATAAATTGTGTCCATTACGTTTGACATATATATCTCCACTGTACACGGCCAAAAAGTCAAAAAGTTGGAAAGTCGAAAAGCCGACTAACGCCGACCATCCGGCAACTTTCTAACTTTTTGACTTTAAGACTTTAGAACTTAAAGACTTATCGTCTGATCCCACGTCCCATGGGAATAATCGGTTCGACTGTCTGCTGGGCGCTGATGCGCACATCGAGCTTCTCGCGGCCTTTTTGAATCGTACCCATCACCTTGGCCAGATGATTCTCTATTGCCGAAAGAACATCGCGCGCGTATTCGTCGGCTCCGCACTTGATTTCTCTGGCGGAGCTTTCCGCATTCGCCATAATCTCCTGTGCCTGCGCCTTGGCCATGCGATTGATCTCGCTTGTGTCGACCAGCTTGGAAGCCATCTGCCTGGCCTCTTCCACAACCCGGTTCGACTCCTCGATGGCCTGCTCTTTGATCATTTCGGCTTCTTCCCTGGCTGCCAGAACGATCTTGTCGGAATCATTGGCGACCCGGCTTGCCCTGCGAACTTCATCCGGTAGAGACGCCCTGATCTTGCACACCAGCCCATGAAACTCTTCGATGTTCAGCCCCCAGGCCTTGCCGAAGCACGAAACGCTGCCCTCGGCCAAGTCTTCCAGATCGTCGAGCAACCTGAGTATGTCTTCCTGATTGCCCCCGCCGTTCAGAAAAGGTTTGCGCACAACAACTTGCTCTTGATTGATCATGACCTTAAGCCTCCTGCCCTCTCTGATGCAATCTTTCCAGCACTCTTGC
>JAJFUS010000038.1 GCA_021372295.1 bacterium | reverse complement strand
CCATACTGTCGCCGGAATGGACGCCCGCCCGTTCGATGTGCTCCATAATCCCCGGAATCAGGCAGTCGACGCCGTCCGCGATGACATCCACCTCGACTTCCTTGCCCATAACATACTTGTCGATCAGAATCGGCGCGTCGGGGTCGGGGCTGATGTCCATTGCGTACTTCGCGTACGTGCGAAGCTCAGGCTCAGTATAAACGATCTCCATCGCCCTGCCGCCAAGCACGTAACTCGGACGAACCAGCACCGGATAACCGATCTCCCTCGCTACTTCCAGCGCCGCATCAACTCCGAATACGGCCCGACCCGCAGGCTTGGGAATATCGAGTTCGCGCAATATCCGCTCGAACTGATCGCGATCTTCCGCCATGTCGATAGACTTGAAATCGCTGCCGAATATCGGGATGCCGGCGGCATTGAGCGGCTTGGCAAGGTTGATCGCAGTCTGACCACCGAACTGCAATATAACGCCGTCCGGCTTTTCATATTCGATGATATTCATCACATCTTCAAGGGTCAGCGGCTCAAAATACAGTCGATCCGATGTATCGAAGTCGGTGGAAACCGTCTCAGGGTTGTTGTTCACGATAATCGACTCATACCCCGCCTCGCGGAGCGCCCATGCCGAGTGAACGCTGCAATAGTCGAACTCCACTCCCTGGCCGATCCTGATCGGTCCCGAACCTATGACGATAGCCTTGGGCTTTGCTTGCAACGCCGCATCCTCATCCCAGCTCTCTGCATCAAGCGAGAGAATTCCGAGAGCACAGCCGGTCTCGTCCTCGCGCTCGTGCGTAGAGTAGAAATAAGGCGTTTCGGCCTCAAATTCCGCGGCGCATGTATCGACCATCTTGTACGTCGGCAGCATCCCGAGCTTCTTTTGAATCCAGCGGAGCTGAGTCTCGTTCGCGCCGGTGAGCTGGCTTATAATCTTGTCGGGAAAGCGCATCGTCTTGGCGCGCTTCAGCAGATCAATCGCGCCCGGCTCAGTCGCGATCCTGCCCGACGCGACAGCCTTAATCTCCCCTGCCCTGCCCTTGAGCTCGTTTTCCATATCAACGATGTTTTTGAGCTTGCAGATGAACCATCTGTCTACGTTGGAAAGCTCGCAAATCCGCTCAATGCTCCAACCTCTGCGCAGCGCCTCGGCCACAATAAACAGCCGCTCGTCGGTGGCTTTTATGAGGCCGTTCTCGATATCGCTCTCTGTGATCTCGTCGGCGTTCTTGAGCCTGAGCCACTGCAAGCCGATTTCGAGCGAGCGCACGGCCTTCATAATCGCGGCCTCGAACGTGCGATCTATAGACATAACCTCGCCGGTAGCTTTCATCTGCGTGCCCACGGTGCGGTCGGCCTGATAAAACTTATCGAATGGCCATCGCGGGATTTTCGCGACGATATAGTCAATGGTCGGCTCGAACGCGGCCTTAGTCTTTCCGGTGACGGCATTTGCGATCTCATCCAGATGCAACCCAGTCGCAATCTTTGCGGCAACGCGCGCAATCGGGTAACCCGTCGCCTTGGAAGCCAAAGCCGACGACCGGCTGACCCTCGGGTTCACCTCGATCACATAATACTCGAAGCCGTTAGGACTCATCGCAAGCTGGACGTTGCACCCACCCTCGATCTTCAGCGCCCGAATGATTTTAAGCGACGCCGAACGCAGCATTTGATACTCTTTGTCGGTAAGGGTTTGCATCGGCGCGACAACTATCGAATCTCCCGTATGAATGCCCATCGGATCGAAGTTTTCCATCGAGCAGATCGTAATGCAGGTGTCGTTGGAGTCGCGCATCACTTCGTACTCGACCTCTTTCCAGCCCAGCAAACATCGCTCGATCATAACCTGGCTCTTAAGCGAAAGCTTCAGCCCGCGCGAGCCGATTTCCAACAGCTCTTCGGAGTTATACGCAACCCCGCCGCCGGTTCCGCCGAGAGTATATGCGGGCCGAACGATAAGCGGCCAAGGCGGATTCGACGCGACAATCTCCTCAAGCTGATCGCGCCGTTCCACAATCCAACTCTCCGGCACAGGCTCGCCGATATTTCGCATCAGCGACCTAAAGAGTTCGCGGTCTTCCGCGTTCATAATGGAATCGAGAGGAGTGCCGAGGAGCTTGACATTATACTTTTCGAGCACGCCCGCCTCAGCGAGATCGACCGCCAAGTTGAGTCCCGTCTGGCCGCCAAGCGTGGGAAGCAGGCCATCAGGGCGCTCTTGTTCGATCACACGGGTCGCGAACTCCACGTTTATCGGCTCGATATAGACCTTATCCGCGATTTCCACGTCGGTCATGATCGTCGCCGGGTTGGAGTTTATGAGGACGACACTAATGCCCTCCTCACGCAGAGCCGTGCAGGCCTGCGTCCCCGCGTAGTCGAACTCAGCCGCCTGACCGATAACAATCGGCCCGGAGCCTACCACCATTACTTTTTTCAGATCTTCACGCTTCGGCATTACTTCTCTCTTTCGAAACATCTGAGAGTCGAGAGTGGAGAGCTAAGAGCCCGGACTCGTCAACGCTCAGTTGTAGGTTATTATTCAGTTAAGTCGGTTCGATTCGCCGATAATCGGTCGGAACGGCTTTATCTCCGCCCACCAGCCTCTTTTTTCAGCATAAGCAAACTCGACACAAACAATATCACGCCCAATACTATAAGCGCAGTCGCAAGCCAGGGTATCCCCCTGAAAAACTGTGCTATCCCCACCGGCACAACAGCCAGCCCCAGCAGCATTCGCGGCTTCGACTTCACTGCATGGCCTTTAGACACTATCATCAGGCCGTATCCGATTATTATGATTCCGATCAGATAGTATATTTGCAATTACATCGCCCCCATCACATTCTCCACAAACTCCCCAAACAGATACCCTTCGTCCATAGGCCCGGCGGACGCCTCCGGGTGATACTGTATCGAGAAGACAGGCAAGCTCTTATGACGAAGCCCCTCCACCGTACCGTCATTCAAGTTTATGCGCGTGACTTGTGCATCGCCAGACAACTTGCCTGGATCGACTGCGTAACCATGATTCTGCGAAGTTATACTAACCTTGCCATTAAGAATATTCTTCACAGGATGGTTCGCGCCGCGATGTCCGAACTTGAGCTTGATTATATCTGCTCCCATCGCCATCCCGAACATCTGGTGGCCAAGGCATATCCCCAGGATCGGTTTCTTGCCGATCAATGCCCGCATCGTCGCGACCGTATCCCTGAGCTGCCTCGGATCGCCAGGCCCAGGCGAAAAGACCACGCCATCCGGCCGCACGCGCATCACGTCGTCGGCTGTCGCGTTGCACGGCAAAACCGTCACCCTGCAACCCTCTTTCGCAAGGCATCGAGCGATATTGCGCTTGATCCCCAAATCGATCAAGGCAACATGACACTTCGGCTCAGGGCACTCATCGAGAGTACTGCACTCGTCGCCCGTCCACTCGTACATCGACTTCGTGGACACGCGCTCCACAAAGTTCAAATCGCCATAATCCGACGCGCTTTCCAAAGCGTTCCTAAGCTCGGCGACGGTGAGTTCCGTGGACATCGCGCCCATCATTACGCCACTCACTCTCAGGTGACGAGTAAGCGCGCGGGTGTCGATCCCCTGCATTGATACGATTCCGCCCTTTGTGAGATACTCACGCAGACTCATATCCGAGCGCCAGTTACTATGCTCCTCACAGAGTTCGCGGACGATGAACCCATCCACCTGAATCTTGCCCGACTCCACATCTTGAGCGTTGACGCCGTAATTACCAACCAGCGGATATGTGAGCGTCAGCAATTGCCCCGCAAACGACGGATCGGTAAGCATCTCCTGATAGCCCGTCATCGCGGTAGCGAACACAGCCTCACCGACAGTCGTGCCGCTCGCGCCTATTGACTCTCCCTCAAATGTGGTTCCGTCTGCAAGTAATAAAATTGCTTTCAAAATAAAACTCCCCTAAGCAAACTGATTCGCCGCTATAAACTCAGTCACTTTGGCTCTCATCTCCGGCTCCACTTTTCCAGCCGCAACCAAGGCGTCAAGCACCTCAGACAACTTCCCAAGCGAGTGCAGCCTATAGCCCGATTTCGCCAAAATCCTATCGCCACCCTGTTCTCGATCAAGAATAATGAGAACGTCCGTTATCACAAGCCCAGCCTCGCGCAGTGGCGTAATGGCTTCGATCTTGCTGGCCCCGTCAGTGATTATATCGTCGATCACAAGCACTCTATCGCCCTGGCTATACGCGCCCTCGATTAGCTTCTTGGTGCCGTAATCCTTGGCCTCTTTGCGAGGATAAATCATCGGAATATCACCCGCCAGGCTTGCCGCCACGCCCAGCGGCAGCCCCGCGTAAGGGATGCCCGCCACGCGGTCGCATCCGATCTCTTTCGCGCGAGCCGCCAGAGCCTCACCGATCTCTTTAAGGAGTGCCGGATGTGAAATCAGCCCCCGAAAATCGCAATATACCGGCGATAATATCCCGCTTTTGAGCGTAAACTCGCCAAATTTGATGCACCCGGCGTCAAAAATTTTGTTGTATAGAGTGTTCATTTCAAGTGACTCCCTTTAATATTAAAACGCCCCAAGTTCCCTCTACAGCACGCGAGCTAGACAATCTCTCCGCCCACAATCGTCTTCACAGCCCTGCCGGTCAATTCCATACCCTCGAAAGGCGTGTTCCTGCCCTTAGACTTAAACTCTGACGCCTTAACAATCACTTTTGCATCGGTATCGAGAACGGTTATGTCCGCCACCGAACCCTTTTTAAGCGTTCCAGCGTCGATCCCGAGCGCTTGAGCAGGCGCAATAGTCATCCTTGCGATCGCATCCGCCAATGTTAATACGCCCGGCTTAACCAAATTCGTTATCACAAGCGGTACGCTGGTTTCCAACCCGACCACTCCAAACGCCGCGTCCTGGAACTCCACTTCTTTCTCATGAAGTGCGTGCGGCGCGTGATCCGTAGAAATAACGTCAATCGTGCCGTCAGAAAGAGCCTGCTTAAGAGCCTCAACGTCAGACTTCGTGCGCAGCGGCGGACAGACCTTCGCGTTAGTATCATAAGACTTCAGCACCTCACCCGCCAGCGAGAAATACTGCGGACAAGTCTCGCACTTAACACGAATCCCCCGCGATTTTGCCCAGCGGATCGCTTCCACGCCGCCCTTTGTCGTAACATGCTGAACGTGCAGCCTACACTTCGTCAGATCGGCAAGCAAAATGTTTCGCCAGATCATAATCTCTTCCGCCTGCCGGGGCCATGGGCGTAAACCCAGGATCGTGCTCATAATACCCTCGTCCATCAGGCCATCATAAGTCATGGACTTGTCTTCGCAGTGCGCGAGAAACGGCACATCGAGCATCGCAGCGTATTCCATAACCCGGCGCATAAGATCGGCGCTCTGCACGGGAAACGCATCGTCAGAAATCGCGACCGCCCCGGCCTCCACCATCTCGCCGAGTTCAGCCATTTCCTTGCCGTCGTTGCCCTTGGTGGCGGCTCCGGTCGTAAGGACGTTCACCGCCGCGCGCTTGCCCTTGTTCAACACAAACTCGACCACCGCACGGTTGTCTATCGCAGGCTTGGTGTTGGGCATGCCGACAATAGTCGTAAACCCGCCAGCAGCCGCAGAACGCGCGCCGGTCTCGATAGTCTCCTTATACTCGAACCCAGGTTCGCGCAGATGGACATGCATATCGATCAATCCTGGAGTGACAACCTTACCCGCTACATCCAACACACTGCCCTGAGCCGAGTCTAAGCCCTTCTCCGATACTTTGCCGATCTTGCTGACCAAGCCGTTCTCTATAAGGAGATCGGCGATCTGGTCAATACTCTGAGACGGGTCGATCACCCGCCCGCCTTTAAGCAGAAGCCACATTACCGCCACCTCCAAGTAACAGATAAAGAAGAGCCATTCGCACCGCAACACCGTTGGTCACCTGATCCGTTATGACCGCAAAATCGCCATCGGCCACATCGGGAGTAATCTCGATCCCACGGTTCATCGGGCCTGGATGCATCACCAACACGTCAGGCTTCGCCTTCGCAAGCCTGTCCACATTCACGCCGAACAGCGACGCATATTCGCTCACGCTCGGGAAGAATCCCCTGCTCATCCGTTCGAGCTGAATCCTCAGGACATTCACCACATCCACCCCGTCCATCGCCTTGTCCAGGTCGGTAAAAACCTCCACCGGCAGCTTTTCGACCTCCGACGGCAGCAGCGTGCTCGGGCCGCAGATCCTCACATGCGCGCCCATCTTGCTCAATCCCCATATATTGGATCTGGCGACCCGGCTGTGCATAATATCACCGACAATAAGCACGTTCAGACCGTCGAACCTGCCCTTGTTTTCGAGGATCGTGAGCATATCCAGAAGCCCCTGCGTCGGATGCTCGTGCATGCCGTCACCGGCGTTTATTATGTGCGATTTCACCATCTTCGCCGCAAAGTGAGGCGACCCGCTCGCACCGTGACGGATCACAAACACATCCACGCCCATCGCTTCCAGCGTGAGAAGAGTGTCCTTGAACGACTCACCCTTGTTTATCGCCGACCCCGCGACCGATATACTGGTGGTGTCAGCACTCATAATCTTGGCGGCAAGCTCGAAACTGGTTCGCGTCCGAGTGGAGTTCTCATAAAACAGAGTGCAAATCGACTTGCCCCGCAGAATCGGCACTTTCTTGACGGGTCTAGCCAAGATTTCTTTGTTGGACTGCGCCGTTTCAAGGATCAGCTCGATCTCCTCCGGCGACATATCCTGCAGACCCAGTATGTCTTTGCGCGTGAGTTGAGTCATTAAGATTCCGCCTCCTTGGCAATCATCACGGCGTCTTCGCCTTTCGTTTCGACCCAGTAGACGTCCACACTTTCTTTCAGCGCGGTCGGCAGATTCTTTCCGACGTAATCCGCTCGAATCGGAAGGTCGCGATGCCCTCGATCCACAAGCACGGCCAACTGAATCACCGACGGCCGTCCCAGATCCATTATGGCATCCAGAGCAGCGCGGGTCGTCCGTCCGGTAAAGAGAACTTCGTCAACCAGAATCACGGACTTGCCGGTCACATCGAACGGTATTTCGCTGGCGCTGATGGTGCGCGCGGAGCGGGTGGCGAAGTCGTCTCGATACATGGCGATATTCAAACTGCCCATCGGGACGTCAATGCCTTCTATCTGCCCAATCAGCTTGGCAAGCCGCTTGGCCATCGGCACACCCCGACTTTGAACCCCTATAACAACAAGGCTTTCAGCGCCCTTGTTGCGCTCGATAATCTCGTGCGCAATGCGTGTGAGAGCGCGCCTGATCTCGTTTTCGTCCATTACCTTGCTCAAATGGAATCACACCTCCCAAACGCCAAAAAAGCCTCCCTGCCCGTAACAGGCAAGAAGGCTCGTGACATCCACTTACAATAATCCCTGGAATATGGACCTTCTCAGCCTCACGGGACTGGGGTTAAAGGCACACCTGATTTTTGTAATTATATGCCCCACCTGAAGCATTGTCAATAGTTGTTTTCACCGCATTCGATCAAATCATAGCCGTCCTTCGCCATTTACTCGTTTCACTGCTATAATATCTCAGGCACAAGTTTTTCCGAAGGGACATTTACGAAGTTGATTCAAGACAATATAGCAAAAGCGATAAATAAGATACTGGGCACAAAGGAAGTCGCGTTCAACGTTCCACCCAAGCGCGAGTTCGGAGATTTTTCGACCGCAGTCTGCCTCGCGCAGGCAAAAGTTCAAAAGCGCGCGCCCATCCAGATAGCCGAGGACGTAAAGTCGCAGCTCGACAAAGTCAAGCTGCCGTATATAAGCGAGATACTGGTCACGCCTCCGGGCTATCTTAACTTTAAGATCGACCACCAGAAATATGTGAAGTCGATAATCGACCGAGTGGCGAAGGACGCATACACGTACGGCTGTTCCAACGTCGGTCGCAGGCGAAAGATCCTGGTCGAGCACACCAATGTCAACCCCAACAAGGCCATGCACATCGGCCACCTGCGAAACGCAATCATAGGCGACTCCGTGGTGCGAATCTTAAGAAAGCTCAACTACCACGTCGAGGCGTGCAACTACATAGACGACACCGGCGTGCAAGTCGCGGATGTAGTCGTGGCTATGCTGTATATGGAGAAGCCGATATACTCCGGCGGCGAGGATTTGAGCGCGATATGGGCGAAATGGGACAAGTCCAAGTCGTTCGATTACTGGTGCTGGGACGTCTATTCCCGCGTCGCGCAGGCATACGAAAGCGACGAATCGCTTAAGGCAAAACGCGCCGAGGTGCTGCACGCGGTCGAAAGCCAGGAAGGGCCGGTCGCGCGGTTCGCGAAAGAGGTCGCAACGAAGATTGTCGAAGCGCACCTTGCCACCGTAAGCCGGTTGAACGTGTATTACAACCTCCTGAACTGGGAGTCCGACATTTTCATGCGCGGATTCTGGAAGAAGGCGTTCGACCTACTCAGAACGTCCGGCGCAATCGTCCTCGAAGACAAAGGGCCAAACAAAGGCTGCTGGGTTGTCAAATTCGGCAGGGGCGTTTTTCAGACCGAAGACGGCCTCAAGAGCGAGGACAAGGTGCTGGTGCGCTCCAATGGAACCGTCACCTACACCGGCAAGGACATTGCCTATCAGATGTGGAAATTCGGCGTGCTTGGGCGCGATTTTCTCTATAAACTCTGGGGCGTTCAGGCCGACGGCAGTGAGCTGTGGACAACTGCCTCGGATGGCATTGAGTCAGGCCAGTTCGGTTCGGCGGAGAAGGTCATCAACGTGATAGACGTCCGGCAGAGCTATCCGCAGCAGATTGTCTACGATTGCCTGCGCAAGCTCGGATACAAAAAAGAAGCCAGGAACTCCACGCATCTGGGCTATGAGGTGGTCGTGCTCTCAAACAGCGCAGCAGCCGAACTTGGGGTCGAAGTCGATGCCGAGGAACCCGGCACGCAGGCTATGTCGGGTCGAAAAGGTCTCGGAGTCAAGGGCGACGACCTGATCGATACAATGGTCAAGCGCCTCTCTGAAAAAGTCGACAAGGAAGAAAACGCCCATATCCTGGCGGCGAGTGCAATCAGATACTTTATGTCCAGAATATCGACCGGCAAGATGATAGTATTCGACTTCGACGAAGCCCTGCGCACCACCGGCGATACCGGCGTCTACTGCCAGTACGCCCACGCCCGCGCGTGCAGCATCTTGAACAAGGCCGGTATCGAGGAACTCGGGCCGGTCAAACTCCCGGGCAAGATCACCGTGCCGGAAGAAAACCTGGTAAAGAAAATCGACGAGTTCGCGTCGGTCTTAAAGAAGGCGGGCAAGGAGCTCTCGCCCGCGCCGCTCGCTCATTACGCGTTTGAGCTGGCAACCGTCTTCACCGACTTCTACGAAACCCCCGACCCTGAAGCCGAGCAGCAAATACCGTTCATCAAAATCGAAGATCCAATACTCAAGAGCTATAGACTAACGCTGGTAAACACATTCCGGCAAGTAATGTCGAACTGTCTGGACGCGCTGGGAATTGCGCCTTTGGAACGCATCTGACGTCTTGGCGTCGGCATTTTGACAAACCGTAGCTTTCGAGTTTGTGGTTTGACAAGCAAGGCCACATGTGTTACTTTGTATGCAGAATGCTATCAAGCCAGCGCTCCTGATGAGCCTTGCTGTCTCGTAAGTTTTGCATTCAGAAGACGGCATCTGATGCCGCGAAAACTGGCCAATTATCTCGTAACGAGTCGGGGGCAACGCCTCCGACTTTTTTGTTGCGGTCTGCTCACCACTTGTGTCGCCCGGACCCGTTTCGTATCGCGGGCACTATGATTTCCTTCATCAAAACCTGACCCGCGGCGGCGACAGGAATCGCCAGAAGAGCACCTACAATGCCCAGCAGCGTCGCGCCTGAAAGCAGGGCGATTATCGTTACCAACGGGCTGATACCAACGTGTTTTTGCATGATCTTGGGCGCAAGCAGATTGTTTTCGGTCTGGGTCAGAAGTATGAAGAATATAATAACCCCAACAAGCTGCCATGTCGGGCCAAACAATGCTATGAGCACCGCAGGCACAGCCGCCGCGACCGGCCCCACCATCGGGATAACCTCTCCAACCGCGCCGACCACACCTATCACCGCGGCATACGGAACCTGCAAAAGCAGCATTCCGCCGGTCACCAGCACCCCGACAATAACCGCCAGCGTAATTTGTCCGCGCAGCCATCCGCCGACAGTCGCCGACATCAGACTGAGAGTATTTCCCACTTTGTCCACCTGCTTGGGCGGAATGAGCGAGAGGAACGAGCGCCGGATGTTCTCGTGAGTAAGCAGCATGTAGAAAGTCATGACGCCTGTCGACACAAACGCTATCACGCTTCCCAAAAAACCGAACACGGCGGGCGCGGAGCTTATCACATATTGCCCGGCCGCATCAATCTGCGACTTGGCCTTGTCCACCAACCCGGCGTAGTCCGGCACAAACGAGAAGCGGTGATGCATACCCGCCAGCCACGTCTTAATGGCTGTCATATACTCTGGCAGATTCTGCGAAAACTTTACACTCTCCGTAACAACGGGCACCACAATCAGCGCCGCCACGGCCAGCGCCAGAACCGCCGCCCCGATATACACAATCAATATCGCAAGAGCCCTAGGAATCTTGCGCCCGCGCGGCAGTCGTGTCCTTTCGATCCGAGCCACCGCCGGAGCAAGGCCGGCCGCGAATACGGTCGATATCACAACCAGCACCACAATCGGCTTGAGCTGCACAATCAGCCACAACCCGATTACAATGCCCAGAGCCGCCAGAAACGTCAGCATGTTTCGACCCAGCGACGAACCTTTGGGCGTCGGATCATCTTGCCCTTGTTCGGATTTGGATTTTGTTGTAGACATAATCTATTATTCTCCGAATGTCGGTGGATTCCTTGCGCAAATTATCGCGACAGGCAGTTCACAATTTCCCCGATATACATCCGATGATAATCGGTCCTGTCGTAATTGTCTTCTATGGACGGATCGAGAAAATGCGCGGGCTGAACATCCTGATAGTAAAGCTTTCTGCACTCGATCACCAGACGCGCCTGGGCGAATGTCGTAGTGCCGGGCGTCGATCCAGCCATCGGAGTAAGACCCGTGACGGCTGCCTTGTCTATGTCCCTGCCCGACTTCGTTCCGCAAATCCCTAAAGCGTCGCGATATTCGTCGCCAAAGAACGACAGCGTAAAGCTCCCGGCCTTTTCGATAAACTCATAAGTGTATCGACTGGGCCTGATAACGCACCACGCGATATTCTTCTTCCAGATCACTCCAAAACCGCCCCAACTGGCGGTCATTGTGTTGTATTTGTCGGGCGAGCCTGCGGTGATAAGCATCCAGTCGCCGCCGACCAGCTCAAACGGATTGTCTTTGATATCTTCCGGTTTGATTGTTTTGAAGTCGTTCAATTATATTTCCTCCTCACGTCTTGCCCCAATAGAACAGGTAGACGGATACACGCTTGTCGTCATCAAGTCCAACGAATATTTTTAGTTCCCCTCCTTGGTTGTACTCACATTTGACCGCTTTGAATTTGCTCCACGAGTCTGGATCCCACCAAGACACTTCTTTCCAATTATCGAACTCCATTCTGTCTGTGGAGGATACCCCAGGAAACCCCCAAAGGAACTTGTCAACATCAGCCCGGTCGATCTCGAACTTCGCAAAGAGTTCCGTGCCTTGCCAAACCTCATAATCCGAATATAATAATCTAGCACTCTTAGGAAATTCAACACCTGTAATGTGATGCACCTGATAAAGGCTTGGAGACGTAAGACTTTCCAGAGCAGAGCGTCCAATGATCGAGCCAACAAAACCTAGCAAGACGAATGCAATCCAAAGCGTCACAAAAGCAACTACTGACAGAATCACCATCCCAAATGATATTATGATAGTCCTGCCAGTGATCTTCCTGCCATTCCGAGGAACTGCAAGGGGCGTTTTACGCATTCTGTGAAGAACAACACTCATTAATGCGCCAACTATTGCCCAAGCCGCAAAAGAGATTGACGTCATTCCGGACGGACTCAACCAACAATTGGTAATCAGTATAACCGGCAACATCATGACCTTTGCCGGAGTCCACATAACATACTCGACAAAGCTGAAAACCGAAGGCGGCAAAACAAGGGGGCCTGTCAAGATTAATGCGGCGGCAATCCCGGCTCCAATTGCTCCTCCAACTATCAGACGCATTGCATGTTTGTGTAATTCTCTGACCAATGCCTTCTCCTGTTTTCCCGTGTGGCCATTATTAACTGCATATCGTGCGAAATCAGTCCCCGTTAGCGTGTTCCGCCTCGGACTTCTTAGTCACACTCACATAGCCGTCGCTTTCGAGAATGGCCTCGGCAACATCGTCAAGGTCATGTATGCCCTGGCGGCGAAGGATAGTCTTGAGTTCGCGCACATTCAGCCGCTCGCGATCCAGGTTGTGCCGGATTATCTTGCCATGATGCACCAACAGCGTCGGACGTCCCTGAACGATATATTCCCAGCGCTTCGATTTGAACGTGGCATATTCCACCAATATGCTCAGAA
>JAJFUS010000009.1 GCA_021372295.1 bacterium | reverse complement strand
CAGAAAGGGCCAATTTTAACGCCCTGTCCGATCTCGGCATTGGCATCCACAATTGCAGTCGGATGTATTTCAGTCATCCTGTCCTTTTTGTCCATCATTCTCCCGCGCCTTGTTCTACGTTCGGCTCGACCGCTTCAACGGCCTGCTTTCGTCGTCTGTCTCTCTCAACAAGCGCAAAGATGAATTCGCCTTCGGCCGCAACCTCGTCGTTGACGCGCGCAACTGCTTTCACCTTCCCAATGTTGCCTCTTGAGGCGATCATATCAACGTCTGTAACCAGTGTGTCTCCAGGAACCACCGGTTTGCGGAACCTGACTTTATCCATTCCGCCAAAATATGCCAGTTTACCTTCGTTGCCGGTCATCGACAACAGTAGCACACCGGCGACCTGCGCCATGGCCTCACAAACCAGGACGCCGGGCATCACGGCATGCCCTGGAAAGTGCCCCTCAAAAAACTCTTCGTTTATCGTGACATTTTTATAGCCTCGACAACTCTCTTCCGGCACAAGTTCCAAAATCCTATCCACCAGTAGGAACGGATACCTGTGCGGAAGCACGTCCCTTATCTGTTCTACGTCCAGCATTTCCACTCCAATCTTTTTATCCCGCTGTCTTCAAAAGACAACTATCTTCAGAATGACAAAACATTCGTTCAATTTCTTTGGCAAACTCCACGTTGAGCGTATGTCCCGATTTCACCGCCAGCACTTCGGCCTGCAACCGCCCGCCGGCCAGCGACAAATCGCCGATCATATCCATTACCTTGTGCCTGACCAGTTCGTCCGGGAAACGCAGGTCGGAACTCAAATGATCCTGCCATATTACTATGACATTATCAATACTGCCGCCCTGCGAAAGACCGTCATTAAGCAGACCGGCAACCTCTTCGTAAAGGACAAAAGTCCGTGCCGGAGCGATTTCTTTGCCGAAGTCGGTCTCATCACTCAGAAAACCGGCAGTCTGTGAACCGATCATCGGGTGATCGTAATTCAACACATAAGTAACACTCAGCTTCGGCGCTGGAACCGCCACAATAAACGATCCGTTTTGACGAACGCACACCGGCTCGGTCAACCTAATCAGCCTGCGCGGCGCGTTTAACTCAACCACTCCGGCAGCTTCAATGGCCTCCACATAAGGCAGAGCGCTGCCATCCAGCGCGGGCATTTCCGGGCCAAGCACCTCAATTATGGCGTTGTCGATCCCCATACCGCTCAAGGCCGACATAAGATGCTCGATGGTGCGTATGCAAACACCGTTCAAGCCAATTGTCGTACCCCTGGACGTATCCACCACGTTCGATGCCAAGGCTCGGACGATATTGCTCTGACTGTCGCTGAACACAATGCCCAGATCCTCACCCGCCGGGTGGATAATCACGCTCGTCTCGCCGCCACTGTGAAGCCCGGTTCCGGTAAGCCGCACGCTTTCGGCAATAGTGGTCTGATTCGTTATGACGCTCGAACTCACAGACACGCTGCCAAGTCCGTTTCGTTTGTTAAATCTAAACACGTTCATCCGCGTCACAATCTCCACTGCCTCGAAGCCTCGCGACCTCGTTCTCCAACTCTCTAAGCCTGGTAAGAATCTCAGGTAAATGCCTGCTTGCCGCCTGCACTCTCATTTCGCTGCGATGTTCCCTGGCCGGAAAGCCGGAAACCGTCGCGCCCTTCTCAATATCGCCGATGACCCCTGCCCGCGCGGCCACTACCGCGCCGTCTTCGATACGAACATGATCCTTGACGCCCACCTGAGCCGCCAGCATTACGCCATTGCCGACATGCACGCTTCCGGCAATTCCGCTCAAAGCCACAATCACGCAGTGCGAACCGATCTTGCAATTGTGCGCAATATGCACAAGGTTGTCGATCTTCGTGCCGCTGCCGATCACAGTCGCGCCGGTCTTCGCGCGATCTATTGCCGAGTTCGCGCCGATTTCGACATCTTCCCCGATCTCGACTATCCCGACATGCGGGTACTTCAACAACCCATGCGAGGAAGGCTTATAGCCGAACCCATCCGCGCCGATCACAACGCCCGCGTGCAACACAACCCGCCTGCCGACCTTGCACCTCTCATACACGACCGCGCCGGGATACAACTTGCTGCTCGCGCCGATAGTAACTCCCGCGCCCACAAACACATTCGGATACAGAATGCAGCCGTCCCCTATATTTGCGCCGCGCCCCACAAAGCAGTTCGCGCCGATGGCAACATCTCGCCCTAAAACAACCCCGTCTTCGACGACAGCCCCGCAGCCTATTCCCAGCGCAGGCCGCGATTCCTCGCCCTTAAAAAACTCCAAAACTTTGATAAATGCTTCCGCCGGATGTTCGACCCCAATCACGCTCTTGCCGCGTGCATCCGAATCAACATCCAAGCCGGTAAGTATACATGTCGCAGCCGAGTCGATAGCCCTCGTGAAGAACTTCGCGTCTTCGGCAAGGACTATATCGCCCACCGCGGCCTCGTCTACACTCGCAACGCAGGTAATTGCCGCATCGCAATCACCTGCAACGCTCCCACCGACAAGTCTGGCAATCTCCCCGACACTAATCTCCATTATCACTACGATCCACTTGCAGCGCTTATTACCGGGCCGCATCCGTGCCACGGAAGTCGGGCCATCAGCTGCGCAAATTTTGATGTCTCATCAGGCATGTCGCTTGAGTCTCGCACAAATACGACTCTCACGCCTTCGTCTTTCGCAATCTTCGCGACGGCATTCTTCACGTCCCGCCTGATACGCTGTCTGAGACCGGCATTATTGCTCTGCCAGTCTCCAAGATCAGAACTGTCGGTTGTAACATGCGACGCCACAACAGTCCGGTTTTCGCCCAATGAAAACATGGACGTCCCGCGCAGTTCAGCCGGTTCGTAAAGCGACATCATCTCATCAAGAATTTCGTTGCGCGACGATGCCACTCGCTCGTCTATTTTCCTAACCTGGGCGCTCTCGTAAATTGAAAGCGCCGCATCCATCCTTGTGGACGTGTCGATCAAAAGACTGTCTATCTGCGTCTGAGCATCATCCCAAACCCGGTTTGCCTCAGACGAACACTCGCTATTTATTCGATCCAATTCAGCCTGCGCCACTTCAAGTTTTGACTTTGTCACGTTCTCATCCACGCCGGAACTGCCGGATTCGGTCTTCAAAGCAGACACCTTCAGCTCGGCGTTAATGCGATCCGGGCAATACTTCCGCGCAACCTGTTCCGCGCTCGCTGAGGCCTCGTCCTCAATTTCCTTCACTCGTACCACCACTTCGGACTCGGCGCTTTTTTCCATAGTCTCCCGCTTCAAACGCAACCGACTATCCACAGCCAGTCTCTGCTGATTTTCCAGTTCGCGTAAGGACTCATCAGCCAACTTGGCGGCGTCTGAAGAAAGACGCTCCCTTAAAGCCGTATCCGGTTCCACCGAATCGATTTGATCCCAATCAGAGACCGCGATATTCGACCCCGCCGCAATAAGCGGCTTCATGCCAGCGCGCGCATCCGCAATAGTGGATTTGGTCATCGACATTAATTCCCACGCCGGGTGCAACTGGGAAAGTTTATCGAGATTGACGTAAACTTCCCGCTCAGCAGGCTGTACCTTAGTTGTAGCGGCGGGCTGACCACCCGAAAGCGCCAGCCCCGCAACCATTCCGGCTGCCATCACACCCGCCAATGTGTATATTGCAAGTTTCAAAACAACTGTCCCCGGACCTTATTGAATCTTGCGGTCCAGATTCTTTATGACATCGTCGGAAATATCAGTTCCGCCATACAACACGGCTTCTTTTGCGAGAACAATTTGGACGCCCTTCTGACCAACCACTTTTGTGATCGCTTCACGCACATCGGCCTCGGCCTTGCCATTAAGCTCCTGCATTTTAGTCTGCAGCTGACCGTCATAATCTTTGGCCAGGGCGTTGCCGGTATCTTTGGACTTCTGGTTCATATCCTGCAGTTCCTTGAGCCGAGCCTTTTTCTGGTCGTCAAGATCTTTAGTTGCCTGAAGTGTTTTGTATTCGTTGTCTCGCGTGCGCTCGATGTCCTCCAGAGCCTTGATTCTGGCGTCTTCCTCAGCGGTTCTGGTCGTTTTGGTCTTCAGCGTTATCAGTTCCTGAATTTCGGCCTCGTCAAGCATCATATTCTGACTGCGTACATCGAGTTTCTGCGCCAATTCCTGTCGATATTTGTTCAATTCCTCAGTATACTGCGTAACTCGCGGCGCATTTGTGTATACTTTCTCAACATCGACGATACCAATCTTCAGATCGTCCGCCTTAGCGGCAGTTCCAAACATACCAACACCGGCGATCATAATCGCCAGGGCCCACGCCATCCTGCGTGACTTTAACATAAGGGTGCACCTCTCTCGCACATCATACTTTATATCTTTCGTTGACCAAATTATATCAGAAACCACTAGGCCCAACAAGCAAAGTGGCATCTTCGCAACTTTAACCTATTTGCATAGACGCGACGGACAAGATTATATTGCCGCCAGTGCCGATCAGACATAACGCAATTTCATTATGCGACGCAAAGGCCGGAGCAAACTCCGCTCCGGCCCGGAAAAACCAACATATTTTACATGCTTTAGAACGCTTGCCCCATGCTGAAGTGCGTTCTCGCGCCATCGTCACCGACTGCGTAGTCCAGTCTGAGATTACCTATTGGCGTAGCAACCCTCAAACCGACTCCGGTGCCGTAATGGCCATCGAAATTCTCGGTCTGCGGGAGATCCTCGATATCGAACTCATTCGCGGTTCCCCAAGCATCACCGTAATCAAGGAACAACACTCCCGCAATAGACTGGGCAATGGGCTTTCGGTATTCAACGCTGGTCAGCAGCATTTTGTTGCCCCAGAACCTGTCCTCCTTGTAGCCGCGCAGGCTCTCGCCGCCGCCAACGAAGAACTGTTCAAAATAAGGAATCGTGCCATTACCGTAACCCAATCTCACCCGAACAGCCAGTACGTTGCGCTTGTCCTGCGGAGAAGTCTTGGCTCCCTGCTTGCTGTAATATCGTCTTACGTCGACCGAAGACTTCTGAAAACCGCCATTGAATGGAAACGGCACCGGAGCGTCTGTGGGTTCAGCTCCTGCTTTATATCGCGTCGCGTCAGTGGTGCCAACTTCAAGGGCAAAGGCGTCATATCCGCCTGCGGCCGGATCCAGGTCGAGGTCGCGAGTATTACGCACAAGACGAACCGAAGCCGTGCCCACATTGCCCTTCTGTACGATGTTGACATAATCACTGATTACAGTTTGATTATTCTCGGTAGTTGTCAGCAGGCTCGGGTCAGTATCGACGTTTTCAAAGCGTGCGCCGACATACACTCTGGTCTTCTCGCTCAACGGACGGCTGAGCGTGAAATCGGCGCCGATGTGACGTTCGTTGTAGATATCGTCGTCTTCGTCAAGCGTGCTACTGTTGAATATGCCCGACGAGAACCTGTAGATCAGTTTGTCGAACCCGCTTACATTGAGCGACGTGTGTTTTTTGTCGATCCATGGCTCGTAGAAACCAACCTCATAGCTTCCATTGCCGCCGGTCGCCGACGAAGAAGTTCCTTGTTCCCACATCACATTGAGACCCTGGCCAAGCCCGCGGAAATTGGTTTCTGAATATCTTGCCTGGCCAACAAGCCTCTGTTTGGAACTGTAGCCCACACCCACCGAAGCCTGCCCGGTCTTCTTTTCCACAACAGGAATAACCACTTTCACAAGCCCGACCTCGCTGCCGGGGTTGATTTCAGGTCGTTTGATGTCCTCGAGGATGTCGAGGCTGTAGAGCTTCATTATGTCCTTGGAGAGAGCCTTCCAGTTAAAAATGGAGCCGGGTTGGGTCTTCATCTCGCGAAGGAACACGAATTCCCTGGTCTTTTTGTTGTCGGTTATGTCGACTTCCTCAACCCTGTGTACCAGTATCGGAACAGTAAGGCAGCCCGTCTGTGGGTTTACGCCGATGTCCTCAGTCACGTAAGCGATATAACCCTGCTCACCATAAAAATTCTGAATGGTTTCGATGTCTTGGTTGAGCGTGGTCGTATTCAGTATCTGTCCCGACTTGGTTTTCATCAGATCAAGTACCTGCTGGGAAGATATCGGATCGCTGCCGACGATATTGATACCGGTGATCTTGGGGTTTTCGCTCACTTCGTAAGTGATCTTGATCCCGCCATTGGAGTCCTCGGTATGAACCGTGACCGCGCTGAAATAGCCCAGTGACATTATAGCGGCTTTATCCTGTTCGACAGCCTGCTCGGTGTAATCGTCGCCGGGTTTCAGAGCGACTGCATTAACGATGGTATCGGAGTTGATATTATCGTTTCCCGCCACAACCACTTCGGCCACTTTCTGGACTTCCTGCGCCATCAGAGTCACGCTTACGGAAACCAATACCAGCAGAACAACTCCAAATATTTTTGATGCCCGAAAAATCATAATCAGATTACTCCCTCGAAAATAGCTGAGAGCTGAGAGTGGAGGGCTAAGGCCCATATTCATAAGCGCCCAGTATGCAAATAGCACATTGCGACTACCCTACTCCCTCTTCTGAGAGAAAGAGTTGAGATGAATGCGCAACGTATCGATAATTTTCACCTGCGTCGACGTGAGATTATACTACAAGCCCTGAAACACATTCAAGCTGATGAGCTATTACCTGCGTCCAGATACGCCCCCAACTTCTTTCGCAGCATTGCCCGCGCTCTTGCAAGCCGCGTCCGCACCACATCCACCGACAAATCGGCTGCATCCGCAATATCCTGATAACTCAACCCTTCGATATCTCTCAGGACAGCCACTATTCTATAGTCGTAAGGAAGCTCGCTCATCGCCCGCGCAATGTGTTCTTTTAATTCTTTTCGCTCGATAGCGATGTGCGGACTGTATTCCCATGACGCAACTTCACCGCCGATCTGACCATCATCCGTCCCGAATCCGTTATCAAGCGATAATGTCTCGAATTTTCTGCATCTGTCCCGTTCTTTGAACTTATTCTTACACTTGTTCAGCGCGATCCGATAAAGCCATGTATATGCAGACGACTCACCGCGAAACTCGGAATAAGACCTGTACGCAGACACGAACGTCTCTTGTGTCAAATCGGCTGCTTCCTCGCTGTCGCCGACAAGCCGGTATATCAAATTATATATAGGCTTCTCGTAATCATCGACCAGCCGATCGAAGTCCATATTGTACTGCACCCCTATAATCTACCAGAACGCCTGCGTATACTGAATCTGGAACGAACCGTTCTGCTCGTCGTCCACAAACATCGAGAACTGGTAATTGCGGTTCATCCTGTAACTCAGCCCCAGCATATAAGCCACATCATTCGCGCTTGTGAAGTCGGACGTCAGATAGCCGTAATACGACACAAACAGATTGCCCCACAAACGCCGGGAAACATACAAAGCCAGCGGCTGACCCAATGAATACTCCAACGAAAACTGTTGGAAACCCAACTGCTCCACGAACAAACTTTCGACCGGCGCAAAGATGGTACTTGTTCCAACCGCAGTCAATATATTACCAAGTTCATTTTGCAGCCCGGTTTCACCTTCGGTAAAGATACCCGAAACATGACCCAGAGCCGCCAGCATTTGCTCCTTGCTGAGGTCGTTAGGAGTCGACGAAAGATTCACTTCCAGATTGGAAACCGGTCCGCTGGCGTCAACCACGATAACATACCTGTCGCGTTCCCCGAACGAGTTCACCGCAGTGACAGTCGCGGACGCCTGCAGATCAACTCGCACTTCCGGCCCGGCAGGCGGAGCATAGCGCACATAGAGCTTTCCATCTGGCGCGACAGTCAGGCGGGTAGTGGCAAGACGCAGGTCTCCCTCTACAATAGTCAGGTCGAACATGACATCCGGCTTCGCCAGGCTGCCCGACACCGAGCCATCGCCCTTGACCGTAAGCGTCATACTCGGCGGCGCGATGACCACGTTGTTTCCGATCCTGATTGCAACGTCGAACGTAGGGTTGACAGGAGGCGCTGCCAGAATTGGGCGCTCGACAATCTCAGGCGCGACGAATACAATACGAGTGTCGTGTATGGTAATGCCGCCTGGAGCGCCGCCAATGGGCGCATTCGTCACCAATGGCGCTCTGGAGTCGCCCGTCACCGACAGCCCAGCGTCCACTTGCATCGTGACTTCCTCGCGAAGACCCAACGCGTTTACCTCGGCTATCGAAAGGCCATTGGCGACTATCTGCAGGTTTGTTTGAGCGGCTTTGCCCGGCCCCAACTCGATATATCCGCCCGGCACGATATTCGCCGAACCACCCATGCTCGATGCCAGCGAAAACCGGTTTACAACTACTCTAGTGCCGTCGAAAGACACATTAATATTGATGTTATTGAATTGATTTTGGAAGTTTTCTAGCGCAATCGTGCCGTTTTCGACCGAAAGAGACCCATTCATGACCGGGTTGCCCGGCGTTCCCGTGACCTGAAGCAGGGCTTCCATCGTGCCGGTTGTCTTGGTTGGGTCGATCACAGACGAAAACGTCGACAACACCGAAAGATCCTGCCTTCTGAGGCGCGCAACTATTTGCATCGGCTTATCGGCGGGAACCGTTATATCCGACCAACTCCACGGCACATATCCCTGCGCGACCACTTGATGCCCGCCGGAAGCCAGAATGACATCCGCGAACTCGATGCGATCCGTCAAAACCTCTATGCGGCTGGCGCGCAGCGCATCGAACGTCAAACCCGCAAAGCTGGGGTTCTTCACCTCGATGGATCCCACAATGCTCGGCGAAACGATATCTCCGGAAATTGTAACGTCGGCTGCCATCATTCCGCCGGGAGTGTTCTCTCCCAGCCACGGGCGCAAATGCGACAAATCCATATTGGAAGCGTTGACATCCAATTGCACATGCCCACTTTCAATTGCAAGACGACCGCTTGCCGAAACAATTGTTGCTCCGGCTGTGGCAGTAAACTCATCCAGAATCACCACGCCGTCAGCGGCTTTCATATCCAGCGTGATCGACTCGATCCGGCGAGAATCCATACCAACGTTGGTCGCAGCCAATTTCAGGAAGCCGTCAGGCCGGGGCATGCAGCCGTTAACAGAAAAAGTCCCGTTCAGGAGCCCGCCGGTCAGCTTCGGCATACGCGCAAGCGACTCGCGCATCTGCTCGCCGCCCGCCGCTCTTATATATGGACTCGCGCGCAGCATGTTCCAGAGTTCGAGAACGCGGACTTCTTTGATTGTGCCTGTCGCAGACGCTAGACAATTGGAATTTATATTATATCCGCTTGCATGGGCTTCAATAAGCTGCTCCCCCTTCTTGAGAACAGCCGACGCCGACTCCACCAGACCGCCGGCATATACGGCCTTCGCCTCAGCAACATCGAACTTGTTATAGTTGATTATAAGGTTATTGACACTTGCGCTCACTTCAACTACAGGTTCTTTCAGAGTTCCGGTGACATGGCCTTCGGCGCTCGCGATTCCGCTCAACAGAGCATAATTTCCGACCCGGTCATGCAGGCGAACGAGGTCGAAACCGGTTATGTCATAAGTCAGATCGACCGCACCTGTATCCAGCATCACTGCCCCGCCCATCGACGCCTTCGCGTCCTGACTTGTGAGCGTCGCCTCATTGACTTCAATTCGATTGTCCAAAAGATTGAGCCGCGCGGATGCGTCAGTTATCGGATAGCCGAATGCCGAACCGTCCTCCAACGTAAACTCCGCCCAGGCGACCGTGTTCTGCAGCGGTGACTGACCCGGCTCATGGTCGATCACATATACGCCCGCGGCATCGAGTCTGCCGACCAGCGTTCCGCTTACATCAACCTTTCGCCCAAGCAGATCGGCGAGCTTACCGACAGTCAATCTCTCGACGCGCCCCGACACATTGAACGCGATTCGATCCGTCCCCAAACCCGACGCGCTGCCCGCAAACTTAAGCTCCGCCGGAAACATCCTGACGACTCCTGACTCGACCGTGACGGTACTCATGTCGGTAGAGAAGACCATTTGGGCGTAATCAATTTTGTACTTGTCGAAACCGACCGCAAACGCTTCGACAGTGCCGGAAAATGTCGGTTTGCGAACAGAACCTCGTATCGTGCCCGCGAAATAGCCCGTGCCGGAAATATTCGCAATTCCAACAACCTTACCCAGAGCCGCCAGATTCATGGATTGCCCCGTCACCGACAAATCGACTTTGTTTCTGGAAACCACTCCACTGGCCGTTAAGCGGCCTGCCGATTTGCTTGTGGCCTCCAGCGTAGATATGCGCAGCCTGCCGCCACTGTAAGATACCTGCGCGCGAATACCCTCGACAGGTATTCCCTGAAACTTCCCTTTCGCGACCCGCACTCTCGCCGCAATATTCGGACTGGACGCTGCGCCCGTCACGACAAACTTAGCGCTGCCGACGCCTTTTATCTTGAATTTGGACGATATGGGCAGTTTCGCGACGTTTATACCGGTCACACGGCCTCGTATGGACACGTTCTGCCTGCCGGACGTCTCGATAGAACCGTTCGCGACGACCCTCGCGCCATCCAGACCGAATTCCGCCGACGATACATTCAGCAACCCGCGGCTGTACGTCCCGGAAAGCTTAGCGTTATGCGCCATATAGCCTCCGACTCCTACACGGGGAACTCTTGCCGTCACGGAAACAGTAAGATTGTTCGCGGGGCCGCCGATCCTGGCGCTTACAGGGCCGCGTCCGCTCGGCTTAAGATTCTTTGCTCCGACGGGCACCTTGAACGACTCCGCCAGGCTCTCGAAATCGGCATTCGGCGAAGACGTGTAGATATTCAGCTTAGGGTTGTGGAAACCGTTGATGGTACCGACGGCGCGCATTTTCGAGCGCGAGACGTCACCAATAACGCTCAAAATCACGCTCTGGCCTCTCAGTGCCGCTGTGCCGTTGATGTTTGTTACCGGCCTGACCATTGTCGGCAGCAACACGCTCGCGTTTGAAATCCCGGCAGCGCCCGAGAGCAGGGTTTTTGTCTTCCCGCCGGATTTGGTCATGTGAACCCCGGCAATGACCCTAAGCGTGCCACCGCGCACATCCACGCTCTTGGACAATCCGAAATAGCGGCTCCAATAAGCGGCTGCAACTTGCGTGGAATCGAGGTCGAGGTCAATCTTTTTGGACTTGATGTTGTAGTTTCCGATTACATTCGCACGGCGGAATCTGTCCTTTGCGCCATAACCGGAACCTTGAAATCTGTAGACGGGTTGTTGAGCCGCGCTTAAGAATCCGCGTAAATCCTGGACAATATTGACCGCCGGACGCAATTTTGTCTTAGCGAGGTAATCCGCAAAGATAAGCGTCCCGCCGCGAATCTCTACCGTTCCCATAAACGGCGGACCAGGCGGGCCTGGAGGACGTTTGAGCAGGTCTTGAACATTGAGTGAGCCGTCTGCGTGTCTAACGAGATTGACCCTGGGATCAATCACCACCACGCTGTCGATGCTCTGGGCGCGTTTATTGTTCAAGATCAGTGCGCTAACGTTATACTTGATCCTCACTTCTCTGACCTGGAGCATGCGACCGTCGGCCAGTTTCTTTTTGGCAGCAATCTCGACATCTTTCAGCACGGCGACACCCAATGGCGTCACACTTGCGCTGCCGACTCTCACTTCCCGATTCCACCGTCTGCTGAGTTCATCGACAATCAGCACAGAGGCGTTGTTCACCACCCTCCGATACTGGCCGACCACATAGAATGCGCTCCACACGATCATAATCAGCACCGGTATCCAAACGATCAGGCCGATAATCAGCTTTTGGCCGCGGGTTGTAGTCATGCCGAATCGCACCACTCACAGAGTGTGACATTGAAGATCTTGGAAAACGCGCGCGCGTATGCGTCTCGCACGTCGCGCATGTTCGGAGCTTCTCCAAGGAGTTTCGCCATAGAAGTAATCTGCTCCGACGCAAGCCCGCATGGGTTGATCAGACCAAAGTGCGACAGATTCGGGTCCACATTTAGCGCGAACCCGTGATATGTCACCCCTTTTCGCACGGCGATTCCTATCGAGCAGACTTTTTTTTCCTTTACCCAAACCCCGGCAAGCCCATTCCTGCTGCCTTCCAGCCCGAACTCAGCGAGAGTATCAATAACGCTCTGTTCCAACGCTCGAAGATAGCGGTGGACGTCGCCGCCCATTTCGCGCACTCGCACGATGGGGTATCCGACAAGCTGCCCCGGCCCGTGATAAGTGACATCACCGCCGCGGTCGGTCTCCACCAGTTCGATGCCGTTAGCCTCAAGCAGTTTGGGGCTCGCCAGAACATTGCCCCGGCTGGAAGTCTTGACGCCCATGGTAATGACTGGGTCATGTTCAAGAAGAATCAGCGCACCCGGGATGTCGCCCGAAGCACATCTGGCGTGCAAATCGTGCTGTATATCGAGCGCATTGGAGTATGAAATGCGGTCTATTTCAAGAAGCAGGCAGCGCACTTCCTTACACATCCACTACCCTGGGGACAACGAAGCAGTTTTCGGCGACCTGCGGGCCGTTGGATACGACTTCCTCTGCCGGAAGCGACGGTCTGGCTTCGTCTTTGCGAAAAACGTTGGACACTGGGATTACGTGAGAAGTAGGCTCGACATCATCGGTGTTGATATCAGCCAGCGTCTGAAAATTCTCCAGAAGCCTGTTTATGTGCCCCGCCAGCTTGTCCTTTTCATCCTCGGCAAGCTCAAGTCGGGAAAGTGACGCCACACTTTCGATATCTTTCTTAGTAAGTTTCACGCCAACCCCCATATTAGAAACTGCAGTCGCTTAATTATAGCATTGCGGGAATGGACTATCAAGGCAAGTATGTATATAATAAAATGTTGCAAATCGCGAACATCTGAAGGAGAGAGATTTAATGAACAATCGCATACCGATAATAATTCTGGCTTTGTTAGTTGTGATAGCCGTCATATATAGAATCGCCAATCCGCCCGAGCCGCCTACCCCAGGCCCACGCGGCCGAATGCCGAGTTGGACGAGTATGAGCAAAGTCGGCGATATGGCGACATGGCAGGTAAATCCGTCCGGCACAATGTGGGCGGGCGCGTGGAACGTCAAGGGCAAAGACGGCAAGTCTCAGTCTGCGGTTTGGGTCATTGACTTTGAGAAAAAGACTGCGAAAAATTACGATATAAGCGGCAATCGTGAGGTCGTAAGTATGAGTTGGGCTGACGACAATACTTTAAGCGCGCTTGCAGTCAACGGTAAGAGCCAGTTGATTAATGTCGATACCACGAAAGACAAGGTCGGAAAGCCTGTAGAGGTTGACTTCTCGCAAGCGCCGGTCTGGCCCGCTGGTTCCAAAAATTTCGTGGCTGCAGACGGCAATGTCGCGACGGTTCGGTCGGGTTCCAGCGAGGTAATCGGTAAAGAAGTCACTCTTCCTGTGGCCAAAGACGCCAAATATGGCTCGATGGGGGCAATCAGCACGGATGGCGGGCTGTTCGTCATATCGACAGAGGAAGACAAGGTCGGCGGCAAACAGTCGTATTACCTTGGCAACACGACGGACGGTACGTCCAAGCGCATCTTCGGGTCGGACGAACTGCCGGGCAAAGTCGAAGGAATATGGGTCTCGCCCACAAGCGTTCTCGTAGTCTGCTCCGAGCGCGACAAGTTTGACCGAGCAATCTTCGATATCGCTTCCGGGAAATTGCAGGAACTCAAAGCAGATCAGAAGATCAAATTCGCCGACTGGCCTGACGCGCCTAAAGACGTGATGTTCGTCTCATATAACGCGGGCTACAAACTCACACTCGCTGACGGCAAAATCAGCACGCTTTTCGATTTCAAAGACCTCACGCGCTCGGATGACACATGGCGAAGAGAAGTCCAGGGAGGCCGCCTGTATCCTCGCAAAGACGGCAGTTATACGTGCGTTTCATTCGCGGCGGGCGCAATCGACATCAGGACGATCGAGAAAGATGGCGCCAAGGGCAAAGAACTTCTTCCGAGGATGTGATGACGGCATTTAGAGGACTGATACTGGCGGCGGGAAAAGGGTCGCGGTTTCAAAGCGAGACCGGCGAACCGTTCCCTAAAGTCCTGCGACCAGTGCTCGGCAGGCCACTTGTGAGTTATGTCGTCGATACGATGAGGTCGGTTGGAATCGACGACATTACTCTGATAGTGGGGTTCCAGGCCGGGATTGTCGAGCTTGAGATGGGGTCGGCATTTAGATACATTCACCAACCGGAGCAGCACGGGTCGGGACATGCCGTCATGTGCGCAAAAAGCGCATTCGGCGGCTTCGACGGCCATCTGCTTATTATGTGCGGCGACAGCCCGCTGTTTGCTTCCGATACTATCAGCCGGCTGATGCGCGAACATGTTGAAACCGGCGCGTCGATCACCCTGGCCTCAGCAGAACTCGACGACCCTACAGGTTACGGGCGAATCGTGCGTGACGATTTCGGCAGGATCATGGGGATTGTCGAAGAGAAGTGCGCTGACCCGGCTCAGCGCGCGATAAGGGAAGTCAACGGCGGATCGTACGCGTTCAACTCAAAGTGGCTCTTCGGCAACATCGAGAATATGGCAATCAACGAGGCCGGCGAATATAATTTAACTGATATGGTTCGCGTGGCGATTGCTCAAGGGCGCACGGTATCGGCTGTGTGCTGCGATTCCAGCGAACTGTTGGGGGTCAACACGCCGGATCAGTTGAAGACAATAGAAGAAATGCTAAAAGGCAGGCAGTTGCATGGAAATGATTAAGAAGCAGATCACGCTGTCCGATGGCCGGACGCTCATATACTTCAGTTTTCCCGAGAAAAACGAAAAACAGACCTGCAAGTGCGAGTCATCCCCTGAGCCGAAGCGCTGCTGCGGAGGCGACAAGCAATGAGCGAACTCAGGTGGCATCCGATCCTTGAGGAATGGGTAATCACAGCGACTCATCGCCAGGACAGGACTTTCCTGCCACCGGACGACTATTGTCCGCTGTGCCCCACAAAACCCGGCGCGTTCCCGACAGAAATACCATCGGAAGAGTATGAGATCGTCACGTTCGAAAACAAATTCCCGTCCCTGAAGCACCCGGCTCCCGAACCTGCGGTCGAAGAGACCCAGCTATATAAAGTGCGACCTGCAGACGGCATCTGTGAGGTGGTTTGTTATTCACCCAAGCACAACGGGACACTCACCGACGCCTCCCTGCCTGAAATGCGCAACCTGGTGGATGTCTGGACAGACCGATTCCGCGACCTCGGCGGCAAGGACTTCGCCGATTACGTGCTGATCTTCGAAAACAAGGGCAAGGACATCGGCGTCACGCTCTATCACCCGCATGGGCAGATTTACGCGATGCCGTTTATACCGCCAAAGGTCCAAAAAGAGCTAGATTCGGCACTAAATCATAAGAATCGCACCGGAAACTGCCTCTTTTGTGACATTATCGCCGAAGAGTATAAGGACGGACGGCGGATCGTAGTCGAGAACGACTCGTTCGCCGCAATGATACCGTTCTTCGCGCGATATCCTTACGAGGTCTACATATTCTCAAAAAAGCATCATCAGAGCATGCTCACCTTCGATGATTCGGAGCGTGACGACCTCGCGAATATCCTCAAGGCCATATTGCTCAAATACGACAACCTCTGGGGAATATCAATGCCGTATATGATGATCATGCACCAGGCTCCAACCGATGGCCGCGACTACGATCATTATCATTTCCACATCGAGTTTCATCCGCCTCTTCGTACACAGAATAAGCTCAAATATCTTGCCGGGTGCGAAAGCGGCGCGGGCACATATATCAATGACACGATGGCCGAAGAGAAGGCCGCTGAACTCCGCGCCGCCCAGCCCGACACGACCATAAACACTTTCCTGAAGCTGACTGAGCGCCTATGAATCCTGGCTCTTAGCTTTCCGCTCTCCACTCTCAACTGTTTTATATTGCAAATAGCAGCCCCGACTATGGAATATACATAATGGTGGTCTCCAACCTCTAACACTGAGCCTGTTCGGCGCGGGGTAATTTGTAATATGTCGCTATTTGAAACCTGTGCGAAACTCGCAGCGTATTTTGTGTGCATAGGCATTGCGCTCGAGATGTCGCATCGCTTTTACTGGAAAATGCACGAACGAGTGACAGAATCTCAAATGTCGACGTTCTCCCGCTCGGCAATCGGCGTCTTGATAGCATGCATACCGATGGTAACTGCAGTCGCTGTAACGGCGGCGTTTGTCACCCTCGTAGACAATAAATCCCTCATATCCCTGGGCTTGACTTACGACAGCAACTCAACGACCTACATAGCTTACGGAGCGGGAATCGCCCTGGGCTGCGTGACACTGGTCTTCCTGCTCGGGCTGCTGTTCGGATTCATTACAGTAAGGCCGTCTAAACTGTCGGACGACTGCGTCGCCTGTTTGCCCCTTTTCCTAGGTGGTTTGATAGACTACATGGCCGCCTCCATATTTGAAGAAATCATTTTTCGGGGCTATGTTTACCTCATTCTATATCGTGAATGCGGCGTTGAAGTCGCTATTGCGGTGTCGTCTATCGTGTTTGCATTAGCACATTTGCTTAAACACAAAAACATGCCTGCGCTATTCACGCTTAACGCATTCATATTCGGCCTGATAGTTGCGTTCTGCCGTTTTCATACCGGAGCGCTCTGGCTTCCTATAGGTTTGCACTTCGGCTGGAACGTGGTGTCGGGGCCGATCTTTGGCCTGCCATACTCGGGACGCAACTATGAGAGCGGGGTCGTAATAAGCGAAGTCTCCGGCCCGACGTGGCTGACCGGTGGGCTATACTCTCTGGACGCCGGCGTCTTCGGAACGCTGGCATTGTTCGTGGCAGCAGTGGGACTGTCAATTGTAGCGCCAATGTAGTGGAGGGTTGTTCTCTTGGAACAATGTGATTACTGGATGCCGGACACCCGGAATCAATGGTGTGACCTCATGAACGCCGCCTGCAAGTGCGAAGGAAACGAAGCGAACTGCGCTATCCACGGCACGAGCATCTCGTCCGCGCTTAAAAGGCAGGAACAGGAAAATCAAAGGGAAGAGTGTATTCGCAATATGAAGAAGCGGGCCGCCAGTCAGTTAAGCTGAAACAAGTGCCGCATATACATTAAAGTTGACGGCCGTGCGCTTAGATCGTAACATGGTGGCATCACCTATGTGGAGCGCACTATGAAATCACACACCAAGTACCTGTGGTTCAACACGGATAAAAAGCGCGAGCTTGTCAACATCTCGGAAGAATGCCACGCTGCACTCCAGGAAAGCGACATCAGCGAAGGAATGATGCTCGTGTCGGCTATGCACATTACCGCCGGGGTCTGGGTCAACGATAACGAGCCGGGTATATGGCAGGACGCGATGGACATGCTCGAAAGACTCGCCCCCGAAGGCCCGGATTACCGGCATCACCGCACAGGTGAAGACAATGGTCACGCACACCTCAAAAACCTGCTTATGCATCATCAGGTCATTATTCCGATTACTGAAGGCAGGCTCGACTTGGGTCCGTGGCAAACCATTTTCTACGCCGAATTCGACGGCCAAAGACGCAAACGGGTTATTATCAAGATTTTGGGAGAGTAAGGCATATTGACCTTCATTGATATTGCTGATATACTCTAGATAGAAATTGAAGCCCGACAGACATCGTGTGTCTGTCGTGTTTACGGACGCTGATAGTCCTCCATCAGGTGAATGGGCACCGATGGAGGTTTTTTTGTCCGTGGTACGTTGTAGTGCCGTGATCTGTGTATGATCTGTCGGCGCTTCGCATTTTCTTGTGCGGAGCGCCTTTTGTGCTATTTGGCATATCCCGTCGCAGCGTCGGCGGATGCCCTGGGAGGTATACTATGCGGCGAATCCGTGCCATTCCTGAGGTTTGTATAGGGTGCGGGCTTTGCAAAGTGTGGTGCAAAGTCGAGCACTCGTCATCGAAAAACATCCACAAAGCGTTTAAAGCCAATGCGCCCGAAACGATGGCCTGTGTGGAAGTCGAAGAAGAAGGATGCGAATCGTTCGCGAGCCAGTGCCGGCATTGCGACGAACCACTCTGCGTTTACGGCTGCATCACCGGGGCCATGTCGAAGAATGCTGAGACCGGTCTGGTAACAGTGGATCAATCGAAGTGTGTCGGGTGTTGGACGTGCGTGCTGATGTGCCCTAACGGAGCGATCCGGCGCGACGAACGCGGCGAGAAGCGGGTGGCAATCAAATGTGACCAGTGTATGGAGCGCGGCTTCCCGAGCTGCGTTGAGCATTGCCCAAATGACGCGCTGGTACTGGAGGACACTGAAGATGAGTAAGTTTGATTACCTCATAATCGGCAACTCTACCGCCGCAGTGGGAGCTGTCGAAGCGCTCAGAAATACCGGTGACAAGGGCACTATCGGAATCATCGCAAATGAGACCGAGCACACATATTCGCGCCCGCTGATTACATATTTTATGGCCGGAAAGGTCGCCGAGAACAATATATATTATCGCCCGCTCGACTTCTACGAGAAGATGAACGTCACTTGCATGCTCGGCAAGCAGGTCGCAAGTATATCGACTGCAGATCAATCGGTTGTTCTGGACGATGGCGAAAAGATCGGCTACGGCTCGCTGCTCCTGGCGGCCGGCGGTTCGCCAATCGCTCCGCCGATGCCCGGTATCGACCGGCCCGGCGTGTTCTTCATGAATACTATGGACGATGCCCGGCGCGCCAAAGGCTGGCTGCAGCACAACAAGCGCGCGGTGGTAGTCGGCGGGGGCCTCACAGGGCTTAAGACGGCTGAGGCGCTGGGTTATCTCGGGCAGGAAGTGACAGTGGTCGAGCTTGCGCCCAGAGTGCTCTCGATGGCTATGGATGAAATCGGCTCCGAGATCGTGCGGCAGGTGCTCGTTGAAAAGGGTATCGATATTCTCACGGAAGTCTCCGTCACCAGCTTTACGGGCAGCGAAGATTCAAACGACGTCGCGACGGCCGTCCTGAGCACTGGCGAAATGATATCCTGCGAAACGGCTTTCGTGGCAATTGGCGTAAGGCCGAGGGTCGAGCTTGTGAAAGATTCGGGCGTGGACGTCGGCAGAGGGATTATGGTCGACATTCACATGCGCACGAATGTCCCGAACGTGTATGCGGCGGGCGATATCGCTGAAGCTCATGATCCTCTGCTCGGCTCGAACCGGGTGCTGCCAATTTTGCCCAACGCATATATCGGCGGGCGGGTCGCAGGGCTGAACATGACCGGCAAAGAGGCTGTGTATAATGTGGGAATGAGCGTGAATTCCGTGAACTTCTTCGGGCATCCGTTTATGTCGGCAGGGTTCGCAACCCAGGAAGAAGATGATGGCTTCCACGTGTTCCGCAAGCATGACGGCAGGAACTATCGCAAGTTCGTCACAAAAGACGGCAAGCTGGTCGGGATGATACTCTCGGGCAACGTCGAGCGCGCCGGGCTTATGACCGGAATGATGCGCGCGCAGGTAAACGTGGACGGCATGATTGACAACCTGCTGGAGGGCAAAGTCAGCTTGATCGATTTGCCGAAA
>JAJFUS010000037.1 GCA_021372295.1 bacterium | reverse complement strand
TTGAAGAAGCTCGACGAAGCGAAGGACCGTTTGAAGGAGTTGGAATTCACCAAGGGGCGAATGGGCCCCCGAGCGGGAATTGAAGTGGGCAAAATCTACGTTGTGACGCTGCAGACGTTCAATCAGCAGCGCGGCCAACCGGGGGAACTAACGTTCAAAGTGTGGGTTGGCCGCGAGGGGGAGCGTTCTGCGGAACGACCGGCGGGCGACGCGGTCGATCGCTTCGGAGGATTCTGATTGCTGGGACAGGGTCGGTTGGCGGCCGTTTTTTGACGCTTGAGCCCCCGCTCGACAGCTGGCGGGTAAACCCTAAAATGGCGGGTTCTACGCATCTCGAAACAGATCGCTAAGCGAACCTACCCACCGTCCAGCGAAAAGGACCCCGCCATGAGTACGATTGTTGATATCCGCGGCCGCCAGATTCTCGACTCCCGCGGCAACCCGACCGTGGAGGTCGAAGTCTGGCTCGACGACGGCACGATGGGCCGCGCGGCCGTTCCCAGCGGGGCGTCCACAGGCGCGCATGAAGCGCTGGAGATGAGAGATGGCGACAAGACCCGCTATATGGGCAAAGGTGTGCAGGACGCCGTGCGCAACGTAAATGAATTGATCGCTCCCGAGCTTATCAACTATCCCGTGACCGAGCAGGCTGCAATCGATCAGACGATGCTCGATCTTGACGGTACCGAAAATAAGGCCAAGCTCGGCGCGAACGCTATCCTGGGCGTGAGCCTTGCATGCGCAAAGGCCGCCGCCGATTCTATGGGGCTGCCGCTCTATCGCTACCTCGGTGGCACCAACGCCAAAGATCTTCCAGTTCCGATGATGAACATCCTGAACGGTGGCAAGCATGCAGACAACACCGTTGATATCCAGGAGTTCATGGTCATGCCGGTGGGCGCGTGCTGCTGGGCCGATGCCCTGAGAATGTGCGCGGAAGTCTATCACAATCTCGCCAAGGTGCTTAAGAGCAAGGGTCTTTCCACCGCAATTGGTGACGAAGGTGGGTTCGCTCCCAACCTTAAGAACTCCGAAGAGACCATCGAAATCATCCTCGAAGCCATCACCAACGCCGGTTATAAGCCGGGTGAGCAGTTTATGATCGCTCTCGACTGCGCCGCCACAGAGATGTATCAGGACGGCGTTTACAATTTCGAAGGTGAAGGCGTCAAGCGCACCACCGACGAAATGGTCGACTATCTTGCGGGTCTTTGCGAGAAGTATCCGGTCATCTCTATTGAAGACGGCATGAGCGAAGACGACTGGGACGGTTGGGTCAAGCTCACCAAGCGCGTGGGTGACAAGGTTCAGATCGTCGGCGACGACTTGTTCGTTACAAACGTCGAGCGCCTCAAGAAGGGCATCGAACTTGGCGCAGCGAACGCAATTCTGATCAAAGTGAACCAGATCGGTTCTCTGACTGAGACTTTGGATACCATCGAGCTTGCCAAGAAGAATAACATGACCGCAATTGTCAGCCACAGATCGGGCGAGACTGAAGACACGTTTATCGCCGACCTGGTGGTGGCTACCAACGCCGGTCAGATCAAGACGGGCGCTCCTGCTCGCAGCGAGCGCGTCGCGAAATACAACCAGCTTATCAGGATCGAAGAAGATCTTTGCGACGTCGCCCGCTATCCGGGGATCAAGGCGTTCTATAACGTTAAGAGGTAAACCTCAGTTGCTTTGGTGCCGGGTAAATGCCCGGCACCCTATCCTGCCTAATACATTCACTTCGGAGAGCCGATTCGCTTGCCTATGGACGTATCATTAATCTTACCGCTTGTGGAAGCGCAACGAAACCGCAGAGCCGGCAGCAAGGCGATCAACCTCTCTAAACTGATCGCAGCGCATTTTGCCGTGCCCAGAGGGTTTGTCATCAGCGCCGACGCCTACCGGTCGCACTTGTGGGCATGCGGAGCGCGCGACATCGCTTCCAGCGCGGCTGACGCCGAGGACAGAGAAAAAATCCGCTCCGCTGTTATGGCCGCCGACATTCCTGAAGACATATTAAAAGCCGTTCGCGACGCCTATCAGAGGCTGTCACTGCAGCTGGGTTTTGAAAACCCTGTGGTGGTTGTGAGGTCGTCGGCGATGGAATGCCCGACAGGCGAAACAGGCTTTCCCGGAGCTTACGAGACCATTTTGAATGTGTCGGGACTCGATGCCCTCAATACTGCGATCAAGCGGGTATGGGCGTCGCTGTGGAGCGGTAAAGCGGCCGCCTATCGCATGCGTTATGGCATCACCGCCGAACCGGCAATGGCGGTGATTGTGCAGCAAATGATGGATGCGCAGTGGTCGGGAACAGTACTGACGGCTGACCCTGTTACCGGCGACAGAAATCGGGTTATGGTGTCTTGTTCTTTGACATCCAGCCCCAGTGACGTGTCCTGTTGTGTTGTGGATCTGCATGACCCGTCCGAGCCGGCATGCGGTGACGATCTCGACAAATCGCCCGGAAAAGCCGCCGTCGCGCTGCTTGCGGAGAAAGCGGTTGTCGTGGAGCAGACGCTGGGGTCGTCGGTTGAAGTGGATTGGGTTTACGACCGCGACCGGCTCTGGGTGCTGCAGGCTCGCCCGATGATTAACGTGCCTCCATATTTCCCCGCGGATGAAGATTTCCAAGCCTGTCTGCCGGTTATGCTGCGCAGACTGACATACGAGCCGGTGTCATTTTTCGCGCGCGGGAGTCTGTGTGAATCGAGCCTGATGCGTGTTGTCCATGGCTGTGTGTACGGTCGAACGGAAATCCTAACGGACTTGCCGAAGAGCGCGTCTGAGGGTCTCAGACTCTTGGAAGAATGGGAAACTCGCGCGGGACGGGCGCTCAGGACGCGGGCGTCGGACATTGTCGCATTCGACCGGGCGAACGCAGAACTCGGCGTGCTTATCGGTCGAGCGGTCGAAGCAGTCGAGAATGTGAAACTTGCCTCTGAGTGGATCGCGAGAGCCGCGGGTTTTGGGGCGATGTATGTCGGAGAACTGGATCGGATGATTCCCTGCGCACAGGACGATATGTCGGTGTGCCGTCGTCTCCTTGGAGGGCTGCCGGGCGGGCTGATAATGCGGGATGCCCGGCTTCAGGAGCTTGCCGAGCAGTTTTGCGTGGCGGAGAAGTCGGGCAAGATCGACGATACCGGTTGGCGCAGGAGCTACAAGGCCGATGTGGAGAGTTTCGCATGGGAGTATGGCTATTGCGTTAAGAATCCAGGTGAGGCGCTGGATGTTGCATCGTGGGAAAGCTGGATCGAGAATACCGACATAGTTTTTCGCATGATCGCGGCGATAAACAGGCGAAGTTCGAAGCCGAGTCTGATAACGCTTCACTGCGCCGCCGAGAACGATTACCGGCAGGCCGTCTCCGAGGTGGGGCTATCGATCGGAGGCGGCAGACGGAGCCGGTTTGAAAAGACCTTGCGCTCTGCAAGAGGGTGGCTGGCCCTGGGCAACGATTGCGAGTTGACTCTTGGTCTGGCATGCGCCGGTTTGAGACTGATTATGATCGAACTTGGGCACAGGCTCAGCAAGGCAAAGATAATTACCGACCCTGGCGACGTGTTCCACCTTTGTCTGGCCGAAATCGCCGATGCGGGAGACGAGACGGCGGCGCTTGTGGCTCAGAGAAAGCACGAGTTATGGCTGGAGCAGAGACTGAGCCCTCCGGCGTTTCTGCCCGTTGGGTCGGACGACCATTCGGCGCTCATGCATGGCGAAGACGATACTGCACTTTCTGGCATTGGTATATGCTCGGGAACGGTTTCGGGTCGAGTGCGCGTGGCTCGCAGCATTGAGGACGCTGGTGAGATTGAGCCGGGCGAAATTTTGGTGGTTGGATCGGCGACTCTTGCCTGGACACCTTTTCTTGCGGTTGCAGGAGGCTTTATCTGTGAGGGTGAACGCATGCAGCCCGGTGTTGAGTCGATAATCAGAACGTACGGTGTTCCAGCCGTTATCGGATGCAAAGGCGTTACCGGTATCCTTCACGACGGACTCGCAGTGACCCTGGACGGATTGGCAGGCAAGGTCGAGACCGGTAAAAAGGTTACGACCTGAAAGCAATACCGAGCGCCCGATGCTGTCTCTAATAAAGTGGAGAGTCGGAATGCAAGAGCTCAGTTTTACGGGGTTTTTTGGGGCTCTGCCCCAAACCCCGCCAAAGGCTTCGCCTCTGGACTCCACAAGGAAACCAGGTTTCCTTGACCTTCTGACTCATAGTTGAATGATCCCTTAAGGGATCATTCAACTATGGAACGGGGGTCCAGGGGCCACTCGGCTCCTGGCGGGATCCAAGAGGAGTATGAGGGTGAAGCCCTCAGATAATTCTTGCAAAGCTGAACTTTTTGCTCTCCACTCTCGGCTTATTGGAGGGACGGCATTGACCCGATATTGTTTTGCGATAATTGCGCTGATTGTTCTGCCGGTTATGTGCGTCGGTCGGTCGGAAGCATTTTCGCTTAAAGACGAGATCAAGCTTGGCGAACAGGCCGCAAAAGAAGTCGAGAAAGAGATGCCGCCATCGGAGAATGAGAAGTGGCAGCAGGATATTGCCGCATTGGGCGCGCGGCTCGTGCCGTTCGTAAGTCGCAGAGGGATTACCTATCACTTCAAGGTCGTGCAAGCAAAGGAAGAGATCAACGCATTTGCTCTGCCTGGAGGTAACGTATATTTTACTGAGCGAATGTGGCGGATTATGACCCCTGACGAGCGCGGAGCTATTCTCGCTCACGAAATTACCCACTGCGACCGCCGGCACGCGATAAATATGATGATCAAGAGCCAGCAGCGCTCACTGTGGATGCTGCCGGTGATTATTCTGGGCGGCGGTGCGCTCGGCAATATTGCAATTTGGGGAAACGCCGCCATTAGTCAGCGCTACTCACGCGTTATGGAGCGTGAAGCCGATGAGTTGGGCATTCAACTGGCGGCAAAGGCAGGGTTTGATCCGGCGGGTTCGGTCACGTCTATGAAGAAGCTCTTGAACATCGAAAGTAACCAAAACCGCTACGAAATCTCCGCGATTTTCGCCAGCCATCCCGATACCAAGAAACGCATAGATTATCTTACGCAGCAGGCCGTTGCACTGGGGGTCAGGTCGTCGGAACTGGAACTGAGAGCCGTTGATGATCCCGCGCGGCTGGGCAACATAATCAAGCGAATGCCCGAAGTCAGCACGATTTATGCGCGCGTCCCTAAGTCGCTGAGCTATGGGCAGGAGGTCGCAATCAAGAAGATGCTCTGGGACGACGATGCTCAGGCTCTTCGACCTAAGACAATTGCTCTGGCGACAGTTTTGACGCCCGGCAACCTGCCCATACTGCTGGTTGAGGCGGGCGGAAGCTGCGCGCTGGCCGAAATAATGGAGGGCGACGGCATATACCCGGCCGTCGCCTCAGACAAGATCATTCTTCAGAAGCAGGAGCAATCGCCGACACCGGAGCAGAGTCCTCCAGCAGCCTCACCACGGCCGTTGCTGTAGAGTTCGCAAGCTCACGGCAGGCGATTCCGGTGACGGTCACGTATGTTCCCAAGGGCTTGCCGGTAGTCGTGTCGGATCGCACTTCAATGCCCGCCGCGCCGCGAGGCGACGTGATATCGGTTCCATCGGAGATCACATAATAGCTCTCTCCCGACTTTGTGACCCGCCCGAATATTCTTACCAAAAGCCCCGCTGGGTCAATTCCTGGACGTTTGGAGAAATTGCAGGGCATATAGAACGGCTTGATTTCCGCAGTCAGGCCGGTGTCGGTGAGAACCGCCGAGTTGATGACTCTTTCGCCGTATCGTGTGGCCATCGCGCCGGTGACATTCACTATCGCGCCGGCCTTGACACTGCTGCTTACTATGCAGCGAATTGCCGAAGACCGATTGATCTCTTCAATGTATACGCAACTGTCGAAGACTGCGGTCACGACTTTGCCCTGCAACTGCACTGGCGATTCGTCCGCGAGTTTCTTGGCCGACCCTATGGAATCGTCCGCCTCGGTTGATATAAAGGAAAATGGGTTTGAAACCCCTACGCTGCTTGTGAGAGATGCCCAGTTTGTGGCGGTCACGGAAACGTAGTATGACTTTTCAGCTGTTAAAGCCAGGTCGTCCAGGCTTACTGAAGTTGTGGCTCCTGTGTCTGTCCAGCCAACAATGTCGCTGTAGCCTGGTTGAGTCCCAACAGCATACGAGTAGTATTGTATGCCGGACTCATCGTCGGATGCCAACCATGAGCAGGCCAGCGTCTCCCCTGATGTCAGAATCTCTGGGTCTATCGTGACTATGGGGGTGGTCGGCGGCGTTGTGTCGCTTGCTGCGGAGTCTCTGAAACAGTAAACGATGCCGTTATCCGAGCCTGCTATAACCGAGCCGTCCGGCCCGAGAGCGGGGGATGACAATATCGAATCCGACATTTTGTAACTCCAGGCCGTCGTTCCATTTGCGTTGAGCGCATGCATTGTCCCGTCAACGCATCCAAAGTAGATCGTGCCGTTCGATGCGATTGCCGGAGATGAACGCACTGCATCCGGCAGACTGATTTTCCAAAGTGTATTTCCATTGGAAGACAGCGCGTAAAACGCTCCGGAGTCCGCTACTGTGCCCGCGCCGAAGTATATGGTGCCGTCGTCGGATATTGCTGGAGAAGAATCGGCGATAAGCCCTATATACTTGCTCCATTTCTTTGTGCCGTCAGGGTTGATCGCATAGAACGATGCGTCTCCCGACCCGAAGTATATGACTCCGTCCTCACCTATGGCGGGAGACGAATCGACAGCACTGCCGGTTGTGTATGTCCATTTCAGAGTGCCGCTGGAAGTGAGTGCGTAGAGCTTGCCGTTGCCGCAGCCGAAGTATATGCTGCCGTCGGAGGCGATGGCTGGGGACGACCACACGGGTGATCCTGTGTTAAAGGACCAAAGCAGATTTCCTTGGAGGTTCAACTCATACACATAGCCGTTCTGGCAGCCGAATAAGATTGAGCCGTCCTCGGTAAGGTTTGGCGACGACCAGATCATCCCGCCCGCATTAAATCTCCAGTTCAGCCCGCCGTCGCTGGCGATGCAATAAAGCCCGCCGTCGTACGAGCCGACATATATCTCGCCGCCTGAGCCGATTGCCGGAGACGAGTCTATAGAGCCGCCGGTCTGATATGTCCAGCGTACTGCACCTGAAGAATTGATTGCGTAAAGAACGCCGTCGCTGGATCCGACGTACACCGTGCCGTCTTCTCCGATTGCAGCCGAAGACTCTACATAGCCCTGCGTTTGGCAGCGCCATCGCAGGTTGCCGGTGAGGCATGCCGATACTGCCGCGCAGCCGGTGTTTGCCGCATCGCACCTGAACTTGGGCCAGACAGTCACTCCGGGTTGGTATGTGATGCCGTCGCTGGACCCGAGCGCACTTACTAGCCCCGCGCCGTTTCGCACTTTTATGGTGAAATAGTAATACACGCCACTTTGCAGCGCCAGTCCCGAGACGCTGACCCATGATTGCGTTCCGGTGGATGTCCAGCCAACTATGTCCGCCGACCCTGCCGATGTGCCTATGCAGTAGAAATACTCGGCAAGTCCCGATTCGGCGTCAGTGGATATCCAACTCGCGTGGAGAGTATCGGACGAATATGTGACATCGCCGTCATCCGTGACGACAGGCGCGGTGGGCGGTGTCGTGTCGATTTTGATACCGTCTGAATATCCATTTTCGCTCGTAAGGCTCGCGCCGTTTACGGCTCGAACGGTGAAGTAATACGTTGTGCCGTTAGTCAGGCTCAGACTCGTAAGAAAAGCGTAATCGTTTGTGGTTGTAGTCCATGCCACGATATTGCTCGACCCCGATATCGTGCCGACGCAGTAAGCGTAATGGTCGATGCCGGACTCCGAGTCCGTCGAACTCCAACTGGCATGAAGGCTGGTCAGGCTGGTCGAGTATATGCCATCGTCGATTATAGTTGGTGTGGTGGGAGGAGTGTCGTCGATTTTAATCGCTTCGCTCAGTTCGACTTCACTCCATGCCCCCACACTGTTCTGCGCGCGCGCGGCTATATAATAGCTGTTGTTCCAATTGAACGTGCCGCTGATTGTGAACTCTTCTCCCGAGACGGCAGACTGCCATTCGGGCGAGTCCGGTATATCGGTAGAGTCCAGCAACACGTATTGCACCGTCGATACCCCCGATTCGGAGTCTGAAGCGGTTACGGTTCCCGTGATCTGGGTGGATGTTGCGCCGACAGCTATGCTTTCTATTGCCGGAGCGGTGAGGTCTGGCGCGATACCGTTGGAGTGGCCTTCGCTCATAAGACCCGCATGGTTATACGCGCGAACATTCACATAGTATACAACTCCGTGAGCAAGGCTCATTCCTGTGATTGTGCGTTCCCTGGTTGTTCCGGAGTTTACCCAGTCACGAATATCGGCCAGCCCTGCAGCGGTTCCCACGCAGTATTCGTAATAGCTTATTCCAGACTCAGTGTCGCCTGAGCCAAAGACTGCGTGAAGCTGGTCAGAAAGACTTGTCCATGTGCCGTCATCGATAACGACTGGAGTGGCCGGAGGAGTATAATCGACTCGAATGCCGTTGGAAAATCCAGCGTCACTGAGTAGTCCTGCGCCATTTGTGGCTCGAACTGAGAAGTAATAGTCTTCTCCGTTGACCAGGGATAGATCGGTTCGAGTGATTTCGGTTACGGTTCCGGCATCAGTATATGCTACAAGATCTTCCGCGCCGGACGATGTGCCAATGGCGTATTCGTATTTACTGATTCCCGACTCGGTGTCCTCGCACGACCATGACGCGTGAAGCGTTGTAGATTCGGTGCAGTATGTTCCATCATCAGTCACTGTGGGAGCGGGCGGAGGCGTGGTATCGGTTCCAAACGCGCAAAGAGAGCCGTCGTAGCTGAGCGCGTATAACGTTCCAGCCTCGCCGATGGCTGGGGACGAGTTGATGCCCGTGCCAATGGAAGTCGACCACAAGAGCGCACCCGTGGAATCGACCGAATACACATATCCGTTGTTCGCCCCGAAATATACTGCGCCATTGGAATCCACGGCAGGCGATGAGTCTACGTAACCGCCAACATAGTATTTCCATTTCTGCGCGCCGGAGGTGTTCAGACAATAAAGCGAACCACTGCGGCTGCCGAAGATGATGGAACCGTCCGGGGCAATCGCCGGTGACGAATACACCGCGCCGGACGTTGAGAATTTCCACTTCTGAATGCCTGTGGAGCGGATCGCGTGCAGGTATCCGTACATCGAGCCGACGTACACTGTTCCATCCGACCCGATTGCTGGAGAACTTTTGATTGCTGCCGATGGGTAGATCGAGAGTTTCCATTTCAGAGTGCCGTTCGAATTAAGCGCGTAAAGAATGCCGTCGTCACAGCCGAAGTATATCGTTCCATCTGAAGCGATTGCGGGCGAAGAGACGATGGATCCACTCGTCGTATAACTGAATTTCTGAGTGCCGCTTGCATAGAACGCGAAAAACTTTTTGGCGCTGCTGCCGACGTATATCGTGCCGTCCGACCCAATAGCAGGAGAGCATTCCGACGACCCCGACAGGCTCTTTTTCCATGAAAGAATACCGCCTGAGGTAACTGCGTAAAGGTATCCATCCGTGGAGGCGACGTATATCGTGCCGTTCGACCCGATGGCAGGCGATGACGCACCGGTGCTGTTGCAGTCGTACGACCACAATTGCTCGCCAGTTGCGCTCATGGCCACAAGTTGGCCGTCTGATACGACATATATCCTGCCGTCGCCCACTGCAGGGGAAGATGCACCCGTTCCACCGATTTGGTATTGCCAGGCCACAAGACCGTTTGCAGGCCCGGAATACGGACTGTTTCTAGTGCTAAGCGTGTCTCGCCCAAAGCACGGCCAGGCCGTATCGGCGAGTTGCGCCCGCGCCTGCCCAGACAATCCGAGCAGCACTGCAATAAGTGGGAACAATGTACGAAAAGCTCTGCCGCGCATAATCGACCCCCTGTAGCAGGAGAACATAAGATGTGTGAACCTGATACCCTGGCGACTTGCCGTTCAAACATGTCACAAGCTCAACAAACAAACTGCTGAGATGCGCTGTGATAACGAAGAGATGTGGGCTGAAATGTGGGTATTGAGGTTACTTTTCTGAGCTGATCTCGGTGCTCGAGTGCCAGCGATTCAACTGCTGAAGCCGCGCGTCAAGGTGGTCGCTGCCTCGCACGCGGGAAGCGTGACCGTCAGCAAAAAGCGTGTTGGTGTAGGCTAGGCGGTTATCGGGGGTCTGATCGCCCAGATGCCAGAAGCACAAATCGCCGACCACGGCTTTCTTTGTGGGAAAAATAATAGATTTGTACGGCGCTCCAACGCGCTGCTTGCCTGTATCGCTGGCCAACAGGGGTGAGATTGACGTCCAAGGAACCGCCACATTTGAGTGATCCCAGTCTTCCTGAACGGATGCGAAGTACTCGTAGCTGCTGCCGGTGGATTTCCATACGGGCATGCCGCTTTCGATGCCGCAACCGTATTTGTCCGTGTTGGTCACTCCAATGTCGCTGGGACACCGGAAAACGCCTGCGCTCGTATATACTCTCTTGCCGTTGGAAGAGTCATAAATTGCGCTGTAACCGACATAAGGATCAAGGAGTTCCTGCAGAGTCTGGCGGTTTTTGCTTTCCCAGTAGTTCGGGGAACCATAAGGTACCGCTGCAGGAAAGCGATCGTCGAAGTCATCCAGGTACATTCGGAAGGCCATACCGATCTGCCTCATATTAGATAGGCACTCGGATACCTTCGCGGTCTCTTTTGTCTTAACAAAGACTGGAAACGCAACCGCGCTCAGAATGGCAAGCACGACAACAACCACTAGAAGCTCAATAAGGGTGAAACCCCTCTTGGTTCTACTGACTACGTTGACACCCTCGGCTTCACCAAGCGTCGTCGGCAATTCTTTATAAAATACTCTTCCCACTTGCATCTGGTGCCAGCCTTTCGCACGCCGCCGCCCGGTGGCAATACGATAAGCGTGACCTGCCTTCTTATGGATATTACACCATTTTTGGCTGTCAGTCAACTACTATTATCGGCATTCCGCACGAAAAAACACCGGCATAGCTGCGTTTCTTGCGAAACATACGCCCCTGTGCTATACTCATCGTGTGATTTTGGGCCTTTCGCAGGAGCGCGAAGGGTCTTTTCTTTAGCGATTTACCTGTTTAGTTTGGAAACCGGTTTGGTTGCCAGTGACGGTCTGTCGTAAGCGCATGTCTGGTTTTTTGGGGGAAAAGTGAGGTAATGTTCGACAACTTCCGAGCCGATTGGAATGCGGTCTTCATAAACGACCCCGCCGCCAGGAATTTTTGGGAGGTGCTTACTTACGCGGGCTTGCATGCGATCGTGTGGCACAGGGTTGCGCATTTCTTGTGGCGGCATAATATGAAATTCGCGGCGAGGCTGGTCTCGCAGGCTAATCGGTTCGTCACCGGCATCGAAATCCACCCGGGTGCAACTATCTCCAAGGGTTTCTTTATTGATCACGGTATGGGTGTGGTGATCGGCGAGACGGCTGAAGTTGGCGAAAACTGCCTTCTATATCATGGCGTGACTCTGGGTGGAGTGAGCCTCGAAAAGAAAAAGAGGCATCCCACGCTGGGGAATAATGTCGTGGTTGGGGCGGGCGCAAAGGTTTTGGGCGCGATTAAGCTTGGGGATAACGTGCAAGTGGGAGCTAACGCGGTTGTGGTCAAAGATGTGCCTGCGAACTCGGTGGTTGTCGGCATTCCGGGACGAGTGGTGATGCAGGACGGAGTCCGCGTGCCGCTCAGCCACGGTCGCGATCTAGATCCAGAGATGGATATTATAAGAAGCTTGATGCTTAGGATAGAGGAACTGGAGCATCAAGTTCAGAAAGTCGGAAAAGTTGAGAAAGGGGATAACGATGTCTCTGCGTCTGTATAACACTCTTACCCGCGCCAAGGAGGACTTCGAGCCGCTTGAGGACGGCAAGGTGAGAATGTATACATGCGGGCCAACGGTCTATAATTTTGCTCACATAGGCAATCTTCGCTCGTATATATTCGCCGATGTGCTCCGCCGCACGCTCGAATATTGCGGCTACGAAGCGCCGTTGGTGATGAACGTGACGGATGTCGGCCATCTCACGTCGGACTCCGACAGTGGCGAAGACAAAATGGAAAAGCAGGCGCAAAACTCCGGGATGGACATCTGGGAGATTGCGCGTTATTACGAAGATATATTTTTCAACGACCTGGACGCGCTTAATATAAAGCAGCCCGCGGTGAAGTGTCGCGCCACCGAGCACATAGATGACATGATCGCTCTGGTGGAAAAACTCATCGAGCGAGGTCATGCTTACGAGACCGCTCAGGCGGTGTACTTCGATATTACGACGTTCCCGACGTATACCCAGCTTTCCCGTCAGTCGCTTGAGGATAAGATCACGGCCGCGCGCGATGAAGTCCAGGAAGACCCTGAAAAACGCAATCCCGTCGACTTTGCGCTCTGGTTTAAGGCCGTCGGGCGATTCGAGAATCATATTATGCGCTGGGAGTCGCCGTGGGGAGTAGGTTTTCCCGGCTGGCATATCGAGTGCTCGGCGATGTCTATGAAATACCTCGGCGAGACTCTTGATATACACACCGGCGGCGAGGATCACATTTGGGTGCATCATCCCAACGAAATCGCCCAAAGCGAGGGCGCGACCGGAAAGAAATTCGTGCGTTTTTGGATGCACGGCGCGTTCCTGGTGGTCGGTGATCTCTCGGGCGGCGATGAAGAGCGCAGAATGGGTAAGTCTGAAGGTAACTTTGTTCGACTGCAGACGTTAATAGACAGGGGATACGATCCGCTTGCGTACCGATACGCGTGCCTTATGGCGCATTATCGGACTAAACTCAAGTTTACATGGGACTCGATGGACGCCGCCGCGTCGGGTTACTCAAGCCTGAAGGACTTTGTATCCAGGGCGACTCAGATCGGCGGAGATGAACAGCCTTGGGTCGAGGAGTATCGCAAAAAGTTTGAAGATGCAATCACCGACGACCTCAACATGCCCATGGCGATGGCAGCGGTAAACGAACTTGTCCGCGAGGCCGAAAAGCGTAGGGAATACGGCGTGGTGGATGCGTTGTGCGACTTTGATCGCGTGCTGGGCTTGAACCTGCATGAGGCGGCAGAGCAGGCGTCGAGTGTGGATTCGGACGTTGAGGCGCTCATAAAGGAGCGCGAAGAGGCGAGGGCATCCAGGAATTGGGCGCGCGCCGACGAGATCAGAACAGAGTTGAGCGACCGGGGCATTGCGCTGGAAGACACTGTGTCGGGAACGCTTTGGCGAAGATTGTAATTTACCTAGCGCTCTTGTAACTTAGTCCTGTCGATTTTTATTTGGGGCTCTGCCCCAAACCCTGCAAGAGACTCTGTCTCTTGACTCTGCAAGGAAACCAGGTTTCCTTGACCTTCTGGCCCGAACTTAATTATCTCCTTAAAGGGATAATTAAGTTCGCTACAGGGGTCTGGGGCCCCTTATGGGAGTTTGAGGGTGAAACCCTCAACACAAATATCGCAAGTCTAAGTTAAACAAAAGCATTAGTCAGGGGCTTGAAGTTGAAAGTCACGCTAAGTCGGTTTGCATTTGTGGTTGCGGTTGTCGTTGCGATTCCTGTTATCGCTGGAACGGCTAAGACGCTGTCGTTCGGCAAAAGTGAGCGTATATGCCGGGGAGTCATGATATCAGGGGTGAACGTTGGATTGCTTACCAAAGCGCAGGCGAGCGAAGTCGTTCGTGAGTGGGCAGGCAAGCAGTGCGGCAGGCGCATTACGCTGACTGCTCTCGATAAGCGTTGGGTCGGGGCATCCGCAGATTTCGGCGCATGCGTGAAATGGGAAGAATCGGTCGAGAAGGCGTTCCGGGTCGGCCGAAAGGGCGGCATTTGTAATCGCATCTTGTGTGTGTGTACGTCAAAAGGCTCGGGCAAGCGGATCAATGCCCGAATTGCTCTGGACGATGTCCAAATCAAGAAGACAATCGCCAAAATTGCAAGCGTGGTCAACAAACCTCACAAAGACGCGAGGATTAAGGCTGTAAATGGACTTCTTGAGATCGAGCAGGACAGCGTTGGGCTTGTGCTTGACGAAAAACGGGCGGTCGATAGTATTGCAAAGGCGCTTCGGTCGAGCAATATGGTCGCTGCGCTGCCTGTTGTTTCCGATAAACCAGACGTAACCGCTCAGGATGCCCGTGGGATCAATACGCTGCTGGCACGGTTCACCACCCATTATAATCCTGCCAAGCAAGATCGCACTCACAACCTGACCCTTGCGGCGACAGCGATCGACGGCATAATCGTGAAACCGGGGCAGAAGTTTTCATATAATGACGCCGTAGGGCCCAGGGATTTGGAGACGGGTTTTCGCGAAGCTCCGATTTTCGTGCGAGGCAAGCTGGAGCCTGGGGTGGGCGGCGGTATATGCCAGGTCTCCAGCACGCTTTATAATGCCGCTCTGCTGGCGGGTGTTCGTGTGGTCGAGCGTTATCCGCACTCGCGGACGGTTCCTTATGTCGGGCCGGGCCGCGACGCCACAGTGGCTTACGGCGCGCGCGATTTCAAGTTTGAGAACACTGATAAGTCTCCGATTTGCATTCTTACGAGCATTGGCAGGGGCAGCTTGACCGTGGACATATACGGCTCGTCTAGTGACAAAAAGGACATCACGATATTTGCCGGAACGCCCAAATATACGCCCGCGAAACCTGAGCAGACCATTCCCGATCCCGCTCTGGCTCCGGGAGTCTCTCAGGTCGTCGATAAAGGTTCCAGAGGCGTGAGTGTTACGGTCTACAGAAAGATCCTGGAACCGGGCGGCAAAGAAACGACGGAAGTGGTCTCGAAAGACCGTTATCCGGCTCAACCCAGAATTGTGGCTGTGGGAGCGGCCCAAGTCTCCAGACTCTGACATTTTGTATCGACCTCAAAAACAGGGTATTGACAGTTTTGTTGCCTGCCAATATAATATATCGAGTGTGTAGAGTGCTGCGGGGGTGAGCGCGAATCCCGGCATGTCCGGTCTGTTCCGTTTCTATTATGGAAACGGAGGAGAATATGGCTCCCACGGCGCTTTTAGATTTGACGATGTCGTCACGGTTTTCGAAGCTGGATGATGAGCAATTGGCGGAGTTCGCGAGGGCGGGATGTCCTCAGGCAACTGAATATCTGCTGAAGAGATACAGAGGCTTTGTAGAGGGTAAAGCGCGATCTTATTTCCTTGCTGGAGCCGAACAGGAAGATGTTGTCCAGGAAGGTATGATCGGCCTCTTCAAGGCCATTCGCGACTTTCAGGCCGAAAAACCTGCGCGATTCAGGTCGTTCGTTGATTTGTGCGTTACGCGGCAGATCATTACGGCGGTCAAGTCGGCGACGCGGTTTAAGCATGGCATGCTCAGCGATTGCGTATCGCTGGATGCGTCGCCGGGCGATGATGGTGGAAGTCTGCTGGATTTGGTGGCGGATACCGGGGCGGCTGATCCTGAGAAGGTAATGCTGGAGCGGCAGGTTGCCGGGGCTGCTTGCGCGGAGGCCGTCGGAGGGCTGAGTCATCTTGAGCGAGCGGCGCTAAAAGGATATCTTGGGGGGAGAAGTTACCGGCAGATGGCCGAGAGGCTTCGCAAATCGCCCAAGACCGTGGATAATGCGCTGCAGCGTGCAAAAAAGAAAGTCGGACGTGTTCTGATGGAGCTCAACTGAGCCGACGTAGCTCAATTGGCAGAGCAGGGGTTTTGTAAACCTCAGGTTGCGGGTTCGAGTCCCATCGTCGGCTCCAAAATATGGGGGGATGCCCGAGTGGCTAAAGGGGGCAGACTGTAAATCTGTTGGCGATGCCTACACTGGTTCGAATCCAGTTCCCCCCACCATATAGAACGAATAATTAAGATAACTCTCGTCCGGCTTCCAGCCGCCGGTGACGGTATGGTCTAGGCAGCCGGATTTTTGGCGTGATCTGCCCACATGGCGCAGGGGTAGCGCACCTCTTTGGTAAAGAGGAGGTCATGGGTCCGAATCCCATTGTGGGCTCCACATTTTTTGCTGGACATAGAAGCTTGTTCTTGGAGGAATGAATATGGCTAAGCAGCGGTTTGAGAGAACAAAGCCGCACGTGAACATTGGGACGATTGGTCACGTGGATCACGGTAAGACTACGTTGACGGCTGCCATGACAGCGGCGTTGGCGACAAAAGGTCTTGCTAAGTATACCCCTTATGACCAGATCGACTGTGCTCCTGAGGAGCGCGAGCGCGGCGTTACGATCAATATTTACCATGCTGAGTATGAGACTGACAAGCGTCACTACGCTCACGTGGACTGCCCTGGTCACGCCGACTACATCAAGAACATGATCACCGGCGCTGCCCAGATGGACGGTGCTGTGCTGGTGGTATCTGCGGCTGACGGCCCTATGCCTCAGACTCGCGAGCACATTTTGCTGGCCCGCCAGGTCAACGTTCCTTACATCGTTGTTTACCTGAACAAGGCCGATATGGTGGACGATCCTGAACTGCTCGAACTGGTCGAGCTTGAGGTTCGCGAGCTGTTGTCGAAGTACGGTTTCCCCGGCGACGATCTGCCGGTGATCACGGGTTCATCGCTGAAGGCTCTTGAGGCTTTGAATACTGGCGCAGCCGATTCTCCTGATGTGAAGAGCATCTGGGACTTGCTGGACGCGATCGACAACTACATTCCGGATCCTGAGCGTGCGACTGACAAGCCGTTCCTGATGCCGATTGAAGACGTTTTCACGATCACCGGTCGTGGAACGGTCGTTACGGGCAGAGCGGAACGCGGGAAGTTGAAGCTCTCGAGCGAAGTCGAGATTATCGGTATTCGCGAGACCCGCAAGACTGTGTGCACCGGTATTGAGATGTTCCGCAAGATGATGGACGAGTGCCAGGCCGGCGACAATGTTGGTCTGCTGCTTCGTGGTATTGACCGCAAGGATGTTGAGCGTGGTATGGTTATCGCTCAGCCTGGTTCGGTCAAGCCTCATACAAAGTTCAAGGCTGAGATTTACGTTTTGACAAAGGAAGAGGGGGGTCGTCACACTCCGTTTTTCAAGGGTTATCGACCTCAGTTCTACTTCCGAACGACTGACGTGACTGGCGCGATGGAGTTGCCTGAGGGTACTGAAATGATCATGCCCGGCGACAATGTAACGATTAGCGCCGAACTCATTGTGCC
>JAJFUS010000020.1 GCA_021372295.1 bacterium | reverse complement strand
CGATCCTCGCCATCGTTCTGCATGATCGTAATCTTTTTCAAAACGCCGCTGTTTTTATCCATGCCGCCGCTGACTCTAATAAGCGACTTCGTGCCTTCGTCGGTAAGGCTGAACGGCGCATCCGAAAGGGCTGCCTGCTTGAAGACTGTCGCCTGAAGCTCTTTGTTCCTGAGGTTAGTCTGTGGAGCGACCACTTCGTTCAGCAGGATCGAACACGTGCTCACCAACACTCCGAGCGTAAATACGGGAATCACGATCCGATACAGACTTACGCCGCCCGCAAAAAGAGCCACCACTTCGCTGTCGCCTGAGAGCCGGCCTATTCCGAGGAGCACCGCGAGCAGCGTAGCCATCGGCAGGGTAATTACCACGATTCCCGGCAGATACAGCGCGATTATCTCCAGCGCAGTCATAAGCGGCATTCCATTCATCACCCACGTGGTGAGTTTCAACAGATAGCTGCCGCTGAAGAACACGCCTGTAAAGGCCGTCACTCCGAAGATAAACGGCCCCAAAAGCTCGCGCCAGATTAGCCTGTCCAGAAGCCTCATTCTCGCCTCACATCGCGAACCTTTCGCCCAGATAAAACTTTCGGGCGATGGGATCGTTTGGAAGATCGGCGGATGATCCGGCGGTCTTGATCTCGCCTTCGGACATGATATAAGCCCGATCCGTGATGGCCAGGGTCTCGCGGACATTATGATCGGTTATGACGATGCCTATTCCCTTGTCCTTGAGATGCCGGACTATGTCCTGGATGTCGCCTATCGCGATGGGGTCGACCCCCGTAAACGGCTCATCGAGCAGGATAAATTTCGGGTTCGTGGCAAGCGCGCGGGCGATCTCTACGCGCCTGCGCTCGCCGCCTGAGAGCACCTGGCCGTTGGAGTTGCGCACATGCGTCAGGCCGAACTCGGCCAGAAGCTGATCGGTTCTGGCCAACCTCTCCTTTTTGCTGATCCCGTGTGCCTCCAGCACCAAAAGGATGTTTTCGGCGACAGTGAGTTTTCTGAACACGGACGGCTCCTGCGCAAGATACCCAAGCCCCAGCCGCGCGCGCATAAACATCGGCTCTTGCGTGATATCCTTGCCGTCGAGGGTGACTCTCCCCTCGTCTGGCTTGACAAGTCCCACCATCATATAGAACGATGTGGTCTTACCGGCGCCGTTAGGCCCCAGCAGCCCGACGGTCGCGCCGGTTTCCATATACATGCTCACGTCGCTCACGACGCGGCGTCCCTTGTAAGATTTAACCAGGTTATGGGCTTCGAGTCTCACTTCTTTGTCGCCTCTTGATTCTTAGGCGTGGCTTCGATCCTGCTCAATCCCGGAGAGCTTTCAACCCTGAACTCTGTGCCCGCGCCGGGCTTCAGATTGATCGTCGCCTTGTCGCCGGTCATTACGGCGGGTTGGGCGAACAGGGTGGGGTTGTCGTTGACGATTTTGACGTTTCCTATCAGGTAAGCCACCTGTGTTACGCCGTCGTAAGTGGCGCTATCGGATGTGGCAGTCATGGTAGACCTGGCATTTGTCTTTGGATCGCAGGTCGTATATACGAGCTTAACGGGGCCGGACAGCTCGGCTGATTTTACCGAACCGGTGGTTCCGGCCGACGGCATTGTTAAGACGGTCAATTTGCTTGATTCCGCTTCCAGGAACGTTCCAGCAGCCTGGTCGATTGTCTTGAAATAAACGTTTTTATCCGCGACAATCTTAAATGTCTTATCGGCAGCGGGCGAGCCTCCGATGCTTGACGCGACCACTGTAAAGCCCTGGCCGTTCCATGTGGTGGCCTGCGCGCAGACGGGCGATATCACTGCTGCGCCAAGCAATACGACATATATTTTGAGTATATTCATCTCGACATTACAATCCTTTCGCCGAGTCCTTGACGGTTATTGTTTTCATTCCAGTGTCTGCTACGAACGCCGCGCCCTGCATCGTTCCCATAGCCGAGTCGATCCTGACGCCGCCGTCGCCGACCACTTTCTGGTCTTTAGCGTACCACTTTATCCACTGCGCTTTTACCGTCGTGTTGCGCTCAAGGGATTTCAACGTTACACCGCCGGTGGCAGTCACGATTCGATTTACGGTATCGGCCACTGCTTTGGGCGCATCAAGCGTGGCGACCAGTTTGCCATTTTCGTAGAGCTTGCCTGAGAAGTCGATCAGTTCACCCACTTTGGTGACCTCGTTGCCCTTTACTTCGCTTGCCCTCGCGCTCATGCGAACCTTGCCGTTTTCCATCCAGTTGAGAGTGACATCCTGCTGTTTGAGCTCAAGATTCGGGCTTGACTCGGCTTCGGTTTTCGTAACGGCCTGCCCTTTTGCCTTGCTGTCCTTGACGGCATTACTCTGAACGTTGCTTGCGGTAGCTTGCTTCCCGGGCGCAATCGCTTGCTGCCTGCCGCACCCCGCGATGGAAATCGCAGCGGATGCGATCAGAACCAGCAAAACATCCCTCAATATTAAACGCATAGAAGCATCCACTCGGCACATAGAAGAATTTGACGGGGACAACAGCCGTCTCTTGCCAAACCAAGTTTACCACAAGCGGCTCTTGTTCGCAAAGGAGAGCTCAGTACTGCGAGAATTATCTGAGGGTTTCACCCTCAGGCTCCCATCAGGGGCTCCGCGCCCCTGAACCCGCGCTGGGGCCGCGGGCCCCAGACCCCATCTCTGAATTGGTTGCCCCCGTATTACGGGGGCAACCAATTCAGGGCCAGAAGGTCAAGGAAACCTGGTTTCCTTGCAGAGTCCAGAGACAGAGTCTCTGGCGGGGTTTGGGGCGGAGCCCCAAGAAAACCCTCATAAAACTAGATTATCCTCTGGAACACCATCGCGGCACCGCCCAGGACTCCGGCGTTATCGCCGAGTTGTGCGGGCACGACCTCGCAGCCCTGCAACTGCTGATACAGCGCGTTCACCTCGACGGTATCCCTGATCGGGTCGAACAAAAGATCGCCCGCCTGAGCGATTCCGCCGCCGATCACTACTTTATCGGGGTTAAGCATGTTGATCGCGTTTGCCACGCCGATGCCGATGTAATAGCCCGTTTCCTGCATGGTCTCAATTGAGACTGGGTCGCCCTCGGATGCGGCTTCAGCGATCATCGCGGGGGTGATATAACGCAAATCGTGGTTGGATTTTTCAAGAAGGCTGGTTCGCCTGCCCAGATGAGCCTTGCGCGCGGCGCGGTCGATGATGGCGTCGCGTTGAGCGAGCGCTTCAAGACAACCGTAGCGGCCGCATCCGCATCTGGGGCCGTCCGCCGCCACAATTGCATGTCCCATTTCCGGGCCGCTTTCGTTTGTGCCGACCCATATCTCGCCGTCTATAATCAGCCCGCTGCCGATTCCTGTTCCCAGCGTGAACATCACCATGCATTTCGAGCCTTTGCCGGCGCCGAATACGCATTCGCCGAGCGCGGCGACATTCGCGTCGTTGCCCAGCAGCGTTGGGACGCCTATCTGATCGACAATAGGCTGCGCGAGCTGGATGCCGTCCCAGCCCAGGAAGTTGGGCGACCACATAACCCGGCCTTCCTTGCTTTTCACAGTGCCGGGCACTCCCATGCCGACCCCTGCAACATCCGCCATAGTGGCGGGCGAGTTTTCCACGGCTGTGTTGATCGCCAGCGCGATCTGGCCCACAGTTGCTGCAAGACCTTCCATCGCTTTGGACTCGGCGCGGCCCTCGCCAACGATATTCCCGTCGCGATCCACCACCGCCGCCCGGACATTAGTGCCGCCCAGATCGGCGCCAATTACATATTTCGCGTTCTTATTAAAATCCATTAAAGTTACCCCGTCAAAACTGAATCGGCACAAGCTCTGCGCCGAAGTAGCCTTCGCCTCTGAGCGTGTATGCCTTTAATCGAAATAGACTGATAGGTTGCCAACCGACCGCGGCATTGAAGAAATGGGTGTCGTACTCGCCCTGAGCGAAGAACTTGAGCGGAAAGTGCGCTTCAAATCCGAAGAACGGGCCTTCTATGCCTCCCGCCGCCACCCCGACGGTCGCGGAGAGATCGTTCACAAACTTGCCTGTCATGCTCGTGGGAAGATGCTTGGTCGCAACCACATATCCCGTCACGCCCGCGTCGGATTCGCCAGCTATGTCCTGCACTCCGAACCCAACCCCCGGATTGAACGATGTCTCGGGAAGAAAATTCCACTGCGCGCCGTATTCGTTGTCGCTTTCTCCGCTCGGCTTATTAAACCTGAGCCAGTTGATCTCCACCTGTGCAAGGCCGGTTGCCAGCCAGATATATTTGCCCTCGTCGTTGCCGGAACTCAGCGCTGCTTCCGCGCGCACCTGGCCGGTGGTTAGAGTCTGGCCGCTGGGAACCAGCAGAATCCTGTTCGCGAGAATTGGGCCGGACGAACAAATGCTCAGCATAATGACAGCAAGAATAATCTTCTTCATCCCAGTAATCTCCCTTGAAAATAGCTGAGAGCTGAGAGTGGAGAGCTAAGAGCCCAGACCTGTCAGCGCTCAGTTGTGCTTATATGCTTCGCGCGAAGTTGAGGATTGGATATCCAACCCCGACAACCCGAAACTCAGAATTCAAAACTCAGAATTCATAATTATACTGACGGCATCCTCAACCGAGTATCGCCTCTCGCCGCTCTGAGTGTCGACAATTGCGACGAACTCGACCGTATGCGGCCTGGGCGATGGCCTCTGGCTGCTCACTCTGTAGCGTTTGTATCGTTTGACTACGACATCCAGCGCCCCGCGTTCCGCCAGGCATGAAAGCAGGCTGCCTGTCGGGATTATACCGTCGGTGGAATAGCTTACCATTATGAACCGCGCTTTCAGTTTCGCCGTCAGGTTCGCAAACTCGTCGAGCGCGGTAGATTTGTAACAATATTTGCTGCGCCTCTGGGTGCGCCAGTCTTTACGGATGGCGGCCTTATCTCTATGACCGTTGCCCGATATATGCTCGCTGATGGGCGGTTTGTCCCACAGCGCGACAGTGTTTAGCAGGTGATAGTTCGCGCCGTACTGATGCTGATTGTACGGCGGGTCGAGATACGCTATATCACAATTCAACTTATCCGCAAGGCCCGCCGCATCCTCCCTGACGACCAGATTATCCTGGCCGTTATCGAAGAAAATTGGTGTTTTGAGTGTGAGAACGCTTCGTATCCGATACAATGCGGTCTTGGTCGCGCCGCCCCATCCTCGATGGAAACCCTTGAATACCCCCGATGTATTGCTGCAATAAGATGCCTGATATATCAGCGGCGCAAGCAGCGCGGCCTCTTCGCTTGAGTCGATCAAGCCGTCGGCGCGCCAGCGTTCGATCTGCTCGCGCATTGAGTCGATTCGACGGCCGTTCTCCTGAGTGTAAAACATCCGCTCAAGCTCGACATCGTATTTCTCGTCATCGGCCGGGCAATAGTGGGTCGAAATGTATCCGCATTTGCCCGAAAGCGCATTAAGTGACGCGATTGCGTTCTCTATTCCACCCAAACGGGCGAATTTTGGAGGCTTATTTGCCGCGATATAAGCAGTATTAACGGTCTCGGAGTAGGGTTCCCAGTCATTCGCGATGACTTTGAACCCCGCGGATTTCGCCAGACGCGCAACCACTCCGCTGCCGGAAAACACGTCGAAAAACGTCCCCGACTTCAGCCCCGTCCGGCAGATCGCTTCGTATATGAGAGACAACAGCTTGCGTTTGTTGCCTATGTAAGGGATTAACTGGTCGGTGAGATATGGATCGTTTAGACGCATCATTTTGCCGACTGTGGCGTCCAGACTGCATTGGAACTATGGCCATCGTGAGTGAGCTGGTTCATCTTGCCGCTTGCTGCGTCAATTGTCGCTATGTCGCGCTTGTCGGCCGTCTCGTCGATGATTGTTGCAAGGATCGTGTCGCCGTTTGGCGAGTAGACAGGATCCTCGAACACTCCTTCGACGATGATTCCTCCCTTGCCGGATGCCAACTCGATTTTGAGCAGCCCGCTGGGAGCTCTTTTGTCCAGCGACTTCAGAGGAACCGCAACCTCGCTGCCGTCGGGCGATATGGCGGGTGTGCCGAACTGCTGTTTTTCTACTTGAGTAATCAACCCGCCGCGTTTTTGATCGGCATCGAAGATCATCAGCGCGCTTTTCTTGCCGACCTTGATCGAAGCGACCAGTACCGGCTTCTCGGCAGCCCATGCAAATCCGTTTACCTTGCCTAAAGGCCACGACTGCGGCTGTGGGCATTCGGATTCGTTATGACCTGCCTCTCCGGAATGCTCGTGATGAGGAACATACATCAGCACGTCCTCATCACGCTCGTTATCTTTGGTGATGCCTGCGATGGTCGCGCTGTCGGGCGCCCATGCGTAGGAGTAATAGGCCGGAATTTCGCGGCTCTGCGAAGTAGACGACATCGCCGCGCGAACTTCGTCGCTGGTGGGCAATACGGAGTCGGGATTGTCGCCATTGAGTTCAGCCACGTACACTCTGCCGCTCGCGATATACGAAAGCCGCTTGCCGTCGGGAGTATAGCGAGGGTCCTTCTTGGGTCCGGTTGCGCTGGTAAGCTGATCCAACTCACCGCCTTCCGCGCCCACCGCAAGCACCTGAGTCTCGCTGCCGCGCATCGCTACAAAAGCTACGCGATTGCCCGAAGCGGACACCGCCGGAGCCGACAGAACTCTCGCACTTTTTGTGAGAGCGCTTCGTTGGGAGCCGTCGGTGTCCATCACGTTAATGTCGCCGTTTGAGACGAAGACTATTTTGTCTTCAAGCCTCGGGCCGGAAAACAGCGTAATTCCAAACCACTGTTCCAGCTTGCCCGAAGTGCCTGCCATTACTCCGCCGAGTACGACTATTATCAGAAGCAATATGAGTATGCCCCGCAGTTCAGGGTTATTGATGATCTTCATAGCCTCTATTATATCGCATTTTCCATAAGATCAGTTTCTACAACCGTCCGGTTCTTAGGATCGACCCTGAGAGTCTTGATCTCGAACGCAGACATCTTTACTTCACGCTCCAGGCCGATAAACGGCAGTGACATTGTGGTCGCGCAATCCTTGCCGGTCGGCTCGAAAAGACGAATTATCAGGTCGTCATTGTTCTCGGCTTTTTTGACCGTGGTCACCAATACGGCCTCGTCGCTCAGAGTAATCAGCGGCTGAGGCTTCTCGCCGCTGCCTGACGGGAAGAACGACAGCGCAAAGGGCTTTTCGTTCATTACCAGAGCCTCGCGGTCGATACCGGCCATTCGCTCCGACGTTTTTCCGCCGTTCAACCTGAATTTGAAGAGCCTTTCGCCTTGGTCTATGCGAGGCAGGTAGCGATCCTGAGTGACGATTGTTCTGTCCATAAGAGGATGTCCCGAGTATGCCGGAGAGCGCATAAGCGTCAAGCGCAGCCCGTCATCGGAATAGTCCGAACCATAAACGCCGTCGTTAACGCATGTGAGCGTCCGGTTGCCGTCATTTGAGATCACCGCGACCCACTTCTGAGCCACGGCCTCGTCGCCGTTTGAAGGCAGTTCATCGAAGCCGTAAGCCACCTGGCCTAAGTATTTATTGCCCTTGCCTGGAACCGGAATGGAGAGCTTGAGCATCTTGTTTTTCTCTTCCCAGTGAACCCTGGTCTGGATATCAATCTGCGTGCCCTTCTTAGGCAGGCTGTAATGCTGGCATATCGCGGAGCAGCCGTATTCGAATACCGCCTCTACTACACTGCGCACCGGGCCGTCTTCGATTACTCGCACCGATGGGATGGTCGCGGCGGTCACACCGGAAAACTTTGTGCCGGCCTCGTCGGACATCAGCGTAAAGCGTCCCTCGACATTTCTGTACGATCGGACAAGCATTCCCCATGGATCTTCGTTATCGGCGATGACTATCGGCTCGAACGCATTCGGAGCAATCTGATCCACGCCGCCAACCGCGTACTTGTCCATAAGTCCGGTCTTTGTATTGATGATGACCTCAATCTCGTCGGTTTTGAACGTGATCCTGTCGCCATCGGGATGGAGCACGGGCTTCGGCTTCTCGGACATTACTTCAAGGCGGCAGTCGAACCTGTTCACGCAGCTTGGTTCCAGTTCGGCCAGAAATGAGACATGTTTGCGCCAGTCCAGGGTCATATTGCTGTCTTCCTTCTCGTTTTGAGACGGAAGCAGCTTGCCATTCTGATAGACGGGGGTTACGGTGAACTCGTCTTTCCAGTTGGCGTCCTGAAGCTGGAACTCGCACTCGACGATAGTCTTCACTTTGAACGGGTGCGGGTTGTAGACCAGAATCGGTATCTCGTTCTCGTTTGCTTTGGGCTGACCTGAAGCCAGCGCGAAGAACGTGCGCGCTTTGAGACGCGAGATGATTTCCAACCCGTGATCGAGCACTCGCAGCGACATTTCTTCCACCGGCTGAATGGACGAACCGGGAAGTATGTCATGAAATTCGCTTGTGGCAAGATCGAACAGAGCTTCGTGAAGCTCTGCGGTGGGATATTTCATGAGACCCTGGTATGCAGCGGCGGATGCCATCTTCTCAAGAGAGTAATACTCGTTTTCCATCCTGCGATGACGCTGTTTGATCCTGACCTGCGATGTGTAACACCCGACAGCCCACGGGTTCAAGTCTTTCTCTCGCCTCGGCAGGCTGCTCCTGGTCTCGGCAATCTGTGCAAAGTAAGCCTCGGGCGTGGAGTGGCGAATGTCGAAACCCTCGGACGTCTTCATTAGGCCGGCAAGGGCTCGCAGGTCTTGCCTGGACGGGCCGCCGCCATGATCGCCGACCCCCCAGAGAACCATGGTCGCCACATCTTCCGGCGATTGCAGGCACTCTTCGACTTTCTTTATGGCCTCGCCCAGAATCGTATTATAATGATGACGGCTGCGCCTGACAATGACTTCACTGCCGTCGTAGCCCACCCAGATGAAGTTGTCGCTATCCAGGGACATGTCCGGCGGCCCCGGCCTGCAAATCAGATATGAATCGAAACCGCTCTTGGCCATGATCTGCGCCAGCCCGCGAGTGTGACCGAACGGGTCCAGGTTGATGGCGGTGGTTGGGGTCTGGTCGAACTTCTCTTTGAAGTATGTCCGCCCAAGAAGAATTTGACGAACGAACGACTCGCCGCTGGGCATATTGCAGTCCGGTTGCAGATACCAGCCGCCCATTATGTGCCATTTGCCCTCTTTGACCAGGCGCTGTATCCGTTTGAAAAGCTCGGGCTCGTATTCCTCGACCCATCTGTATAGAATGACCTCGTTATGGTTGAAGACAAAGCCGTCGAACTCTTCGCACAGATCGGCTGCCGTCCGAAACGTGGAGACCGCCTCAGCCGCACCTTCTTCCCATTGCCAAAGCCACACCGGATCAAGATGGGCGTTACATATTAAGTGAACCTTTTTATCAGACATAATGATTCCTTTCGCCTCGCCCGAACAATTCATGATCGCGAATTATTCGGGTAAAATGTTTACTTCGCCTATTGTGTAAAACGACCCGGTCACAAGCACTAGGTCGTTTGTGTTCGCAATATCCAATGCGCGTTTGACCGCATCCGAAACGTTGCTTACATTTTCTACGTTCTCGCAATGCTTGCGAGCTTCCTTCTCCAATACGTCGGCCGGCAGAGCTTTTGACCACCCGGACTGCGTTGCGATTACCGTTGACGCTATCGGCGCGAGCCTGGCCAGCACTCCCTCGCAGGGGTGTGTGCTCAACATTCCGATTACCAGGATCAGCCTGTCGTAAGAATAGTTTTCGCGGATCGCCCTTGCGAGACTGCGGGCCGCGGCCGGATTATGCGCGCCATCCACGATTACCTTAGGGTTGTCCTGAAGCGTTTCCACTCGTCCGGGAATATATGCATAAGCTATCCCTGCGCGGATTGCGGGAACGGGCACGCGGACTTCGTATTTCTCCAGAGCAAGCACGGCGGCAATGGCTGTCGCGGCGTTGGCGTGCTGAAATTGACCCACCAGACCCGGCTTGAGACCGATGAGCTGAATTTCGGGGCCGCGCATGGAGAAGCCGTTTTCCTTAGTTGTGTACTTAAACTGAACGTCCGGCGAGGGAGACGTTGCCTTCCTGGCGTGCGAACTGATTATTCGCCAAACCTCCGCGCCTTCATGCCTGGCCTGTTTGAGTATTACCTGCCATGCCTCTTCGTCATCGACCGCGGTGACCAGTGTGCAACCGGTCTTGATGATCCCGGCTTTCTCGAAAGCAATCTTGTCGACCGTATCGCCCAGACGCTCCGTGTGATCCAGGCTGACGTTGGTAATTACCGCAACATACGGCTCGACTATGTTTGTGGCGTCGAATCTGCCGCCCATTCCCACTTCCATTACTGCGAAATCGACATGCATTCGGGCGAAGTAGAGATACGCGGCCATAGTTTTGACCTCGAACTCAGTTACGGGACCAAGATCGGTCTGGCCTATCTTGTCTGCGGCGGGCTTGATCTCGCTTATTATCTCAGCGAACTCTTCCCTGCCGATCATTCTGCCGTCGATTTGAATGCGTTCGCGCAAGTCACGTACGTATGGAGATGTGTAAAGCGCGGTGCGGTAACCGGCTTCGCTCAATATGGTCTGGATAAACGTGGCCGTCGAACCTTTGCCATTGGTTCCGCCGACGTGGATCACCCTGAGATCACGATGTGGATTGCCCAAGGCTTCCGACAGCGCCGTGATTCTCTCCAAGCCGAACTTTATCCCGAATTTCAGCAGCCCGTCCAGATAATCCAGCGCCTGCTCGTAGGTTAGGTTATTACTCATTGCAACTTCTCTATTATACTATCCACATCCACAAATTCGTCTACCAGAGCTTCCGCTGCAGAGATTTTTTCAAAGTCTCCGGGTCTGATTTTGACTATCAACTTGGCTATCTTTGAGGCAACGGAATAAGTGTCTTCCTCGACCAGTATCACGGGGACATAAGTTCTGGCGACAAGCTCCATAATACTCGGCTGCGGGGCGGTGCCGCCGGTAAGTATCATACCTGCCACGCATGGCGTTCCCGTCTCCCCGAGTATGCAGGCGCTCATGGCCGCCAGTATTATGTCCTCGCGTGTGCCGGGAGTAATCAGAAGGGCGTCGCTGTGCATATACTCAAGAGCCTGATGCGGAGGCATTGCTCCGATTACCATCTTTCCGACGATATTGCGCAAGCCTCGTTCGCCGCTGAGGAGCTGGCCGTCTATGTCTTCCAGGAGCTGCTCTACTGTCGGGTTTGAAAGCATCGGTCGATAAGGCATCACGCCTAGCACATCGAGACCTTTCCTCGCCAGACCGCGAGTGACATAAGATTTGACCTTCTCGTACTTCTCTTCATCGACCTTGTTAATGATCGCGCCGATTATTTCCACTCCCGAGGCGTCGAACATAGCCTTGTTGAGCATGATTTCGTCAATCGGACGGCCTATTCCGCCTGAAGAGACGATTACTGCCTTGCAGCCTAAAATCGCCGCAACGTCGCCGTTGGACATATCGAATACCGAGCCCACTCCGGCGTGACCTGTTCCTTCGACCACCACCATGTCGTTGTCCATCAAAATGCGTGTGAACGCCTCGGTAATTCTGTCCACCAGGTCGCTGCGGTTGGGGTTGTCTATATAATCTTCCGTGAAGTGACGCGGCACAGCAATAGGAGACATGTCCTCGACATCGCCCTTGAGCTGGCAGACCTGCTTCACCAGAAGCGCGTCCTCGTCGATCTTATGGCCGTTTATCTCCACATATCGCTGGCCCACCGGCTTGATATATCCTACGCTCGACAGCCGCTTTTTCAAAGCGGATACAAGGCCAAGGCAGGTGATGGTCTTGCCGTCGTTTTGCCGGGTTGCGCCTACATACAGGTTCATGGTCTTCTCCTTAGAAAACAGCTAAGAGCGGAGAGTGGAAAGCTCGGAACCCCACCCAATATGATATCGCGTGCAGACCTTTGAGTGTTCCCCAAATCGTCGAGCTAATCCTTCCGAGCCCCATAGCAAAGATGCGTATCATATCTACGGAGACTTCTTGGGGTTCTTCCACAAACTCCACCTGTGCATCAACCGACGTCTTTTGGCCATCACCGCAGCACAATATTCAAAAAATGCGTATCCGTAAAAATACTGTATTTAGGGGTAAATTTGCGACAAAGCGCATCGACCAGTTGACAAACCTGGACTGGAGCGAGTATATACTAAATGGGTAACTGATGCTGGCAGGCCTCGATTTGTTACCCGATCCTCGGCATAAATGGTCTCTCACGGTGGTATATAGGCTGTAGCGGTTGGAGACCGCCGCAACAGGGTGACTTGGCGGTGTTGGGGTTTTCTTCTATCTTCTTTGCTCCGATTTCCGCTTTATTGGGAGCGTTGTTTGGTTCGGCTTTCGTTATACCAGCGAGGGCTGGTGTGTTGTTGTGCGTTTCTCAGTTTGCTGCCGATTATTGCGGGAAAAGCGATGGCGGGTGGCGGGCCGAAAAACGTCTTGGTCGTGCAGAACAGACAAAGCGCGTTATCGCAGAGGATTGCGCGCTATTACGTCCAGGCGCGCGACATTCCTCCTGAGAACGTTTGCACGATCAACTGCTCCACAAGTGAGGTGGTGGACTATACCGAATGCGAGGAGAACATCAAGACCCCGATAAGGGTATTTCTAGCCAATCCAACCATCAGTTCCCGAATCGACTACATCGTGTTGACCAAAGGAATTCCCCTTGCCGCGCGATATATCGATCCCAGTAATGGCAACTACTTCAGCAGTGGGGCATTGTCCGTTACAAGTGTTCTGACATGCCTCGATGATCCTACTGTTAACACTCTCATCGTGAACCCTTATGGCCCCGAAGCGTTTACGGAAGCCACCGGAGCATTCTCGCACTCAAACAAGTACGGCGGCATGAACCTGTATCTGGTCACCAGGCTTGATGGTTACACCGAAGGCGAGATATATAGGATGATTGATGGCGCTGTGAGCCCCAGCCAGATGGGATGCATCGCGCTTGACCGTGCAGTGCCTGTGCCTAACAAAACAATGAACGACCGGCTGAAGGCGGCATACACTTTACTTGCAGCGAAGGGCGTGCCAGTAATATACGATAACACCTCGACTTTTTTGGGCAACCTCACCAATTTGATGGGATACTTCAGTTGGGGAAGCAACGACCCCTGTTACAACGCAGCCAATTACCACTCCAATTACTTTGTGCCGGGTTCCATCGCCGACACTTATGTCTCCACAAGCGCACGCGCATTCAAGCCTATAACGGGTGGGCAATCGTTGGTGGCGGATCTTATCTTTCAAGGGGCGTCAGGCGTGGGAGGATATGTTTCAGAGCCATATACTCAAACCACCTGGCCGCAGGTGTTGTTCGACAAATATACATCCGGTTACAACCTCGCCGAAAGTTTCTATGCGGCTTCTCCAAGATTGTTTTGGAAGCACACGGTTGTCGGCGACCCGTTGATGGCCCCGTATGCGAAGTACCCGTACATTGCCATCAACTCACCCGGACAATTGCTCACCGGGTTGACCACCATAAGCGTCACAGCCACCGCCACATCAGGAATCGCGAAAGTGGACTTTTACTTCGATGACGTTTACCAGGGCTCCGCCACTCAAGAGCCTTGGCAAATCACTGTGGATACCACGTTATACACTGTGGGTTCACACACTGTAGAGGCCATCGCAACTGATGCAAGCTCTATTGCGGCACAAGCATCGGCGTTCACTGTGATGACTGTGAGCAATCCGGTATCCAATCTCAGAGTGGTCGCGGACGCATTTAACAGCCCGGACGGCCAGGGAGTCTGCGCAGCAAAGAAAGTGGTCACGGCTGTGTTTGCCGGCACGGGTGGCTGGAAATATGAGTTCTATATACAGGAAGAGAATGGCTACAACGGGATTCGTGTTCTAAGCAATACATTTGTCGGGAAGGACGATCTGGTGACTGTTGTGGGAGACCTTTCGGGCGAATCGAGCGAAAGAACGATATGCGCGAGCCTGGTGGCTTATATGGACAGCCTCATGACGCCCCTCAAGCCTGTATTCATGCTCAATCGAGCGGTGGGTGGAGGCAATATATCGAGCATTACCAAGGGCGTAACCGGAGGAGTGGGGCTGCGAAACATCGGTGTTCTAATAAAGACTTGCGGGAAAGTCACATACATCGGTGGGGGCGGCGAAAAATTCTTCTATATCGACGATGGAAGCGCTCTTTCCGACGGCTCAGGTCACAAGGGTCTCAGAGTTGATTGTGGGGCGGTATGCGAGTCGGCAGCCGCTGAGATCGGGCTTGTGACCGGTGAAAATGTGATTGTAACGGGTATAAGCTCGTGCGAAACCATTGAGGGTCGAATCATTCCAAAAGTGAAGATCAGAGATCTATCTGATGTGCATTAAGAGATTTATTGAAATGTCGATTGGTATTATTACCGGGTTTTTCAATTATTTTTGCCAAACCACTTGACGAGTTTCCTTGCTTGAGCTAAAATGCGCCTGGGTGATGTGGCATTGTTGTCGCAGCTCCATGAGACCGTGTTTGAACGCGGCGGTTCCACACCTCAACACAAGGAGAAAAGATATGATAAAGTTTCGTGCATTACTACTGTACGCAGTTGTTCTGATTGCTGCTTTGTCCTCTATGGCCTGCGCCAGCATTTACCAGGACGTCGTTCTTGATTCCAACAAATGGGATACCAGTGGTATTTGTACCTACGATCTGGACCTGGGTTGGTCGTGGGGTGCGAACGGAGCTGTTCTTGCCCGCATCAATGACGCCAAGCCGACGGGGTCAAATGACCCGAGGATTCGCCAGAACATAACCAACCAGACTGAAGATATATGGACAGATTGGCATGTCGAGATCTCTAACGGCACCAATTTGAGAAATATTGTGGTCAACAAGGTTGGTGTCGGTTCATGGACTATTGAGACATATCAGTATTGCTGTGGTTTCTTTGCTCACCTGAATACGACGTATGACCCAAACAATCCTTTAGCCATCCACCAGGGCGAAAAACTCTATGTTGAGTTCACCTACGATGTTCTGGATCCTCAACAGCCTGTCAGTATTCTCCAGTATCCTACCACCAACTATACTCTGCCGGAGCCGGCCTCGTTATTGACTATGTTGGCGGGCGTCGGTGGCATGCTTGGAATATTTCGACGAAAAAGATAGGCTTTGTTGTGCTGTGCGAGGCGAAGGAGGTTCATAAATTATGAAACCAATCACTCGATGTGCAGTAAGCGTATTGTTGCTTTTAATATGCGCGCAGGTTGGGTCTTGGGCTGGCGTTCAGGCTACTTGGACCGATGCGGTCGGAAACCATGTGGTTGACTTAGCATTGGCATCAAATCCCGAGTACACTGCCGACCTTTCCACTGTGGAGCCGTTGTTGTGCTGGCAAGTATCAATCGACATCGTGATGGCGAGTGATGCTCCAATTGTGTTGGATTTCAGCGGCAACTTCTATGGAGGGACAACGGCTTATAATCTCGGTGCATGGAATCTGATCAGGGTTGAACAAAATGTAAAGAATGCTACAGGTTATAAGTGGGATGGTTTTGAGATCACCTGCAGCGACCCGAATCCAGACCCCACTCCGGCAACGAATACTGACACGTCGTTTTACAACGTAGCTGCATGGAGTCCTCACTGGAGTGACGTTTTTATGGATACTCAGTGTGTCACCTACTCGCGATTAGAGGGTGAAGACACTGATTATGTTGAGAATGGCAGCTATTTTTACGATGTTGCAAAGGTGTATGCCGACACTGATGGTAATGACGATGGCGGGGTGATTCTCACCAAACAGGCTCACATGGTTCTTCCAGAGCCTGGATCATGTATGGCCGTCTTTGCAGGGCTTATTGGAATGATAGGTTTTATTAAGCGGCAATAGACCGTGAGGCGCAGTCAGGTTCCCCGCTGCTTGCGGCATAGCATCCTAGATAAATAAGCACGCAAATACCCCGCTGCAAGCAGCGGGGTTCTTTATTCTTCTATCAATCGCACAAGTCCATCTTTCACGTCGGCAGAGCCTTTGACTCAAATTCCCCAATCGTGACGGTCTCAAATATTCGATCAAAACGCGAAATCATGAAGGTGCATTGCCGCCGAAGGATAATAATATCTGAGAAGCGGCGGTGGGTTTGAGGCTATTATCTCTCCATTTGCCGCTTAATCACTGTAGATGAAAATGGTCGATGCATTGTGCCCTCACCCCAACCATCTCTCACAGAAGAGGGAGTAGGGTAGTCGCGATGTATTCTTTGCTGACTGAGCGCTTATGAGTCTGGGCTCTTGCCCTCCACTCTCAACTCTCAGCTGTTTCAAGGGAGTGTAAATGAACCTGGAAAGTTTTCATACCAGCCGTTATCAGTTCGATATCGAATTCGATAATCGTTTGCGCAAAATAGCGCTTAAAGACACCTACTCGGGCGTGGAGTTTGCGGATAGTGAATACCGGTATTCCGCGTTTGTTGAATACGGCGACAAGATCGTCCGATTGGAAGGGCTGTACTCGCCTGTCATAGAAGAGACTGTTTCGCCGCGCGCAGGCAAAACGGTTATTATAAGCGGCCATCTTGGAGAGCCGGGCTCAGATGCGCACATCAATGTCCGCCAGATGCTGTATATTCCCGAAGACGGCGAGTTTCTGGAGGAACGTATAGCCCTGCATAATAAGAACGGAAAGGACGTTGTGCTGCGCGGATACAGGTTCGGTTTTCGAAAGAGGCTGGCAAAGCCGGAACGATATGGCGGCAAGGGAATTGACATAGAGGACTACAGGCTGGTGGCTCTGCCGTTCAGATTACAGCCCGACGGCAAGAAGCACGACTATCAGCTCGATGATCTATACCACGGACGCTACGCCTGCTCTGAATTTCACAACGTTCAGCGGCTGGTGCAGGAAGTTGTCGATAAGAACAGGGGGCGGTCGGAAGGATGGGCCTGGACAAATGGTGAAAACGGCCTACTGGTCATCAAATACAATCCCGATTCGGTGGAATATTCCATGCTCGACACCGAGTATATCGGCGGCGAGACGTATCTTACGTTCGGAGGCGCGTCGCCGTCGCTGTATAATGAACCCACCGAAATTCGCAGACTCAGCGCCGGAGCGGAATCGGCATTCGGCAAAACACGCTATCACTTCTACGAAGGTCTCTGGAGGCGCGGCAGCTATATGTTTCGCGAGTTTATGAACTCGCAGGGCCACGGTCTGTCTGACAATTACGACCCTCCGATCCACTGGAACGAGCTTTACAATATCGGCTGGCATCACAACGATCCCGCGGCACTCTCAGAACATTACAATCTTGAGACTCTGGAGTGCGAAGCCGCCAAAGCGCGCGAGGTCGGCTGTGACACTCTCTATCTCGACCCTGGCTGGGAAACATGCGAGGGCGCGACCAGCTGGGATTCAAATCGGCTGGGCGATCCTGCTGGGTTCGTCAACATGATAAAGGAGAAATACGGCCTTAATGCGGCGTTCCGTACTATCGGGCGCAGCTACTGCGACGACTACCCGGGAATGTACCGCCGCCGTCCAGACGGCAGTGTAGGCTATTACGCTCCCTATGACCAGAAGCCTTTCTATGAGCCTTGTGTCTGCTCCTGGCAATATCAGGAAGAGAAACTCAAGCGCATTCGGGCATTGGCGGATGCCGGTATGAGCTTTATCATGTTCGACGAGTTCGATTGGCGCGGGGGATGTTACAACCCGGATCACGGTCATCCTGTTCCAACAACTCCAAACATGCACGCGCACGCGGTAGTCGAGTTGGCGAAGAAATTGCACAAGAGCCATCCGAACTTGCTCATCGAGTTGCATGACCCGGTATGGCCTTGGGGAGTGCGTTATCTGCCTATGTATTTTCTGCACGAGGCGGGTTCGTTTGACGAGAGTTGGGCATTCGAGTTTATGTGGAACCCATTGGAAGACCTGCTTTCGGGCAAGGCGCTGAGTTTGTTCTATTATAACCTGTCGTATGAAATCCCACTTTACACGAACATCAATATGGATAACGACAACGACAACTGCCTTGCATTCTGGTGGTATGCAAGTACGGTTCGACACCTGGGCATCGGCGGCGGTAATGGCAACGATAAGAGATTTGAAGCATATAAGCAGGCTCTGAGCGAGTATAAAGGGTTGAAAGATGTCTACTGCCGCGGGCGATTCTTTGCGCCGGATGAGTTGACGCACATCCACGTGCTTCCCGAATCCGGGCGATGCGTGGTGAACGCATTCAACCTGACCGACACGCCTCTATCGCGCAAGGTCAACGTCAGGCTCAGCGATCTTGGGTTTATGGAAGAGGTGACGGTGGAAGGCGCTCCATATCAGCTTTCGGGCGACAAACTGACTCTCGACCTGCAGATACCGCCGTTCAGCCCGATGATTGTGAAAGTGTTTTTCAAGTTGGTGAGTTAATATTTCGCAGCATAGTTGCATGCCTCAGTACGTAGTGTCGGAGGCATGCAGACTTGGGACCTTCCAACTTTCTAATTTTTTAACTATCTCAGAAATTGCTATCCGGTCTCTGCCAATACGGGGCGTTCCAACCGTAAGGCCAGCCGGGGGCAATCTGGCCCGCAGAGCAAAACGCTCCACACCTTACCCATGGGTCAACAGCGATTACTGCCGGGCCTCGTCCGGCGCAGCCGTATGTCGGAGGCTGAATTTCACACATAGGGGTTCTGTTCCAGGCCGGAGCGGGGCACTTCGGGCAGACCGTATTCAGATTGGGTTGAACGTAACATGTTGGGCAATCGGCCGCATACACTGCTCCAGCCGAAACGATTAACGCCGCTAGGGCGATTATATATGTTATCCTCATAACAATCACTTCCTTCCACTGTTTCATCACATGGTTTACCCATACGATTCGGCAAATGACCCCTTAATCTGTTATAATAACGCCTACAGGTACTAATAATAGTTCAGTCTTCGGGATTTTCTTGGGGTTTTGCCCCAAGCCCTGCCAAGGACTCTGTCCTTGGATCCTGCCAGGAAACCCGGTTTCCTGGACCTTCTGACTCAGAGTTATATGCTCCCTTAAGGGAGCATATAACTCTGCACTAGGGGTTTGGGGCCCGCGGCCCCAGCGGGGTGCAGGGGCGGAGGCCCCTGCTCGGGAGTCTGAGGGTAAAACCCTCAGGTGATTCTCGCAGAACTGAATTCTTATGGTACTGAAGGGCACGATTATTGGAGGTGGCTGGAATATGACTCCTGCACCATGGTTTGGAATGAAAGGCAAGGCCGCTCGCAAGACCGCGCGGCAGAGTGTTGACGCGCTGCCTGACGGGTTGTGGACAAAATGTCCGAAATGCAGTGAGATACTCTTCAACAAGGAACTGGAAAAGAGCCTGCGCGTTTGCAATAAGTGCGGCTATCATTATAAACTTGGAGCCAGAGACCGCATCGAGATAACCATCGACGACGGCACATTCGTTGAGACGGACGCCAGGCTCACGGCAGTCAATCCGCTCGATTTTCCAGAGTACGACGTCAAAGTGGCTAAAGGCCGCATGATGTCCAATCTGGAAGAGGCCATCGTCACCGGCACGGGCGAGCTCGGCGGGATCGAAGTCGCGCTTGGAGTGGCCGATTTCAGGTTTATGGGCGGAAGTATGGGCGGCGTGGTCGGCGAGAAGGTGGTGCGAATCATCGAGCTTGCCATCGAGAAAAAAATACCGGCGATCCAGTTTACGACATCCGGCGGCGCGCGCATGCAGGAAGGCATACTCTCGCTGATGCAAATGGCGAAGACAACTGCCGCATGCGCCAGGCTTAATAAGGCCGGGCTGCCGTATATAGTGGTCTTCACTGACCCGACAACCGCCGGAGTCCACGCGAGCTATGCCTCGGTGGGTGACTTTATTTTTGCGGAGCCGGGCGCTCTGGTTGGGTTTGCCGGCGCGAGGGTCGCGCAGCAGGCGGGAGTGGTGCATCGTCCCGACAACTTCCAGACATCCGAGTTTCAGTTGGAGCACGGCATGATCGACAGGGTCGTGGCTCGACGAGAGTTGAAATCGACGCTTATCAAAGTGCTGCATTTCTGCGGCTGCAAGGAGAATGAAGATGCCGCCTAGCGAATGGAACGTACTGGATTTTGAAAAGCCGATAACCGAGCTCGACACTCAGATTGCTGAGATAAAGCGGCTCACCATGGAGCGCGGCGAGGATCGGTCTGATGATATTGCAATACTCGAACAGGATCGCGACAGGCTGCTTGTCGAGATTTTTGCCAACCTGTCGACATGGGACAGAGTGCTTCTGGCGCGTCATCCGAAGCGGCCATATACGCTGGACTATGTTCGGGTGATGTTCGACGATTACACCGAACTCTCCGGCGACAGGCTTTTTGCCGACGACCACGCGATGGTCGGCGGGATTGCGACTCTTGAGGGCCGCGAGGTTATGTTTGTGGGTCAGCAAAAAGGCCGCGACCTCAAAGATCGTCAATATCGCAACTTCGGCAGTGCCAAACCCGAAGGGTATCGCAAGGCCTTGAGACTCATGAAGCTCGCCGAGAAGTTCAAGCGGCCTGTAATCTGCCTGGTCGATACGCCCGCCGCGGACTGCAGCGTTGGCTCGGAGGAGCGCGGCATAAGCGAGGCGATCGCTCGCAATCTGATGGAAATATCGACCCTTGAGACGCCGGTAATCGCGGTTATTCTTGGAGAAGGCGGAAGCGGCGGCGCGTTGGGCATAGCCATTGCCGATAGAATTCTGATGATGGAGCACGCGGTTTACTCGGTCATTCCGCCGGAAAGCTGTGCGGCTATCCTCTGGCGCGACCCAACCAAGCACAAGGAGATGGCTGAAGCCTTGAAAATCACCAGCGGCGACGCGCTGAGACTCGGCGTAATCGACGAGGTAATAGCCGAACCGCCCGGCGGCGCTCATCGCAATGTGGAAATTGCCGCGCGCAATGTAAAGGCCGCGCTGATTAAGCATCTGGATCAGCTCGAAAAGCTGAAGATTCCCAAGTTGGTCGATGAGCGCTATAAGAAGTTCAGAAACATGGGCTTGTTCCAGGAGCCCCAAAATACCCCTGAAAAATCTCTTGACGAGTAAGCAATAGAGGTGCTAGACTTTAACTGTAAGATATAATCTAATAGTGTTCCAGCGAGTAAGGTTGCCCCATTGGGGCTGAAAAGGGAAGACGGTGAAATGCCGTCACGGGCCCGCCGCTGTAACCGGGGACGATCCGGCTTTAATCCACTGGTTCGAGTATTTGGACTGGGAAGGAAGCTTGGAGTAGGACGATCCGGAAGTCAGAAGACCTGCCTGCCGCTTGTATTCGAACATCTTCGGAGGCAAAGATGTCGGGTCGAACCAGTGCGTTCAGCGCATCAGGCTCCCGGCCAGGACAACTTCCGATAGAGGCCGCGGGGCCGTTTTGTTTTTCATCCTGAGAGGAGAAAAAGATAGATGCGCAGAAATATGTTAATGTTGTTGTTTGTTGTGGCGGCTTTGCTGCCGGGGCTGTCCGCCGGGGCTTACGCCTTTGACGGTATCGACGCAAATGTCGAGTATTGGGCCGGCAGCGGTTCCAACGAGGCGTTGTGCGTGGTGGATTTCGGTGCTGCGTCATACTCGTTCGGTTACAGATGGGACACAGGCGTGCCCACCGGCTTCAGTATGATCCAGGCTATCGCAGACGAAGGTGCGTTGGATTTGGACATAGGTTCGTTCAGTTATGGCAAATATGTCAACGGCATCACCTATGGCAGCGACAGTTATATCGGCTGTGGAGACGGTTACGACGATTGGTGGCATTACTGGATTTCAGATGACGGCTCAAATTGGCAGCAGCCCTGGACTTATGGCGCCGCAGGCCGGAACCTCTCAAACGGGTGCTGGGATGCCTGGAGTTATGGATCTGCCGCAGCGCCGGACGTTCCGACGGTTCCTGAACCGACGTGTGTTTTTGCTCTTACTTCGCTTTTCGGACTTGCAGCTTCGAGACGGCTCCTCCGTCGCAGCGGCAAGTGATTCAACAAAGCGGGGCCTGTCGCCAACCAGGCTCCGCTCTTAGGGCTCTGCCCAAAACCCTGCAAGAGACTCTGTCTCTTGACTCTGCCAGGAAACCCGGTTTCCTGGACATTCTGACTCAGAGTTATATGCTCCCTTAAGGGAGCATATAACTCTGCACTAGGGGTCTGGGGCCCGTGGCCCCAGCGGGATCCAAGGGCGGAGGCCCTTGGTCAGGAGTTTGAGGGTGAAACCCTCAGGAGGCGGAATGAGCGGCTGCGTGCATGTGTATACCGGAAACGGAAAAGGCAAGACCACGGCGGCGCTCGGGCTTGCGCTTAGAGCGGCTGGAGCGGGTTTGAACGTCTATATTGCACAGTTCGCCAAGGGAATGTATTACAGCGAGCTGACCTCTATCGCGCGCCTCTCCGACAGGATCACGCTCAGGCAGTTCGGTCGCGACTGCTTTATATGCAAAGCGCCCGAGCAGGGCGATATAGACGCGGCAATAGAAGGCCTCGACCAGTTGCGCGAAGTTATCAGCTCCGGGAAATATCAGGTCGTGATACTCGACGAGGCAAATATCGCGACATACTTCAGTCTGTTTACAGTGGACGACCTGCTTGGCCTCATCGATTCCAAGCCGGATCGAGTCGAACTCGTTATCACCGGACGTTACGCGGACCCTCGTGTAATGAATCGGGCGGATCTGGTCACGGAAATGCTTGAAGTGAAGCATTATTACAACGAGGGCATTCAGGCAAGGATCGGCATTGAAAAGTAGCCCAATCAGTGGAGGCGGCATGAATAAACGATCTGTCATAGGCATCACTCTTGGCGACCCGGCGGGAATAGGGCCGGAGATAACGCTTGGCGCCCTGGAAAGCAAAGAAGTATATGAGAGATGCGTGCCCGTGGTGATCGGGCATGCCGGTCTGCTTCGACGCTGCGCCCAAATCATCGGCAAGACGACTCACATCGAAACAATCGATTCGCCCGGCCAAGCAAGCGGCGCTTTCGGTACGATCAATGTGATCCACGTAGAGACCCCCGGCATGCAGGACATCCAACCCGGCGCATTGAGCGCAGACGCGGGCATGGCAGCGAATGCCTTCGTAAAGAAAGCGTGCGAGTTGGGGCTTTCGGGCGAGATAGACGCCATCGCGACGACCCCCATAAATAAAGAATCGCTCAGGCTCGCCGGTATCGAACACATCGGCCACACTGAAATGCTCGCTGCCTATCTTGGCTCGCCGAATCCGCTCACTCTCTTCATCACTGAGAACATGCGCATATTTTTCCTGTCGCGTCATCTTTCTCTGAAGCAAGCGATCGACTATATCAATGTCGAAAGGGTGTACGAGTTCATCAGGCGCGTCCACTTAGCAATGACCGATTTCGGGTTTGCCGATCCCAGTATAGGTATGGCAGCCCTAAACCCGCATGCAAGTGACGGCGGTCAGTTCGGCGATGAAGAGGAGAGATTCCTCATTCCGGCAGTCAGAATGGCGCGTGAGGAAGGCATCAGGGTGTCGGAGCCGGTCGGGGCGGACTCTGTGTTCAATATGGCGCTCGAAGGCAAGTTCGACTGTGTGATATCGCTCTATCACGACCAGGGTCATATAGCGGCCAAAACGCGCGATTTCTATGGGACGGTAACCGCTACTCTGAGGCTGCCCGTGCTGAGGACATCTGTCGATCACGGAACTGCTCTGGACATAGCCTGGAAAGGAATTGCGAATCCCGTCAGCATGAAAGCAGCCATACTTGCCGCAGTGGATATGCTTGAGAAGCGTGCTTCGGGTATTTAGGCGGCTTTTTTGGTCTGGATTGAGGTCAGAAATGCGCCCAGCGCCTTGTCGGCTTTGTCGATGTGGTCAAGCAGCCAGTCGGTGGTGTACTGGGCGATGGAAGCGATTGGGTTGCCGCGTTTCATTCCTGTAAAGTGCATAATGAAAAGTGTATGCCGGGCCTTGTGGCGGGTGTAATGCGGGTAACCGTAACGCAGCATGTATTTCTCTTCGGTCGCAAAGTGGGTTACGAGGTGATTCTGCAGAAACGCCACAAACTTGTCGATCTCGCCTCTGTCTTTTCCTCTATCAGCTGCCTCAAGAAGGTCGTTGATCCTCCTGAATAATTCTTTGTGCTGATCGTCGATCTCAGTTATCCCGACGGCCAGGTCGTTAGTCCACTGCACCGGCATTTTTACTTATCCTCCGCATATAGTAGATATATCGGGAGGAAGTGGTGACGACTGTATGGTCTAAAGCAACAAAGGCACGGTGGTCAACCCACCGCGCCCTGTTACTGCGACTATCTTAGACCTGCCTAGTCTCCGGGTTCCACCGTGTAGATGGAAGAATCGACTGCATGCCATTTCATTCCGGCCTGCATCATACTTCTGTAAAGCGCTTCTTCAGGAGTAGCGGAGTCTGCGTCCGTATAGTTTATGATTCTGTTCTGATCGCCGGTTGCCAGAATCACCACTCCGTAACTGCGCGAAATCGTCTTAAGAGCGTCAAACATGCTCGCATCATTCATCGACAACTGCAATCTCTTGCCAGACGCTTTGGCATCAAAGTTGGATGGCAGGAACACGAACCTGCTGTAACTTTGGCTTCCATAGTTCCAGGTGACATCTAGGACTCGGCACTCGACCGAATCTGAAACGCTTATGCGAGCCGTCGATCTTTCGCCCTGCCTGACGAACCCGGTCTGATAAACATCGCCCGGAACCGCGTCTGCAGACGCCTCATATATGCTAAAGCTGATCGGCTGCGTTTGTTTAGCGCCTATATGCAGATGATATACGCCGTCCGATTCCGGCTCCACGCTTATCGAGAGCCCCGCATTAGCCGTACTGTAACTTGGCCTGCCATGCGTGAGCTTGGGAGCGTCGACCGGATCATTGCCGACCACATTCTTAACGGCTCTGGGAATTCCGAACCAGTCCGCCACAACAGTGCTGGCCGGGGTAAACTGCATCATCATTACCATGAGCAGCAATACGGCGAACCCCATCACTGCCGCGCGTGCCGGGACTCTGATCGTGAACACTCGCTGCCAATCGAGATTCCACCACTTTACCCTGCGAGGCTTGACCAACCTCTCTCGCTCGATACGCGTCATAACCGCCGCGTGGAAGCCCGAAGGCGTTTCCAACTCCGGTAATTCTTCCAGCATCATAACCGACGCATTAAACTTCTGATAGTCCGCTTCACACTGCGAGCATTCGGCAAGATGCTGTTCAAAAGCCACCCGCAGAGGCGGTTCCATCGCGTTTTCCATATATGCGGAAAACATTTCCTGAACACTGGTGCATTTCATAATCAGTTGCTCCGATCGACGTGCCCATAATGCGCCGGCAAGTATACCCGCTAACGCCCCGTCCGCTATTTAATCCCAACACACGCCTCTTGTCGGCTCATCGCGCCTACTGCCATTCGTCGCGATTGCCGGCTCATCGCACTAACTGCCTTAATCTTTGTAACAACTTATAGACTAACTATTTAACCAAAAAGTTCCGGCTGCGACTCCAGTTTTTCTTTTAATGCCTGTCTGGCGCGGTTTAATCGGGATTTTACCGTTCCGATAGGCAGATGCAGTATGTCCGCAATCTCTTCATAACTGCGATCATGCAGATGGTAGAGTGTCATGATGATTCTCTGATAATCGGGTAGAGAACTGATTGCGGCGCGCACAGCCTGATTGCGTTCCTTGCTTTCGGCAATCTGCTCTGGAAGCGGATTTTCATCCTCAATCTGACGCGAAACGGAGTTTTCGTCGAGATCTATGTATTCGTCCAGAGAGACCTGGCGGTGGCTTTTTGCCTTCTTGCGCTCGTCGAGGTAGACATTGGTGACGATCCGATAGATCCATGTGGTGAAATTGGCGTCGCCGCGAAACGTGCCGATGGAGTTAAAGACTCGGACGAACGCTTCCTGCGCGACATCATTGGCGTCGTCGTAGTTGCCCGCAATACCGTACGCGAAGTTGTACACGCGCTTTTGAAAGCGCGTGACAAGCTCGTCAAAAGCGCAGATGTCGCCATCCTTGCACCTCTGAATTATAGCCTGTTCTTCCGCGCGGCTTACACTCTTTTCCGTATCGGACTTCGCGTTAAAGAGCACGCAGCAACCTCTATCAAGCGACCGTGGTTTTTCTTGGACGACCCCCGATGGCTCGTTGTTCCTCTTCCGAAAGAGCGCGTTCGCCTTCACCATTTACGATATTCTTGACGTACATGCGCGAGTCCTGCCGCCCGTAGAGGCTGCTTATGACAACCCCTGAGTTGGTATTGTCCAGCAGCGAAAGTGCAAAGCTCTGCTCTCCGCCAACGTCCTCAAACGCATTGAACCTGACGACACTGGTCTTCTGAAGGCATTTCGAGATGGCTTCTTCCAGCATATTCTGACCTGAGCTGAGGTCATTCAGTCTTTTCTGCAGATCACAGATCAATCTCGAGTGATCCGAGATAGCGTCGGCCAAATCTTCAGCGCTCGCGCCGACCAGTGCCGCGTTTCTGCGTTTTGCCAGCCGGGACGTCCGCCCGAAGAGAACCGCAGTGCAGATAAGCATTACAAGACTCAACGCCAGCAAGCCCATAGAGAAATAGGCGTTATATTCTCTCACAAACCCAACGACTTGGTGCATCGTTCCCTCATATCTATCTTTTTATCAATTATAGCACAGCACGTAAGTAAATCGCGGAAAATTTCCGTGATTGAGTCGCTCACATACCTATTTTACTGCCCCATAGCCCAGCGAACAGTCTGGGGATTTCAGTGTTGTCGTGAACCCCCGCAAACAGCTCCGAGCCAGGCCCCTCAGCGAAAATCGGAACCATATTGCCGGTGTGCCCGCCCCAAAGCCACCCGGCTTTGAGCTTCGGATTGTCGGCGTCAGCGTCCAGCACGGCCAGCCCGCCGGTCTCATGGTCGGCGGTGACAATTACCAGTGTGTCCCCTCGTTTTCGAGCGAAATCCAGCACGGAACTGACGGCTTCGTCAAAATCGAGAGTCTCCTTCACACAGCCGGCTATGTTGTTTGCGTGCTCGCAGCTGTCGATCTTCCCTCCCTCGGACATCAGGAAGAACCCTTTGTCGTTTTTACACAAAGAGGATATCGCCCGCAAGGTCATTTCGCGAATTGTCGGTTCGGGAGACTGGGTCTGCATAATGTCCGGCGCGAACAGTCCGATCAACTTGTCGGATGCGCTTGCAAGCATATTTTCTCTGGAATTGACTATTGCAAAGCCAATTTTGGCCGCTTCTGCGAGTAAGTCACGGTCATCGACGCGACCCTCGCCAGTATCGGTTTTCGGCACAAAATCTTTTCGCCCGCCTCCAAGGATCACATCCGCTCTTGATACGATCATCTGAGCGGCAATATCTTCCCTTTGGTCGCGGCCTGCGACATGTGAGACGAACGCAGCGGGAGTGGCGTCGGTAATGAACTTGGTACTGACAATCCCCGTGGACTTGCCGAGTTCTTCGGCAGCCTCCAGAATAGTGCGAAGTCTATTACCCGATGGATCCACCGAAATGGAGCCATTTGTGGTCTTTACGCCGGTGGCAAGCGCGGTGGCCGCGGCGGCGGAGTCGGTGACCAGGTTCTTTGCCGACTGAGTCTTAGCCAGCCCGACGACGGGCATTGTGTCCATTGCCAGCTTTCCATCCGGCCCGGGTCCCGCGCATCGGGCGGCGGTAATTGCTCCAATGCCCATTCCGTCGCCAATGAGTAAGATAATGTTTCTCGGCGACTCTCCGGCAAAACAGGAAAGCGACAAAAGAAACAGAATTACAGCAAGAAGAGCCGTGCTGCGCCGCACGGTGCTAGAATGAAACATAATTTCCCTCTCAAGTTTCCAATGATCTTGCTAACATGTTCTTAGCGTGATACGATACCAAATGATTGGCGAACGAACAAACCCAATAACAGGCGCTTCGCTCATTACGGCAAGTTTATCACTGATCGGGTCGTAATGGCAACCTGGACCAGGGCTAACACATCAAAGAGAGTGTTGTTTTTCGAGGTGTGTGGTTGATGCATTATCCGGCGTAGAGTGTCGCGCTTTATTTGACACGTACTGCTGGTTGTGCTATCATCACTCTCCGTGTTTCATTAGTGTACGTAACTGCTTTTCAAGGAAGACGGAATATATGTCTAAGTCACTTATAATAGTCGAGTCTCCGGCGAAGACCAAGACTCTCAAAAATTTTCTGGGCGCGGATTATACTATCGAGGCCAGTATGGGTCATGTGCGTGATTTGCCCAAGAGCAAGCTGGGAGTGGACGTGGAAAAGGACTTCGAGCCGCAGTATGTGGCGATCCCTGAAAGGCGCGATGTGCTCAAGAAGCTCAAAGCAGCAGCAGGCAAGGCGGACACAGTATACCTTGCATCCGACCCCGACCGCGAGGGCGAGGCGATAGCCTGGCATCTGCAGGAGTCGCTCAAGCTCAAAGACGCGAAGCGGATTCAGTTTAATGAGATCACCCGAACCGCAGTCACGGAGGCGCTTCAAAACGCGCATGAGATCGATATCGACCTGGTAAATGCCCAGCAGGCACGTCGGGTTTTGGACCGGCTGGTCGGCTACAAGCTCAGTCCGCTTCTTTGGCGAAAGGTCAAGCGAAACCTGAGCGCCGGCAGGGTGCAGTCGGTGGCTGTGCGATTGATCTGCGACCGCGAGCGCGAGATCCTCGCGTTTGTGCCGGTGGAGTACTGGTCGATCACGGCTTCGCTCACTCCAAAAGAGAAAGAGCATTTGTTTAACGCCAAGCTTTTTACAAAGAACGGCGAGAAGATCGAGATTCACAATCAAAAGGAGTCCGACGAACTCCTGAAAGCTCTCGAAGGCGCGGATTACGTAGTCGAGAAGATTAAAAAGAGCGAGCGCAAGCGCAATCCCGCGCCGCCGTTTATTACGAGCACGCTGCAGCAGGAATCGTCGCGTAAGCTCAACTACGCGGCGCGCCGCACGATGATGCTCGCTCAACAGCTCTACGAAGGCATCGATCTCGGAGAGCTGGGATCGGTCGGTCTTATCACATATATGAGAACCGACTCCACGCGAGTTGCCAAGGAAGCGCAGGAAGAAGCCCGCGATTACATAAACAAGACCTATGGGCCGACCTATGTACCCGAAAAACCCAGGCAGGTTTCGCGAAAGGGTGCTCAGGATGCGCATGAAGCGATTCGCCCAACGTCGGTCCTGCGCCATCCTGACGAAATCAAGCACTTCCTCAATAACGACCAGTACAAGCTTTACCGGCTGATCTGGCAGCGTTTTCTGGCCAGCCAGATGTCGCCGGCGGTGTTCGATGTCGTTTCGGTGGATATCGGCGCTGCGGGTATGATGTTCCGCGCGACCGGTTCGACCGTAAAATTCCAGGGTTTCATCAAGGTCTATACCGAAGGCAAGGACGACGATAAAGTCGTAGCCGACGAGGAACAGCCGCCTCTGCCGCCGCTGGTGGAGGGACAGGTTCTGGATCTGCGCGAACTCTTGCCCGAGCAGCACTTTACTGAGCCGCCACCTCGCTTTACCGAAGCGACGCTGGTTCGCACGCTCGAGGAAAAGGGCATCGGCAGGCCGAGTACTTATGCCAGCATCATTTCAACGATTCAAGACCGGAAATACGTCGAACTGCGCGAAAAGAAGTTTTTCCCGACCGAACTCGGCTTTATTGTGACCGATCAACTGGTGAGACACTTCCCCGTGATTATGGACGTGGAGTTCACGGCGGGGGTCGAGACCAAGCTCGATAACGTCGAAGAGGGCGCGCTCGACTGGGTGCAACTGTTGAGCGAGTTCTATGGGCCGTTCGAGAAAGACCTGGAAGAAGCTCAGGAAAAGATGGAGCGGGTCAAGATCGAGCCCAAAGAGAGCGATCAGGTCTGTCCGAACTGCGGCAAGAAGATGTTGATCCGCGAGGGCAGGTTCGGCGAGTTCCTGGGCTGCGCGGGTTATCCCGAGTGCAAGACCACCGCGCCGCTTACAAAGCCAGTGGACGTGAAGTGTCCGCTGTGCGCCGAGGGCGACATTGTGGAGAAGAAGTCGCGCAAGGGCAAAGTCTTCTACGGCTGCAATCGCTATCCCGACTGCACATTCGTTTCATGGGACAAGCCCACAAACAAGGTCTGCCCACAGTGCGGCGGATTACTGGGCGAGAGACGTTTCAAAGGACGTCTCACCGGCTACCGCTGCACAAACTCCGAGTGCGATTATCAGAAAGCTCGCGGCAAAGAAGAGACCGAGTCGGGTGAGGCTGCGAAAGCGCCTGAAGCCGAGGCTGTGGAATAGTCGTCAGATTGCTTGGAATTATTGAAACGCTGAGAAGCTAGATATTCTTCGGGACTATAGTCCCGAAGAATATTTTTACATATCCACGCCGTTAATAATCAGCTTGAACTTATACCCGAAGAAATCCGCCGCGCGACGGCACATCAGCATGCGCGAAAGGAAAATCTCGAAGTATTCCATTACGGTTGCCGACTGGTCGTCGGTGGTCAGTTCCAGGTTGATGCTCTTGTTTTCCTGATCCACGCGCATGTTGGACTTCTGCACTGAGAAATTCACGCGGTCGTGTATGTCGAAGGTGAGCGGGTTCTGATTTTGCACTCGCGAGTGATGGACATCAGACTTGTCCGCAAGTATCAGCGCCGCCGAGATGGCGCTCACTGGTGAGCCCAGCTCTTCCTCGTGATTGCCGATTGCCGCGATGACTTCCGCCACCTCGGTCGCGGGCATGCCCATCTCGTTGAGCAGGGTGAAAGCCATCAGCGCGGCGGTGTCAGGGTGGCCCAGGCGGTTAATCGCATTGCCGATGTCGTGCATATAGCCCGCTACCGCCGCGAGTTCGGCTGTGCGTCCGTCCTGGCCCAGGCTGTCAATTATATTGCGAGCCGTCTCGGCGACAATCCCCGCGTGCCTGAACCCGTGCTCGGTGTAACCCAGAGCGTTCATCTGCGAGTTTGCGGCTTCTATGAACGTCCGCACTTTAGGGTCGTGCCGGACGCTTTCCAGCGTGACTATTTCCTGATCCATTTCATACTCCATGAGTGTCATTCCATCGACAACGTCTTCTTCTGAGCGCCATCGCGCGACAAATCCTGACGAGGTATCTCATCGTGGACGGACGCTCGATGCCTGCGGTATTTCGCGAGGAACTCTTTCCTATATTCGGTCAGTCGGTTCTGTTCTATAGCCTCTCTGATCCGAATCATCAGAGTCCGATAAAAATAAAGATTGTGGTACGTTGCCAGGCGAGACGCGAGGATCTCATCGCACTTATAGAGATGACGCAAATATGCCGCCGAATAGTTCCTGCAGCACCAGCAGTCGCACTCGGGGTCGACCGGCGAGAAGTCGTCTATAAACTTATTGTTCTTGATGTTGATCCGGCCCTGCGACGTATAAAGCGAGCCGTTGCGCCCGAGCCTGGTAGGCAGTACGCAATCGAACATGTCGATCCCGCGCACCACCGAGTCGATAATATCTTCGGGAGTGCCGACTCCCATCAGATAGCGCGGTTTATGTTCTGGCAGATGCGGCACGCTCCAGTCGACTGCGTTCATCATCAGCTCCTTGCCCTCGCCGACCGATACCCCGCCTATCGCGATGCCGTCAGTGTCCAGCGATGCGATAAACTGGGCGCTCTGCCGCCTGAGTTCTGGATAAACGCTGCCCTGTATGATTCCGAAAAACGCCTGGTTGGGGTCGTGGCTGTCCAGCGAGCGTTTCGCCCACTCGTGAGTGCGAACCATAGCTTCGCGAGCATAATCTTCAGTGCAGGGGTAGGGGGCGCACTCATCGAAGGCCATTACGATGTCCGTACCTAGGGCGCTTTGAATCTCCATCACTCGTTCCGGCGTGAACTCGTGATACGATCCGTCCACATAACTCCTGAACACTACGCCGTCCTCGCCGATCTTGCGTATATGCTCCAGGCTGAATACCTGGAAACCGCCGCTGTCGGTGAGGATATTGCCGCGCCAGTTTATGAACTTGTGCAGGTCGCCGACGCTTCTAATCAGTTCATGGCCGGGACGCAGATACAGGTGATATGTATTGCCCAGGATGATTTGAAAGCCCATATCGGCCAGTTCTTCCTGGCTCATGGCCTTTACTGTTCCCTGCGTGCCCACTGGCATAAAGACCGGCGTCTCAACCGTGCCGTGATTGAGATGCAGCCTGCCCCGGCGCGCCCGCGTGCCGTGGTCTTTGGCGAGTATATCGAACTTGATGTGATTGGTCTCCTTTGAAAAAGTTGGGAGCGGAGAGTGTAGAGCAGAGATCACAGAATTGTTCCGCTCAGTTGTCTGCTTCATGATACAGGAATGAGTAGGGGCAGGCAAGAGGCAGGTCAAAGTTCAATCCTCAGTCGAAATCAGCCGGCCAATCAGGGTTTCGATGGTGCTCAAACAGGCGGGTTATCTGGCTGGGGACTATGCGGGTTAGCGAAAGGCTCGGGATGTTGTCCTCAGCAAAGAATTCCACTCCATCGGTCTCTATACTGCCTGCGGCTTCGCCGCCCGTGATCTCGCACAAGAAAAAGAGTTTGTAGATATGGTCGAACTGTGGCGTGTAGCCGTGTTTGTTTTTGTCTACGACCGCAAGCAGCTTCACCGCCCTGGTGATATAGCCCGATTCCTCGAACACCTCGCGCTCAGCCGCCTCGCCCGGCGAGTCTCCCACGTCGATCCAGCCGCCCGGCAGAGTCCATAGACCGTCGGATTTCTCTCTGACAAGCAGTATCCTGTCATCGCGAAAAACTACTCCTCGAGAGTCAAGTTTTGGCGTCGCGTAGCCTGATTCCTTGCTATAGATATCGAGAATAAGCTCCGGCTCGGTGTCTGAATGAGCTCCGCCAATCTCGGCTGCGATTTGGCGAATTCGCTCGTATCGCTCAATGTCGAACGGATCGGACGCAAATGTCAGCCCGTTTTGGGATATTGCCTGCAGTTTTCTTGCCCATTCGAGCCATTTTAGAGCCATAATGCAGTCCTTTACCGGCTCAATCGCGAGCGCAAATCCGACTCCGACAGCCCGATCACCCGTACGGACTTCTCGCGGCTTTTCTCGCCCGAAACAAGCTCGACCTGGCTCTTGCGCACATTGAGCGCGTCCGCGACGAACTTCACAACAGCTGCATTCGCCGCGCCTTCGACTGGTGGAGCCGTGATTTTTACGCAGAGCACATCGTCTCGCCAGCCGGTGATCTCGTTTTTCGAACCTCTCGGTGTGACGTGCAGCTTCAGAATGATGTCGGGCATATCGATCTCACATCTCGCGGAGGCGCTTGATTCGGTCTTCAATAGGCGGATGCGTACTGAAACTGAACACTCCACCCAAATTCCGCAACGGATTAGATATGAACAGATGTGCGGTGGCTTTGTTTGCCGAACGCAGCACGTGCTCGTCGTTTGCGATCTTTTCCAGGGCGCTGGCGAGACCGTCAGGGTAGCGCGTGAGCATAGCGCCGCTTGCGTCGGCCAGATATTCCCGGCGTCGAGAGATCATAGCCTGCACCAAACCGGCCGCAATCGGCGCCAAAATAGCCAAAACCATACCGATTATGAAGAAAATCACCTGCCCCTGACCCTCGTCATCGCGGTCACTACGCCCGTATCCGCCGAATCGACCGCTCCACCAAAACCAGTGCGCCAGCATCGCGATCGCCCCGACGAGCACCGCCACCAGAGCCATAAACCGGATGTCGTAGTTCTTGATATGCGACATCTCGTGCGATATGACTCCCTCCAGTTCCACGCGGTTCATTATGTCCAGCAGGCCCGTTGTGACGCATATCACGCCGTGCTCCGGGTCTCTGCCGGTAGCGAATGCGTTTGGCGCTGGGTCGTCGATCACGTAGGCTTTGGGCACGGGTATTCCAGCGGCCAGGGCGAGACCCTCGACCGAGTTCACGTAATGCGGAAACTCCTCTTTTGTAGCGGGTCGAGCCTGAGTGGATGCGAGCACGATCTGATCGGAATAATAATAACTGCCGATGCTGGTGGCGAATGCAAACCCCACCGCGATAATCAGCGCAATCGGATCGCCATAGGCCAAATAGAATCCGTAACCCACAAGCCCGATCAGGACGATGAACCCGACTATCAGCAGGCGCGAACGCCAGATGTTACTTTGGATTTGCTCATACATGGCTTAGGAGAAGTCTACCTTCACATTTTCCCTGGCGGCATCGTCCATCGGGAAATACTCTTTTTCGGTGAAGCCGAAATTGCTCGCGATTATGTTAGACGGAAAACTCTGAATGAGAGTGTTGAATGACATCACCTGATCGTTATAAAACTGCCTGGCAAACGCGATCTTGCTCTCAGTGCCGGATATTTCTTCCTGGAGCATCATGAAGTTCTCGTTGGCCTTAAGCTCGGGATATGCCTCCGCGACCGCAAACAGCGACTTGAGCGCGCCCGTAATCTGATTTTCAGCGGCTCCCTGCTCTTTTGGGGTGCTCGCGTTGATTCCGGCGTTTCTGGCTTTGGTCACATTCTCAAAGACCTCGCTCTCATGCTTTGCGTAGCCCTTTACGGTTTCCACAAGGTTTGGGATCATGTCGTATCGACGTTTGAGCTGCACATCTATCTGCGACCACGCATTTTGGATGCGGTTCTTAAGGCCCACCAGTTGATTGTATTTTACGATTATCCAAAGAATTCCCAGAACCATTACTCCGAGAATCACAAACAGCGCAAGTCCCATTCTCATAGTCTCACCACCTAATGCATTTCAATCAGTTTATACTATTCGACGTGGATATGCAAAGTTCCCTGTTCTGCGTCATTTCTGCTGAAACTTCCTGGTTTCGACTACCACTCTGGTCTTGCGGTCGGCGGTTTTGGGAAGAACTTGCACTACGTCGTCGATTGCATCTGACGGGCCGCTGATCTGGACGCCATCGTCGCAGAGATAGGTCGTCTTGCGGGCTGTTCGCTCGGCCCATGCGCGGTCTGGGGTGAACGATGTCTCGGTGAGACCCTTATCGAGCAGCCTGCCGATGTATTCTTCGCGCTGGCGGTCGTCTTTGATGACTTCTGCGGCGATGGCTTCGACGTCTAGTTCCTCAGACTGAGCCAGAGTGCGCACTGCGCTGCGAAGTTGCGAGGCTTCTTCCTCTTCGAGAATTTCCTCGTTTTGCTGAATCCACTTTTCGGTTTCTTTGACCACCAGTTGAGTCATCTGGCGCGGAGTTGCAACCTCCGCGGCTTCCAGAAACGCCTCCAGCCACATCTGAGAAGTCTCAGGGTCTTCGTCCTTGGAGGCAGGCTGGTTGCGCATTAATACGTCGTAGCGGTTCTCGTCGTCGTAGGGTCGCACGATGGCATAGCGCAGGAGCTGGCGGGTGGGGTCGGGCAGAATTTGAAGCTGCTCGAAGTCTGATTTGCCTCGCTTGACGAACGCCTTTACGGGGTCCATCTTCAGAAGCGCGAGGTAACGTTCTTCGGTGTCGGGATCGGTGAAGAGGCCGATTGCCAGGAATGACTGAACCTCGGAGGAACGCTCCATCTGGTGGCCGAACCAGTGTCCGATGACCTTGCACTGCTCAAGGAACGTCTCCGGCGCCTCGATTATGTGCGCGGCGCATGTTGATATAGTTGTCTCTGAGCTGTTGAATTTGGCCGTCTTCGCGCTTGACGATTTTACGCAGTTGCGTATGTGTTCCTCAAAGAAGTGCCGAAGACCCTCGGACAGGATTTCTTCTTTTTCCGCGATGTCCGGTTCATCGGAGAGATTGGATACTGAGTGAATGACAAGGCGATTAAGTTCAATCGCTTCGATTGATTGCATGAAAACCCCCAGGAAGTTAAAAAGTCAAAAGGTTGGGACAGCGCCCAGCCAATACTTCTTCTGCAAACACATCGAATTTCCCTTGCAGGATAGATCGAATTAACGCATAAGTAGAACTTATGGAAAGTTGGCAGCCCTCGACATTATCGTGGTCGTTTTCTCGAAAGAACCATTTCGACTCCTGCCGCCGCCATTACTTCTTTCACCGGTTTTGGGGGCAGGACGCGAAGGCACGCTGGCGACTTTTCGAGATGCGCAATCTCACCACTCTAACTATGCTCAGGGGTCAGATTGTGCACACTGTGATTGCTCAGGCATTGAAGTCGATCAGATACGGAGAGAATATTGATGCAAAGGCCGCTCGCGACATGGTAACAGCCATAATCCGCGAGAGGTACGGCGAGTCGGCCAGGCGATTGTGGCATATAGACAATCGTCCGCGCGGGCGCAAAGCGTCGAGCATAACGAGCCTCCTCGAACACTATTACGGCTTCCCCAACATGAACGAACGCGCGCGCGAGGCTCAGCAGGTGGCCTGGAAATGCGTCACGAACCTGGTTGAGTCCGATTTTTGGCGTGAGATTGCAGACGGAGATCCCAAGGGTTGGCGCGAGGTTGACGAGGATAGTTTTCCGTCGTTCGAGCTGGACGGCATTCAGATCTATTGCACGATAGACTTCGCGCACTTAAACCCGTCTCCCACAATCATCGACTGGAAAACCGGAGCGCGGAGCATTGCTGATCGCAAACAGCTCACGCTCTATTCGCTCTACGCCCAGCGCAGGTGGGACTGGAACCCTCTTGAGACCAGACTCGCGGCGGTGTATTTGCAGCCGGAGTTGGTTGTGGATTCGTTTTCGCCGACCGAGGAAGACATCGAGAGCATAACTGATGAAGTTAGGCAGAGCTTCGATCAGATGGTGGAACTCGAACCTGTATTCGGCAATGCGGATATCGAACAGTTTCCCAAGACTGGCGGCCCATCCGACTGCGCATGGTGCAGGTTTCAGGGTGTGTGCAGTCCGCGAGTCGAATCGGTTGACATGAAGCCTGCCTTTTGATAGACTGGCTTTACTGAGGGCGAGTGGCGGAATGGCAGACGCAGCGGACTTAAAATCCGCAGCCGCAAGGCATGAGGGTTCGACTCCCTCCTTGCCCACCAGGGTTTTTGAGCGTGGTTGTAGGCCGAACTGGATATTATGGTTCGGCCTACGCTTCGTTTTGCCGTTCATTTGCCGTTCAGATTCGCGATGAACGACATAAGCAGCATTCACTATTCCTCCGTCTTTCGCCCTTGATCGTCCCAGCCTGCGTATCTCCAGCCAACTGTCAACTGTCAACCTGAAAATCCCACTCACACGCAGCCGTGAAGCGCGCCTCGTAGCACCCGCGTTCCGGTGGGGGTCTGGAAGGACCCGTAAACCCGTGTCAATACAGGGCGCGAGAAGAAACAGGCCGTAGAATGCGAATCTGAGAGCTAAAGTCCGCATCGGCTGGGTGGGTCAAGCGCAGC
>JAJFUS010000055.1 GCA_021372295.1 bacterium | reverse complement strand
CCGTGCGGCTCAGCATTGATTATGAGGAAAAATGCAAAATGAAAGAGTTATTGGAACTCGCAAAGCCAGCCATCACACCGCCTCTGCAAAATAGCTTTGCTCCGGCGGCAGTCGTCAATCGGGCGTACCTGCGAATGGTTGAAGAGTCCGGCCAGGGACCGCCGTTGTCGATCGCATGCGAGCGGGGCGACGGCTCCACATCGGTCTTCAATACTCGATGCTTCGCCGAAACGTCCGATAACGCCACACTCAACCTGCCGTTTGCCGAGAGATTGGTCAAGATGCTGCTCTGGCAGCGCGGCGGATGGAAAGTGACCGTCGGCGGCCCGAAAAGCGTCGGCGAGCACATCAAGAAAGTCTATTCTTCCACCGGCGAGCGAGCTTTTGACGCCAACTTCATGGGCAGCGTCTACGAGCGCCCGTTCACCGTGGAAATTACGGACGCGGATAAGGTCCCAGCCCCGCGCGAGAGCACGTCGCCATTGGGTGGTCATCTCGACGGCTGCAGGATAGGCTTCGACCTGGGCGCAAGCGACCGCAAGGTTTCAGCCGTAATCGACGGCGAGGCGGTCTACACAGAAGAAGTCAACTGGAACCCACGCGACGCCATCGATCCCGCGTATCACTTTAATGAGATCAACTCCGCGTTGAAATCCGCCGCGTCGCACATGCCCCGCGTGGACGCCATCGGTGGCAGCTCGGCGGGAGTATATATCAACAACCGCCCCCGCGTGGCCTCGCTTTTCAGAGGAGTTCCCAAGAACCTCTTCGACGCCAAGATCACCACTTTGTTTGCCGATCTCAAGAAAGAATGGGGTTCAGTGCCGTTCGACGTGGTAAACGACGGCGAAGTCACGGCTCTTGCAGGGGCGATGTCACTTAAGGATGACTCCGTGCTGGGCGTGGCAATGGGTTCGAGCGAGGCCGCCGGATATGTAACCCCGAGCGGCGAGATCACTTCCTGGCTAAACGAACTCGCGTTCGCACCTGTAGATTACGACCCCGAGGCTCCCGTAGACGAATGGTCGGGCGACGCAGGATGCGGCGCGCTCTACTTCTCTCAGCAGGCAGTATTTCGACTCGCAAAAGCCGCCGGTATCCAGATCGACGACACTCTCGGACTGGCCGAAAAACTCAAATCGGTGCAGGAATTACTCAACGCGGGCGACGAGCGCGCGATAAAAATCTGGGAGAGCATCGGAGTCTTCACCGGATACGGAATCGCGCACTATGCCATGTTCTATGAACTCAAACACGTGCTGATCCTCGGCCGCGTGACATCGTTCGATGGCGGAAACATCATTCTTTCCTGGGCGAAGAAAGTCCTGGACACCGAGTTCCCCGACCTTGCAGAAAAGATCGAACTTCATCTGCCGGATGAGAGAGTTCGACGCATAGGCCAAGCCGTCGCAGCCGCAAGCCTGCCTCTAATCTGAGGGTTTCACCCTCAGACTCCCATAAGGGGTTCCACCCCTTAACCCCGCCAGGAGCCAAGTGGCCCCTGGACCCACGTTCCAGAGTTGAATGATCCCTTAAGGGATCATTCAACTCTGAGACAGAAGGTCAAGGAAACCGGGTTTCCTTGTGGAGTCCAGAGGCAAAGCCTTTGGCGGGGTTTGGGGCAGAGCCCCAAATAGGCATGTTCACTTTTTTGTTTTTTTGGCGGGAAACCATATAATTTAGCCTTGACATTGCGGACTGCAGAGGATAGAATCTAGGGCATAGGCGCGCGCCGAACGTATAGGTTTTGGCGGGCGAAGTTGCACAAATTATGGCATCATGTTAAAAATACGCACAAGTAATGCATTTAAGTGAGTTCGATTATACGCTGCCGGAGGAACTGATCGCACAGGAGCCTCTAGCCCAGCGTGACACATCGCGGATGATAGTTGTCCGCATGCAAAATGGGGCAATAGAGCACCGGAAGTTCTTTGAGATTGGCGGGTATCTGAAAGACGACGACCTGATGGTCTTTAACGACACCAGGGTCGTCGCGACCAGGCTTTATGGGCACAAGGAGACCGGCGGAAATGTCGAGGCTTTGCTTATGAAGCGGCTCTCCCAGGGAGTGTGGGAGGCTATGGTCAAGCCCGGCAGACGAGTTGGGGTTGGCCTCAAGCTGATCTTCGACGGCGGGCTTGTCGCCGATGTAATCGAACGAACCGAGCAGGGTGGCAGGATCCTGCAATTTCATGCCGACACAGATCCCGAAGAGTTGATCGCGTCGGCGGGTCAGGTTCCGCTGCCTCCGTACATTCACAAACGGCTCGACGATCCCGAACGCTATCAGACGGTATACGCCTCGGCGGACGGATCGGCTGCCGCGCCAACGGCGGGGCTGCATTTCACGCCCGCCATCCTTAATGAGATTAGAAAAAGGGGCATCAAGACGGTTTTCGTCACGCTTCACGTAGGTATCGCCACTTTCCGGCCCGTTCGGACCGAAAACATCGACGATCACGAGATGCATGCGGAATCGTTCGAGATCACCCCGCAGGCGGCTGAGACGATAAACTCGGCAAAGGGAAGGATCGTATGCGTAGGCACCACGACCGCCCGATGTCTGGAAAGCGCGGCGGTCGCAAAACGCAAGGTCAGGTCGGGAGCAGGCAGCACGAGACTGTTCATTAGGCCCGGCTATGAATTCAAGATCGTGGAAGCGATGGTAACAAACTTCCACATCCCGAAATCGACCCTGTTGGTAATGGTAAGCGCACTGGCAGGCAGGCAAATTATAAAAAACGCATACCAAGAGGCAGTAAAGGAACGATACAGGTTCCTAAGTTTCGGTGACGCAATGTTCTTGTGCTAAAGGGGAGAAGGTTATGGCGAATTATGATAACAGACTGGGCGAGTGGTTCAAACAAGTTGAGCGAAGCGCTGAAGAGCTGAAAAAGAAGAAGAACGACGACGGACAAGAACCTCAACAGCAATCATTTCCTGAGATTGAAGAGCATACCGGTGAGCCTCGAGCCGATATAACCAGGCAGCCCGCCGACGAGTTGGAGTCCAGGGAAAGACTCGAGTCGGCAGTGGCCACAATGGAATCGTCTCAGATACTAATCGAGGAAAGCGCCGTCAGCGAGCCGAAAGCGCAGCCTGAGTTGACGCAGCCGTTGTTTGAGGATACGGAAATTCCTCCCGTGGAGGATTTCTTCTCGTTCCTCGATCACAAATCCGAACCGCATGCACAGGTGAAAGATGCGTCTCTCACAGTCGAAACGCCGCCGAGCATGCCGCTGCTGCGTGCCAGCGAAGGCACAGGAGAGCCGCGCCCGATTGTAAGCAACAGCGTCCCGCAGCAAACCGTCTGCCAGCCCAGCAGGATATTTACTCCGCCAATCGTCGAAAAGGCAGCCGCGCCTACGGTCGTCGCAGCCGATGAGCAACCCGATATAACGCATCCCGTCGAAGCCAATGACTCGCAGCTTCAAGAGAACTGGGATCGCATGCCGCACCACTTGCAGACTTTGTTCGGAATCGCGGGCGAAGAGGTCGCGCAGAACTCATATAAGGCGTTCAAAGAAAGCCGGGGCGAACTGATTCAGAGATTGCTCGATCCGCCGCTCACACTGGAAGAGGCTGCCCGAATACTCAACGTCTGCCCGACCACCGTCAGGCGATATACCAACCGCGGCGTGCTTGCACACTTCCGAACGGCGGGAAATCAGCGCCGGTTCAGGCTGTCGGATGTTCTAAGTTTTATGGAAAGCAACAATCGCGAAAACCCAGCGGAATCTGAAGGCTAATTGGGGCTCTGCCCCAAACCCCGCCAGAGGCTTTGCCTCTGGACTCCACCAGGAAACCCGGTTTCCTGGACCTTCTGACGCGCCTTCGGCGTGTGTACCTCACACAAAGTGTTGAGGCACACACGCCGAAGGCGAGCTGGGAGTCTGAGGGTGAAACCCTCAGAATATCCACTATTATGCGCATAGGTATATTTTCTGAAAGCTACGAACCCATCATAAACGGCGTCAGTGTAAGCGTATGTACGCTCCGAGACGAACTGACCAGGCGCGGTCACGATGTGTTCGTGTTCGCCCCCGCGTTTAACGGCCACCAGGACACATCCGACAACGTATTCAGATTCCCATCGGCGCACACACCGCTTATGCGCGATTATCCGTTCCCGATCCCATTCTCGCCCAAACTGCGGCAGACATTCGCCTCGCTCAAGCTGGATGTGGTTCACACGCAGACCCCATTTCTGCTGGGCATATTGGGCGCTAAGTGGGCCAGAGACTGCGGCGTGTCTCTCGTTTCCACCAATCACACGCTCTACACCGAATATTCCCACTATGTCCCCATCAGGCCAAAGACTCTCACGCGAGGGTTCCTGATACGGCTTATGAAGTGGTACTACTCGGGCTGCGACGCAGTGGTGGTTCCCTCACATCCGGTCGAAGAAACTCTGCGCTCATACGATATACAGACGCGGGTGGAAGTCATAAAGACCGGAATCGTGGGAATACCGCCGTGTGACGCCGATACTCAGCGCGACGTCAGAAAGCGCCACGGCATCAATGACGACGAATTCCTACTGCTCTACGTAGGCCGGATCGCGAGAGAGAAAAATTTGTCAATGCTTCTGGATGCGTTCAAACAAGTATCGACCCGCCACAATAATATCAGACTGATGATGGTAGGCGGAGGGCCAGCTTTGGAGGAGACCAAGCGTTACGCATCCGAACTTGGGCTTGCGGACAAAGTAGTTTTCACAGGCATGCTCAAGCGACTGCAGATCGAACCGATATACTCCAGCGCAGACGCATTCGCATTCCCGTCCACCACCGAAACGCAAGGCATAGCAGTGTGTGAAGCATTAAGCGCGGGGCTGCCCGTAATCGCGGTAAACGCGGGAGGCATTCCCGAGAACATCAAACATGAAGTCGACGGCTTTCTAACCGGCAACAACCCCACAGACTTTGCTGGTAGGATTGAGTTCCTGATATCCAACGAATCACAGCGACTGAAGATGGGTGAATGCGCCCGAGTCAATGCCCGTCAGTTTTCAATCGAGAGAATGGTGGATGACTTCGAGCAATTTTATTCCTCCATTCTCCATAAGAAGCGCGCCACTTCCACTCTGTAATTTGGTCGCACTTTGCAAACCCTCGATTCTATCCTCCACTAACCGGCGTTTGTGCGCATGTTCCCGCGGGTACTATGACCCGGGCTGCCGATGCAGTCAAATAAGGCTACAGGGAGGGGAACATTGAAAAAACTCGTTTTGCTGTTTTTGCTGATATCGATGATTTCCGTCGCAATCCCATGCGCGGCAACATTTCCTGAACCGGACTACTACGAACTCTACACCATGCGACAAGGCTACAACGACGGCCAGGAAATCTGGTTTATCAGCACAACCACCAGTTCAATCCGGTACGCTTCTTCATCGTTTTTGGGACAATTGTGGAACCCGTATTTCGACTATCCTCCGGTTTTGTCATGGCAGCTGGATGGCGCGCTCGACTCAGTCGCTCGACCCGTCTACCTGGTAACCAACTTCTCCCAGGGGCCGGTATTCGATACAGTGCCCGGCGCAGAAGACTACTCCGCTCTGTGGCAGGTATTTACCGTGACCTGGAAAGATGAGGACTTCAAAAGAGGCATCAAGAATACCGAACCGGCAAGCGACCTCAATCCGTACGGCCTGCCCCCGGTTGATGAGGCCGACATTGTCGAGACGGGCGTTGTGGTTGACCTGCCGATAGTCGCTGTAGGCCCGCTCGGAGGATCGTGGCAGCATGTTCCATCAGGCGGGTATCGAATCGCGCAGGCCGCTGACTATGACCCGGCATCCATCCAAAAGTGGATACTTCTGCCGCATTACTATGTGTTTTCCAACAATCCCAACACGAAAAAGCAGATGGAAGTGGATGTTCTCATCACCGACACCGACAATGAAGACATAGCGAAACTTCTTGGGGCGAATTACGCGCCGGGTCTCTCTCAGATGCCGGATTCAAACGTCCGAAACTTCTGGGCGTTCAATTCGCCGTATCCAGTGTCACAATTGCCGGTAGTTGAAGAGGTACCAACTGCCACATCCCTGAACTCCAACACGAATTACTCTCCGGTGATGGACTTGGTCTATCTGGACAGGAACATCCCAGGGTACGTGGCGATAAACAACAAATTCCTGCTCGAAAAACTGATTGTAAGTGGAGGCCTGGTTCCAGGCGATACGTACAGAATTAACGCCAATGCAGTAAACATGGCGACGTATCAGTAAGCAGCCCACACACAGTCGAAGCTTAAGGCCCTGGAGCCAATACAGCCCCAGGGCCAGATCAGATTACTAACGCGCAAGGATCAGGACGATATCGATCCCTTATTTGCCTTTTTGTCCTGTTTGTCCCGACGCTTCTCCTTAATGTCCTTTTTCGGCGCTTTTACATCTTTCCTGGGAGATTTGTCACCCATTGCAAGGATACTCCTTCCAGATGGCCGCCAATATCCTCACGGACTCAGTCTTTGGCTTAATTCTTTCTTTCGGAATCATGCCCAAACTTATACAAATTCCAGCCATCTTTTTTACACTTCTATACTAGGCCATTCCTGGCCTGACGTCAAGTGAATGTGCAGCAACCAAGCTCGCTGACCCTTATGAATGTCAGCGAGCTTGGTTGCTGCGACAAAAACTACTCAAAGAGCTTCCACACTTCAATCCCACAGATGGCTGCGTCAGTCTTAATCGGAACGAAGGTAATCGTGAGTGACGACGCATCCTCCGCAACTTCCGCCGAAACGCTTTTAACTACAGCCGTGTTCTTTTTGCACCCGGCAGCGGAGTATATATCGAAGCGGCTCAGCACGGTAATGCCGTTGACCACGACGTCAAATATTCTTGCCCCCTTCTTAGAGTAGACAGTTTCCGCAAAGTGCAGATTGATCGTATAAGCCCCTGATTCCAGGTTTGGAATGATGTATGAGAACCGCCCGGTGCGCTGAGTCTGATATACTTGGACAGGCACGCTGCCCGTGTTGCTTATGGTCTTGCTCGTATATTGCGCCTTGCCGCCCTTATAATAAGCATCGGCGATCCAGTTACCTGTTTTCGGCCCCCCGCAGTCGATCATCGCAGTAACAGTATATGGAGGCCCTATTTCGCGAACATAGATATCGCGCTCATTGTTTGTGTCGTCCGACACGAGGTTCGTCGCGTAACTTGCAAACGCGACAACGCGGCCGTCTCCTGAAACCGACTGCCAGTCGCTGTAATTGTCCCCGGCGACGCCCGCCGAATTGACACTGGCCATAATCGTCTCGCCGGTGGACATTCTATGCGTATAGACCTGGGTTCTACCATTGTTGGGAGTTGCCACCAGATTTGTGGCGTCGCTGTTGAAAACAACATATTTGCCGTTTAGCGAAATAACCGCTCCCGAACTGCCTGCATTGCCATAATTTCCCGCCGAGTCCACGCTGACAATCTGAATGGTGCCGGTATCGCGATCGTAGACGTAGACATTGCTTCGTCCCGAAGCGGTATTGGGCGTCACGAGATTGCTGGCGCTGCATTCAAAAGCCGCATATCTGCCGTCGCCTGAAATCGTCGGCCAGTCCGATCCGCCGTTGGCCTGTTCGCCGGTCGAGCTTACATTGACCCGCTCGGTCGTCTCATTGAGCATATCCCGCACGAAAACGTCTGCGACGCCATTAGTATCGTCATCCACGAGGTTCGTGGCATCGCTGGAAAAGATCGCGTATCGACCGTCGTATGATATGTACGGCGCGGAACTTCTGCCGTTGCCGGGCTCTCCGTCAGAGTTTACGCTTGCCCGATTGATGCTGCCCGTCTGCAGATTCTTGACATAGACGTGTTCAGTCGTGCTGCCGTCGGGAGTGATGTTTGTGGCGAAACTGGAAAATGCCACATAGTTACCGTCTCCCGAAATTGCTGAAAAGTAAGATTCGTCATTGCCCGCGTTGCCGCCCACGCTGCAGCTTGCCAAGATTGTCTCTTCACCGGATACATCTCTTGCATAGGCTTGGAAGATATAGTCCTCGGGGCCCGGCACAAGCGCGGTAGAGTTGGTGGTGAAGCAGACCCTGTTTCCGTCCGCCGATATTGTGGGAAACCAACTGTAAATCGTCGCCTGCTGGCCCAGATAGTCCAGGCTGGCATCAATGATCGATCCATCATCCAGATCGGCGCGAAGAACCTGTAGCCAGCCGTTTGTTCCTCCAGGAACCAGATTGGTCGACCAACTGGAGAATGCCACGTAACGCCCGTCACCCGATACGGCAGAAAAGAACGATTCCCCATCCGATTCAACCCCTCCCGACGTAACCGAAACCCGCTTAGTTGTCTGCGCAGTCAAGCCGGTTGCAAGCGACAAAACCGCGCCAATCGCCACCAGCAATAGAATCAACTTCACTAACCCGATTTTCATGATCATGACATCGCCCCTCTTCCATAAGATAGTAACTTGCTATCGTGTTACCCGATCATGCAAATTATCAGTCTCCGTTTGGAGCGCAAAACCCGCGGGTATAGTGAAATGGTAGAGCTTATCATATAGGCAAGAGGCATTATCGACTTGCGTAAAACAGTCAGCAATTCAATTGCATATCGGCTCAGGAACACAAAGCTGCCGCGTACGCACCTCCTGGCGGTTGAACCTTTTAAATTAAGCGCGACTCAGACAGAACTGCTCACGCGCCTCGGGAACGACCTTCTGAAGTTCTATCGAGCGGTAAACGACCTCTACCTGCACTCTAATATAGACTGGGTGCGCGATTACCTCGACATTGGCAAGGGCGACGACCTGATACGCCACGCCCGGATGAAATATCATAAGCAGTCGATCCCAAGGATCATCCGACCCGACATTCTAATTACAAACGATGGGTTCGTCATCACCGAACTCGACTCCATTCCCGGCGGGTTCGGCCAGCTGGACTCTCTATCCGCGGTTTATGAAGATGCCGGGTACAATATAGTCGGGTCGGCAAGAGGAGTGCACAGCGCCTTCGCGTCATCTCTGTGCGAGGCCTCTGGTTTAGACGATCCGGTTTGCGCGATAGTCGTCTCGGACGAGTCTGCCGATTACCTGCCCGAGATGACATACCTCGCCGTCGAACTGCAAAAAATCGGCCTACAGACGCATGCCGTCCACCCCAAAGAAGTATTATTCACGGAAGACAGCCTGTTTATCAACGTCGGCGGCGGCAAGCTGCAAGTCGACATAGTTTACAGATTTTTCGAGCTGTTCGATCTGCCTAACATTCCAAAATCCGAGTTGCTATTATACGCGGCGCGCAAAAAGCTGATGGCAGTCACTCCGCCCTGCAAGCATTTTCTGGAAGAAAAAATTCTCCTGGCGCTTTTGCACAACGAATACCTTCGTGATTATTGGACAAACTCTCTAGGCAACGAGAGCTTCACGCTCCTCAAAAACACAATCGCGCCTACATGGATAATGGACAATCGAATCGTGCCGCCGCACGCGGAGGTTTCAGGTTTCAGATGGAGGGGAAAGCCGATTCGGGACTGGCGCGAGATAATCGACGGCACTCAAAACCAGCGACGCCTTGTATTAAAGCCCTCGGGGTTTTCTCCGCTGGCGTGGGGCTCAAAAGGCGTTAAAATCGGACATGACATGCCAAAGTCGCAGTGGGCTGAAACGGTGGAAACAGCGCTTATGAGTTTTGAGACTTCGCCGTATGTCATCCAGCCGTTTTGCGATACGGCGTTGTTTGATCTAGAGTATTTCGATTACGTCGATACCAGCCATCGACACATGGAGGCAAGAGTCAGGCTCTGCCCGTACTACTTTGTCTATAACAATCGGGCAAATTTGGGCGGAGTTCTGGCGACCGCTTGCTCCAAGGACAAAAAAGTCATCCACGGGATGACAGACGCGATTATGATGCCTTGTCAGTCAAATATTACGTAAGAGTTATATGTCATATTTACAGGGACTCATTTGGGGGCTTTGCCCCCAAGCCCCTACAAGAGACTCTGTCTCTTGACTCTGCCAGGAAACCAGGTTTCCTGGACCTTCTGATACGCCGAAGGCGAGCTAGGGGTCTGGGGCCCGCGGCCCCAGCGGGGTGCAGGGGCGGAGGCCCCTGCTGGGAGTCTTGAGGGTGAAACCCTCAATAGAAATCCCGTGAACATGGCCATACACCCGTTCGTGAGGCGTCGAGTATGTTGTATAAGACTTCCGAACATATCGAGAACTTGATGGTGAGCCAGGAAGCCGTCAGAAAGCAGTTCGAGGTCAGCAAACTTGAGCTTGAAAGCGGATACGCGGTTGATGCCGACCCTCTGCGCGAAAAAGAGCACGAGGTCGTGCCGGGAATGATCAACAAGTACGGCAACCGAGTCCTATGCCTGCTCACGGCTGAGTGCGCCGCGTACTGCCGGTTCTGCACCCGAAGGCGTCTGGTATCGGACATCGATCAAGGCCGGATCGACAAACCGCACGTCAACAGTTGGATCGATTATCTGCGCCATCACAATGAGGTTCGCGAGGTCATAATATCCGGTGGAGACCCATTTACCGTCAACGACGATCTGTTTGATTACGCTCTGGGCGAAATGTCGTCGCTGGAGTCGATCAGGATTGTGCGAATAGGCACTCGCGCGCCCGTAAGCGACCCGTCGCTGGTGAATTGCCGCAAGCTGGACGCCATCGCCAGAGTGGACAAACCCGTTTACGTGGGAATTCACTTCGAGCACCCGTCTGAAATCACGCGCGCCACAATTAATTGCTGCAGGAGCCTGATTACTGCAAACGCGATTCTTTACTCACAGTCGGTATTTCTAAAAGGCGTAAACGACAACTATCACACTCTGCACAATCTGTTCAACGAACTCCTTGAGATCGGCGTGCGGCCATATTATATATATCGCTGCGATCCCGTGCCCGGCGCAACTCATTTCCAGGTCGATCCGGCAAAGGAACGACACATTATGACTATGCTCAGGCGGAAACTCTCGGGGCTGGCATGCCCGGCCTATGTAATCGACGCCCTCGACGGCAGTGGCAAAGTGCCCGTTCCATTAGAATTTTGGGACGCCGACACAACGCATTACACAGACTTCAAGGGTGATGAGCATGTCATTTGATGATTGATCGCCAACCTAAAGAGGAAAAAAACGACATGCTGAAACTCTACCAAATAGAAGCATGCTCATATTGCGCGCGGGTTCGCTCAAAATTGACCCAACTCGGCATAACTTACATAAACATAAACGTCCCACGCGCAAAACCCGAGCGGACAGAGTTGATCGAGATATCGGGTCAAGCAGGCGTACCCACCCTTGTCACCGAGGACGGCCGGGTAATAGCCGACGACGATGACGCCATTATCGCGTATCTGGACGAACATTACAGCAAATAATCCGAGGCTCCGCCCCAATCCCCGCCAGAGACTCTGCCAGGAAAGCAGGTTTTCTGGACCTTCTGACTCATAGTTGAATGATCCCTTAAGGGATCATTCAACTATGGAACGGGGGTCCAGGGACCACTCGGCTCCTGGCAGGTTCCAAGGGCAGAGCCCCTGCTGGAAGCCTGAGGGTGAAACCCTCAGCTAAATGCTGCGGCGAGCCGGGAGGCAGAACCCGGCCCGCCGCATCGTTGTCCGGCCAATGGACACCTTACTTCGCAACCCTGACCACCACCGCTTCCTTACCATCGACAATCTCGCGGCAGAGAGCGCCTGTCGCGACGACCATATTGCCTTCGACAACCGAAAGCGCGCTCGACATAATCGCAAGACCATTGTCCAGCAAACAATAGCCGTCGCCGATAGAGATCACATTGCCCCATGTCTTCACAAACAGGCCGGTCAGGCACAACGTTGGCGATATCGCCGCACTGCCGCACAACCCAACAGCCGCCGGAGCATCACCCGACCCGGTCTTGGAGTGAGTCGCGTCCCGAAGCGCTTTCTCGCTGTTAATCGTGTCGAGTATGCCGGTTACCTCCACAATATCTCCGGCCGTCAATCCGCTACCGGCCTCCACACACCTTATGCCTGACGCCCTGGTCGACTCTTCGACAAAGAAGCAGTCAGAAAAGACAGCCGTCACGATCTTTTCATTCAGCGTGACCTGGATCTCGTCGTCAAGCTGCTTGATGTCGCCGATCATGTTGGACGAAGCAGCGCTCGCCACCACAATCGCATCCGACACGCCGATCTCGCTCCAGCGTCGAGAGGGGTTCCTTGCCTTGACTGATACGTAATACGTCCGGCCCGCCGCGAGGGTCAGGTCGTCTATTACAGCCGATGTCTCGATTCCGGCGCTTGTCCACCAGAGCGTATCGGCGGATTCGGGCTGGGTTCCGACGGCGTACGTGTACTCGGCCACCATCGTATCCGGGTCGCCTGCGATCCATGAAACTTCCAGCGCATCGCCCACCGAAATCCGCGTGTTTGCAATCGTTACGACCGGCGTGGTCGGAGCGGTCAGGTCTCTGGATGTCACGTCGCGCAGGCAGTAAACCCTGCCGTCGTACGAACCGAACACCACGCTGCTGTCTGCGCCGAGCGCCGGGCTGCTCGCGACAGATGATCCCGTCTCATATTGCCAGAGCTGCGAGCCGTCGGAATCGAGGCAGTAGATGTATCCGTTTGACGAACCCACGTATATCCGTCCCGACGCATCCAGCGCGGGCGATGAATATACTCCGCCTTCGGGAAAGTCGACAGACCAGGCTTTCGTTCCGTCGGAGTTGAGAGCGTACAGCCGACCGTCGCCGCCGTCGAACCCGCTGCCCACATATATCGTGCCGTCATCGGCTATCGCGGCAGACGAATCCACCACATAACCCGCGTCATAACGCCATTTCTGCGTGCCGTCGGAATTCACGGCATAGAAGTAACCGTCGCCGCTGCCTATATATATCGTGCCATCTGATCCTATGGCCGGCGACGCGTCGGCTGACGAACCCGTCTTAAACCGCCACTTTCGCGTGCCGCTTGAGTTGATTGCGTAGAGATACGTGTCGCCGCTTGCGACATAGATGGTGCCGTCCGAGCCCACCGCAGGTGACGACCACACCGCGCCGCCCGTCGCCAGGCTCCAGAGTCTAAGGCCGGTTTCAAGGCTCACGGCATGCAGCGAGCCATCGTTACTGCCGACGTACACCCCGTCGTTATAAATCGACGGTGATGACCTGATCGCGTCGTTTGTCTGATACGACCAGATCACCTCGCCGGCAGTCGAGATGCAGTATAGATAACCGTTATTACAACCGACCAATATGCGCCCGTCGGGTGCCACGGCAGGCGAGCTGTCTATAGCCGAGCCGAGCCCGCACGTCCAGCGGATCGTACCATTTTGAGTAATGGCGTAAACGTTTCCGTCGCCCGAACCGATATACGATGTGCCGTCGGCCGCGATTGCCGCTGACGACTCCACATAGCCCTCTGTCAAAACACTCCACGCGAGATCATTTACAGTGGTCGCGCTGAAGTAACTGCGTCCGATGTTGGTCGAGGTGTTTCTGAACTTGCTCCATATTGCCGCGCCTGTCGCGTATCCTATGCCGTCGCTGGCGCTCACCGCGCTCCACGCGCCCGAATTGCTCTTCGCCTTGACCGAGAAGTAATACGTAAGCATCGGCTCCAGGGTAATTCCAGTCACTGTGACATTCGTCAGCGAGCCTACGCTCGTCCAATCGACTATATCAGTCGCGCCGGGGCTTGTTCCCAGGCAATACATATACTCAGCGATGCCCGATTCGGGGTCTTCCGATGTCCACGTTGCATGAAGCCTGTCGATAAGCAGCGTGCTGTCTCCATCATCAATGACCACGGGAGTAGTCGGCGGCGTGGAGTCAATCAATATGCCGTCCGAACTGCCCACGTCACTCCAATTCCCAGCACCGTTCTTCGCCTTGACATTGACATAGTAAGTGACGCCGTCCTCCAGACTCAGACCCGTGCGAGTATATGACATCGCGCTGCCGACACTTAACCAGTCTGCAATATCGGCTTCACCTGGAGTGGTTCCGACGGACATTTCATACTCGACCACACCAGACTCTCCGTCGGAAGACGCCCAACTTGCATATAAACTGGTCTTAAAGCCCCAATATTGGCCATTATCGGCCACAATTGGAACGGAAGGCGCCGTAATATCCACTAAAATTCCGTCCGAATTTGCGGGGTTGCTGTCGCCTCCAGCGCCGTTTGTCGCGATTACGGTGATGTAATATGTCGCGCCATGTGTAAGCGAAAGCCCTGTGCGAGTGGCCTGCGTAGCGCTGCCGGCATCCAGCCAGTCGGCGGTATCGTTCGACCCTGCGCTTGTGCCGATGCAGTAACGATAGCCAGCGATCCCTGATTCAGGATCAACTGCCGACCACGTTCCCGAAAGAGTAGTCTGGCTGCTGGTATATTTTCCATCATCCCAGACTGTGAGCTGGGTCGGGCCGCTGGCATCGACTTTAATTCCATCAGACGAGCCAATGGAACCCGTGAGTCCCGCGCCGTTTGTCGCCCGTGCCGACACGTAATACACGACGCCATCTTCCAAAGCGAGATCGGCAATGGTCACTTCGGGGCCGATACCGGCATCGTACCAATCGACTATATCAGTGCCGCCGGAGGTCGTGCCGACTGCGCACTCATAAGAAACTATGCCCGACTCCGCATCTTCGCACTTCAAAGTGACGACAAGTTGAGTGTTATCGGACGTATATTCGCCGTAATCGGTTACTGTAACCTCATCAGGAGCGGTAGTGTCTACCATAATGCCGTCCGACGACCCAACTTCACTCACAAGACCGATGCCATTTGTCGCTTTGACATTGACGTAATATGTGACGCCCTGCGCCAGAGTGAGATCCGTGCGGGTGACGCTTGTTGCAAGAGCCGCGCTCGTCCATGCCACCAGGTCGGCAAGACCCGCGGCCGTCCCGATGGAATATTGATAGCTCGCGACTCCGGTCTCGGGGTCCTGCGCGCTCCATGTCGCGTGAATTGTGGTCGCGTCGGTAGTATATATGCCGTCGTCAATAACGACCGGTGTGGTCGGCGGGGTCGATTCGACATAAATTCCGTCCGAGCTGCCCACTAAGCTGACGCCCCCAGCCGCGTTTGTCGCCCTGATACTGATGTAGTATTTGATCCCGGAAGACAGTGTCAGGCCGGTTATGGTAAGTCCGGTGGTGGTTCCGGCTGAAGTCCACGACACTATGTCCGACGCGCCCGCCGATGTGCCCACGCAGTACTCATATTTCGAGATGCCCGACTGTGCATCGGTGGCGCTCCACGTGGCGTGAAGCTGAGCGGAGTTTGTCGTGTAATTGCCGTCATCCGTAACGACCGGCGTGCTCGGAACCGTGAGGTCGACCCTGATCCCGTCCGCCGAGCCCGCCGCGCTCTCAAGCCCCGCGCCGTTTTTCGCCTTAACGCTGATGTAATACGTGCCGCCGTCGGTCAGGCTCAACCCGATTATCGTGGCTGATGTCTGAATGCCTGCGGACGTCCAGACTTTTGCGTTCGTGCCGCCCACGGTCGTACCGACGGCATAGTAATACTGGGCTATCCCCGACTCGGAATCCGAGCAACTCCAACTGGCCGTAAGAAGCGATGAAGACGACGTCCATACGCCGCTGTCGGTCACCGTTGGAGCCGAGGGAGCGGTCGTGTCCACAGTAATACCGTCGGACGAGCCGACTGTCCCCGCGCGGCCCAGGGAGTTCAGCGCTCGGACATTGATGTAGTAATTTGTGCCGTTTGCAAGGCTCAAGCCTGTAATGGTGGCGCTTGTCGCAAGCCCGGCGCTCGTCCAACCGACTATATTTGCGGAGCCGGAAGATGTGCCTATTGAGTATTGATAGCCCGAAACCCCCGACGTGCACGTTACAGCTGTCCACGAAGCGTGCAGGCTGCCAGCGGACGACGTATACGCTCCGTCGTCCGTGACCGTGGGAGCGGGCGGAGCCGCGCTGTCTACCGTAATACCGTCGGACGAACCCACCGCGCTTATCAGCCCGACGTTATTTGTGGCTCGGACGTTTACGTAGTATGTGCTTCCATCGGCCAGAGAAAGACCGGTCAGGGCAATTGAGGTCGCAGTGCCGACATTCGTCCAGGTTATTACATCGACTCCGCCTATGGTGGTACCTATCGAGTATTCATATTTTGCGATTCCCGACTCCGCGTCTGTGGACATCCATGACGCGGCGATGCCGGTGTTGCTGTATGCATAAGCGCCATCATCCATCACCACCGGCTGGGTCGGCGCGGTGGCATCCACTGTGATTCCGTCCGAACTCGCTTCGGGGCCGGTGAGACCCGCTCCGTTGATGGCTCGGGCAGTGATATAGTAGACACTTTTATCGGCAAGAGTCAGGCCGGTTCTGGTCGCTTCGTCAGCGCCGTCGGCACTCGCCCAATCGGCGACATCCGAAAGCCCCGGCGCAGTCCCTATGCAATATTCATAGTCCGATATTCCCGATTCGGCGTCAGTCGCTGTCCACGAGCCGTGCAGCCGGTCGGTGTACCCGGTGAAGTAACCATCGTCGGTCACTTCAGGCGCTTCCGGCGCGGTATTGTCCGCCGCGAAACAGGCTAGAGTGCCGTTGTCATCGCCAATAAAGAGCGCTCCGGCGGGTCCGATAGCGGGAGAAGAATAGCACACCGCGCCCAGGCTGTAACGCCAGCGCTCGGTTCCGTCAGAGTTCAAGGAATACAGCGTGCCGTCGAGCGACGCGAAGTATATGCTGCCGTCCGAACCTATGGCAGGAGACGACTCGATATATGCCCCGGCGGAAAACGTCCACTGCGAAACGCCCAGGTTTGAGACGGCTCGAAGTTTTTTGTCTCGGGCACCGAAGTATATGTTGCCCGACGAAGATATGGCTGCGGACGAATAAATTGCGCCTCCGGCCAAAACTCTCCACTGCTGCACGCCGCTGGAGTTTATCGCATAGAAGTAGCCACCGGTCGAGCCAATATATATCATGCCATCCGACCCGATGGCCGGTGACGCGACAACTGTGCTCGCTCCGCTGAGCGCAAGAACCCACTTGAGCGACCCTGTGGAGTAAAGCGCATAGAGCTTGCCGTTGGAGCAGCCGAAGTAGACCGTACCGTCCGTGGCCACTGCAGGCGACGAACTGATTGATGCGCCCGCGGTATATGTCCATTTCTGCGTGCCGCCGGAGTAAAGCGCGAAGAGCTTGCCGTCGGTGCAGCCGAAGTAGATCGTGCCGTCATAACCGAGGGCGATGGACGTGTTCACCGTAGAGGATATGTATTTTTTCCACTTGGTGGAGCCGTCCGAGTTCAGCGCGTAGATGTATTTGTCGGTCGTACCGACATAAATCGTGCCGTCGGATGCGATCGCGGGACTCGACGTGCCGATGCAGTTGTGATCCACTGACCAGACCAGCTCGCCGCTGCCGCTTACGGCATATATCCAGCCATCGGCGGTCGTGAAGTATACTGTTCCGCTCGATCCTACTACGGGAGACGAGCGCATTGTTCCCGAACCGTCGTATGACCAGCTGAGGTCGGAGCCTGTCCCACCGTACACACCCTGGCCTGTGGCGGCATAGTCTTTGTGGAACTTGGGCCAGTATGACGTCGATAGTTGAGCAAACGCCATCTGCGCGCAGACGGCCATGACGAGCGCAATTGCGCCGACACCAGCAACACGCTTCATTTGTTTTATCCCTCCCGGAAAGCCCGTGTGTATGTGCCAAGCAAGCTTCCCGATAATTACCCTGTGCACGATTGCTTCAAACATGTCGCAGCTCAGCCACAAATATTGTTGGGGTTTGACCGCAAATGACGCGCGGATAAGCTGAACCCCTGTCAATTACTGAACTACAATGTGTCGACCTGTGCTATATATGGTCTGGTTGGAGAACAGATGAGGTATAGCGGGCATGCGAGAGCTTGTGCTGTCTGAAAACAAACATGTTACTTGTCTTGCATACAGTGTGGAATACAAAAACTACCGGGTATAGGCATTCCCGAGATGTCATCTGAAAGGTGCCAACATGCGCCGAATACTTGCTCTAGGCCATCAAAACGGGTTCACTCTGCTTGAAGTAATGATTACGGTGACCATCATTGGCGTTTTGATGGCGATAGCTATACCAAACTATATCAGCTCGCGCAACAACGCACGAACAAAAACCTGTCTATCCAACCTTCAGCACATCGAGCGCGCCAAAGAGCAACTGGCGGCCGAGGACAAACTCGAAGACGGAGAAAGCATCGCCTGGGGAGATTTAGTGCCAAATTTGATTAAGTCACAGCCCGTTTGCCCCGCAGGCGGCACATATACTATAGGGGCGGTCGGAATAAGCCCGAAGTGTTCTATTGAGGGACATTCATTGGAATAGTGGAGAGCGGAGAGCATAAAAAAGGGAGAGGATTGCTCCATCCTCTCCCTGAATCGGTTTGACCGCCGTGTTCTAGGCGGCTTTTGGCCTGCTCTTCGCGGGTTTTTTGACGTCTGCCTCTCTTTTACTTCCTGCGGAAGATATTCGGGAGACTGCCTGGACAAAGGCCGCGCGATCTGTAAGCCTCTTCTGGGGCTCACGGAACAGGCTCTGCAAAGTGCAGTATGCCATTTTCGCTCACTCCTCCGGCAGGCGGTACCGGTAGAATTACTTGTATTGACGGCAAAACTGGCTGATGTGTTCCCGATCTGCAAGATTTTTGCAATTTCTGTGTCATAAAAATCTATTGCTGCTGTATTGCAAGCATCATGGCCAACACATAAGCACCCACCAGGCCCATTCCCTGCCACTTCTGCAGCCTGCCTTTTGCCAAAAGAGCGGAAACGACAACCGTCAGCACCGTCATCGTGACAAACATCGGGCTCATCAGGTTCCGCACGATATCGTGACCTTTGAAATGCGCCACAAACGGCATCACCGCCAGGAGAAGACTGTTGTGATTGACCTTGGAACCCAGGAAGTTGCACACGGCAAGCTCGGCGTTGTGACCGTTTTTGAGAACGATCATGTACGCGGTCAGCTTTTCAGGCATTTCAGACGCAAGCGGGCCGAGGACAATAGCAATCACGACCGGGCTTACATGCATCGCCTTAGCGATGCCGATCATGGAATCCACAAACGGCTCCGACGCAAGATAGACAATCGCTCCTCCGATAAGAATCTCAATTCCCGCCCTGATCAACGCTCCTCGCGTAACCTTATGATGCTCAGAGGCGACATGCGATTTGCTTTTATGAACCACCTGATAGATATAGCCGCACAATACAAGAGTGAGAACGATGCCTTCCCATAGAGTTAAGGCGTTGTCTCCCCAGACAAAGACAAACGCAATCGCCGCTGTCACCAGAAGATACAGCGCGTCGATGCGGGTCGCCTTCGACAGATGTATCTCCTTTACCGGCTTTCTACTGAGTCTGGAAGTGGCAAACCATATAACCAGGCCGTACCCCAAGGTGATCAGAAGCGTGCACGAGCCGATGGCCGAACCTACCGCCATCTGGTATTGCTCCTTCATAGATGCCCAAAAGACAAAGGCATACTCCGGCAGTGTGGTAAACAGTGCAAGCACGATGCTTCCGACTATGTTGGCCCCCCACTTTTCAGCCAGCACCTCAGCCCCACGGCTGAGCAGATAAGCCGCAAACACGATAATCAGCAGCAATCCGGAAAACTCAAGAATGGCCATTCAAATCCTCTCATTCAACAAAAAGGCCTTTGCCCTCTGGTAAAAAGGACAAAGGTCTTGCAATACAGTGGTTTCTGCCAGCGAAGCCAGCCCCGCGCCCACGCGCGTGACGGTTGTTGACTACGCCGAACCCGCAATAAACGGGCTGCTACTCCCCTTTGGACCGGTATTTGACTGTCAACGAAACTATACCACAGATAGTCGGCGTCGCGCAACCTTATGAGCCTAGTTCTGCGAGAATCATCTGAGGGTTTCACCCTCAGACTTCCACCAGAGACTCTGTCTCTGGACTCTGCAAGGAAACCAGGTTTCCTTGACATTCCAACTATGGAACGGGGATCCAGGGGCCATACGGCTCCTGACAAGATCCAAGGGCAGCGCCCTTGGTCGGACTTGGGGCGGAGTTCCAAATCCCGTAAGACTGAACTCATTCTTTTTGTTGACACCTGCCTGTGTGCAATGGTATACTTTTTATGGCGTCAGTATGGAAATCAGGTCGATTGCCAATTGACACCAAGCGCGGAGCTTTGGTATAATTTACCTTGTGCGAGGGGGCGAATAGCTCAGTTGGGAGAGCGCTTCCCTTACAAGGAAGATGTCGGGGGTTCAAGTCCCTCTTCGCCCACCAGTTTGTTAGTTGAAACACCGTGGGGGTGTAGCTCAGTTGGTTAGAGCGCCTGCCTGTCACGTAGGAGGTCGCGAGTTCAAGTCTCGTCATCCCCGCCAGTTGTTCGGAGGTTCAAATAGGACCTCCGTTGCTTCAGAGAACCCGACCGCGCCGAGGTAGCTCAGTTGGTAGAGCAGCGGACTGAAAATCCGCGTGTCGCCAGTTCAACTCTGGCCCTCGGCACCAGCCGACGTAGCTCAGAGGTAGAGCAGGGCTTTCGTAAAGCTCAGGCCGTGGGTTCGAATCCCTCCGTCGGCTCCAACCTCTTGACTGTCGCGAGGCGCACGTGATTACTTCCATTGGAAACCCCAGAAAGATCACAAAGGCCGTTATACCCGCCGCGGGGAAGGGAACCCGATTACTCCCTCTCACCAAAGCCGTCCCCAAAGAACTAATTCCCCTGGGCAGAAGACCTGTGCTGGAATATATAGTCGACGAAGCTATCGAGTCAGGAATCACTGAAATCCTGTTCGTCATATCAGAGGAAAAGACCGCTATTCGCTCGCATTTCGGTGGATCGCTGGACTGCGTGCGGTTCAATTATGTTTTTCAGACAGAGCAGAAAGGTCTTGCCGACGCCGTATATTGCGCAAGAGATTGGGTCGGTGACGATCCGTTTGCGGTAGTTCTCGGGGATTCGATTATAAGCACGGATCAGAGTGTTTTGCCGTTTAAGCGAGTGCTTGATGCCTATGAGACGACTCAGGCAAGTGGAGTGATCTTGGTCCAGAAAACACCTCGCGATGAAGTGTCGCGATTCGGCATCGTCAAACCCAAAAACGCGATAGCGCCCGTGTTCGAGATAGATGCGCTCGTCGAGAAACCCATGCCCGCGGATGCGCCCAGCGAATACGCCATTGCGGGCAGGTATGCGTTTTCCCCTAAGATTTTCGAGCACATTAATCGCACACCCATTGGGGCGAACGGCGAGTATCAAATCACCGACTCTATAGGCTGCATGCTGGCGGATGGCGCCCAGGTTTGGTGCGTAGCTCTCGGAGAGAATGAGGTTAGACGCGACATCGGGACCTTTGAATCATATTTCGAAGCCTTTAGGCTCATGATGAATCAATGATTTCATGCGATCTCGATGTCTGCGATTATTTGATGCGCTATTCAGAATTTGCAGGCGGGACGGGCGGGCTTTCGAAGGAAACCGTAAACGTACACTCTTCTGTGTCCGTATTTCCCGCAGCATCTTTAGCGGTTACAACAACTGTATAAGTAACGTCATAGGGTTCAGCGTTTTCGGCGGCAGTATATGTGCCGCTGTAAGAATTGCTCGATCCCGCATTCAATGTGACGGATTCTACATCGTCAGGACCTGTAACGACTGCCGTCACCGACGTCACTGCAACATTGTCCGTAACGGATGCGGTGATGGTGACTGCTCCGCCGTCGCTATCGGAAAGAGATGTCGCAGAAGCGCTTGAAATGACTGGGGACTCAGTGTCAGTGCTTCCGCCGCCACCGCCTCCGCCGCCACCGCATCCCGTAAGCATTGCAGCCGCCAGCAGCACGCCTATTTCAATTACTATCCGCTTGCTATTAATCAGTCTCACTATATTGCTCCCTTAAAAAAGGCTGAGAGTGGAGAGTTGGGAGCAGAAAGCCCGAAACTTCGCGCCTCAGTTGAACTATATGAGCAGGAATTAGTTATATCCTACGTCCGAAGTGCAGCACTCTTATGGAAAATTCCACACTAATCCTGAGCTTTTGACGACCGAACCTGGGCTAATGTTCCCTACTACATCTCCAGCATTTCGGAATCTAACACAATCGTTTGATCGCGGCGCTTGCCCACGCCGACTATACATATCGGTGTCTCGATCAGTTCAGAGAGCCTGGCAAGATAATTTCTGGCCTCTACAGGCAGGTCACTAAACAATTTGACCTCCGAGATGTCGCGCTTCCAGCCCGGCATTTCCTCGTAAACCGGCGTCGCTTTTGCGAGGACACTTACATCAGTCGGAAAATCCCGCACTTTCTTGCCGTCAATCTCGTAGTGAGTGCAGATTTTTACCGTGTCCATGCCGTCCAATACGTCCAGCAAAGTGAGAGCCACGCATGAAGCGCCGTTCACCGCGGAAGTATACTTGATGGCCACAGAGTCGAACCACCCGCAGCGCCTCGGCCTGCCGGTGGTGGTGCCGTACTCGTTGCCTGCGCGGCGGATAGTCTCACCCGTCTCGTCCAAAAGCTCTGTGGGGAAAGGCCCCTCGCCCACCCGTGTCGCATAAGCCTTGACTACGCCTATTACGCGGTCGATCATAGTCGGCCCGACGCCGGTACCAATGCACGCGCCGCCCGCTACGCAGTGCGAGCTTGTGACGAAAGGATAAGTGCCGTGGTCGATGTCCAGCAGCGACGCATGCGCGCCCTCAAACACGATGCCCGCGCACTCTTTCGAGGCTTCGTAGAGCAGCTTCGTGGTATCGGTCACATAAGGCCTGATCTGTTCGGCGTATACCTTATACTCTTCGTAGACCGACTCGGCATCTATAGCCTCGCCGCCGTATATATTTGTGATGATCGCGTTCTTTCGCTCGATACACGAAAACAGCCGCTCGCGGAAGCGCACAGGATCGACAAACTCGCACATCCTGATGCCGGTTCGCGACATCTTATCGGCATAACACGGCCCTATACCGCGTCCCGTGGTGCCGATTTTATTTTCGCCCTTGGAATTTTCTTCAAGCGAGTCGATCAGCCTGTGATAGGGAAGCAATACATGCGCGTTGCCGCTGATCTTGATCCTGTCCGGCGTGATACCGCGCTCCTTGAGAGCGTTCAGTTCGCCCGTGAAAATCTGAGGATCAAGCACGACGCCGTCCGCCACCACAGCCGTGACCTTGGGATGAAGCACTCCCACAGGCACTGTATGAAACTTGTATACCTGATCGTCGACAACAACCGTGTGACCGGCATTGTTGCCGCCGTTATATCTGACTACATAGTCGGCGTCTTCGGCGAGAAAATCGACCACCTTGCCTTTGGCCTCGTCTCCCCAAAGCAACCCAACAACTACGACATTCGCCATGAATCCGACTCCTTGCTTGCTGACTTGCCGCCCTACCGGACAACCTAACAACGGTATCAAAACCGGGCGACTTTGTCAACGGGAATTATCTGAGGGTTTCACCCTCAGACTCCCACCAAGGGCGCTGCCCTTGGATTCCGCCAGGAGCCGAGTGGCCCCTGGACCCCCGTATCGAACTTAATTACCCCCATAAAGGGATCATTAAGTTCGGGTCAGAAGGTCAAGGAAACATGGTTTCCTTGCAGAGTCTAGAAACAAAGTCTCTGCAAAGCAAATTGTTTACTCCTTTAAACCATGCAATTGTGTAAACAATTTGCTTTGGCCAGGAATTGGGGCGGAGCCCCAAGAAAATCCCAAGACTGATTAAATGGGAGCAGTCAGTTGTTTTCGCTCTATGAATCTTTTGCGCGGCTCAGGCACGGCTTCTAGCTTCACGTCTCCCGTACCGGAAAGAGTCAGCCTTGTCCCTTCCAAACTTGCACACCAGAGAGAGCGTTCTCCTTCCTGTTTGGAGAGGCTCGTCAGCAGCTTGTCTCGAAAGCCGCAATTTTTGAGGTAGCGCTTGGCGTCAGCGGAGTCTTTGATGGTTTGTCCGTGTCCGTCGATCTCAAATTCTACACCCAGAATCCTGGCATCTCGCGCGCTCGCCGCAACTTCGAGATCGCTTCCATCTATCACGGTTTTCAGTGTATACAGACCCATTTTGGGGTTGCGCCGAATTTGCCAAGTCAAATCGGCGGGCGTTTCCATATAGTCTCTGTCAAGCGCCGCCGCAATCTTGGGCAGTTCGGTTTTTTCGAAGACTCTCTTGCTGACGGCCATATGCCACTGAACCAGCAACAGCATTCCGACGCACATCAACACCATTAGTAGCGTCGATTGACGAGTATAGTTGCGCTCGTTGGCTAACTCACCGGCCAGTCCGCCGAGTCCGGCCAGCAGAATTCCAACGGCCATGAATGTGATCCGCCAGACAGACATCTCTATTCCGCTGCCGCTGACACAGCCAGATATAAGGGCGAACGCAAGAGCTGTCAGAATGCAGGACCAGAGAGGAGCCCACACGATGGCCTTTCGGGGTGCGACAAATCCGACCGCCAAGCCGATAGCCGCGGGAAGCGGAAAAGCGTAAATACAAAACGCGAGCAGATTCGTGTCTAGGCGGCCTTGCCCACGGATTGCCCATACAGTAAAAGCAATTGCCGCCGCCAGCCCTACAAGTCCGGAAAAGAGATTTCTGTATAATAGCCCTTTAGTTCTTGTGGCCTTATCGACAAGCGTCACAAAACATCAACTCCTTGCCCAACGCGGCGAACCGCCGCGACAAAGTGCAGCCCTATATATTCTACTTAGACAACATCGGCTCCGGCTCCTTCTTCCCGGTCTTGGTTCCCATTGTGTAAACAGGTATTACTGCGGGCTAAACTTGTGGCGTCGAAGCTCCGATTATTTATGATATATACTCTCAAATAGAGGACACTATGGCGAGCAGCGAAAATCCAAAGGTAGTTAAAAACCAGTCGGGATTGAGAAGAGCCTCAATGCTGATGGTCGCGCTCGGCACCGAATTGTCCTCGATTATCATGCAGCAGCTTACGCCTGATGAGATCGAGCGACTGACCGCCGAGATCGTAACGGTTAACCGCCTGGACCCCACCTCGCGCAGGCTCGTCATAGAGGATTGTCGAAAAGACCTTGCGGACGTCGGCATAGCCGGAGGCACCGAGTACGCGAGGAAGCTCCTGGAACAGGTGCTCGGAGAGGCCAAAGCCACGGAGGTTCTCGGAAAGCTGAGTTCAGACGGCGGCAACGCGCTTCGATGGCTGAGGACGGCTCCGGCTCGTCAGCTCGCTCAGTGTCTGGCAAACGAGAGGCCGCAGATAGCCGCGCTTGTCATTGGTCACCTGCCCCCGGAACAAGGCGCTCAAGTGATGTCAGCGCTCCCCGAAAAAGCGCAGGGAGAAGTGGCACTGCGGCTAACCGTTATGCAGCCAACCGACCCTGAAACGGTTAAAAACGTTGCCGACATACTCCTTCAGCGTCTGGCTACCACCGAAAACGCCGTATTTACGGAGGTCGGCGGCAATAAATCCGTGGTTCAGATCCTCAATAACGTGGATCGCAGCACGGAAAAGAAAATACTGGAGTATCTTACCGAAGTCGACGAGACCATTGCGAATCAGATCAAGGAGAGCATGTTCGTATTCGAGAATATTCTCGGCCTTGAGGATCGTGCCATTCAGATAATTCTTCGCGACGTGCCTCAGGAAGACCTCCGCCTGGCGCTTAAGGGATCAAACAACGATGTAAAAGAGGTTTTCTTCCACAACATGTCCAGCCGAGCCGTCGAAACGCTCAAAGAAGACCTGGACTCAAGCGGGCCTGTCAAGCTCAGGGATGTGGAAGCCGCTCAGTTGCGCATTGCAAGCATTGCTCGACAGCTCGACGAAGCCGGCGAAATCAGCATACGGGACACCGGAGAAGAAGTGCTGGTATAAAAAGCCGAGATCGGACAATGCGGGAACTATGCGCCGCGTTTTTCGTCTCATGTACTGCGGGTTGAAACCTCTAGCTTCCAGCATTCAACCTCAACTTTTATTTCCGGGAGGTATCGTTATGAAATTCGGAATGAAACCGGCGATTATCACCACACTGCTTATCATTGCGATCGTATCGACGACAGCTATGAGCATCGGCGCCCTAGATCTGGGCGACGTGGCTAAGGTTGGTGGAGTGGCGTTTATTGTCGACAAATTTGGCGGCCAGATTAATTCCTTCATCAACAAGCTCACCGCCAACAAGAATCTCAGTTCCACGGAAGCTACGGCAGTGGTTCCCATCCTGAGCATGGGGGGCGGAGGCTATATCGGCGCGGTGCAGGTGATCGGCAGCAAGGAAAATGTCGCAAAGACGAAGGCCGTGGTTCAGATCGAGTCGAATGCCACATTCGGCAAGAACATCCGGGTCAAGGCTCTTGTGCCGGTGGGCAGCAAAACCACCAGCAAAATCAAGAGAATTTACGGCGTGGGTGTCAGCGCTATCATCGACATCAGGATCTGACAGATCGCACGGGGTGTTTGACTTACATCCGAGTGTCGTGCTAATCTTGTTCGGGCAAAAAATCGCCCTAACAAGATTAGCATGAGGTAAATCCTTGACATCCAGCTTTTCCGACATTCGGAGGTACGCCCGCACTCACAAATCACTGCTGGCACTTGGCTCCGCGTGTCTTCTCGCCGAACTGGCCTACGCCATCTTAAATCTTTCCGCTCTGCCGATGTACGTGGAGTTCAGCCTCAACAGAGGTTCCGAGTGGGGTATAATCCTCGGGGCGTTCCTGTTTGCCGAAGCGATATCCAGACCTCCCGCAGGCGCTCTGGGCGATCGGATCGGGCGAAAGCCATTGATGATTATCGGCCCGGCGATTACCGCGGTCTCGGCATATCTCACCATTATTACACATGGCCCTTATGTGATAGCCGGGCTTATGGCGCTGAGAGTGCTTGACGGCATCGGCAGCGGCGCTCTCTGGACAAGCGCGTTCGCTGCGGTGGGCGATATTGTCGGCGAGAAAAACCGCAGCGCGGCTATGAGCGTGCTCAACGTCACGTATATGGGCGGGCTTGCCCTGGGTTTTCTGATGGGCGGCGCGGCGAACGAGATGTTCGGCACATACACTGCATCGTTTTACCTGGTGTCGATGCTGCTGGTAATGTCTGCGCTGGTGATGATTATCTTCCTGCCGAGAAATCTGGGCATGGGTCATCGTCCCGAGCCTCTGCATGGCGAACCTCTGGAACTGCCTGCGCTTGAAGAACCCACCGAGTTCAAGTTTACGCACCTGCTCAGAAGCTTCCGCGAAGTGCCGGACATGGTGGTGCTCGCGCTGGTGACGTTTTTAGGAATGGGCGTCCTTACACCTATCGTCAAGTTATACGCGGTCGAGCACCTCGGGATGAGCGAAACGCAGTTCGGGATTCTTGTCGCTCCCGTAGCGGGCGTAATGGGCGTATTTGCTGTCCCTCTGGGGAGGCTTGGCGATAAGTACGGCAAGTGCAGCGCGGTCGCCTACGGCATACTCTTCAGCGCCATTGCTATGTGGGTTGTGGCTCTTTCCAGAAGTATAATCGTGCTTGGGGCGGCAGCGGTCATAATTGGGCTGGGGTTCACTGTCGCATTTCCGGCCTGGAACGCTTTGGTCGTGTCGATCACTTCACCCGACAGGCGCGGCGAAGTTCTGGGTGCTGTGGGGCTGGCTCAGGGGCTGGCGGCTATTGTGGGAGTAGCGTTGGGCTCGCGCATGTATCACAGCGACGCCTTGAGCGTGCCCAGGCTCGGCATTGTCAACTACAATGTGCCGTTCTGGTTCAGCGCGGCGCTGCTGTCGACGGGATCGGTCATCACGTTTGTGTGGGTCTGCAAACTTCACGCTCACAGGGAGCCGATGGGATTTGTTACGGATCGGCAGCGAAGAAATGTCGTGATCCTAGCAATCATCGGACTGCTGGGCTTTGGCTCGTGGATCGGCTATAGATATACCACTCCCGAGCCGCCGGACAGGGTCGCATGGGAGTGGGTAAAGGAACTGGTGAGAGACAGGCCGGAAAAAGCTCTGCGCCTGGCAAACAACGATCCAACCCGCGGATGCGACGGTTATTCCACCACCAAGCGCGCGGGTAAACTCTATCGCTCGTGGAGAATTCACCATCAGGCAAGATACACGGTCATGATGCCAGATCAGGTGACTCAAGACCGCGCCGACGTGCCTGTTAAGTTCACGTTCCCCGGTGGTAAAGTCGTTGTCCAACACATTATACTCGAGAAATTCGGCTCGAAGCAGTGGAAAATCTGCCGGGTAACGGACAAATAAGTGCTCAAGCAAATACTTGCAGCCAAGAACCTTTGCGTGTTATGATGGGACGTAAACCGCTGGGGGTGCTGGTTGAGCACAGCTGAGAGAAGCGCCGTCGATCGCTTCATCCCTTTGAACCTGATCCGGGTAATACCGGCGTAGGGAACGCGGAAGTCTCCTCCAACTTGGAAAGACCTCGTCGTTGGCGCATTGCGCGTCTGCTCACCTGATACTGCCCATGCAAAATCATCCGGGCGTCGGTACGTCGGCGCATCGGACAAATTGTAAGGGGTACTGCAAATGATCGGAAACATCTCTGACCTGGAAGTGTCGCGGCTGATTATGCGCGATTACTTCAAAATGCTTGAGGACTCGCTGGACTCCGACGTAATAATCGTCGGCGGAGGCCCAAGCGGGCTGGTGGCTGGTTACACTCTCGCCGGACAAGGCAAGAAAGTAATCATTATGGAAAAGCGCCTTTCTCCCGGCGGAGGAATATGGGGCGGCGGCAAGGGATTCAACCGGATCGTCCTTGAACGCAGCACGTCCGAGATCCTCAAGGAGATTGACGTCGATGCCCAGGATCAGGACGGCTATCTGGTCGTGCCGGCGGTGCTGCTGGCCTCCGCGCTGATCAAGAAAGCTATCCAAAGCGGCGTCACACTTCTCAATCTCTTCGCCATAGAAGATGTCTACTTCGATGAGAACCGCGCGCTGGCGGGTGTCGTCGTCAATGACACGGCCTACAAGATGGTCAATCTCCATGTCGACCCGCTCACATTCAGAAGCAAAGTCGTAATGGACAGCACCGGCCACGAAGCGATCTTACTCAACTGTCTCGCAAAACGCGGCATAGTACAGATCAAGGGTGAGGATACAATGAACGCTCAAATGGGTGAGCAAGGGGTCATAGAAGGCACACGGGAAGTTTATCCCGGCCTGATCATAACCGGAATGGCATGCGCCCAGTTCTTCGGAACCCATAGAATGGGGCCTGTATTCGGAGGCATGCTGCTTTCCGGCAAGAAGGCCGCAGGGCTGGCAATAGAGAAACTGCGTATGTAAAACAAAAACGATTGGCCCGCAGCATGCACAATGCGCATAGCGGGCCAACCATATTGAAGAAATCTCTAATCTGCTACGGAACCAGGCTCACACCAACCGTGCCCGTGCCAGCATCTCCGATTATAGTCGGAGTGATGAATATCAGCAGCTCGCGATCTTCAGTAGTCCTGGAGTGAGTCCTGAACAGACTCCCGACAATCGGCAGGTCGCACAGGATAGGAATCTTCTTATAACTGTTGGAGTCGGACTTTCTGATAAATCCACCGACCACCACGGTCTCGCCATTGGCCACTCTTCGCTGCGTAGTCAACGACTGCGTGCGCTGCTCAGGTATCTGTGTATCGTCTGGGCCAGTGTAAATCGTTCCGGTATCCGCCACCTGCGGCATCAGAGTCATTGTAATCGTGCCGTCGCCATTTACGCGGGGCATCACATATAGCATGCTCTGAATGTTGATATAATTTACCGAATAAGATGTATCGGTGCTGCTGTCGGAAACCACGGTAACGCTCTGCCAGTAGGGAATAACATCCGCTATGCTTATATAGGCGACCTGATTATTGATGGTCGAAATAATCGGTGAGTTGATTACCCGTCCAACTTCACTGGTCAACTGAGCCTTGAGCTGAGCCGTCAAGTTGCCACTGGTAAGACCAACTACAACATTGCCCTCAGGATTAAACACTGTGTCAAAGCTTTCGTTAATCCTTTGCAGACTCCAGTCGATTCCGAATTTTCTGATATCACTGGTCGTAACCTCGACGAACTCAGCCTTGATTTGAACCTGTTTTGGAGCAACATCAAGCATCCGCACGACTTTCTTGAACTGTTCGATACCGTCCTCCGTGCCCTTCACAATGATAGAGTTATCCAGATCAAACGGTTTCACATCGTCGACGCCTTCGGGCATGAGGAAGTTATTGGAACCGGAACTCGAGCTGGACGACGATGTATTACTCGGTGTTGGTGGAGTATTGCCGGTTCTACTGCCGTAGCCCGATGTGCTATAGCCTGACGGACGCATCGAGCCGGAGTTAGGAAACTGCGCCGCGCCTGCGTTCTGGTCTGCGCTGCGACCGGCACCTCTATCCAGACTGGCCGGATCAATCGTTGGAACTACCGGCTGGTTGTTTTGCCTGCGAATGGACTGATACGGGTCGTAAAGCTGACCTTCATTACCTATGACCGACAATGGTGTGGAAAAGTCGTTGGCATTTCCAGTCAAGTTGGTATTCCCAGGATATGCTACTTCGCAGTTGGGCATTGGATTAACGCCATCCCAACCGATAAGTCTCAAAAGCTCACTGGGCTTGGAATGAATCAGCTTGACGACAACCATCCGGCTCTCTTCACGACGAACCGAGGCGTATCCTGCCGCGGGCAACTCGACCGGAGAAAGAGCGGCGGCAACATCCGTAAGCGAAACTACCGGTTCCTCGGACGCGACACCGCCTATAATATAGGTGCCGTCGTCGGTTTTCCTATAGGAGACTCCAGCACCCTTCACGATATAGTCGAGAGCATTCTCAAGAGGCACATCGTTAAGGGAAGCGGTGATCTTCTTATCGAGTTTGGAATCATCCGCAATCACGATATTCGTGCCGCTCTGCTGAGTCAAGAGCATCACGACTTCCTTCAGCGGAGCATCCTTGATCTGAAGCATAATACCATTTGCGGCAACCGCGCTGCTGGCAATAGACATAGCCGCAAGAATTACCCCCGCAGCCGATAAAGCCGTGGTTTTCATACTACACCAGGGCTTTAGTATATGAAACATTTCTCGTTTCCTCCTCCGGTCAAAGGCGCTGCCGCCTATACAAATACTTACCAACTGCGGCTGCTGCTGCCATAACTGCTGCCGCCATAACTGCTGCCCATACTACTCATGCCACTCATACCGCTCATGCCACTCATGCCCATGCCACTCATACCGCTCATGCCCATGCCACTCATGCCCATGCCGCTCATGCCCATGCCACTCATACCGCCATAACCACTGCTACTGGCATTGCCGCTCATCATATTGAGCAGTTCACTTGCACCCATGTTGCTGAGCGGGACTTTGTCGATGATGGACTCCTCAGTGGTTGTAGTCTCGACGACTGCCTCAGGCAACGCCACATCCGGCAACCTGCTAGCATCGGTTGTTTCGGGTTTCTTGCTTATAAGATAAATGTTGTTGTCAACGCGATACACCAGTCCTGCCGTTTTGACCAGAGTCTTGAGCGCAACGTCAAAAGGGGTCTCCTTCACCGAAAAAATCGAAATAAACCCCGTCACCTGCGAGTCAACCGCGACCTGACGGCCTGTACCATTAAACAGCGCCTGAATCGCGGACTTTACGTCAACATCTTTGAGATCTATGCTGACCAGCTCTTCGCTGTCGGCGGACATGCAGACTGAGCATATCAACCCCGAAGCCATTGCAACAAACACCAATAAAATTATACACTTCTTCAATCCGATTATCATTTCAGACCTCCTGGTTCCTCACTGCCCACTTTCAACAGTCCTGAGAAGAACCGTAGCTCACACTTGATAGACTTACTCATCCGCACCAAAGTTCCGGTCGGACGGCGCATCCGAACCACCTACATCCTGTTCCGGGGACGACTCCCGCGCATTCCAGACATCATCGGCCCTGAAAGCCCGGTTGGCCTTGCTGCACCAGCAGCCGAATTACCAGGCGCCCCAGCCGCAGTGCCTAAGTCCGTCCTGGGAGATGCCGCCATTCTCACTACTATATACTTCGGCTTCTTATCCGTAGTCTTCAGGATTACCTTGTCCTGTTCAATCTTTTCCACAACGGCAAGCCCGTCTTTGAGCCTGTCGCCCGGCTGGACGATCTCCGAAACGCCGCTGGTATCTATGATTGCATAGACTCTTTTATTCAAAAGAAGCCCCGCCATTCGCCTGGCTGGCTGCACCGCGTCTTGAACCTGAATTTGTTCGACATCCTTAGGCGGAATCGAAATTCGCAAAAATGGAAAGTCCGAGATAGGCAGCTTGCGGACTCGAGCCTTCACCGGCGCTTTGTATCCCACCGGCAGGAACGGGTCGGCACGCCACGGCTCCATCGGAGTGGAACTTGTCGAAGCCTGAGCCGTACCGGCTGGTGGAGCAGCGCCCGTATCGGATGGCAGAGCCGCTTCCGGTACCTGAGCGGCCGGCTCACTCGGCGGAGGCGTCCCCATTTCGGGCGGCGCAGAGGCCTGATCACCACTTGAGCCTCCACCAAAAATCATCGGGCGAATCACAAAAATCAGTACGCCCATTATGATCACAGCCGCAACAACCGCAATAATAGGCTGGTTTTTCTTGTCCTTAAGCCAATCCATTAAGTTCTACTCCCAACATTCGCCGCCAGCACTTGCATCACATCCCCGGTGCGCCCGGCATCGACGGACCACCGGGCATCGGAGCGGCACCCGCAGCGCCAGCCGATGCGCCACCAGCACCCGCCATTTGAATTTTCTCTCCACCCTTGGCGACCGGGAAGATATAGCACGTAAGTGAATATGTAGCCGTCAAATTTGGACTGGTGCCCATCAGCACCGGCTGATTGACCATAACCAACCGACTGCAATTATTCCAACGGCGGATGTTAGCCATCAGAGCTTTGAAATTGCCCTGCACGGTAACATTTCCGAGCGGAAACACAAGAACATCCTGATCAAAAACGGCATCATTAGGGTTCGCCGGAGGAGCCGGAATCGAGAAACTGGCATTTAAGACCCTCACGCTCTTGTCTTTGGCAAAAGACTCCAGCAGCGGCCCCAGTGTATCGATCTGCTCATGCCAGAGCTGCAGCATGCCCAGATCGCGCCGGGCAAAGCTCAGGTCGGGCATGCGCCTTTTCATTTCGGCATCCAGCGACTGTTGGACGCGACCGACTTCCATAATGGCGTTGTTCAAATCCTGAACCGCTTTGTTTTCAGCAGACGTATTGGCAAGAGTACATCTATCGACTCTCGCCTGCGCCGCAGCCAATGCTTCCTGTTTGGGCTTGACGAGCAACATAATTACGCCCACTACCGCGGCAATGCACAAAAATGCGCCGATAATTATGACGTGTATCTGTTTCAGTTTGGCTAGACTCATTACAATTCCTTAAACTAACCCGTGTTTCTTCTTGCTATCCGCCGACAGGCATACCAGGAGCACTACCCGGCGCTCCCGCAGCGCCACCGGCAGGCGCGCCGCCTGCGCCAAACGAAGGAGCGGCTATGGGAGTCTTGAGCTTGCATACCACAGTAAAATCGACCCACTTTTCGCCGAATGCGACCCTCTCCATGCTGCTTGCAATAGCCCCGATTCCGGCAAGGCTCGATTGAGGGCCGCCAGACGAACTCTGCGGAGTGAACGCAGGCGCTGTGAATGCAGCTCGCGCCGCAGCCGTGGCATCCATTCCGGGCAGAGTTCCACCCATCGCACCTGCCTGACCGTTCTGTCTATAACCGGGAACCCCGGAAATCGTCACTTCGGTGAATAAATCTGTAGCTCGATACATGTTCAGCAAATATCTGCCCAGATAATCTAGGTTTTTGGTTCGAGCCGTCAGCACCACCTGGGTGCCGTCACAAGCCAGAGCGGTATACATGACTTTGTCGTAAGTCCACTTGGCGACCTGGGCATAGAGCTTGGGATACTCTTCGTTGAACTTAAGAACCGAGTTGATAAAGTCGAGTTTGCTCTTAATCGGCTGGATAGAAGCGGTCTGTTCCTGCGCCTGCTTTTGAATGCCCTCGACCCTGGCTTGCCATGCTTCCGCTGCCTGAGCATCGGCTTCTTTTTGCGCCACCTGCTTGCCCAGGTTGGAAGCATACGTAAACCCGCCAACGGCAATAGCCACCAGCAGCGCTACAAATACAAGCGCCGTGTTGCGGATGACGGCTTTCTCGTTAATGGTCCGCGGCAGCAAGTTTATTTTAATCATATTGCCAGCACCTAACCGATCATATCTCTAATCGCCAGCCCAATACACACTGAAAAGAGCGGCGAGATGTCTTTAATATATTGCGGTGAGGCTGCTGGAACATTGACCTGCAGGTTCTTCACCGGATCTGCTACTTCGCACGGAATGCCGAGCTCGCGGCTGAGAAATTCGTCCAGCTTGGGCATCTTGGCCGTTCCTCCGCAGAGGAAGATGCGCTGCGGCGGATTGGCGTATTTCGTGCCGTAATAATCCAGCGAACGCCTCAGCTCGACCGCAAGGTCAGTAAGCGCGCCGGAAATCGACTGAAAAACTTTTTCCTCCATCGACCCGCTCTCGTGAGTTTTGGCCGCCGGGACGGGCACCAAGACTTCATCGCCGGGGTCAGCGCTCTGATTGATGTCGCTGAGGTCGAAGTTCGGATCTACATTCTCAGGTTCCATCGACGGCGCGTCGTCCTCGTCATCGAGATCGAACGATGGCTTAACTTGCTGCGCGCCGGGCTCGCCGCCGCCCAGATCGAATGCCTGGCTCTCGCCCTGCGGCTCATCCGATCCAAAATCAAACGCGGGGCCGCCTACGGTAGATTCGCCACCACCCAGATCGAACGCAGGAGGCGGAACACTCTCCCCGGCAGGCTGAGGCGTGCCGAAAGTAATTCCGCTCAGCGGATCGTCGGAACCGAAATCGGGACCGTCGATAGTGTTCGTAAAGCCTCCCGGCTGAATTGGTTCGCTGGCAGCGCCACTCGCATCGGAATCCGACCCACCCAAATCGAACGCTGTTCCACCAGCCGCATCTTCAGGGCCAACCGACGTGCCAAACGAAGTAGGTTCGGAACCAAAACTGAACCCGCCTCCCATATCATCCGAAGCGCCGGTATCCGGGAAAGCGTCCAAGTTCACTGCGGCATATTCTTTTTTGGTAATCTCGGCCTGATCCGGTGTCTGACCCAGACCCTCCGCAATTTCTTGCGTAAACGTCGAGCCGGCAATTCCCAACGGAGGGCTGGGAAACGTCAAAATACCGTTTTCAAATATGCCGAGATCGGTATTGTTCGCGCCGATATTGACTATCGCGACGACCTCGTTCTTCGCGCCGGAGGTCGATGTCTCGACCAAAGCCCTGCTGGCCGCCAGAGACTCGATGTCGATAGCCATAGGCTTCAACCCGGCAGCCGCAAGCGCCTGCACATGGCTGTCGATCAGTTCCTGCTGTGCAACCGCAAGAAGCACTTCCATATTCTGCGCGTTCGGGTCGGCACTGGGCCGCTCCACGGGCTGATAATCCATCACGATTTCGTTTGGAGGAAACGGAACATGCCTTTCGACTTCCCACTTGATGGTTTCGGCCAACTCTTTTCCGCTCATCTTAGGAACTTCGATCACACGGACAACCACCCTGGACTGCCCGGCAACAGAGCTTACACTCTTTTTCGTCTTAATGCCGTTTTCCACCAGGAGGGCTTTGATCGCGCTTCCAAGAGCTTTGGGGTCGACTATTACTTCGTTCTCAACAACGCCTTCAGGAATACGAGCCATGCCCAGGGCAGTTATCGCAATACCATCTTTTGTTTTCTTGGCCTCGGCAACTTTAATCGAATCACTGCCGATATCCAGGCCGACGACAGCGGAAGGCGAAGGTTTCCGTGACGGACTCATATATAATTCTTCCTAATCTCAGAGCTATGCACGAGGAATATCGTAGCATCAAACCCAGCTTTATGTCAACAAACATTGCCCTCGCACGCAGCCATTCCCAGCGAAACAAGGAATCTGCTTTGCGCCTAAATCTCAAAAAGCAGATTCCTCAAGAATGACTGATCGCGATAGGCTCGCTATATTGCTGATTAGTTCGCGGCGAAGTTCGGGCTTAATGTCTCCCAGAACAAATCAGAAGTGCCGCCGCGGGTGCTCGTCCAAAACACCCATATCTTTGAAGACAGAAGAGCCGCGTATGTTCCATCTCCTGTGAGATAATTGTTGATCTTGTAGTATTCCGGGTCGGGATCGGCAAATGCGTATATGCTGCCTTCGTTGACGTTGCCGTCCGCCGAAAAGCCCAAAAGCGACTGTTCGGGTATCTCTTCTATCCAATAAATATCTCTTGCAGTCACGGTAACATCCGCCGACGCGCCGGTCGGTCTGTAAGTGATGGTAATCGCAGATGGCCCGTTTCCCAGCACATCCTTACTTCCCGATTTCAACAGCGACATGTACCGCTCGTCGACCTCGCTGAAGTATATCTTGGTGCCTGCGCGGTTTACCTCCCACGGGCCAAGCGCTGTGCTGCTCACACTCAGGTTTGCATCTGAATCGACATTGCCCGGGATTTTGCCCATTGTAGCGTACTTGGAGTAGTCGGTAATCATCGGTATCGGCTTGTGTCCGAGGGCGGCAAGGTCTATACCGACGCGATAGGTCTTATAATATATCGTGCTGGTATTGACACCTGTCCCCGCTTTTCGCCAGAACACCCACAGCCTGTCCACGGGAGCGTTATCGGCATCTCCGGCAAAATTACCCATTCCCGGATTGGCGGTGGTATTCATATTGGTGCGCTCTATGAACGCCCGTGGGCTGTTATCGACTGCGGCATCGGTCGTTATGCGCCATGTCCGCGGAGTGTAGTCCGCCCGAACCTGCGGAGATATGAACTTGACGAACTTACCGTTACTGTCGAGCTCCTTTACCTCGTTCAAAGACTTGTTAAACCGAACTATGCCCGCCGAGTAATCGACCAGCATCTCTCCCAGAACACTCTGCGCGGCCGATCCGTTTGGATAATCATAAGTGTATATACCTGTGGCATCATCGTACGTCGGAGTGATGGCAGTTCCAGGAGTAATCTCGCTGTTGTCCACTCCGTCGCTGTCGATACTCCAGACACTGCCGTCGGTGGCACTGATTGCTCTTTCTTCTGACAATTCAGTTCCGTCCGGCAGCTTATACCCCTCGGGCAAATACACCCTGATATACGGCACATCCGGCACGGCAGTAGAATTGTTATCTGAGAGGTATTGAAGATATTCGAGATATTTAGCCCTGCCCCAACTGTCTGTAACAGGGTTCTCCGTGTCCGGCTTGATCCAGGCAAGGTGCTGCGACGTGTAATATCCATACTGCGAGTCACGTTTAAGCTCCTGATTAAACACCCTTGGCAGCGGCTGAGCGATCACGCTCGGCATTGCGTCTTGCAGCGCCGTCGTCGTTGCATCAGTCGTACTCACAGCCGCGTATCTGCCGAGAAGAATGTCCGAACTTTTATTGTATTTGGTGGTTCCCGCATATACTATATCCAGCAGTTCTCTGCCGGTTGCGTCGTTTATATAGTTCGGGCCACTACTGCCGCTCAGACTGCCCCAGAACCTGCGCAGTATGCAGTTTGGCGAGCTTACCGATGTCAGGCAGCTTGGCACCATCAGCGTGGATTCAGCAGCCCAACCATCAGACGGGAAGCCGGTGGTATCGTTGGTGGAATACTTTATCGACCAGTTCCCCTTATCGCCGCCCTGCCAGAACATCCACATCCTGCCATCATAGACCGAAAGGCTCGGCGAGCGCTTCACCATTCCTGGGTCCTGATTGATGTGAGAACTCGTGCCGGCGACCGTGCCGCCGGTCACATTGGTATAGAAGATCAGGTGTTCCTGCGTGACCTTCTCGCTGGTGGAATCCTGTTTATCAGCAACACCCACCCATGCGAGCCACGCATTCTCAGTGGGCGCGGACTGCGTGGTTGATAAAGTCTGCGCAATTACCGGCGAGTGATGCCGCACGGAATAGTAACCGGGCTGCCACTCCATCAAACCGGTCGTTGTAGGCCACTGATCGCTTAAAGAGGGAATCGTTGGAGACAAAGTCTCCCACCACTGTTTGGATGCATTAGCGCCTACCGTCTGCCAGCCGTCGTCCCAGGTCAAGGTGGCGCGGTCGATAAACCATGGCGCATTGGCAAAAGATGTATATCTCGCATCGGAAGGAGTCGCCCAATCCGGATAATAGCTATTCTGCGCGGTGGAATCCAGCAGTCTGTTGCTCGACCAGAAAAGATATACATTACCCTCGTTGGCATTCGCGCCACCCGATGAGGCACTGCCTGACGCGGGCACTTTGAAAGCTGCAGGAGTGGCGTCCCCCACCCTCGGCGTGAAGTCGTCGAGCTGGCCGGTCGTTCCCAGAGAGCCATTATCTTCACCGTCATCCAGAAGACCATTGCCGTTAGCATCCTCGGTTTGGGGAATGTCTATCTGCGGCAGGGTATATGGAGTCACGCCGCCGGTAAGCTGATTTTCGCGAACGCTCACTTTAAGTTGGAAGCTGGTCTCGGCATAAGGCTCATTGCCGGAATTCAGCAAGCCATCTTGTACCCAAGTATCGCAAAACACCGACACATAAGGGACACCGTAGTAATTATCATAGCTGTAGTACGTGCCGACCGGCTGGGTCAGAGGCACTCTCACTCCCACTTTCACAGGCAGCGGTTCATCATCGGCAACATTACTGCCGAATGTGGTGTTAAGATCATCAATCGCCGCGTTTGTGGAAGCCTTTGTATAGTTGTAGTCCATATCCCACTTGCGCTGGTCGGGAATGGTCAACTCGGTAGGATCAGGATCGCCTACTCTGGCCTTCGTGAGAGTATAGCCGTAATTAGTACCATTGTAGACGGTGACAAACGGTTCATTTTTCGCCCTCTGGAAAATTGGGTCGTAATAATCCAGTGAACTCGTGATCGAACCGCCCGGCAGAGGAGAATTGCTGCCCGCCTGGTCGCTGAACATCGGAGTTGTGCGGCCTATATACATTCTGGGAAGATTAACGTTTCCAGCGTTCCTGATCGTCACTTTCTTGAACCACTGGCTGACCTCATCCGATGGGTTATACGCGCTGAACTCATTGAGTCCTTCGCCCAGACCGTGAGGCGCTTTGCCCACGTCGATCAAACGCTCCTCAACCTCGATCTTAGGATCGGGCGGAACCCTCACCCCCATATAGAACCGGCGATATGCCTCCTCTTTCTTCGTGCCTCCACTTGTTTCATTGGCGCTGGTCCATCCGTTCTTGCCGTCTGAATCAATATAGGCTTTCATACCGCGGCTATAGCCGGTTCTTTTGTCTGTAGTTATGTTGGAAATAGTCTCCTGAAATGAAGCGTAGTTTGCCGGCTGAAAGCGCGGAACGTCCACGGACACGAATATGCTATCCGGCACCAGAATGCTGGGGTTAGCTGCATTGTCGTATTCTCCCGTGCTACCGTAATCGTACAGAGCCGGCAGCTTGGTGCTGTCGTTTGATGGATCGCCGCCGTCACTCGCTTTGACATAATCCTGGCGCTGCTTATATATACTGGGATAATCCGAAGAACCAATCCCAAACTCCCAGGGAAACTTAACACCGCCTGACGCTGCTATAGTACTTTCGCCGGTGGTATCCGTCGGCGTCTTATTGAACCTAAGCTCGCCTGCGGTAACGCGGAACTTTTCCAGTTTTTTGGTCCTGCTGCTGCTGGTCGTGGTAACACCGACAGCACTTCTGTCCATCACCCACAACCTGGCCTGACGAGTAATCGCGCCATGATTTGCGAGGCCCAAGTTAATCGTGGGTTTCTTCTCAAGATTGTAGTTTCCGTCACTGTCCACATAGGCGTTGCCGTTGTAATGAGCCTCGGGTTCATCTCGAGAATACCCGTTATGAGCCCATTGGGATCCAACAGTCGCGAAACAGTTGTTTACGACGGCGGAGGTATTCGGCCATGCCAAAGAAACCGAAGTGCCCTCGTTATCGTAATTTCTGTCATCCTTGATGGCAAGAGGATTGTTGATCCCAATAATCTGCCTTTGATAAGTTCCGTCAGCGACAAACGGCTTGTAGGGAGACCCGCCTCTTAGTTTGGAGATTGGAATGGTTGTTCTTGTGACAGACTTCTTGGCTGAAGTCTTGTAGAAACTGATATCCGCCTTAACAACCCAACCTGTACCCGGAGTCGGGGAATTATTGTACTTGATATCGTATTTGCCATAGGCATAACCGCGCTCAACCGTGCCCCCGGCGCCCCACGTGAGCACAGGCGCTGAGGTGGGATTATTGCCGTCCGGGTCATCAAGAACTTTGTAGTACTTCTTTGTATTTGATACACTGCTGTCTCTTGTGCCTTTGCCTGCGGTAATTCTTACGCTTGACAGGTAGGCTTTCGATGGCAGGTTCCACAAAGCGACATATATGCTTTCGCCCCACTCATAATAGACCGGAGTATCGCTTCCTCTGCGACTGGTCAAATCAAAAGCGTATTTGCGCTGATCATAGGCTTCCTCAAGAAGTTTGTCATTTAGCAAGTCATCAAATGTATCGCACAAAGCAGAGTAGTTAGGGTCAGCCGGATCGACCGGCCTGGTAATACCGGACGTATCCAGCAGTTTCATTTCTGGGCTGACAGACCACGGATTACTTGTAAAATTATCCCAATCGATACCGTATGTTGTATCATACGGAGTGTAATAATTAGGATTCGACGCCAAACTGGTTTCGGCACTTTTGCCTTTGGAGCCATCATAGAACGATTTCTTGAAGATATCGAACTGCAAGTCCGTATCCGAAGCCAGATTTGTTACGTATCGAGAGCCGTCAGCTATGCCGTCAAACGGATAGAGTCCGCCCGCCCAGGTGCCGCCCCAAGCGCCGTCGTCATCCGAAAATGCACCTACCCAACCGGCCGTGCTGGCCACATATACATAGCTGATGTTGTTGCCGCTCTTGTAGTCGAAGTTAGTGATGTTGGGCGATGCGAACAACTCTCCTTCAAACTGATAGCTATTATAGTTCTGGCCTTTTGTATTATCTTCATCTTCATCATCTTCATCTTTCTGGTCATACCAGTCGCTACGGCCGGAGTCGGCGCTGTACCAATGTAACACGCCCGCCATATCACCGGCGTACATGGTCTTGGAGTTATAGACTTTATGATCTTGTGAGTTCTCAGTGTCCTTCGAGCCGCCGGAGAAATTGTAGCTGCTGACATATTCCGTTACAGATTCAGCAGCATCAACCGCGATGGCGCCCCTTAATGCCGAGTAAGCATCAGATTCGAAGTAATATATGCCCGCCGGGTGAGGATATCTGTAAGTCGTGTTGGAATCACTGGAGTCTGTCCCATAACTGACATACAGCCGGCGGTCGTCTGGGTCTGTTGTAGTGCCCGGCCTGGCGTCAAAGCTGTAGATCAGCCCTTCATCACTGCCTACCCATACTCGATGGATTGAGTTGGAAGCAGCACCATCAGACGCGTAAGCATCGCCCACCACAGGCGTCGAATACCTGAACGCCCCAAGAGGCGTCGATGTGTTCTTCTCGGGGTATCTCCAGTTCAATATCTGCTTATAGGACGCGTCCTTAGCAGCATTAGCGTTGAGGCAATAGAAATATCCACTGGTGGAACCGATAAATATCTGTTCTTTGCCCACAACCGCATCATCCACCGTAGGCGAGCAAGTGAACCCGCCCAAACCGATTTTTCCGCCATATTCATCTGTGCCCGCGGTATCGTCGTAATAATTCCACTTCTCCTTGCCGGTGGTCACATCAATACAGTAAACATGGCCGATATCATCGTCAGAATTAATATCCGCCAGGAAAAGCAGAGGGGTTGTGCCGTTTGCCCAGTACGCGGGGGTTGCGCCCACGGAGTCCATCGGGTCCGCGTCAGCAGTATCGCTGCCGGTCACACTTTTCGTGTTGCGAATCCTCGGGTATATCCAGTTGACCATGCAAAGTGCTTCATCCGACGTAATGCCCGCTGCCGGCGTGGTGCCAGCCGCGTTGAAGCACAATGCGCGTCCCGTTTCCGTGACCGCGAAAACCTTGGTTGCTGTACCAGAAACACTGGTATCACCAATCTTCTTCGTGACATCCACCACCGGACTGGAATAACCGAATGAGCCGATAGTGTTAGGGACGATCATAACAGCATCCGCGACAATCATCGTGGTGTCGCTGTAAGATTTTTCCAAACTCACTTGTTTGACATTGAAGTAGGAATTGCCGATCTGCACCCATCTGCCCTGATTGGATACGTCCGATTGATCGACCTTGACACTGACCGGATCATTTTCAGAGGTAATTGTATATGTCCCGGTTCCACGCGTGATCGACTCGCTTGTAGCCGGGGGGATCCAGACATAAACCGAATACGCCCAGCCCTCGCCGTTAATATTGCCTTCGTTATATCGAGTATTTTCTCGATGCGTACCGAAATCCCATCTCATCGGAATAGCGCTGCTGTTAGTCGTGTAAGCCATGTTGCCGCCGAATGCTTCATCCAAGCCGGAAGCATTCACCCAGACTGACGCAGGATCGCCACCTACCACAGCCCCACTCTCGCTGACGGTCATCCCGGGGCCTTTCCAGATCAGCCTGCCGGTCTCGGCGTTCAAAGCATATACTTGCCGGTCCTGACCGGCGACATAACATACTTTGGTGCCGTCCGACAATGTCGCAAGGGTTGGCGAGGCATAAATGCCGCCCTGTATAGGCCCTTCCAATGGATCACGGTTTCTGGTGGCGGAATGATCGTAGCTGGACTTATCACCTATGCGCGCCGGATAGCGCCAAATGGCCGTGCCCAACTCTTCCGAAAGTTCACGATAGTTGTCGTTATTGGCAAGAGGAGTGTTTACAGGGGTAACGCTGTTTACGCAATAAACGGCTCCCGTATTCGGAGCGTCGTCATCGATAGTGATGGGCTTTTCCACACTCCCCACGTATACCACCGGGCAGATGCCGTCGTAGTCACTCTGCGTACCGAATTCTGCTTGTGCTTCATCCGCATCAACATCCACATAGTTTCCATCATCATCGTTATACGGCGCCGGGTCCCAGTTTGGATCATGAGTCCACGTATAATTAATAGTCGCACTGACGGGCGAGCCGTATATTTCCATGCCCGAACCCTTGACAAACTTAATGGCGTCTGCCGCAACGCGGATGTCGGAATCAATCGTTTCATCGCCGGTCACGTTGGAAAGCACGACCTTGTGCACATTGGAAAAGCTTTTGAATGTAAACTGTGTGTCGGAGAGAAGCTGCCAACTACCGCCGGCAGTCTGATCGAATGTCACATCTGTGGTTCCGGTATCGTCGTATACCGTGTAAACAGCGGTTTCTGTGTATGAATAAGTTTCGCTTTGCGCTGTGGGAACCCACACGTAAATGTAATAGTAGCCCGCCGTCAGCGCGCTGCTGGGAGTCCACGTGGCGGTACCAGTTGCGGTGCTGCCTGAAGGCAATGCAGGCGCGTAGTAAAATGGATACTCATCGTCCGCATTTGCAGTATCGCCATAAGCATCCACGCTGGCATCGGGAGTCCAGACATCACTATCTATAATCGCCTGATCATTAATCGAATCACTTTCGGACGCTAATGCAGTGTCCGCGCGCGGGAACACCCATATCAGACCAAGCGTAGCAGGATTCGTGAGATCTGTAGATGTGGAGTTGTTTCCGGTGTGCATGGCATCCGCGTGATACGTCGGCCACACCGGTGACGCGGAGCCGCTGGTGACGGCGCCTGTGCCCGCCCACGAATAATTCAACAGCACAGTCATAGCGACTGTTATGATAACCAATGAAGTAAGAAAGCCGACTTTACTTCTCATCATGAAGATCCTCCGATTGATCCGATACCATTCATTCGACTTTGCCTATATATCAATTGTTCCGTTCAAACGCCTCCAGCAAGCACACATTATACCATCAACCTCTGCCTTACGACATTGGCACGAATTGTGCACATGTAATATTGATACATGCGCCAGGGGGAACATCAATGGACAATAAAATAATCACAAAACTTGGAATACCGGCGTTGCTGCTACTTGCGACCTGCGGCGCGGCTTCGGCCAACCAATACGCGCTCGCCGCCAGCTCATCAGCACTGTATGTAATCCAACAAAGCGGCTCGACTATGACCAGCACTCAGATCTGCAATCTGGGCAGCAGCACGTGGAGCCGCGACATCGCTATGTACGACAACGATACGGTGCTCGTCACCGAAACCAGCAGCTCAGGCAGTTCACTGCGCGTGTACGATCTGACTTGTTCCAGCGGCAACTATGCCGCAACACTGAAAAAGACAATTTCGCTTTCGTCAGTATATAAAGCCGGCTCGATAGCAATCGGTTCAAACAAAAGTATATATGTCGCCGGCAATTCGTCCGGCTCCGCAAGCTACGCATATCTCTCCAGCCTCAGCGCAACGCCGAGCATTGGCTCAATCACAAGCAGTTCTTACAGTCATTCTCTGTTCGCCGACGTAGCCGCATCCGGCAGCACAGGCGTAATAATCAGCCAGAATGAGTATGTTAAACCCATCGGCGGAAGCTATATTACGACACTAAGCGGCGGCAACGTCGGAGCAACCACAAGCCTTGAAATGGATGCGAGCAACACCCCGCGCTATCCCACAGCAGTGGCCGCAACAGATGACTATACCTATGTGGTAAGCTCGACTCTCGAATATACAAATTCAGGCGCTATTAGCATAGGCAGCATCTCCGGAACCAACATATCGACCCAAGCTCTGAGCGGTTTCAATCCGACGGATATCACTAAGTTCAGTATTGGAGACACCGACTACCTCGCCATTATCGGAGCAACCTCAGGCGGCACCCCGACGGCGCTGAAATACCGGATTGCCGGCGACGGCAGCGTATCCCAAGTGGGCACATTATCGCTCAGCGCGACCGACTACACCGGCGGCTTCAAGTGCATAGCATCTGAAGACGGCTCAACACTGTGGTTCAGCCGACCCAATGCCGGGATCGCAGGTGCGCTCGACACGTCATCATGGAGCCTTGCAGGCAGCGCCTCAACAGGTTCGATAACAAGTTTCGCCTCGTTCGACGCAGCCAACCTACCCGTTCCCGAGCCCTCCAGTCTGTTGGCATTAGCCAGCTTCGGAGTTGGAATGCTGGGATTTGCCGGAAGAAGAAAGAGCGCCTGAGCGCTTTTTACATATTGTCATTCTTAAGACCGGGCGTCAGTTGTGAAACTGACACCCGGTCTTTTTGTCTCCTGCGAGAGCAACGAACTCTTCGCTCTCCACTCTCGGCTCTCTCAGAACTGCCTGTACCCGCAAGTCGGCTGCTGCATGATCTGGCCGTTATCAATTACCTGCTTCCAAGAATATACGCTCGTGCTGCCACCTTTGAAAGTCCAATCCAAATCCGGAGACTGCCACTCGACTTTCTTATCGGATGTGGATGTGGCATTTGGATTATATTCGAACACTTCACCGCTAAACTTGGACGTGCGCGATTTGTTGACGCCCGAGTAACTGTTGGTTATCAGCCAGTTGCCATTGGGCAGCACATGCACGCACGATGCCTCCAGAGGGACGTTGAGTATCTGTTTATCTGGGGTATTGTTGGTGTTGTCACCATCTCGATCCAGACTACGATAATCGGTATCCGTCAAAATCTGTTTTGGATCCACCACCGGTACTGCTCCACTAGTGGTGGGAATCAGCGCCTTGTATACGCCATAGTTGTCGCAGACATACATATACCTGCCTGCATTGGTATCCGTGACCTGAAAATACCTGGGGCTGGCAAGCGGGACTTCTTTATTATTGATTTTCACCCGGTCACAACCGTAGATAATCCGACCGGAATTGTCGAAGTTATAATTATATGAGTTGCCATCTATTTCCCGATAACCGATCGCGACTATAGCGCCGCCAAGGCCCTGGTCTGTGACAGTGTCGCCCAGACCCGTTCGATAGTTCGAGATGGCTGCCCATATTTCAAAGCTGCTGATAGCGCCGCTGGTATAATTCGGCACGATCTGTATACAGTCAAAAACATAATCCTGGCCAGTGGAATCCATGGTGGTGACCCAGTTCAACCGCGGCATACAGAACCCGCTCTCAGAATCTATATCGTTATCGTCCGCAATAAGATATCGCGCGTTACTGTCTATGTCGAACTTGTACACCAAGTCGACAATCCGGTGATTGCCCGAGTCCGCAATCAGACAGTGCACCACCTGGACGGAACCGTACGTGGCATCGGTTTCCGTTTCTTCCCAGAGGATCGCGTCGGTCGGCCCGACAAGGCGCCTCGTCTGACCAGGGCGAAGCAGTCGATTGGGGTCGGAAAACCTATCATACAGCCACCTGATATACCTCAAATTGCCGTCAATGTCGCTCACACGCAGAGAACCGACCTGCCCAGATTTGTCGATCCTGCAGACCTGGTTCGCGCCCGAGTTAGCAACCAGCAGCTCGCTTGTCGAAACATATCTGACCCGGTTCGGCTTGTCCACAGGGCCGGAAGTCGTCGCGGGCTGCTGGCTGATGCTGGGAGGAGTATGCACCGGCCATATAATAGAATCGGCGGCCCAGCTCAGTTCGCCCGCCCCGTCGAGCTCCATCAGCCTGTTGGTGTCCGCTACCAGAGTGGTCGTGTTGGAATAGGCGTAAAGGCCGTCACCTTTAGGAATCACAAGAACACCATTCGATCCGGCGATGGACACATTAGTGCTGCTTGTGCCGCTGTTCAGATTATTATCGGAAGTCTCTTTCCAGATAACGTCTTCGTCATCAATGGGAACGCCTCCCGATTTGCCTGTCTCGGTGGGCAGCGCGTAAAGCGTGCCATTATCGGTCTCAAAATAGACGGTTTCGCCGATCACCACCGGTGACGAGTGTATCGAGTCTTCCACCGGGTAATACCACAGCATGTTATTCCAGCCGCTCAGGTCCACGCAATCTCCCGTCACCGGAGTAACGGTCTTGTATGTGCTCAGAGGTCCCCAAGTAGAGTAGTCAATTGGAATCTCGATGCTATCCACCATCACCCACACCGGCAGAGACGGCGAGAACACGTTCGTGATCCCATTAATGCCCGGTACACTGAGATCATCGAAGTCGCTGATTGTGATCGTGCCCTTGTCACGGTCAATCATACTCTCATCTTTCAACAAAACCGCAATATTGGCCGTCATAGTCAGTGGCGAGTCCAGCAGCAGGTTCGGCTGCCATATACGCACTGAACGGTTGCGCTTGGTGGTGGAATCGTACAGGCTCATGGGCTGCCTGATCGGTTTACCGGCCATATCAAAACCGGCGTTTTCACAGAGCCTGATCACGAAATCAGGCTTGGCCTTGAAACACATCAGCGCCCCGCCGTTGGTTCCGGTAACGGTCGCGAACACCTTATCGGCGGAGTAAGCGGGTGAACTCAACACCTGCGGATTTTGAAGAGGAGTCCACACATCATTATTCTCGATCATGACAACGCCCGGCAGCGCCAAATTACTCTGCATCGTAACCCCAGTGCCTGCGGCAGTGGACAAGACGCTGTCCGAAGAGCCTGCTAACCAGCTGCTGGTAACACCAGCGTGCAGGAAATAAGGCCATTTGGTTTTCTGATCCTGGCCGTCTATTTGAAGACCGTACAAATACCCGCCGGGAGTCGGCTCCGTGGTGATACTGCCTTCCCGCTTGCCGGAAATATACACCATCGCGTCCGGGCCAAGGGCAGGCGAAGCCGGTATCACAACATTAACCGCATTACCGGGAGAATTGGTAGGCGGCTGCGGATCGAGAGTCTTTCTGATGCTGGCGATAGAGTTTGTCAGCACTGTCTCATTTGAATAGTCAAGGGTGTAATCCGCCCTGAAGATCGCATTTGAAGGAATCGTGGATGACGCAGTGATCCTCATATAGCCGTATGAAGTCGCCCCATTGATGTTTGTATTGGGTTCCACATTGGTTATAGTGAGAGTCTTCTTATTACCGGAGCCATCCGTATAATAGCCTCGAACCACCGGCGCGGGCGTTGAGGCGATCTGTGCTCTACCAATAAGAGTAACCTTGCAATCGACACGGGTTCCGCTAAAATTCTGGTTCGTGAGGAAATCGTTTTTTGCGTTTATCGGCACACCGAAGACAGCATCGTTCTTCTCTGTCACAGTGCCTCCGCCTATACTCGGCGCTACAGTGCCCCAGCACAGCATTCCAACCACACCGCCGTTATTTTGCGCGCTCACATAGCCGAAGCTCAGCCCGGTTCTGGGTTCGGCTTTATAAGAACTGCCAGCAGAATCTGATGGAAACAGCCATGTGTATACAGGAGCATTCTTGATCTTCAGCACTGGATTCACGGCATATATCTTGCCGTCAGAGCGCAGGACATATATCCAACCGTTTATACAAATCGGCGGAGCCGGATTTGTTAGCTCCTCAGGTGTATTGCAGTTGAATGTACACCCGGCAAGAGGAGAATTTGAGCTGTCCAGAATTCCATTCACATCTGGAAAAGCATCATACATGTATATTTGGCCCGTGCTGGAAAGCACAAGCACGGCGTCTATGCTGTCGCCGATTTTGGAAGTGCCCGTCGGAAGCTGCAAAGTGACCACCGTCGGAGACGAAAGCGTGCCGCCGGGTTCGTCTTGCCAGATAATATCCTGGCCGCCGATAGTGCCCGTGTCCTGCTGCCCGTCATCGGCGTTTCCGTTGTTGTCCAAATCTTCCTGCGGCTTAAGGTCAAGCGCGTAGAGCGTGCTTCCGCTGGAATAAAACACCACGTTCTTGTAGACCACAGGCGCACTCTCGCCGGACATAGGCGCGGCATCTGAGTACGACCATATCTTGGCCAGTTTCGTGCCGCCCACGGTATCTATTGAGCCGCCGGAGTGCCTGGGGTCTTTTCGGACGTTTGTCCAGGTCGAAGACATAGCCAGCAGGTTGTAAGCAAACTTAAGGCTGGGCAGGTTGTACGGATAAGTCATAAAACAACCCCTGCCGATATAGTTCGAGGTGGCGACAATCCACCCGCTGCCGTACGCATTCGACGCTACGGACGGCATGGCGGACATAGAGCCGGTATTGACTACCACTGAAAACAGATAATCGAATACCGTCATGTCGCTGTCAATTGACGGAGGAATGAGGTCGGTGCCTTGCATCCAGCCCGGATTAACGTATATTTTTCCCCAGAAATCGCTCGGGCCAAGCATAGCAATATCCTGCTCAGTGAGCCAGAAAGGAATTGTCAGAAGCGGGTGATGACGGTTCTTAGCATAATCTACACCCTGCGAGGTGTTATGAAAATCGAAGTTCGGAAAGATAAACTCGCCATCGCTGCTGAAAGACATCGGAGAAGATGCGCTGGAGTTATCTATCCACAGCACTCCGCCGCCATCTACGAACTTGCGCAGCGTCTCTCTGATCTCGTCACTGAGCTTGATCGCGCTTTGAGCCGGCAAATACAGCACGTGCATCCTGGAAAGGTCGCGCACGGCACTCAGATTCACTTTCCAGTATAGCGGATCGCTCTTGTTGTATTTCCTGGGCATGGTGCCTGACGTATCCACACCCGCGAACGGGTTCTCTAAAGACCATGCAGCAGGCTTCATGCTGGTGATGTTGTCGAGGAGGTAAAACAGATTGCCTACCCCTCCCGTCAAGCCGATATTACCGTTGTTGTCGTAACCCGAACCAACCGGCTGTGAAGCGCCACTGCTGGAAATCCAGGCCACGCCGCAGTTGATCTGTTTACGATTGCCCGCGTAAAGCTGCGCTGCCGCATCAGCGGGAATCTGCGCGGCAATCACACCGCACATGATGGCAATTGCTTGGAGAACCCGGGTAAAGTTGCTCATGATATGATATCCTCCAATGATACACACATTTACGAGTCCTTTCGGTTGGAAGCGCGACAGCGCCAGGCCAGCGCATTATGGACTCTTCACTCTCTGCTCTCTGCCCTCCGCTATTACATCACATCGCCGAAGTAAAACAGACTGGTGCAGACCGGCAGCCTGGGAGCAAGAGGCAGCGTGCGTCCGTATTTGTCCTGTCTGATGGGCGTACCGCTGTTCACCCCAACGTTTAGCGTTGTGGTCGTGCCGACTTCTTTATACGGCCAGCCTGCATGATCGTCATAGAGGAAAGTGAGTCCTTCGCCCGGGTGCGTGGTCGCAGTATCCGTTGAACCGTAATGCTCAGGAATCTTGCCCCATTTAGACATCCACTCGTTCACATCACTTATCATAGCGGGCATATTCTCGGTGATCGTGCCGTCTATGATAATTCGTATGTCCAGCGGATCGCCAAAGAAGGGAAATTCATCCCGTCCCCCCGGTCTGCTGCGCGTGTCTTCATAGTTGGCCTGTGTATCCGACGGGTTCGGGTTGAACCAGTTGCCCGGCAGTACGAAGAACGATCCCTCTTGAGCGTAGATCAAGGCCTCGATGCGAACATCCATCGGCTGAATGGCCATGCCGCCGAAGAGATAGTTGTTTCGAGTGAAACTGCTCTGGTCCAATCCTATCAGAATATCATTTAGCATGCCCGGATGCCTGTTGAGGTTGGAATTAAGCACGGGATCGCCGCCCTGAATGAGCGGGAATACCTCTCCGATATATGAACTGTCTATGCCCCATCCCGACGTATTGAAGCCCGGATCGCCGACCGCCCACACATGCCGGGGAAGAGTCGGATATCCATTGCTGCTCGGAGGAGTGTGAGTATGAGAACCCAGTGTCCAGTTTGTGTTGAGATATAGAATGCCCCAATCAGTTAAATTACTGCGGGAATTGAGCCATGCATTGATATAAGAAGTGCCGTACTGGCCGGAATGGCGCAGCAAAAGCATATAAGTGCCTGCAAGATTGTCCGATAATTCCGACTCATGCGGCCCAAACTCGAACAACATCCTAAGACGGCTGTCGGGGTCGTTGGACACAATGACGGAGTTATCGTTGTCTATATTGTCGCCCACACCGCTTGTCGGAGAGAAGAACTGCGTAGTGTTCACGCATACGTTCTCCTTTGCAAGCAGCGCGATTCCGCAGGTCCCGGTGGAATCGCCTACAGTGCGATAGTTACCTTCAGGCGCGGGGCCGGCAGACGGATCGCGATACTTAAGTATGCTGCCTTCGATATATATATTGGCGTTGGATACCACCGTAAGCTGCATATTCGGCGGAAGCATGCCGCGTATGCGGATGTTGCCCTCGGCATAGATCACGCCGTTGCCGTCTATTGTCCTGGTCTGAGGATCGCCGGTGGTCTGATTCTTCCTCATCCATGTTAACTCTCGGCCGTTAGCTGGGTCTGGGTAAGGCATGGTGATGGTGCTACCCCAGCCCGGCCTGGCATTGCCTTCGGGATCGTACCACACGCTGCCGTCGTTTCGAGTGATAGTCACATCGGCCAAGCCATCACCATCGGTGTCATTCGGATTGAGCAATATAGACACTCCCGGCGGAACATAAAACGGGCCCTTCCAGTATGGAGAGCTCGAGTTGTTCGGCTTGAGCCAATCGGCCCGCAGCGAATATCCGCCAAAAAGCGTGTTGCTTTCGTCCTGGGTATCATTTGTGTTATCTATGTAGATCCCCCGGCCCCAACCGTAGCGACCGGTATTGACATACGCGCCGTTGACCCTGATCCTCTCACCCGAGTTGAGCGTCAGCAGACGATACCGGGTGGTGGTGTCGGTGGTATCGGGGTTGTCCAGCAGTGGCGGCTCCAGCCGCTTAACGTTTCTTGTGGCGTCATCGCCGTAGTCATCCCGATAAAAGCCGTTTTCGGTATCGAATATATCGTTGCCGCTCGTATTTTCCTCATCACTGTATGCAAGTCTAAGCGATGGAGAAAGGAACTCGCCATTCACGTTCATTCGGTACAGTGTGACTATCATGTCATCATTTGCATGCAGAATATCGCCGGCGACCTCTACACGGTCGATAGGTATAAGATCATCCAGGTTCGTGCTTGCAGCGCGGGTAGTGGAATCCAACGGCTCAACTCCGCGAAGACATATATTCACCGCGTCACCATACCAGAGCAGATTGCCGTTCACTCTGATTGGCGCGCCCCTAAAGCCGATGCGGCTGCCGCCGGAATTATTCAAAGCATATCGACCCATATCAGTATCGTATCCCGGGCATCCGAGGGGGAAGTTTATGGATCGATGATTTTTGTTCGTAATGAACCGAAGGTAATCCGTAACGCCAATCGGCTTATACGCCGTGATCTCGCGCCGCATGCCAACATCGCCGTTATGCCCAAGCGTGGTGGGGTCATCCTTGTTAACGACTCCCCAGCGGCCTATAGACTCGATCTTGATATACTTTGATAGCGGGTCATTAGTATCGGGAGCATAAGTCACGCGCAAAAGGAAGCGCCCGCCGCCGGTGTCATAAGTCGTGTAACCGCCGGAAGGCCCAGCCCAACCCAGTTCGGTGGGCCAATACGGCTTGATCCACCTATAATCAGGGTGCTGCTTAAGCGTTGCGTAATTTGAAGGCTCTGTCGGCTCGATTCCCGGCTCCCAGTTAGCGCTAGTGTAGCCGTAATTATCCGGCACTGGGCGCCAATCGGCCCCATCTTCGCCGGAAACCAGCATCTTGTCGGCATAGCGAACCCCAGCCTCGGCTATCTGCGCGACCGAATCGACGTGCGAAAACCGCTCAGACCGAAATAAGTTGCGCGCGACCAGGGCGATAAACACCGCCGAAATCACCGCAAGTATAAACATCACCATAATCGCAATGATAAGCGTCTGGCCGCTTTTTCGGTTATAAACTCTCTGATTAAACATGGCTACCTTTATCAGCTCTGACAAGCGCGGTTATCTCTGCATATTTCTCAAAACAATGGTATTGCTCAAGTCAACCGAGTGCGGCTTGGCCGCATCGGGATCGTACATCCTCATTCCCAAATGCACCACCACAGCCGCCTTTGTGGAGTAATTCCCGCGCACGACATCGTCCTCGCGGTTGAAGTGGACTTTATAATTGACATGAATATATTCGTAATCGCCATCCACCGGCAAATCCTGACCGTATACCGAGCTGAAAAATATATAACCGTTGTCATAATCGATCCGATACTGATTTTGACCGGGATCGCCGAGAGAATACGGCACGCGCTGATACATAATCTCTTTGCCGTGATTCGTGCCTGATATCATATTCGGCCCGATCACCCTCTCGCTGCCCGGAACGACCGTCGCGTTTGCCAGATAGTTGTTCGAGGCCGTGGCCGCATGCCTGACCGCATCATCCGTGCCGTCATCAAATGTGCTTAATATGTCATATCTCCTGGCTGCCCCGCGGTCATCAGTATAATTCGTCTTAAATCTTGAGTTTATTGTAGATGGATTAAGCACGCAGACGTAACCGTTTGCCCCGGTCTCGGTGGACGCTTCGGGAACAATATCGAAACGGACCTGGCCGCGATACCTGTCAATGGTAAATGCCATCTCAGCATTTGAGTTTATAGTGCCATCGGTCAGGTATTGCAATATGTTGAACGTCGTGCCAATGTCGGATGATGTCCATGTGTCATCAGTAATGTTATGTGCATACTCCACCTTATCCACAACAAAACTTGTCGACCCGTCGCCTGAAAGCATGTACGCCGTAACCAGGCTCACGTTGCCATCACCATCATAAGTGTATCTGTAAACCGACACCCCATACCCAGGCATCCAATAGCCGTACTGGGCGCGATAGACAGCCGGAACCGCGTCCGGGTATTCAAAGCTCTTATCGGTGGAATACGTGCCCGAGAGCGTATCGTTGTCCACGGTCTTGTATTTGAACGTAACGCACGGAGTCAATTCGTCCCAGTCTTTGTCTTCATCATTGTTAACGCCATCAACCAGATCCTGATACTTCGCCACGCCTACAACCCGTGCCTTATTTCTCCATGCCTGCCACGTATCCGATCTGTAAAAGAACTTAGGATCGCGGAGATTAGCGCCAACTTCACCATACTCTGTGACGTCGGCAGCATCCACCTGACTTGAGAGAAGCGTCGTGTCGGATGGGTCGAACTCCACTCGATAGAGCACCACCGGATTGCCCTCACCGGCCTCCACATTGTCCCCCCAGGGCGAGAGCCACCCGAACTTGGGATCGGTACCATTCGGATCGTTATATTGCAACCCCAGGAAGTATCTTACGACCTTGGTATCCTGCTCAAGCGGCAGTTTTGGACGAACCTCCACATCAGTCGAACCGCATACCGGACATGCAGGCAGAGCCTCATCGCCGCGGGCAAAATCGCGTTCGGGAGTATCTTCAGGATGATCCGGGTTGTTGCAGTGAACAACCATTTTGGGCAGAATGAAGTCTATCTTGGCGTCAGGCACTTTTATATAATCGACACCACTGTCATCCGCCTTGAGCACAGGAATCTCGATTTCGCCGGTGTAGTCTATGACGTCCATAGCTTCGCCGAGGTCACGGCTGATCTGCTCCATCCCCTGGCGGGCGGCGTCCTGCGACTCCACCATCGCCTGCGCGCTGCGGGTCATCTTGAACGACTGCGCCACCGGATACAGCACCAGCCCCATGAGTATCATGGAGATGGCGATCACCACCAATAGCTCGATGAGCGTAAAACCCAAATTGTGTGTTGTTCCCTTATACATCGCCTAATCCCTGACCATGCTCGTGTCCATATCCACGTAGCGCCAGTGAGTGCCGTCGCGCCAGATGACTCTGGCCGTGAAGGATATTCCCATCACCGATATACGCGTTATTTTGTAACTATTGGGTAAGTCCAGATCAACATAATAGTGCTCATTGCCACTAATATCATCGATGGACGTATCTGAAATCTTGAAAGCCCTACCGACTATCCTATGTTCGACGCCATCCGTGCCGGAATAGGTATAATCCACTGATACTGTTTTCTCGGCATCGCACGGAGAGAAAAACAGCCAGTAAGTCGATGTCGAGTTGTTTCCCTCAAGGTAATAATGACAATAGTCAGTCTCAGTCATGCCGTAGACCCGTGTGTAGTTCGAGTAAGCCTTGTGGCACTGCACCGACCAATCGCCGTCGGCGCGATAATAAAATCTCAAGTTGCGGCCGCGCAGATCGACGCCCGTGACCTGTATATTATTGTTGTAATCTATCAGACACGCTTTATCAGCCGTCAGCGCCATAGGCCCCGGCAGGTAAACCACACCGGTCTTGTAATCGACCCAGTCATCACCATCAATCGGCACGCCTTCGCCAGCAGTACTTGACGGCACACCCACGCGCAAACCCGTCTGCATATCGAGTATTATCATCGAATACGAGATAATCAAGTCCTTGTCCGCATCGTCCGCCTTTGTTCCCAGTTGCGGAATCTTATCCCCATCTATACAGCGCATCAGGCCCTCAAAGGTGGGTTCGTCAGGGTTGTCCGTAGGGTCGCCATCACCGATTTTATCGGGTTCGCCGGCGCTCAATATAAACCTGAGTGCCAGCTTGATCGGTATTTCCTTGGCCGAATCTGACACCTCCGGCACGAGCTTATCCTCGCGGATAATGCGCGGGTCATAGATACGATAGTCGATCCGAGCCTCGATAGGCCGTTTGCCCAGAGCCGTATATTCGTACAAATTCTGCGCGCTGGGATTGAACGCGATAACGCCTATGATCGGGTCGGCGAGCTTGAACGTGTAAGGGTCGCTCGTCCATGAATCTGATGGACTCAGCGGTATGAATCCCCGAGCGCACGTGTCGCTTTGCGGGTCGATCGAGACATGCGTATAGCCGGCCGGCACAGTAATCGTGACCGTTATCGAGTAAGTCGTGTTGCTTAAAAGCATATCGCTCGACCCGGTAAGATCAATCTTCTGATCGAGCACGCTGAAAAGCACGGGGTCACTGCTGTCATCTTTCCAGGCCCAGAATGAATAACTGACGTAGAAGATGCGCGGAATGTTGTATGAGTCTCTGGGAAACGCTACCTTAAACTCATTGGAATCCTCAGTATACTTTATCGCGTACTGCCCCTGCTTGAGCCCAGGAATGAAACTTCCATCGGAGATCACTCGTTTAAGCGGGCCGCTTTTTATCGCGAACGTGCTTTCTGAATAATCTATCGGGCCGAACGCAAGAGCATATTTCGATCCGAATGTGGTTCCGCTGCCGGTCTGGAAATAGCCCGGAGCCGGAATGGGAGTAGTCTCATCGACCACCCGCCGGATATTGAGCACATTACCGCGTTCCCATGGGCCTGCATCCGGCCCGGTAAATGCAGCAAAAGGATAGCCGGGATATTGAGTATTCAGCACGTCTCCCGAATCATCAATCGGGAGGATGCCCGACGGCAGATTGGCAGCCATCGCTTTCCAGCGCTCAAGCTCCTGCTGGCCGAGCCTGGTGGCGATAGTACGGCTCTCGGCCGCCTTGACCACGCCGAAGCCGGTGGGAAACATCTGGATCACGGTAAGTATGCCGACAAGCAGCACCACCATGACCACAAGTATCTCGACTATCGTCGTGCCTCTGTTATCCTGCCACATTCTATTCATATAAATCCACCGATGGTACGACTACCACATGCTCGCTAATGTTCCGCAAAGCGACAAAGCATTAAAACATAGCCATAACGTGAAAGTTGGGACAGGATATCTTCCCGTCCCAACGAAAATAAACTGCCGGGTTGCGAATCGAGTTAGCCCTTCTTGGGGCGCACGCGCCACATGCTTGTCTCCATCTTCTCGGCGGGCACCAGTTCAGCGCTGCCGTCAAGGAAGACCGCAATCGCGTTGCCCTTATAAGTAGCCGACGCACCGCTTCCGGTGCGGCTTTCGTGATAAGAACACCACGTAATCACAGTGTCGGCAGGCGGGTTTCTAAACTTGAGCTGTCGCTCGTAATCGGCCTGCTGCGACGCTGTGCCATCAGTGCCATCAAAGACAGGCAATCTGCTTACAGCCCCACCATTTGTATTAACACTTGGATCATCAGCCCAGTCCGTGTAATAATGACGTTCGGGCTGACCGTTGTACATATACAGTTCATAGCTGTCGTAAGAATAAACATAGATAGTATCAGCACCTGAGCCCGTCTCGTATGGCTTCACATAAACCTGCGCCAAACCGGTTGCCGTGGTGGTGTCAACAATATTCGACGATGGACAATGAAACGCCTTTACCGACGGCACATACTCGCTGAACAAGTATTCATCGCTCTTGGCGGACTCCATGTCGACCATATCGGCTACAACGTCAGTCGGCACGCCGTTTTTATCAACAACGCCCACAAGAGCCGCGGGGTACTTGCGGTTATCGGTTTTGAACATCTGCACGCCGGTGGCTATCTGATGGAGGTTGGACATGCAGTTATTCTGCCTGGCCCTCTCCTTCACCACAGCCATAACCGGAAAAATGAGCCCGGCGAGAATCGCAATAATAGCGATAACGGTCAGAAGCTCTATCAGCGAGAAACCTCTACTACCAGAAAAAGTCTTCATTTCTTTTGCACCTCCGCGCGGAAGTCGTTAGTAACCATTATACATTTTTGGCGACCAAATACGCCAGTTTGTTCCAGAAAGAATGAGTTCTCAGCTCTTCGAGAATTATCTGAGGGTTTCATCCTCAGACTCCCGACCAAGGGCGCTGCCCTTGGATCCTGCCAGGAGCCGAGTGGCCCCTGAACCCCCGTATCGAAGTTAATTATCCCGTTAAGGGGATAATTAACTTCGGGTCAGAAGGTCAAGGAAACCTGGTTTCCTTGTGGAGTCCAGAGGCAAAGCCTTTGGCGGGGTTTGGGGCGGAGCCCCAAGAAAACCCGTAAAACTTACGGCGTTATTACGCCGACCCACCAACTCCAAAACGCCCCTACCTGTGGAGCGGCGAGAATCATCGTCAACGCTCCGATCACCATGTGCGGGCCGAATGGAATCTCAGTGCGCCACGGCACGCCTTTTTTCTCCGCGCGACTCTTCAACACCAGATACGTGATTCCAACCACCGACCCCACTACCACAGCAATGAAAAACGACACCAGCGCCGGAACAACCCCCAGCACGGCTCCCACGGCCGCCGCCAGATTGATGTCACCGCCGCCAAGCGCGCCGCCATACTCTTCTTCTTCCGCTTCGTCGGATTTGCCCCTCGGGCGAAAAACAAAGTATCCGATATACGCCACCAGATAAAACACCCCGGCGCATATCACCGCCCCGGCAATACTCGGCAGCATGGGAATACTCATTCCCGAAGCCGTCGGTATATGCAGCAGTACAGGGTCTCCGGCCACAATATGAGCGATGTCTTTCGCCGCGCCCAGGATCAAGCCGAATATCACCACCTGATCCGGGATGATAAAGTGATCCAGATCGACAAAAAACGCAATCAGCAGCGCACAGATAAATAGCGCATACGCGATGGCGTCTATTCCGTAGCCATGCCGCAGATACGTCCCCACAAATAGCAGCCCGGTAATCAACTCGACCGTAAAGTACCGCCAACTGATCGGTTCGCCGCAATAACGGCACTTCCGACCCAGCAGCAAAAAGCTGAACAGCGGCACAAGATCAATACCCTTAAGCCTGTTGTCACACTTAGGACAGTGACTCGGAGGCGTCACGATCGACTGCTCCGCCGGAATCCTGTATATGCATACGTTCAGGAAACTTCCTATCGCCGTCCCGTATATAAATGCTATCACGCTTCCAAGCCAAACAGGAAACTCCATAAGGGCTAACCGCCGCCTCCACCGGAGAGGTTCTGAATAACCGCGATGAGCGGCATGAACATAGCTATAACTATGCATCCTACGATTCCGCCCAGCATAACGATCATGACCGGCTCAATAGCAGCTGTCAAGCTCGAAACAGCCGCATCGACTTCGTCTTCGTAGAAATCTGCGACCTTACTGAGCATCGGGTCCAGCGAACCGGACTCTTCACCGATCGAGATCATCTGCACAACCATTGGCGGAAAAAGTTTGCTCTTGCCCAGCGGCTCAGCGATTCTGTCGCCTTCTCTGATCCTCGCCCTCGCCTCGAGAAGCGCATCTGATATGATGTCGTTGGAGACTGTCCCCGATACGGTCTCCATAGCCTGCAGAATGGCGACGCCGCTGGAGAGCAGAGTCGACAGCGTCCGAGCAAACCGCGCGAGCGCGACCTTATGGTTCAGACTGCCAAAAACAGGCATTCTCAGCTTGACCATATCCAGCGTGCGGCGGCCCACTTTAGTGCGCCCGAACAACCTGATAGCCACCGTAAAACCGACGACAATCAAAATCGCAAAGTACCACTTGGCAACCATAAAGTCGCTGCAGGCCTTAACGGCGGCCGTCAGCGGAGGCAATTCTTTAATGCCAAGGTCCACAAACATAGACATAAACTTCGGCAAAATCAACGTCATCAGGCCGATAACCACTATACCGGCAAAACACAAGATCATAACAGGATAGGTCAAAGCCGATTTAATCTTGCGCCGCAGTTCCACATCGCTCTCAAGGAACTGCGAAAGCCTCTGAAGGCTTTCCTCAAGAGCGCCGCCGATCTCGCCGGCGTTGACAAGACCGATGAAGAGTCTGTCAAACACCGTCGGATACTTCTCAAGCGCTTTGGTAAGAGTCTGGCCACCTTCCACATCGTTAGTGACTTCCGTCAGAATGGCCTTCATCTTGGGGTTGGTGGCCTGCTCCGTAAGAACGTTCAGACAGCGCACCAAGTTAACGCCGGCGTCGATCATGGTAGAGAACTGGCGGCACATAATCGAGAGTTCGGCCTTTTTAACCCCGCCGAACCCGCCGACCTTTTTCTGCGTACTCTTGGTCTGTTTGATCTCTACAACGCTGAAACCCTGTTCGGTCAGCCTTTTACGCAGTATGTCTTCGTTTTCGGCCTCGGACATGCCCGGAATAGTCGTTCCGGTGGCATCGCGTATAGTATATGCATAATTCGGCATCTAAATCACCCGTTTCCTATTACCTGAAATTCAACGGCCCCGAGCCACTGCCGGACGTTGTATTGACCATACTTCGCAGCTCGTCCGGGTTCATGGCCACTTTTATCGCTTCGTCAAAACTGATAAGGTTTTTCTGGTAAAGCTCGCGCAAGTGCTGATCCATAGTCATCATCCCCGCGCTGGCGCTGGTCTGTATAACCGACCCGATCTGATGAGCCTTGGCCTCACGAATCAGGTTTCTGATCGCTGAAGTGGCGATCATCACTTCCATCGCGCAGACACGTCCCGGCTGCCCGGCTCTCGGCAGAAGCTGCTGGCAGAGCACAGCCTCGAGACTGTTTGAAAGCATCAGGCGAATCTGCTCCTGTTGAGTCGGCGGAAATGCATCCACGATACGATCCACAGTCTGCGCCGCGCTCGATGTATGCAGCGTAGCGAACACCAGATGTCCCGTTTCCGCAGCCTGAATGGCGTTGGTCATAGTGTCCAGGTCACGCATCTCACCCACAAGGATTACGTCCGGGTCTTCCCTAAGCGCCGATCTCAACGCGCCCGCGAACTCCTTGGTGTCCTGCCCCAGTTCCCGCTGGTTGATAATGCTGAACCGATGTGGGTGCAGATACTCAATCGGATCTTCGATGCTGATGATATGAGCGCTGCGCTCACTGTTGATCTGATTGATCATCGCGGCAAGCGTAGTGGATTTGCCCGAACCTGTCGGCCCGGTCACCAGTATCAAACCCCTGGGCTTACGTGTTAGCGACTCCAGCACCGGCGGCAGACCCAACTCGCGAATCGTGGGAATCGTCGTCGGTATCAGCCTGAAAGCCGCCGCCACCGAGCCCTTTTCCTTAAAAATGTTCACGCGAAACCGCGCCACGCCTTGCACGGTATATGAAAAGTCGAGTTCCCAACGCTCCTCGAACCGCCTGATCTGCTCGTCGGTCATAACGTCATACATCATCCGCTGAATGTCTGAACCGGCCAGCTTGGCATAATCCAGCGGCAGCAGTTGACCGTCAACTCGAACCACAGGCGGAACGCCCACACACATGTGCAAGTCCGACGCCGCCCGCTCGAGCATGTCGCGAAGGAGATCGTCTATATGTATCGCGTCATAAGACGCATGCTCTTGCTTTTGAGTCATAATAAAAAAGAACGCCCTCAGCAGACCTCAACTCTAGACTACTGCCCCGCGGTGAAGACGACTCTCATAACCTCATCAGGAGTAGTAACGCCCGCGAGCACCTTGTCCAAACCATCTTCCTTAAGCTCGTGCATGCCGTTGGCCTTGGCGGCTTCCCTTAGGTCGGCCAGAGGCGAACGGCGCACCATCAGTTCTCGGATTTCGTCGTTGATCCTCATCAGCTCGTATATACCGATTCGACCCTTATAACCGGTGTGCTTGCACAGTTCGCAGCCCTCGCCCTTATAGAGCGTGACCGGCTGATTAGGGTCGGACGCCTTAAAACCAAACCGCCTCAACTCACTTGCGGGAACCTGGTAAGAAGTCTTGCATTTCGGACAAATCTTTCGGGCAAGCCTCTGAGCTAGGCAGGCGATAACCGTTGCGGAGATCAAATAAGGCTCGACGCCCATATCGACGAGTCGGATGACAGCGCTCGGAGCGTCGTTGGTGTGAAGGGTCGAAAGGACGAAGTGACCGGTCAGCGACGCCTCAACGCCGATATCGGCGGTTTCAAGGTCTCTCATTTCACCGACCATGATGATATCAGGGTCCTGGCGAAGGAACGATCTCATAGCGGATGCGAATGTCAGACCCGCCTTTTTGTGAACCTGCACCTGCGATATGCCGCTGAGCTGATATTCGACCGGGTCTTCAATGGTAATGATGTTCTTTTCAACGGAATTAAGCTTGTGCAAAACCGAGTAAAGCGTGGTGGTCTTGCCGGAACCCGTCGGCCCGGTGGTCAGGAACATACCGTTAGGCTGAACCACAATATCTTCGAGCTGGGCCTGCGCCTCGGGGCTGAAACCCAGTTTATTGAGACCGATAAGAACGTTGCTCTTATCAAGAATTCTCATAACAATCTTCTCGCCGTGGACTGTCGGCAGACACGAAACGCGGAGGTCGTAGTCTTTGTTGTCCCAGCGAATCGGGATACGTCCGTCCTGAGGAATACGCCGCTCGGCGATATTCATGTCGGACATAATCTTAAATCTGGAAATGAGAGGCTTGTCGATATACTTGGGCAGCGGCATGACTTCGTGCAAAACGCCGTCAATTCGGTAACGCACGCGCACGCCGCGCCTGTCCGGTTCGATATGAATGTCACTGGCACTGTCGGCGATGGCACGCTGGATAATCGTATAGGCGATTCGGATGATCGGCGCTTCTTCGGAGACTTTGGCCATGCTCTCCGTATCTTCGTCGGAGATTTCCTCGCGCGCTCCGAAACCGGCGATAGCCTGCCGTATATCAGCGGACAAACCGAGCCCCGCGCCTCCTCCGCCGCCTGGAATGGGCACCGCTCCGACATCAGTTACGGGCATCACTTCATTTCCGGCGCTTCCGCCGCTCTTATACATGCGGTCGATGGCATCCATCAAATCGTCTTCGGTGGCCAGAGCCATAACTATCTGCTGAGCACCGCTGGCAAGCCTTATGTCCTGAATGGCTACTGGATCGTTCGGGTTCACGACAGCAAGGATCAGCTTATTGCCGTTTTTACCTATGGGTAGAACTTTATGCCTCTTAGAGACGTGTTCGGGGACAGCGTTCACCGCGCTCTGGTCTATGCGCTGAGTCGACAGATCGACGAACGGAATCCCGATGGTCTCCGCGCGCACCTCCGTGACAGCCTTTTCATCGGCGAAGCCAAGGTCTATGATTATGCGCCCGATGTCACCAGGCGCGCTACGCTGAACATCTCGCGCCTCATTGAGCTGTTCCGCGGTAATTACGCCTTTTGCGACAAGCGCCTCTCCAAGTTCTTTTCTAGCCATTCTTCCTGCACCTCAATGTGTCAAAACGACACCCGAAAATTATATCACAAAGACGAGTTTTGCGTTACGCGCGCCACGGCTTCTTCCATCACCTGAACCGGAGCCTGCCGCCCCGTCCACATTTCAAATGACAGCGCCCCCTGGCAAGCCAGCATCCCCAGGCCACTTACAGCCTTTGCGCCGCGAGATCGCGCTTCCAAAACGAGTCGGGTATTGAGAGGGTTGTATATAAGATCGTAAACCAATAACTTCGGATGCAGCAATCCGGCCGGTATTGGAATCCCGTCAACATCCGGGCTCATACCCACCGAGGTCGTATTCACCAGCAGACCGGCCTTTGCGACCTCTTCGGCCAGAGCATCCCCATTCATCCCGACGACCCTCGCAACTTCCGTCCCGAAGGCCACTTTCAAACCCTCAACAAGTTCCCCGGCTCTCTCAATCGTCCGGTTTGCAATCACTATCTCACAACCAACTTGGGCGAGCGCGAAACACACCGCCCTGGCCGATCCTCCAGCCCCGAGCACCACCACCCGCATACCATCCAGCTTCCCCCATTCGGCCTCCGCCGACTTCAGAAAACCGCGCCCGTCAGTGGTGTCCCCAATCAATCGATCATCCCGGTTCACGACGGTATTAACCGAGCCCGTCATCATCGACAGCTCGCTCACTTCGTCGAGATACTCGATGATGCGCTCCTTGTGGGGGATAGTGACATTCACCCCCGATATACCAAGACTTCTAATGCCGTCCACGGCCTTTGCAAGATCATCAGGCAACACATGAAACGGCACATAAATATAGTCTAAATCCAACGCCGAAATCGCCGCGTTATGCATAGCCGGCGATAAACTGTGCGAAACCGGGTGTCCG
>JAJFUS010000052.1 GCA_021372295.1 bacterium | reverse complement strand
CATTGCCGAAGCGCCCATGCCCTTTTCAGTAATCAACGGCCGCTTAATGATGGAATAAGCATCTTTCATCTAAGCAAAGACCTCCTCCAACTTCGCCACGGCCGCCTGCGTCATGACGATCTTGTCGGCATTGAGTATGTCGCGAACGCTGACGCTCGGAGCAATTCTGAGTTCAACGCCCGGAATATTTTTCGACGACATCCATATATCCTGCGATACACCGTCCAGTACGACCAACGCCTTGCGCGTCGCGCCGACTCCCTTGAGAAATGCCGCCATCTTCTTTGTACTGATACCGTCCAGCTTGATCTCGTCCAGCACGATAACATCTTCATCGGCAAGCCTGGCCGACCAAGCAGAGCGCAGAGCGCCTCTCTTCATCTTCTTAGGAAGAGCTTTGCTGTATGATCGAGGCGACGGCCCGAACACCACACCACCATGATAATAGTGCGGAGCGCGAATCGAACCCTGCCGCGCGCGGCCTGTGCCCTTCTGCCGATAAGGCTTAGCGCCACCGCCACTGACTTCACTGCGGTTCTTTGTGTCCGCGGTGCCCTGTCTCATGTTCGCCTGTTCGGCAACCACAGCCTGGTGCATCAGCGCAATATTCGGCTCAACTTCAAATAACTCGGCCTTGAGTTCCAGGTCACCGACCTGCTCACCGGCCATATTTCGCAGACTGATCTTGGCCATCCAACTATCCTCCCACCATCTGCCTGCGGATAAACACTAATCCGCCGTTTGCGCCCGGAACCGCACCCTCAATGAGGATCAGATTACGGAAGGCATCCACTCGGAACACAGACAGCCCGCGCTGCGTAATCTGCTTGCCACCCATGCGGCCAGGACGTCTGCTGCCCTTGAAAGTTCGTGCAGCATCAGTCGCACCACCGGACTGCGGCTTTCTGTGAATCATCGATCCATGGGTCATATCGGCTCCGTGGAAGTGATATCTCTTGACAGCACCGGCGAAACCCTTTCCCTTGGAAACCCCCGTGACCTTTACGACGTCACCGCGCTCGAATGCGTCAGCCTTAATCTCCTGGCCAACTGTCACTTCCGCAAGATCATCGACTTCAATCTCGTGTAAATGACGCTTCGGCGCTGCATCCGCCTTCACAAAATGTCCCTTAAGCGGCTTGTTGACTTTTTTCTCTTTTATCTCACCGAAAGCGACCTGCACAGCCTCATAACCGTCGTGTTCTTCGGTCTTGATCTGCGTAACCACACACGGGCCTGCTTCGATAACGGTCACCGGAACAAGGTGCCCTTTCTCATCGAAGATTTGGGTCATTCCCAGCTTTTTACCTAAAATTCCATTGATCATTTGATGATCCCCTAAAGCTTGATCTCGATATCCACGCCGCTGGGCAGGTCGAGACGCATAAGAGCGTCAATCGTCTTAGGCCCCGGATTCAAGATATCGATCAGACGCTTATGCGTCCTAATCTCGAAATGCTCCATCGACTCTTTGTCGATAGTGGTGCCGCGGTTGACGCAGTAGATGTCTTTCTCCGTCGGCAGCAACACCGGACCCGAGATCCTGGCGCCAGTCCGGCGCACCGTCTCCACGATCCGCTCAGCGCTCTGATCCAGCACTCGATGATCAAACGCCTTCAGCCTGATTCTTACCTTGTCCTTGCGCATATTTCACTCCGTAGGGTGTCAGTTTGGTAAATGTTCCGGTCATTCACCGGAACATTTACTTAACCTAACACCTATTCTATAACTTCACTCACAACGCCAGCTCCGACAGTATGTCCGCCTTCGCGAATAGCGAAGTTCAGACCCTGCTCCAGAGCAATTGGCACAATGAGTTCGGCGCTAATCGTTACATTGTCGCCGGGCATGATCATTTCAGTACCCTCAGGCAACTCCATCGCGCCAGTCACGTCAGTCGTTCGGAAGTAGAACTGAGGTCGATAACCCTTGAAAAACGGAGTGTGA
>JAJFUS010000039.1 GCA_021372295.1 bacterium | reverse complement strand
TGTGCTGATGTGCACGGCTCTGGGACAACAAAACCTTGTCATTGATGCGATAAAGGCAGGGGTCAAAGATTATATAGTGAAACCGTTTCAACCTGAACGAGTTCTGGAGGGTGTAGGCAAAGCAATCGGCGCCGCCTAAGGAAGAGGGCATAGTGCATGAAGCTCTATGGGGGCCGGGAGCAGAAGCATAGGAGACTACTTGGATGAAAGTCGAATTCATTGAACCTTTTGTGAGCGCGGCATTCAGTGTGTTGGAAACCCTTACGGGGGAGAGACCCACACGCGGGCAGATAGCTCTCAGAACGAGTACGTTCACAACTCAACAAGTAACAATTGTGGCAGGCGTCAATGGGAATGTCGAAGGGGTTGCGCTCTACGGTATGTCTATGGTGACTTCAGAGAAAATCGCCTCGGTAATGATCGGCAGCCCGGTTGCCGGGTTGGACGATATGGCTTTGAGCGCGATCAGCGAACTCGGCAATATGGTTACGGGTAACGCGATCACATCGTTGTCGCGCAACGGCTATGATGTCGATATTACGCCGCCGTCCGTGATAAAAGGCACTCACGTTGAGATGTCTACTCGGATTCCGGCGCTGGTAGTGCCTGTAATTACAAATGTTGGCCCTATTGAGGTCAACGTGGCTCTGGCCGAGATTGCGGCAAAAAATGAAGTGGCGGCATAAGTCGGGAATGAACCGGGAAGAGATGCAAGATGGCTGATGTACTGAACCAAGATGAAATAAATGCTCTGATGGAGGCATTCAAGTCGACTGGTGGAGAAGACGAAGGGACGAATGCTCCCGAGAAGCAGGTGCGTCTGTACGACTTCGCTCGGCCTGACAAGTTTTCAAAAGAGCACTTGCGCGCGTTGAATTCCATTCATTCAAAACATGGAGCATCGTTTGCATCGGCTCTCGCCTCTATGATGCGAGTCCAGACGCGCGCCGATTTGCTGGCGCTGGATCAGTTGACATATCGCGAGTATTGCTCTTCAGTTCCCGACAGCACACTGTTTGTTGAGGTCGATCTGACGCCTCTGACAGCGACAGCCATATTTGAATTTAATCCTCATTTGGTGTCGATATGTGTCGATATGCTGGCTGGTGGGTCGGCTCCTCCGGCGGCTGCAGTGTCGATATCGGAGGTTGATAAAGCAATTATCAAACCGGTTGTTGATCTTGCCTTGCGTAAGTATGTCGAAGCATGGTCGTGGTGTGTTGGGCTGGAGTATGAAATAATGAGTATGACGACCGAATCCAGCATGCGCCAGACGCTGCTTCCTTCGGAGGCTGTATTGGTATGCGGGTACGAGGTCAGCGTAGGCGAGAATGTGAGTATGATGAGTGTTTGTCTGCCAGCATCGGCAATCGAGCCTGTGCTTCCCGCGCTCAGCGCAGGCAGAACGTTGAATGCGACCGGCAAAGGTCATGAAAAGACAGATCCTGCGCTGATGAAATCTTTCGAGGAAGTCGTGGTCGAATGTCGCGCGGTTTTGGGCAGAACCACGCTTTCGGTTGGAGAGGTTGCCGATCTGGAGATCGGAGACCTCATCCAGCTGCCCACAAAAGAGGATGGCCTGGCGGAGTTCTGGATAGAGAACGTGCCTGCTTTCCTGGGGCCGCTGGGGCTGTTCGGTAAGAACCTTGCGGTGAAAATCGCGGCGGCGGCGGAACAATCCGACGCCTGATAAGAGAGCTATGGAGGCTTCGAAGTTGGATTTCTAACCTCCAACCTCTAATCTCCAACTTTTAACTGCGGGAGAATATAAAATGGTTGCGTCAAAAGATAAGAAAAACGATGATGCGTTGAGTAGTTTCCTTACAGTCGCGAAGTCCGGTGTAAAAAAGGCCGGAGAGTCGCTGAAGACCATGTCTGCCAGCGCCATCAGGCTGGAAGTAATCTCGGCCGGTATTGCGCCGACATCCAGGCTCTCGGAGGTCGCAGGAAATCCTGAGGATCTTATGATCGGGGTCTACATCGGCGTTAGTGGAGAAATGCCCGGACACGCATTGCTGATCTTTCCTTACGAAAGCGCGCTTCTGCTTGTCGATATGATTACCGGATCGCCTTTGGGATCGACCAAACACGTTGACGATATGGAGATGTCCGTCTTGCAGGAAGTGGGCAATATCGTGACGGCTTCTTATCTGGGTGCGTTTTCCGATTTTTACAGATGCGTGCTGCTGCCGAGTCCTCCCAGTCTGGCGATAGACATGGCGGCTGCGGTGATAGACAGTGTTTTGCTCAACACCGGTTGTTTTGAAGAGGATACCATCAGTGTCGTGACGAAATTCGCGGGGGCAAAGCGTTCGCTGCGCGGATTCTTCATGTATATACCCGAACTAGTCTCAGCGCCGGTAGAGGAGGCAGCCTAATTTGGATGACGGTATTGCCAGAATGGGCGAGGTCGTGTTTTCCCGACCCGGATTAACTGAACTCCGAGCCTTGGGGCTTGGTTCATGCATAGGGCTTTGTGTTTTTGATCCGCAGTTGAAGTTGGCGTGTATGGCTCACGTTGTGTTGCCCCAGGCCAAATCACCGGATACGCCTGAGCCCGGCAAATATGCCGATACGGCTGTCCCATATGTGCTCAAGGAGATGCTTGCTCGCGGGGCCGTTCAATACAGAATGCGCGTCGCGATTGCCGGAGGAGCGCAGTTGTTTACGTTCGATGGATCAGACAGCAAGTTGGATGTAGGCAAGCGCAATGCTGAGGGTGTCAAGCAGATGTTAGTTCAGGCGAGGCTGAAGCTAGTCGCTGAGGATATTGGTGGTAAGTCCGGCAGGACCCTGACTATGGACGCAACCACCGGATGTATTATGGTGAAGCAAGCTGGTAATGAAGGAAAGTTGCTTGCGAATTTCTTGTCTTAAATGGTAGTAAGAAGAGATGTCTGGCTTATTTCCCGTCAAGAAGAGGGTCCTGGTGGTAGACGATTCTGTCTTCGCCAGGAGGGTTACGACTGATATTCTGAACAGTTCGCGGGATATCGAGGTCGTTGGCGCGGCTAGTAATGGCGTTGAAGCGCTGGCTATGGCCGATAAACTCAAACCAGACGTAATAACTCTCGATATAGAAATGCCGAGGCTCAACGGTCTCGACATGCTTCGCCAATTGATGCAGGATAACCCGACGCCTGTTGTGATGCTCAGTTCCCTTACAACCAAGGGGGCCAACGAGAGCATTCAGGCTCTAAGATTGGGTGCTGTTGATGTCATGGCGAAGCCTGACGGCAGTCAGGCAATTGGGTTGAAAGCCCAGGCTGAAGAACTCATTGCCATGGTTCTTGCTGCCGCCAAAGTGAACGTTTCGCTCCTTAAGCATCCGGCTGCTCGCCCCGCTTTGCGTCGCATTGTGGACAGTGGGGCGACGGTTGGAAACAAATTTCCCATCGTTATAATCGCCTCTTCCACGGGCGGTCCCAGAGCGCTTCGGACACTCGTTCCGGCTCTCACCAACGCTGCGGGAGTGGCATACTTGATAGTGCAGCACCTGCCTGCTGGTTTTAGTGGGCCTCTGGCTCGCGATTTGGACACGGTCACCGATCTTAACGTGCGAGAAAGCGCCGAAGGCGACAGTTTGCATCCGGGCGACGTGGTTTTTGCAAAGGCGGGCTATCATACGGTCTTCGATCAACTCGGCAACATTCACGTCACGTCCGACCCGCCGCTGTGGGGAGTCAGGCCATCGGCGGACGTCACTATGGTCTCCGCCGTCCCTGTATTCGGCCGCAGGTTGATAGGGGTTGTGCTCACGGGAATGGGTCGGGATGGAGCCAACGGCACTAAGCTGATTAAGCAAGCCGGAGGGGTTGCCATAGCCGAACATGAGTCGAGCTGCGTGGTCTACGGCATGCCGAGGGCCGCGATAGAGACCGGCGCTGTGGATGTCGTCGCTCCACTCGAACAGATTGCCGATGCGGTTTATGCGGCCGTCTTCAAAGTGCAGCAGTCCGTGCGCAAAAAAGCGAGATAGCTGTTTTCGCCGCGATTCGAGCCTTTAGTCGGTGAGTGGAGGCATTCCCAGTTCCGCCAGGATTGCGCTCAGTTTGTGCACCGGCAGACCGACTACGTTGAAGTAGCATCCGTTTATCGATTCTATCAGCACTGCGCCTCTACCCTGGATTGCGTAAGCGCCTGCCTTATCCATAGGTTCGCCGCTGGATATGTATCGCGAGATGACTTCGTCGGTGAGCCCGCTGAATGTTACGTCTGTGCACTCGAAGCCGCTGTGTTCTTTGCCTCGAAAGATCACCGTTATTCCTGTATAGACCTGATGCGTTCGTCCGCTGAGTAGCTTTAACATGCGGGCGGCATCAGACCTGTCGCGGGGTTTGCCCAGGATTTCTTCATCGACCACCACCACAGTGTCCGCCCCTATAACAAGCGATTTCGGGTTGTCCTGTGACACATCCCGCGCTTTCATGAGAGACGAGTGAACGACTTGCTCAGCCGGTGACAGATCGCCGGGCACTTTAGATTCATCGAATTTGCTTGGGACTACCCAGAACTCCTTGAAGATCAGGGACAGCAATTCCTCGCGCCGTGGTGAGGCGGAGGCGAGTATTATGTCATGTTTGGGCAAGGGGAATTACCTCGTTAAGCTCAGCTCACAGCACCGGCAGGTACCTCTCCAGTTCCCAAGGCGTAACCTGCACCCGGAACTCGTTCCACTCCTGCTTCTTGTTCCAGATTAATCGCTCGAATGCGTGGTCCCCGAGAGTTTCGCGAACCAGTTCGCTGTGCTCAGCGGCGGCAATAGCCTCTCCCAAACTGCCCGGCAGGCTCTCAATACCGCGTTCTTTACGCTCCTCCTCGGTCAGTTCGTAGAGGTTTTCGGTCATTTCATCGGGCAGTTCGTACTTGTGTTCTATGCCCTTCAGACCGGCCATCAGCATCACCGCAAAGGCTAGATACGGGTTGCATGCCGGATCGGGACAGCGAAGCTCGGCGCGAGTTGCCACTTCCTTGCCGGGCTTGTAGAGCGGCACTCGTACCAGAGCCGACCTGTTGCGCTGCGACCACGCGATATACACGGGCGCTTCATAGCCGGGAACCAGACGCTTGTATGAGTTGACCCACTGCGCAAGGATCAGCGACATCTCTTTTGCATGCTTCAAGAGGCCAGCGATGTAGCTTTTCGCAATGTCGGAGAGCAGATTCGGGTCGCTCGCGTCGAAAAATGCGTTACTGCCGCCCTTGAACAACGATTGATGTGTGTGCATGCCACTGCCGTTTTCGCCGAATATGGGTTTGGGCATGAAAGTCGCGTACACGCCGTGCTCGTGCGCGATTTCTTTCACAACGAGCCTATAAGTCATCGCCGAATCGGCCATTGTGAGGGCGTCGTCATAGCGCAGGTCGATCTCATGCTGACTTGGTGCGACCTCGTGATGGCTGTATTCCACCGATATGCCCATCTCCTTGAGCACGAGTATTGTGTCGCGCCTGAGTGACGATGCCACGTCCAGCGGAGTCAGGTCGAAGTAGCCGCCTGAGTCGAGAGTTTCCGTGCCTGAGCTGTTCTTGAAGTAGAAATACTCCAGCTCCGGCCCCACGTAAAACGAGAAACCCATGTCCTGGGCTTTCTTCATCGCGCGCTTGAGTATATAGCGAGGGTCGCCGACATAAGGTTCGCCGTCCGGGGTCATAACGTCGCAAAACATCTTCGCCACCGACTTGTCCGACGGTCTCCACGGCAGCAGAGTAAATGTGGACGGATCCGGCATAGCGATCATATCGCTTTCCTGAATGTCCTGGTAGCCGGTGATCGACGATCCGTCGAAGCCCATGCCTTCGTCCAGTGCGCTTTCAAGCTCCTCGATGGTGATCGCGAAACTTTTCATCTGCCCGAGGATGTCGGTGAACCAGAGCCTGATGAACTCGACACCCTTGTCTTTGCACTCTTTTAAGACCCATTCTTTGCCTACATCGGACATTTCTTCACCTCCGGGCTATGTCACGAACTTATAGCCGACCCCATGCACAGTTTGTATGAGATTATCGTGCCTGATCCCAAGTTTGGCTCGTATGCGTCTTACGTGGACGTCTACCGTGCGCAGCCCTCCGAAATACTCGTATCCCCATACTTGATTAAGCAACGCCTCGCGTGTGTGGACTCTGCCGGGATGCGCAGCCAGGAATCTGAGCAGTTCAAACTCTTTGAATGTGAGCGCGAGCTGTCTGCCGTCCACCGTAACTTCAAAGCTTTCGGTGTCGATTACGAGGCCGTCCGCGGTAATTTGTTTGCCACTCTTAGCAGTCTGGCTTCGAGACAACAATCGACCAAGCCGCAGCGCCAGCTCAGATGCCTCATAAGGATAGAGAATGAAATCGTCCAGGTATTTAGACTGCAGGTCGGAATCGTCAGTGCCTTCTACGACAGCCAGCCGTGGCGCTTCGGCCACCTGATCGTAGTTTGCCACCAAATCCTTCGCATGCGGCAGCGAACCTTTGCCGCTGCGCATGTCCATTATCACGACCTCAGGGCTGCCATTGGCGACGGCATCAGACAGTGAGTCCAGATCCCATGCAGACGTGACAAAGTGGCTCAGTCCGGCGACTGAGGCGGCCAGAGGAGACAAGTCTCGTTCGTTTGTTCCTAGAACAAGTATTCTGGGCATAGTCTTTTTCAGGAGCTTAATTGCTCTATCAGAATCATTATATACGTGAACCATATCTTGTGTCCAGCAAATGGCGTTGTGGATTTAGTACAGCCGACTCCCAATCTGAGTCTCCGAATCATGAAACTTCTGATGAGCCTGCAGGACTCGGAGATACATTCCTCTCTATGTTAATAACAGTATAGGCGAAGCGATGTTTCGTGGCTGTTACGCGAGAATTAAGGGTGTGTTTCAGGCAGGCGAAGAGTAAAAAGATGAGACTGAAGAGCAAAGAAAAGGGAACGACCTTTGGCCAGCCGCCCCCTCTCAACAACTCAAAATACAGAATTTAAAATTTGACACTACGCTGCCGCTTCCACATCAAACCGAGGCGCGTAGTCCTCGCATTTGTAAGAGTGCGAGTCCTCATCAGGGCTTTCGGCGTCGGACATATAGATGGCATAGCCGCTTTTGGTGCATTTCTGGTAGCTCTGATCGTAATTTTCACAGTCCAGGCATCGGCGCAGCACGCTCCAGCAGACGCTGCACCGGATGCTTCCGATCAGTTCGATCCTGCCGCACAATGGGCAGTGGATGTAGACTTCCTTGAACTGGCGATCAGACTTCTGGAGGGAGTCGCGCATGGTCTTATTGAACTTGACCAACTGTTCGGCCAGGTCTGCGGTCGCGCTGAGCATCTGGTTCATTTCCGTCACTGATAGATGTTGTGACACGCGGTCGTCCAGCAGGTCGAGTACGCCGGTGCAGGCCTTTTGAATGATTTTTAGATGAGATTGAGCAGTTTTGGGCCGATAGGCGGCTTTCTTTCTTTCCTGCCTGGCGATTGTGCGAAGAATTTCCTCGGTGACGCTCAACGGCACTCGCAGGAACGCCTCGGTTTTGGCCGGAACTTCGTTTATCGCGCCGATAATCTTTTTCAGTTCATCTACGGACAGTCGCTCGGCTCTGACTTTCTTCGCCAGCCTGAGCTGAACTCGACTGTTGTCATTCAGTTGCTTTAGAGCGTAAGCGTGGCCTTCCAGGAACTCTCCTTCGCCGTCTTTGGTTTTGGCGACCAGTTCATCCAGAATGCCCTGTGGCAGTTCGAGCAGGTCTAGGTAACGACGCATGGTCGAGTCCGCGACACCCAGGGTCTTGAGACACTTGTCCCAGGGCATAAACTCTAAAAGCTTCTTAATTGCGATGGCGCGTTCCACCGGGTTCAAATCCTCGCGCTGGAAGTTTTCCAGAAGGGCGTCGGTGCTGGCGTCTTCATCGCTGAGTTCGCGTATGACTGCGGGAATTTCAGTGAGACCGGCCAGTTGGGAGGCTCGCCATCGTCGTTCTCCCATTACGATCTCGTATTTATCCGGCCCGACCGGACGTACCACTATAGGTTCGAGTACTCCGCGTTCGCGAATGGACATTGCCAATTCGAGGAGTGAACCCTGGTCAAAGTTTTTCCTGGGCTGATCGGCCGCCGGTGCGATTTTCGAGATTTCGACGAGTTCCATTGCAGACAGGCTCCTTCCAGAACAGTTGAAAGTGTGGAGTCGAGTGCCGGGATCTCGAACTCGCACGCTCAGTCAACCGCCGGTGGTTTCAGTTTCAAAGAGGTTGAAGCCTCTAGTTATTCATTGGTAATTATGGCTGAATTTCGCCGCAAGATGAGGCTTCGATATGGAAAACCGGTAAGATTATGAGTTAATGTGATTGCGGAGTTTGCGGTTGAATCCAGGAGTGCCAATCTTCGCCGATGTCGCCTCGCCGCCTGTATCTTTCCATTGAGAGGCCACATCGGCATTCCGGCGACTCCGGCACGGACGCAAGCGCCTCGATTATAAGACTGGGCAGTGCGGTGACTGAGGCGTCCACCCTCGATTTTTCTTCGTCGGATAGCAGCCCTTCAAACAGTTTGCCGGGTTGGTAATCGCGTTCAATCACGCCTTCAGCGTAATTCGTGACATAACACACCGGGCAGTAGCACATTTCCAGTTCTTTTGCCAGAAATGCTTCGGGCACGAGGGTCATCCCGACCAGTGTGCCTCCGAACGCCGCGAATTTCTTGATCTCCGCGCGCGTTTCAAGCCTCGGCCCTTGAGTGCAGATATAAACATCACTCGTGCGGCAGTGCCCCTGATGTTTTTCTATGACACGCGCCAGGCTCGCCGCCAACTGTGGGCAGAAAACCGGGTTTTGCCTGATAAATCCGATGCCCAGCCCTTCGAAAAACGTATATGCCCGTCCTTTTGTCTCGTCGATGATATCGCCGGGCACCAGTATGTCGCCGATTGAGATCGACGGATCTATGGCCCCAGGCCCCGACCATGCCACAATCCGCTGGACACCAAGCTCCTTAAGCGCCCATATATTGGCGCGATAGTTCACGAATGGTGCCGACACACTGTAACCACTCTCGCCGTGCCTCGAGATTACAAACAATCGCGTTCCGCTGACGGTCGTCGCATAAACCGGCGAGGATTTACCGAAAGGTGTCTCGATAGACCCCATCATGTCTGCATTACCCAGTTTTTCTACCAGCTTATAGCCGTTGCTGCCCGCTATTAGGGCGTAGTTTTTGATAAGTTTGTTGTTTGGCACGAAATATGCAGCCTTTCCATATATATCGGGAGGGACCAAATATGCGTATTATCGTTCTGGTAACAGTCATTACTTTGATGTTTGCGTGTATGGCTCCTGCTTTTGCGGGCGGGAAAGCCTTGGAACTGGCTGCCGAGCCGCTTGGACCTGATCAGATTGCCGGTAAAGCTCTGGAACTCGCGGACGATGTGTCGTTTGAGATCAAATCTGTTAAGGCGCAGGCGCCGGTTGAGCGCACATCCGAAGCAATTCAGATGAAACCGACTAAAATAAAGTCGCTGGGTTCTGTTTCCGGCAGGACTTCGCAGATTCCCAAGTGCCAAGTCATTTACACGACTCAGAGCAGCAATTTTTCCGAAGGTTTTACCCCTGGTGGAAGTATATGTGGCGCAGCCGAGCCTCCTGTTCCTGAGCCGGCGTCGATATTGGCGCTTGCCACGGGAATTGGCGGTATACTGCTTAGGCCCCGCAGTCGTCGCAAAAAGTAATTTCAGCCCCGGCTAGCCCGGGGCTTTTTTTGTCCGATCAAATTGTAGAGCGTAGTTCTCTGCGCTGCCGCATATCCGGCTGAGCGTATAAGATCGATCAATTGCGACTCGTCCATCTTGTGCGATACCCCAGCCGCCGCCACGACGTTCTCTTCTATCATCGTGCTGCCGATGTCGTTCGCCCCCGAGCTTAGGGCGATTTGCGCGATTTCAGCGCCCTGCGTGACCCACGACGCTTGGATATTGTCGATATTGTCCAAAAACAGCCTCGATACGGCCAGAGTGCGCAGATAATCGTGCGCTCCGGTAGAGGGTCGATCCAATTCCGAGTTGCCTGGCTGAAACGGCCACGGAATGAACGCTGTGAATACGTTCGTTTCGTCCTGTAATCGCCTGATGGCCTCGATATGTGACACTCGATCCGCAAGAGTCTCGCCCATTCCAAAGACCATCGTTGCCGTGGCGCGCATGCCCAGCGAGGCGGCGGTTCGCATAACGTCGATCCACTGACTGGCCGAGCATTTCTTCGGGCTCACATGTGTTCGCACATTATCGACCAGTATTTCCGCTCCGCCTCCGGGCAGCGAGTCCAGCCCGGCGTTATGCAGCCGAATAAGAGTCGTTCGAACATCAAGCCCCGATATCTTCGCTATATGCACGATTTCCGGCGCGGACAGCGAGTGCATCTGGACGTCAAACCGATTTTTGATGCTCACAAAAAGCTTCTCAAACCATGTCACATCGAGGTCTGGGTGCAATCCGCCTTGCATTAGAATTTGTGTCGCGCCGAGATCGACTGCCTCGCGGATTTTCTTATGAATTTCCTGGGTGGTCAATACATAGCCGGTTTCGCTGCCAGGCTCACGGTAAAACGCGCAAAACTTGCACCCCGAGACGCATATATTGGTGTAGTTGATGTTTCGGTCTATGACGTAGGTCCTGACGCGTTCCGGGTGCTTTTCGTCGCATGCCTTACCCGCCGACCAGAGCAAACGGGGCAGGGGAGCGTCGAAAAGTTGTAAGGCCTCGTCAGTTGATATTCTATTCATTCGATGCTCCCACGAGTCCATGCGAGATCGCTTTCTCACGAAACATATTCAGCCCGCGAGTCTCTTGCTCGCCGAGGTCGTAGATCATGATTTCCGACAGATATTCGTCGCACACCTCAAACGGCAGCGACAGCCTCACCGATTCTTCCCGCGCGATCTTATGCACAATCGACATACCCTCCGATTTTGCCGCATGCAACACTTCAACGAGTTCCGGCGTGATATGCTTTCCCGCCCATACTGCAAACACAGTGGGCAGTCCGGTGAGCTTTTTCCACTCGGTTGCTAGATCCATTACAAACAAGCCGTCTTTAGGGTAAAGCATTGCCGGGTCACCGATAACCATCGCCGCGTCGCACACGTTTAGCATGTCGGATACCGGATCAGGCGGCATTCTGACAAAGGTCGGCTGCATGCTGTAACTTTCATTTAGTATAATTTTGAGCAGGTTCGCGCCGGAAAGGCTGCTTGTATCGAGTGCAATCGTGTTTATGTTTTGCAGCTCTTTCTTGGACAACAGCAACACGCTTTTCACGATTCCGTCCGCCGCGATGCAAATATCGGGGCATATACTAAAGTCTGCATGAGCAAATGTCGCGAAGCTGGACACAGGCGCTGCCGCGATCTCGCCGGTCGCCAGCATTTCGGCCAGCCTGGAGGGTGGGGCGTAGACCATCTCCCAGCCCGATGGCAGCCCGCCGTGCTCGAGCGTATATACTAATGGCCTGACGTTAAGATATGGCAGGCAGCCCAGCTTCATCTCTTGTTACCTCGTTGTATATTGTGTCCCGCTCGGTGGGGATTGTCCCGGTTTCTTCGATTATCGTCACAAGCTGCGATACCGTGAGCGCCTGTGGTGTGGTCGCGCCGGCGCGGTGGGTGATTTTTTCCTCGATCACCGTGCCGTCGATATCGTCTGCGCCATAGCTTAATGCCACCTGCGCAAGCTTCAGCCCGAGCATAATCCAGAATACTTTGATGTGCGGGATGTTGTCGATCATGAGGCGCGATATCGCGTAGAGCTTGAGATCGTCCTGCGCGCTCATCGACGCCGAAATCTCACCGAGCCTGGTGTTGCCCGGATGATATTTGAGCGGGATAAAGGTCATAAACCCGCCGGTTTCGTCCTGCAGATCGCGCAGCGCGATCATGTGCTCGACCCGCTCGCTATACGTCTCCACGTGACCGTAAAGCATAGTCGAGTTGCTCTTGATCCCCATATTGTGAGCCTTGCGCATCACGCTCAGCCATTTTTCGCCCGACATCTTCTCCGGGCAGACGACTTCGCGCACTCTCGGACTGAACACCTCCGCGCCGCCGCCCGGCAATGACCCCAGCCCGGCGTCTTTCAGCGATGCCAAAACGTCCCGCACGCTCAATCCCGATATATCAGCGATGTGCGCAATTTCCACTGCCGTAAACGCCTGTATATGCACGCTTGGGAACCGAGATTTTAGCGTCCGAATCAGATCGATATAGTACGAAAACGGCATAGTTGGGTGCAATCCGCCGACAACATGCAGTTCAGTGAATCTGATTTGGTCGTAATACTGCTCTGCGCGGTCGAGAGCTTCCTGAACGCTCATCATATACGCGCCGTTCTCGCCCTCGCTGCGGGAATACGCGCAGAAAGTGCATCGGTTTTTGCAGATGTCGGTGTAATTAATGTGGCGATTTACTATGTAATACGTCCGATTACCATTGATTTTGCGCCTGATTTCGTTTGCCGCCGCGCCGATTGCGTGCAGGTCGTCCGACTCAAACAGCCGCACTCCGTCATCAACGTCCAGCCTGTCACCATCCAGCGCACGCCGAAGTATATCCGACACATCGCTGCAGTCAATAATCTCTTCAGTCATAAAAGCACATCCATCATCACAAAAACAAGCATCGCGAAGCTCACGCAGCCGTTCATCGTGAAAAACGCCGCGTTGACCCGGCTGATATCTCTTGGCGAAACCAGGCTCTGCTCGTAGATTAAAAACAGCGCAACCATTCCCACGCCTATGTCATATATTGCGCCTCTGCCGGTGAGAATTCCGAACCAGATGAGCATCGCAATCATTCCGGCGTGAAGCAGCCTCGACACCAGCAATGCGCGCCCCGCGCCAATCCTCGACGGCAGCGAAAATAAGCCCATTTTTTTGTCGAAGTCAATGTCTTGAAGCGAGTATATGATGTCGAACCCGGCAGTCCAGAATATCACTCCCGCACTGAGCACCATCGATCCGAAGCCGATGCTTCCCCTTACGGCGATCCACGCGCCCACCGGGGCGATCCCCAGGCACAACCCCAGACACAAGTGCGAGAGGCTCGTGAACCGTTTTGTGTATGAATAGACAAGCACAGCCGCCAGAGCCACGGGCGAGAGCGCGAACGCGAGCGGATTGAGCATATACGCCGCAAGCACCAGCGCCGCAGCGGAGACGCCAACAAAAGCCCATGCCGCGCCGACTGAGACCGACCCATGCGGAATTGCGCGCGAGGCCGTTCTGGGGTTCATTGCGTCGATTTTGGCGTCTGCGATACGGTTGAACGCCATCGCCGCACTTCTCGCCCCAACCATCGCGACAAGAATCCACACGATAATCCGCACACGAGGAATGCCGTTTGCCGCCACAATCGCCGAGGACAACGCGAACGGCAGCGCGAAAATCGTATGCTCGAACTTTATCATATCGAGGATGATCCCGAGCTTGCGCAGCGGCGCGACTACGACGGTTTTCAAGACCGTTCGCCCCAGCCGTAAATGATATGTGTGTTGAGACCAAGCGCTCTCAACGCTCGATCCACAACGAAGTCCACGAGGTCGTCTATAGACTTAGGATCGTGATAAAACGCAGGCGCGGCGGGCATCACAATAGCGCCGGCCTCGGTAAGAGCAGTCAGGTTTCGCAGGTGAACCAGGCTCAACGGCGTTTCTCTCACGACCAATACCAGCTTCCGACGTTCTTTCAGACACACATCAGCGGCCCGGGTGACCAGATCGCTGGACACCCCCGCCGCAATTCTCCCGACCACACCCATCGAGCATGGAATTACGATCAGGCCGTCATAATCATGCGACCCACTTGCGGTTGGTGCAGACAAGTCTGTGTAATTTAACATCGAAAACTTATGCAAATGCGCGTGTGGCATAAGATCGGCTAGGGTATCGACTCCGAGTTCATCTTTGATGATACCCAGAGCGTTGTCCGAGGCTGTAAGGTATATCGTGTCATAAAACGACGGCAGCGCCTCAAGCAGTCTGCGTGCGTAAACAGCTCCACTCGCGCCCGATATTGCTGCCATCACCCGCTTCGGCTTATCCAATGTTCAGGTCTCTCCATATCAGGTCGATCTTAGCTTTCACTTCAGGGCTCATCTCAATGTCATCCGGCCACTGTCTGAAATGCGACTCACCTTCGAGCTTTTTCGTGGCATCAATACCCATCTTCGAGCCGAAGAGCGCTTGGGGCGCGGCATGATCGAGCACATCCACTGGCCCTTGTGAGAAAAACACATCCCTCTGTGGATCGATATTACTTCCGAGCCGCCAAATGACCTCGCTCATATTTTGTATGTCTACGTTTTCGTCAAAAACTATGATAATCTTGGTCAGCGCCATTTGTCCCAGACCCCATAGCGCGTTTATGACTTTTCTCGCCTGCATAGGGTAGCGCTTCTTGATCGAGACAAGCGCGATGTTGTGAAATATTCCTTCCACCGGCAGGTTTATGTCCGCCAGCTCCGGCACTTGCGTGCGCATGAGCGGCAGGAAGATTCTCTCGGTGGCCTTGCCGATAAAACAATCTTCCATCGGCGGCTTGCCCACGATTGTCGCCGGGTATATCGGGTCTTTCCGATGCGTGACGCACATGAGGTGAAAGACGGGATATTCGTCTGTTGAAGAATAGTAGCCGGTGTGGTCGCCGAACGGCCCTTCCAGCCGCCTTTCTTTCGGATCGACATACCCCTCCAGCACAATCTCCGATTGCGCAGGAACCTGCAGATCGACAGTCTTGCACTGCACCATCTCAACCGGCGATTTGCGCAGGAAACCGGCGAAGATCATCTCGTCGAAGTCCTCGGGTAGCGGAGCCGTGGCGGAATATGTAACCGCGGGATCGCCACCGAGAGCCACAGCCACCGGCATTCGCTCGTTGCGCTTCTCGTACTCGTCGAAGTGCCTTGCGCCGACCTTGTGCACATGCCAGTGCATGCCCGTAGTCTGCGGATCGTAGACGTGCATCCTATACATCCCGACGTTTCGCCTGTGCGTTTCGGGGTCTTTTGTGAAGACCATCGGCAGGGTGATGAATGGCCCTCCGTCGCCTGGCCAGCACGTCAGGATCGGTAGTTGCGCAAAGCTGGCCTCTTCGCCGGTCTTCACGACATCCTGGCAAGGCGCTTTGCTCACGATCTTTGGGAACGATGACGACAGGCTCAGGAGCTTCGGCAGCATCATAAGTTTATCTGCGAACCCGCCGGGCGCTTCCATGTGTATCAGGCTTTCGATCTCGCGGGCGATGTCGTCCAGATTGTCAACCCCCAGCGCCATCGCCATTCGCCGCATGGTGCCGTAATGGTTTATGAGAACGGGCATGCTCGACCCTTCGACGTCTTCGAACAACAGCGCAGGCCCACCAGACTTGACGGTTCGGTCGGCAATTTCAGTTATTTCCAGGTTTGGGCTGACGCGCTGATTGATCCTAACCAGTTCGCCTGCCTGGTCGAGTCGGTCGATATATTCTCTGAGGTCTCGATATGCCATAATCAGTCGATTGTCCCTTCGATTAACTGCACGCCTAATTATCCTACCACGCTTACCTGCAAGTCAAGACGGATACATATCCCACAACTTATGGCCTTGTGGTGTTTTTTTTCTTGACAGTGCAGGAATTTGGTGTAATACTATCCAAGATGACACTGATAGCAGACAACCTGCGCTCAGTGAGAGAGCGCATAGACGCGGCGGCGCGAAGAGTCGGACGGACTGGGGATGATATTACCCTGGTCGTGGTGACGAAAACGCGCAGTGTCGAGGAAATAAGGGAAGCGATAGCCTGCGGGGCGACGGACATCGGCGAGAACTATGTTCAGGAAGCCGAGGAAAAATACGGCCTGATAGGTGACGCGGCCCGGTGGCACATAATAGGCCACCTTCAGCGCAACAAGGCCAGGCACGTGGTTGAGTTTGCCCAACTCATTCATGGCGTGGACAACGACGCGCTGGCAAAGGAAATCGGACGAAGAGCAGAGGCGGTGGGACGAGTCGCGGACGTGTTGATCGAGGTCAACATATCCGCTGAGAAGTCCAAGTTCGGGATCGACCCGAATGATGTAGCTATGCTTAGTCGGAGTATATCGGGGATTGCGGGAGTCAGGCTCTGCGGCCTGATGGGTATGGCGCCCTTTTTGCCCGACCCGCAGAAAGCCCGACCTTATTTTGCACTGCTGAAGAAAACTTGGGACAAGTTGCCGGATGAGCAGCGGCTTTATCTCTCGATGGGGATGACGCAGGACTTCGAGATTGCAATCGAAGAAGGGTCGAATATGGTGCGTATCGGCACCGCCATATTCGGCGCGAGAGTGTAGAGCAGCCCGAAAGATAGGATATCTGATAAATAATGTTCAATTACGGAACGGAGTGGACGCCCAGCACCCAACCCGGTAACAATGGGAGGGTCTACTATCGTGAGAACAGCGCCGGAAGAGGATTTTGACGATCAGCCGAGAGGGCTTTGGGGTCGAATCAAAGACAAGATCGGCTGGGGTGAGTACGACGAGGACGAACTGGAATTTATGGAAGAACCGGGCGGAAAACGCAAGGCAACCATGGTTCGAGTTCATTCGTCGCGAATCAACCGGGTATCGGTCTGGCTGAGTGTGCAGTCTTTTGAAAACGCGCAGCAGGCGGCTGACGGCTTGAAAGAGGGTCATCAGCAGATCGTCAACATGGAAAAGGCGTCGCCTGAGGTCTGCGTGAGAGTTATCGACTTTCTGAGCGGCGTAATTTACGCCCTGGACGGATACATTGAGCGGGTGGGGGAGAAAGTTTATCTCTTTACGCCCAGCAATTACGTCATAGAAGTGGAAAACGGCGGGCCCAGCAAGAAGGTTCAAAGCCCATTCCACGATAATTAGAAGCGCCTGGGACTCGGTATATCTGCCGAGTCCCTGTCTTTAACTGGAGTCGAAATGGAATCAGATCGTATCGGACGGCTGGCGATAATCGGCGCCGGAGCCATGGGTTCGGCGTTTGCCAAAGGAGTTATATCGGCGGGGTTGTTGTCGCCTGAAGACGTGACTATGGCCGACGTATACAAGCCTCGGCTCGGCGAACTGGCCGATGAGTTTGGCGTGAATGTTACGCAGTCGCCTGCCGAGGCGATGGCGGGGGCGGATGTCGTTCTTTTTGCGGTTAAACCCGCAGTCCTCCTCGACATATTACCCGAGCTTTCGGACGCAGTGCGCGAAGGTCAGCTGATTATATCTATCGCCGCCGGAGTTAGGCTGGAAGCTATCGAGTCGGCTTTGCCCAGGGGCGCGGCAGTCATCAGAACGATGCCCAACACGCCTTGTCAGATCGGCATGGGCGCGATAGGGTTTAGTCGAGGACGATCTGTCTCGGACGACCAAGTATCGATGGCGAAACGGTTGTTCGATGCGGTCGGGCTATCGTTTGAAGTTCCCGAGAAGCTGCTTAACGCGGTAACGGGCTTGAGCGGCAGCGGCCCGGCGTATGTGTATATTATGATCGAAGCGTTGTCGGACGCGGGGGTAAGAGTCGGGCTGCCTCGGAATGCTGCGCTGGCATTGGCGGCGCAGACCGTGCTTGGGTCGGCGAAGATGGTGCTTGAGACCGGCGAGCATCCGATGAAACTCAAAGACCAGGTTACAAGCCCCGGCGGAACCACTATCGCGGGCGTCGACGCGCTGGATAGACATGGGTTCCGAACAGCGCTGATGGAAGCCGTGAAGGCCGCCACGAAGAGATCCGAGGAATTGGCTTAGGAGTAAGTGGAGGGAATTTGCCATGCCCATAACACCTATAGACATACTTCATACGGAGTTCAAACCGGCGTTCAGAGGTTACGACAAGGCTCAGGTGGACGAGTTCGCGCGCGCCGTCAGGGAAGCCCTTGAACAGGCTCTAGGCGAGAAGTCCGAGCTTGCTCGCCAAGTAGAATCGCTGCAGGATGAGGTCGACCGGGTTCGCAGGATCGAAACGGCCATGACCGACGCTCTTACAATGGCGCAGAAAAGCGCCGATGAGGCCAAGGCGAATGCTCACAAACAGGCTGAACTTATCCTGAAAGAAGCCGAAAACTCCCGCATTACGATGATGGTTGAGACACAGAAAGAAGTCGAGAAGAATCGTGTGGATGCCGAACTGATACAGGCGACGCGCGACCGGTTTGAAACCGAATTCCGCGGCATGTTAAAGGCCTATCTTGAGTGGCTCGACAGGCGCGGATCCGAATCTGAAGAAAAATCCGCAAGCGAGGTCGCCTGATTGAATGATTCTCGGGCGCGCGGCAGTCGGTTTTGGGTGGTATGGCTTATACTGTTGATCGTCGTGATTGTGCTGGTTGCGTCTCAGGTTATCGATATGAGAGTCGGGCAGGCCGAGATCGCAAAATCCCCGGCTGTAAATGTCGATACGCGGCTGTTCTCGGTCATTCTAGAAGTGATGTCTGCCTGTGGAGCTGTTGGGCTTGCGCTTGCTGCGCTGTTTTTCGTCCGTTATTCAAATTGCCTGAATAATGCCCCTCTACTGGGTGTTTCCTATTCGACACTGATTCGAGCATTTCTTGTGTATCTGGCGAGCAACTTTTTTCTGGGGGCAATTGCCGCTGTCACAGTGATGCTCAGCGGGCTGGACTCCGCGCCAAAGGTTGCCGACCTCGTGCACATCATCCTGCAGATGCTGGCTGTTTTGGCGGCTTGTGCTCTCGGATTGGGATCGCTGGCATTGATGGCGGGGGATTCAGAAGATATTCTGCAAAAAATCGGCATGAGGACGATGCCGTTGAAAATGGCGCTCAAGTGGGGTGTCGGAACTTATCTCTCAGCGCTGCCGTTTTTCGGAGCGGCTATTGTTGTATCTGCGTTATTGGACAAGACCGTTTTCAAGAATATCTCGACGCCGGAGCACCCATTGACGCCATATTTCGCTGGAGGAGACATGGCGTCGTTTCTGCTGGTGTTGGCGCTGGGAATGGTTATTGCGCCGCTTGTTGAAGAGGTGTTTTTCCGAGGAGTTCTTTACAGTGCGCTCAGGGGCGGAATGCGGGTTTGGGGCGCGGCGGTGGTATCGGCGATTGTGTTTGCCGTCGGACACCCGCTTCCAGATTTTTTCCTGCCGATATTCGTTTTGGGCGTCGTTTTCGCTCTTGCTCGCGAGAAAACGGGATCGGTGGTACCGTCGATGATCGCACACGGCATTCACAATGGTGTGGTTATCGTTTTTGCGCGGTTAGTTCTATGATTTGTTTGGGGCTTTTTGGGGAACGAGTGACCCATGTGGCTCGTTATAGTATAGGTGGGGCGTTGACCCTGGGAATTGATTTGTAGTATTATCTTGTGATTCCAAAATATCGAAAGGAGCTATACATGCGAAATAGGATGCTTGTGTTGGTGATGGCGGCGCTGATTCTGGCGTTGTCGGCTACCGCGTTTGCCGCTGATACGAAGGCTGTTGCCTTTGATCAGGACGCTGCGCTTCAGAAACTCTGGAATGCACCGGACAGTGCAGTAGTGGGCAGCGTTAACGGTTCGCCGATCACCAAAGGTGAGGTGCTGAAGGCGCTTTGGTTCTGGAATGCGCCCAGCGTGCTGAAAGACCTGCTTAACCAGAAGATGATCTGGCAGGCGGCAAATAAGGCTAATGTGAAGATTACACCGGATGAGATGAAAGCAAAGATCGATGAATCGCTCAAGAGAATGAATATGGGCAGTGTCGACCAGTTGCTCAATCAATATCAAGTGACCCGCGACAGGTTTATGACCGGCACGAAAATCTCCGCGCTTGCGGAAAAGATCGTTACGAGGAATGTAAAGCCTACCGACGCCGAGTACGCCGAGTACATCAAGGCTCAGCACATTCTTATCAAGTTCCCGAGCAATGAAAAAGACAAGGCTAAGCAGGATGAGATCGCCAAGCAGAAAGCCGATGAAGTCTATGCGAAAGCTAAGGCTGGAGAAGACTTCAGCAAGCTGGCGGACGAGTACTCCGAGGATCCTGGAAATGTCATTGACGGCAAGAAACAGGGTGGCAATCTTGGTTGGTTTACTAAGGGACGAATGGTGCAAGAGTTTGAGAAAGCCGCATTTGCACTTAAGGCCGGCGAGATCAGCGAGCCTGTGAAGACGTTCTACGGTTATCATATCATCAAAGTTGAGAAGATCGGCAAAGACGCTACTCCTGAGGAGAAGATCGAGCTGAACAAGATGATCATGGACAAGAAAGTTCCGATGGAGATGGGCAAGTGGTTCCAGGAACTGCAGGGATCGGCAAAGATCGACAACAAGCTGATGGCACCCGAGTCCGAACAGCCCAAGCCTAAGGTTGCTCCAAAGGTAATGCCCAAGAAGTCGAATGCCAGACCGGCTCCTAAGGTTGCTCCGCCTGCTTCGGGAAGCGAAGCGCAGCCTGCGGCAAGCGAAAAGCCTGAGACTCCGCCTCCGCCTCCTCCGCCTGCTGACGAAGAGGAATAATATCGCACGAGGCGAGCAAATTAAAAAGGCCGTGGAGATTGTCTCCACGGCCTTTAACCTATCAACGGGTTGGATGATTAGTCTTCGACAGTATTCTCAGACTCATCTGATTCCTCATCGACATCGTTCTCGATGATATCTTCATCTTCTATGTCATTGACAAGGTCATTTTTCGGCTTCTTTGGTTTTGCCGCTGTTGTCAGCATCTCTTCGGGCGCTTCGGCTTTAGGGATGCGAGCAAGGCTCGACACCGAATCGCTTGGCGATAGGTTAATGAGCTTGACTCCTTGAGTGCTCCTGCCGCAGGATCGAATCTCAGATACTCTGATCTTGAGCATGATCCCATGTGTGGTGATGATTACGATTTTATCCGTGTCATCGACCACGGCTGTCTCCACGATTCGCCCGGTCTTTTCGCTCAGGTTCATCGTCTTGATGCCTTTGCCGCCTCTGGTCTGGCTTCTATAGTGCTCCAGAGGAGTTCGCTTGCCGAAGCCCTTTTCTGTGGCTACCAGCAGTTCGCAGTCATTACGAGCCAGTGTCATTCCGACCACGCGGTCGTCGCCACTCAATTTGATTCCACGCACGCCTCCGGCAGCGCGCCCGGCGCTTCGCAGGTCTTTTTCGTGGAACCGGATCGACATACCCTTGGCCGTGACTAGCGCGACCTCATTATCGCCATTGGATATGCCTACCCATTTCAACGAGTCGCCTTCTTCAATGTCGAATGCCCGAAGGCCATTGGATCGCAGGTTGTGGAATTCGGTGAGGTTGGTCTTCTTGACCTCGCCCAGTTCGGTCGCCATAACCATGTAGCCCTGTTGATCCATATCGCGCACGGCTATCGTGGCGGTGATTATGTCGCCCGGCTCAATCGAGATAAGGTTGATGATCGCCGTGCCCATTGCCTGACGCGAGGTCTGCGGGATTTCGTAGGCCTTGAGTCGATATACCCGGCCTCGATCCGTGAAGAAGAGGATGTAATGATGTGTCGTGGCCACGAACAGGTGGGCCATCTTGTCCTCTTCTTTGGCGGTCGCGCCGATTACACCTCTTCCGCCGCGTTTCTGCGCACGATAGGTGTCGATTGGGACTCGCTTGATGTAACCGTCGCGAGTGATCGTGATGATCGTTTCCTCATCGGGGATCATGTCCTCGTCGCCGATTTCGTTGGCTTCCATCGCGACAATGCGCGTCTTGCGCGCATCACCGAGCTTGTCCTTAATATACTTGAGCTCGGTCTTGATAACCGCCAGAATTTTCAGCGGATCAGAGAGCAGGTCTTCGAGAGCCGCGATTTTCTTCAAAAGTTCTCTGTATTCGTCCTCGATTTTGTCGCGTTCGAGAGCAGTGAGCTGCCTGAGCTGCATATTCAGGATCGCTTCGGCCTGAATCTGTGATAGCCCGAACTTGCTCATCAACTGATTTCGGGCGACCTCGCTGTTTGCCGACGCACGGATGATCTTGATGATCTCGTCCATGTGGTCGAGCGCGATCCGCAGCCCTTCGAGTATATGCGCCCTGCGCAGCGCGGCTCTGAGGTCATACTTTGTGCGCCGCGCGATTACTTCGACCCGATGGTTGATCCAGTGCTGCATCACCTGCTTCAGGGTGAGAACGCGCGGAGTGCCATCCACGAGCGCAAGCATTATAACGCCGAACGTGCGGCGGAGGTCGCTGTGTTTGAGCAGATAGTTGAGCACTTTCCTCGGGTGCGCATCGCGCCTCAGCTCAATCTGAATTCGGATTCCGGTGCGGTCGGAGTAATCGAGGATGTCGGTGATGCCGTCGATCCTCTTTTCCTTGGCCATCGCCGCGATCTTCTCAATAAGAGGCTTTTTGCTGACCTGGTAAGGAAGCTCGGTTACCACAATCGCCGACTTGCCGCCTTCGAGGACTTCAATGTTTGTCTCGGCCTGCATGACGATCTGTCCGCGCCCGGTCTCATAAGCTGATCTGATGCCCTTTGTGCCTAAAACCAAGCCCGATGTAGGAAAGTCTGGGCCCTTAATGAACCGCATCAGATCGTCGACATTGGCGTCTGGGTTGTCGATTAAATACATGAAGCCGTCGCAGAGTTCCGTGAGGTTGTGCGGCGGGATTTTGGTCGCCATGCCGACCGCGATTCCCAGCGTGCCGTTTGCCAGCAGATTCGGTAATTTCGCCGGAAGAACCATCGGCTCCATGCGGGTTTGGTCGTAGTTGTCGCCCCAGTCGACGGTGTCTTTTTCCAGGTCGTCGAGCATTTCTACCGCAAACTGCGACATCCTCATTTCGGTATATCGCATAGCCGCTGGAGGGTCAGGGTCGATCGAACCCATATTACCCTGGCCGTCGATCAAAGGATAACGCGAGTTGAAGTCCTGCGCCATTCTGACCATAGTCGGATAAATGACCTGCTCGCCGTGCGGATGGTAGTTACCTGACGTGTCGCCTGCAATCTTCGCCGACTTTCTGTGCTGCGATGACGGCCCCAGGTGCAGGTCGTTCATTGCGGTCAGAATGCGGCGCTCGACGGGTTTCAGGCCGTCCCTGACATCAGGAAGCGCTCTCGATATGATTACGCTCATCGCGTAGTCCATATAGGAGCGCTTCAGTTCGTCTTCGATATTTATGGGAATTACTTCCCGCGCAATGTTGCTCAAGTTTTTGAGACCTCTCGTGACTTAATTGTCTACCTTATTATAATGCGTAGCTGGGGTGTGGGTCAAGCGTGCGCGCGGCTATGATCCCAGTGGTTGGCATCAAAAAGGCGCAAAGTGTTGAGGGCTCGGCTTGAATCTAGATGATGATATCATTTAAGAGGCGCTTTGGCACGTGATGCGCGTCATTTTCGTCGCGATAGTATTTGATATCATTATCGGGGCCGACATCTTCCAGGACGACTTTCTCGATGGGCCTGCCCAGCGCCAATACGAGCAGTATCTCGTACCGATCCGGTATCAAAAGGTTGCGACGGAGAAGGTCGCGGTCTATCGAGCCGATCATGCACCCGCCGAGGCCTTTCTCGGTTGCGCCGAGCAGAATTGTTTGAGCGGCGATGCCGTGGTCACAGAAGAAGTTCTTGCTGATGGACGTATCGCCCAGAATAACTATATACGCGGATGGGCGCTCTCCCGCGCATGGGCCGTCCCAGTCTTTGAAGTAACCAGCCCAGGCGGTGGCAGGGAATATGAGTTCGTTTTTCTCGGTAGAGTTGGATAGCATATACTTAAGCGACTGTAAATTTCCCGCCGACGCACAGCATCGAGCCAGATCGACCAACTCTCTGAGGGTATCCTCGCCGATCTTCTCGCTTTCAACGAATCTGCGATAGCTTCTATTGCGCAAAACCAAGTCTTGAATCATATCTGCAACCTACAAAAATGGATTCGTCCGCCGTTCACGCCCGACGCTGGTCGCCGGGCCATGACCTGGGTACAACGGAGTGGTGTCATCGAGAACCATCAGCTTAGTCTTAATCGACTCGATGAGCTGCTCGTGCGAGCCTCCCGGCATGTCGCTTCTGCCGACTGACCCGGCAAAGATCGTGTCACCGCAAAAGACTCCCGACTCGGTGACGTAGCACAAACCGCCCTGCGAATGCCCCGGCGTGTGCAAGACGCTTATTTTCGAGCCGCCGAGAGTAATCACATCGCCCTCGTTAATGAAATCGGACACATCGAACGGCACGTATTCCGACACATTGAAGAATGGCTTGCCCATTAAAAGGATTTGTCCTAGGATCGGCAAATCGAGGGCATTCATCCCAATTCTTACGCCATAATGTGAAGCTATCTCGCCCGCGCGGAATGCATGATCGAAGTGGCCGTGAGTGAGCAGTACACGCTCCACATCAAGATTCAGTGTCTTTATCGCGCCGATAATGAGTTCAGTGTCGTCACCAGGGTCGATAATCGCGGCCTTGCGGGTGGGTGTGTCCCAAATGAGGTAGCAGTTGACTTGCAGCATGCCCACCTCAATCGCGCTGAATTCCAGACTCAATCCGTGTTCTCGCTTCCCCGCCGCGCAACGGCCAGGTTTGCCGCGTCGAAATAATCCATTTGCTGCGCGTATTGATAGTGTCTCTCTGCCCGTTCTATATTACCGCATGCTCGATAGGCCTCTGCCAGTACAGCGTGGTAAGGCAGTTCGCCTGGTTTGAGCTTGATCGCGCGTTTGAATGCCGCGACCGCGTCGGAGTAAAAACTGCCGCGCATATACATAAGGCCGAGTCTGAAGCTGTAATACGAATCCGCCGGGCTGAAAATCGTTGCCTGCTGAAGTTCGACAATCGCGTCGCCGACTCGACCGATCCGCCCGTATATGTCGCCGAGCCAGAAGTGATAGAAACCGTCTGTCGGCGCGATTTGTACAGCCATCTCGAGCTGCAGCATCGCTTCGTCCCAAAGCCCCGTGTGCGACAGCGCGACTCCCAACTTATAGCGATAGAACGGGTTCATGGAGTTGAACTGCGTGGCTTTCCGGTACTCGATTACGGCGGCGTTCCATTTTCCGTAGCGTCGATATATCTCGGCTAGGCTGTAATGGGGCTCGGCGCGCCTGGGGCTGATTTTCAGCGCTTTCTTATACTCAGCGACGGCCTTTATCGACATCTCTGAATAGGCGTAAGCATCCCCCAGACGGGTATGATAGCTGGGGTTTGTCCCCTCCATCTCAACCGCCTTGCGATAATGCACGATAGCCTCGCGCACGTGACCCTCGTGGCTGAGGGCGTCACCAAGTTCCTGTTGATCGTAAGCGGTTTCCGGCTCGCGCTCTTTTTCAGGAATCGCGCCGCGCATTCGTTCCTCAAAACTGCCTATTTCTTGCTCGGATGGACCACCGTCCCATGCAAAACTCATAACTATGTATCCAAAACCAGTGTTACCGGGCCATCGTTCTCAATTGTGAATAGCATGTGCGCCTGGAATTTGCCCGTCTGAACAGGCACGCCGCACGCTCTCAAGACGGCTACAAAATCATTATACAACACTTCTGCCTCATTTGGCGGCGCTGCTTTATCAAAACCCGGCCTTCGACCACGATTGCAGTCTGCCAGGAGCGTAAACTGCGATACCACCAGCGCCTCTCCGCCTATATCAAGCACGGACAGGTTCATTTTGCCGGAGTCGTCCTCAAAAATCCTCAGGTTGGAGATTTTTTCGGCGAGATAGTTGATCTGTTTGGCGCCGTCGTCCTTTGCCACGCCCAAAAGGATTGCCAGACCTCTGCCGATGCGGGAGATTTCCTGCCCGTCCACTATTACACTTGCGCTTTTTACGCGCTGCACCACGACTTTCATAGATAGACTCCGATAATAGGCACAAGCTAATGATAATCAGTATCCACTGGAAAATCAAGCGGCGTTTGTCTTTGACGATCTCAAATTGGCAGGCAGGTCGTGCACCAGTTCTTTGGCGCTGCGAGAGAGAGGTTCGTGAATTGTGCAGGCTATCAGTGTGGCTATGAATATGAAAAACTGAGACGCCCAGAACACGCATCTCAGATCGATGTCGATTCCAAGCGAATGCAGCCAGTCCGGCAGATAGCCGCCTATGGTCGGCATAGGCGCGGCTACCAGCGTGACTATTATCGTGTATATCGCCAATTGCACTGACCTGCCGGAGACGGGCGTTACTTTGAATACCATAGCGTTGAGCGCTACTGTTATTCCTCCAACGGCAATGCCGACCACTATGTGCGCCGGACATACCAGATAATAGACCATTTTTGCGGTGGTTACCCATATCCACATAAACGGCACAGGGATTACCGCAGCGGCACACGCGATCAATATTGGACGAGAGCCGTATTTATCGACCATTCTGCCCCAGAAAGGCGACGAGAGCATGACCATTACTGTGCTGCACGCGGATGCCAGGCCTAGTCCCACGTAAGACACATTCAGATCGCGCAGGAGGTATGTAGCGAAGAATGGCGCGGATATGGATTGCATTGACCATACCGTGGCGTATGCTATAACCGGGATTAACGGCTTGTTCGAGAATGTTTGGCGTATCATCAGTAGCATATTGCGGCTGGATTCGTGTTTTCTGTGCGGCACGTCTGCCTGAGGCAGGTGGAGCAGCGCATTGACCAGTGCGATTATGGACGCAGTGACGAATATCCATACAAATCCGCTTATTCCGGAGCTTTTGGCATGATCCAGAAAGCTCCCTCCACCCACAGCGAAGATGGTTGCGACGATATTCGTAAACATTACGTTCCTGCCAAAGAATTCTCCAAGACGTCTTGGCGGTATGAGGTCGGCCAACCAACTGGAACGGGCGTTGTTTGTTATGTGCAGGAATAGAGTCATTACAGTCAACAGCCCGATCAGCGCCCCCACCTTCACTTGCGAACCATCATGGCGAAACAGGCTCGGTATTGTGGCGATAATCAGATAACCCGCAGCGTTGATGGTAGCCATAATCGTGACCAGTTTGCGTCGGCTTATTCCGCGCTCGGTCAGCATGGATGCGAGAAGCTGGAACACCACACAGTACATGGGCAGGGTGGTCATAAGGCCGATCTGAGCGTTGTTTGCGCCGAGTTTGAGCGCGTACCCGATCACAAACATTCCGCCGCCGATTGATAAAAAGATGGAGGACAAGATCGCCTGGGAGTAAGAAATCTTTATAGCCTTGTCGATTAAGCGTTCTGGAAGCGCTGAGTGAAATTGCTGTTCGTCCTGGTTTTTCATCAGGATTATTCCCCGCCATAAATGCTGTGCACCGTGGCACGACAGTTGGGTTACAAAAACGTTGTTCCCCTCTGCCGCGCCGAATTCCTCGCTCGTCTGAAAGAAAGTTTCATGAATTTTGCAGGGCTGAGTAAAAGTGGATGCCATGATTGGCCTGGAGTATGTTGGCTGGTTTGATCCGTGCTGCGGCTAGGAATTATCCTCGGCCCGCTTGCGCATAGTTTTTGCGTGCACCACAGCACGGATCGCTGGGGGAAACCGTCACGATCGTCTGATCCCTATAGTTGCCGCTTCTTTTTTATCGCGACCACCCACCCAGACGCTCGCACCTGTTCTATACCCACATTGCGACCAGCCCAAGCATGGAGTTGAGGAAATTGTTGCGTTGATCTATTTTCCAGACTTCAGCGCAGCCTGAATAAAGTCGTCGATGTCGCCATCCATCACGCGCATTACGTCGCCGGTCTCGTGGTTGTTGCGGTGATCCTTGACCATCGTATAAGGCTGAAATACGTAGGAGCGCATCTGGTTGCCCCATTCGATGGCTCGAATATCGCCGCGAAGTTCGGCTATACGCTGCTCGTTTTCTTCATTTTGCAGTTGTCCGAGCTTGGCAGCAAGAACCTTCATCGCGGATTCTTTGTTCTTATGCTGCGAGCGCTCATTTTGACACGTGACGACGATCCCCGTTGGGATATGAGTGATTCGGATAGCCGAGTCGGTTTTGTTGACATGCTGGCCGCCAGCGCCACTGGATCTATATGTGTCGACCCTGATCTCGTCGGGATTGATGTTGACCTCGACGTCCTCCTCGATCTCAGGAATGACGTCGACCGCCGCGAACGACGTATGCCGCCTCTTGTTGGAGTCGAATGGAGAGATTCGCACCAACCGATGCACTCCGCGCTCGTTCTTAAGATAGCCGTACGCGTTCGGCCCCTCAAAGAGCACCGTAACGTTCTTCACGCCGGCTACATCTCCGTCCACTGTGTTGAGGATCTCAGTCTTATAACCGCCGCGCTCGGCCCATCGCAGGTACATGCGCAGCAGCATGTCGGCCCAGTCGCAGGCTTCGGTGCCGCCAGCTCCGGCATTGATTTCCATGATGGCGTTGGCTGAGTCGTGTTTGCCCGAGAGCAGCGTCTGAAGTTCAAGCAGCTCGTGCGCATGTTCGATTGACGTCAGTTCATGGCGGAGTTCGTCCGCTTCAGAGCTGCCGTCATCCACCATCTGCGCCAGTTCGATGAGGTCGCTGACACGGGACTGCAAATCCAGCAGAGGGTCGATGGTCGACTTAAGCGATGCGAGTCGCTTGAGAGTCTTTTGAGCCTCCGATGCGTCGTCCCAGAAACCGGGCGCGCCGGAGAGCTCTTCCAGCCGTTCTATTTCTTCCTGCACTCTGGGACGGTCAAAGATGGCCTCCCAGCTCTTCGAGGTCTCGCTGTAGGGCAGCGGCTTTTTCTATTTCCGTATTTAACATGATTTCTCCATAAATTGCTATTCTAGTTCGAGCATCCAAATTTCGGGGCGGCCCGCTTTAATGTTCGTAGGATCATTACTTTCTTGCATTGACACTGCACGAGTTAATTGCGCAACAATCTTCTTGCTATCCTTAGTCCATGAAACACAGTCAATTTGCGCATTACCTACCAGCACTTTCTCGTGCCCGGAAGCGATATCCAACAAAACAAGGTCATTGTTGCACCGATTACAAATCGTGCCGCGCACAAATAGTAGCTTTTTGCCGTCCGCAGACCATATCGGGTAAGAATCCATGCTAAATATTGACACTGCTCCTAATATCTTGCCTGCGTAAGGCGCCAGTGTATTGGATAAATCTTCAGTGTCTTTGTCTGACATCTCTTTTTCCGATTGCGCGCTTGAAAGGGATTCTCTTAGTTCGTTGGCTTTTGCCTTGGGAAATATAGCCTTAAGATATACTGCATCTTCTTTTGAAGGCCGGCTGGTAGTCAGCGCACGCTTGTCGCTTCCGCCTGAGGAGCAAGTCCATATAGACAAATGAGCATATCCCAGGTATTGTTTGCTGTCGATTTTGTAATTGTTTGTTGCAATAGCTGTGTATGCAATGCGGTTTCCGGCCGGCGACCAGCTTGGACAGATACCCGGGCCCAGTTTCTTTCGTTTTCCGTCCATCGAGGAAACGCACATGAAATAGTCTTCACTCTTGTCGATCAATTCCTTTTTTGAAAACGGTGATTTTTTGAACTTGATATATGTGTTAAAACTACCTTTGCCGCCAGAATACACGATGCTCTTGCCGTCAGGTGACCATGGCTGCTGCCAGACAAACGGAACACCCATCGCATCGTCAGCTAGGACAGTTTCTTTGCCGTCATCAACGTTAACGATGCATACGAGAATGGATTTGGCCGAATCTCTAATATACGCGATCCGTGTGCCGTCAGGAGACCATCGCGGAACCTGGATTGTTTGAGCGCTGTCCCCCTGACTAATCAGCAGCTTAGGCACGCCTGGCCTTTTGCTTACAGGGTCGAGCACCTGGTCAATATACAAACACCCATCTGTTCCGACAAAAGCGATACTGTTACCATCCGCAGACCAGTCAACGTTTCGCGGCTGATAGCCGTCGAACCCGGGTATATAACCTCCTCCCGGCGCCGTGTCTATTTTTTGGGGAAACAAGGTAGTATTGTCGTCTAACAGACTGAGTGGTCCAAAAAGATATAAACCGCCATTTTGATAGCTGCACGCGGCAGAATAATATGCTATATCCTCTCCATCTGGTGCAACCGCCGGGCTTGATCCGCCATTCGTCTCCGAATAGTCAGGAACCAATACCTTGAATGACTTCAGCGAACTCGGATTCGGTCCTGCAATAGAAATTGCGCTTGTGAACAGAAAAACTACTACAGCAATGAGCAATCTCGCCATTGTCATTCTCCTATAACGTGCGTTTCTGTTATTGCCTGCAACTCGAAATTTCGGACTTATTCCTCAAACTTGCCCAGACAGCACTTTTTAAACTTCTTCCCGCTGCCGCATGGACATGGGTCGTTTCGACCTATCTTTCCGTGCTTGGATAGCGCGGCGGATCGGGCCATTTGCTGCTGGCCACCGTTCATTCCCTGAGGGCCTTCACCGGAAACTTCGACCAGGTTCTCGTAAGTGAGACGCCTGCGCTTTGGCGGCTCCTGAGTCTGGACGCGATACATAATCTTGGCCATGTCTTCCTGGACGCTGTCGAGCATCGCCTGGAAGAGATCGAAAGCCTCTTTCTTGTATTCGACCAGTGGGTCGCGCTGAGCGTATCCCCGCAGGCCGATGCCCTCGCGCAGGAAGTCCATAGCGTCGAGGTGGTCGATCCACTTGCGGTTGATCATGTCCAGAGCTACATGTCGCTCGATATCGCGCATGAGCTCCACGCCTATCTGCTGCTCTTTCGCCTCGTAGCTCTTGTCTATGATTTCGTCGAGCAGGTCGGTGAGATCATCGCGCCTCTTGCTCTTGAGGTCGGCTTGACTGGCATAGAACTCCAGCGGCAGGATTTCGTTCATATAATGGAACAGCCCATCGACGTCCCACTCACCAACACCGACACCTTCCGGCCAGAACATATTGACTGCGCCTTGAGCCGTCTCATACAGATAGCCGATGACGGTGGATCTCAGGTCAGCACCATCAAGTATTTGCCTGCGCTCATTGTAGATGGTCTCGCGCTGGACGTTCATTACGTCATCATAGTCCAGAACATGTTTGCGCATCTCGAAGTGATGCATTTCGACTTTCTTCTGCGCACGTTCGATAGCCTTGGAAAGGACTTTCCCCAGGCCGCCTTCATGCTCGATGGCCTCGTGCTCCTGCCAGCCCTGGAACATCCACGAGCCGGACTTGTCACCGAAGAGGCGCATCAGTTCGTCCTCGAAAGACACAAAGAACTTCGATGCGCCGGGGTCGCCCTGTCGTCCGGCACGACCTCTGAGCTGGTTGTCGATGCGGCGGCTTTCGTGCCGCTCGGTTCCGATGATATACAATCCGCCGCGCTGGATCACATCAAGCGTCTTCGGGTTCTTAAGCGCGTCCTCGTATTTGTCCGGGTTATGCTCTTTCCAGAAGTCCATGTCCCACGTCAGGTCGGCTTCATCGAATTGCTGCAGCGCGGTCGGATCGTCCTCGAACTCAGCTTCTTCCTCATCGGAGAGTTTAGCGCCGCCCAGAATGATGTCGACGCCTCGGCCGGCCATGTTTGTCGCGATTGTAACGGCTCCCCTGCGACCAGCCTGTGATATAATCTGCGCTTCCATCTCGTGATACTTCGCGTTCAAGACGTTGTGTACGATGCCCTCTTTTAGAGCCTCGCGCAGCTTGCCGATCTGCCTGGGACTGACCCCGAGGATCGACGCCAGTTCGCCGATATTGTTGTCCGAAAGCATATTGAGATCGACCCCAAGCCTTTTCGCCAGCCGCCCGAAGTTATTGATCGCAATTGTCTCGAATTTGGCATTGAGCAGGTTGTAAAGCTCCTGTTTTTCGTCTTTGCCCTCGGCGTCTTTACCGAAGTCCTTTGCCTCATCCAGTTTGGCGCGGAGGACTATCGTCGCCGCCAGAAGCTGCAATCTCTCTGACAAGAGTCTTTCGCTTACTCGTTCGGACACTTCGATCGATCGCGTTCCCACAAGCACCGGCTGCTCGCGAGTATAAGCTTTCAGCACCTCGAGTATGATCCCTCGGAACTTGGCTTCTTCAGTCTTGTAGATGACATCCGATGAGTCTTTGCGGATAACCGGCCTGTTGGTCGGTATTTCGACCACGTCCAGGGCGTAAATCTTGCGGAACTCGTCCTCTTCGGTCATAGCCGTGCCGGTCATACCGGAGAGTTTGTCGTAGAGTCTGAAGTAATTCTGATAGGTGATGGTTGCCAGCGTTTGGTTTTCTTCCTCGACTGGAACGCCTTCTTTCGCCTCGACCGCCTGATGCAGGCCGTCGCTCCAACGCCGTCCGAACATAAGCCGCCCGGTGAACTCATCAACTATTGTGACCTGCCCGTCTTTGACGACATAATCGATGTCTCTCTTAAAGACGGCATGTGCCTTCAAAGCGGCGTTGACGTACTGGTTGATTTCCAGGTTCTCAGGATCGCTGAGGTTGCCGCAGCCCGTGATCTCCTCGACCTTGCGCGTGCCCTCTTCAGTGAGCATCGCGGTCTTCGCCTTTTCTTCGATGGTGTAATCGCGCTCTTTGGTGAGTCTTCGCACGACTTTGTCCATCTTATAATACATGTCGCTGGACCGGTTGCCGGGGCCGGAGATAATCAGAGGAGTCCTGGCTTCGTCCACGAGGATGCTGTCAACTTCGTCCACGATTGCGTAATGAAGCTCTCTTTGAACTAGATCTTCTGCGCGGAAAGCCATATTGTCGCGCAGATAATCGAAGCCGAACTCGTGGTTGGTTCCATAAGTGATGTCGCAGCTATAGGCTTCCCTGCGCGAGACCGGCCTCAGCTTGTCCCAACCGTGCGGGTCTTCGGCGACATAATCCGGATCGTATATAAATGAGTTGCTGTGACCGCCGCTTTCAGCGCTCTGACCGTGGATCGAACCAACTGTAAGCCCTAAAAAACTATACAGTGGGCCGTTCCATGCGGCGTCGCGCTTGGAGAGGAAGTCGTTGACTGTGACCAGGTGCGCGCCCTGGCCCGAGAGCGCATTGAGATAGAGCGGCAGAGTCGCGACCAGGGTTTTGCCTTCGCCTGTTCTCATCTCTGAAATTCGACCCTGGTGAAGCACCATTCCACCGATGAGCTGTACGTCGAAGTGTCGCATTCCCAGCGTTCTGATACCTGCTTCACGCACGACCGCGAACGCCTCGACCAACAGGTCATCGACTTCAGCGCCGTCGGCGATTCGCTGCCGGAACTCATCGGTTTTCGCTCTGAGCTGTTCATCGGTCAACGCCTTAATGGACGGTTCAAGGGCGGTGATCTGAGTGGCTACTTTGCGGAATTTTTTTATCTCGCGCTCGTTTGCGCTGAATAGTTTAAGTATGTTCATTTGCGGCACCAATTCCCCTGCGGAATACACACGAAAAGGGAAACGTTGGGTTTGATCCCTCGGCTTCCCCAATAGGCTAAAAATCAGGTCAATTTATGTATGTACGATATCACAATTGAGTTCCCATGTCAATTCACTGCGAGCATATCGGGGTGTATGTCAACAATGGGGAAAAAGATCTGAGGGTTTTACCCTCAGACTCCCACCAGAGGCCACTTGGCTCCTAGCGGGATCCAAGGGCATCGTGGGCGCGTGTCAAACTCCGGCGAATGCGGCGTCAATCGCAGACCTTACGGTAAGAACCCCCACCGTTTCGATCTTCACCGACTGCGATATCTTTGTCGCGCTGCGGCCAGACATTATACATCTCTCGAACCCAAGCCGTGCCGCTTCTTTAAGGCGTTTCTCCGCTTGCCCGACAGCCCGCACTTCTCCTGCAAGCCCGATCTCGCCGAGCGCGATGGCATTGTCATCCACGCTGCAATCCAGCAGGCTCGAAGCCACGGCCAGCGCCACAGCCAGATCAGCGGCAGGCTCGACAATCCTCACTCCGCCCGCGACATTAACGTAGACGTCCTTCTGCGCAAGGTTCAGCCCGACGCGCTTCTCGAGCACCGCAAGTATCATCAGGAGCTTGTTGTAGTCGAGCCCGGTGCAGGTTCGCCTGGGGCTGGGAAAGTAGCTGGGTGCCACAAGCGCCTGAATCTCAACCAATATCGGGCGAGACCCTTCCATCGTCGAAGTCACGACTGACCCTGATCCATGATCAGGCCTCTCAGCCAGCAGCACCTCCGACGGGTTCGCCACCTCAACCAATCCAACTTCGCGCATCTCGAATATGCCGAGCTCATCAGTCGACCCGAACCGGTTCTTAACGGCTCTCAGCACGCGATAGCTTTGATGGCGGTCGCCCTCGAAGTAAAGAACGGTATCGACCATGTGCTCCAGCACCCTGGGCCCCGCAAGCGACCCTTCTTTTGTGACATGGCCGACAATAAATACCGGTATGCCCGCGTTTTTCGCGATTCTCGCGAGCGCCGCCGTGCAAGTTCTGACCTGGCTCACCGTCCCCGGAGCCGACGCCAGATTCGGGTCGAACATCGTCTGGATGGAGTCTATGATTACGTACGCGGGCGCGACGGTCTCGACATAGTGCTCGACACCCTGTATATTCGTTTCCGACACGACGTAAAGCTGCGGCGAGGCTATCCCGATCCTGTTGGAGCGAAGCTTAATTTGTTCGGCCGATTCCTCGCCGGATATATAAAGCACTTTTCCCGCATTGATGCTGAGGTGGTGCGCGACTTGTATAAGAATAGTGGATTTACCTATACCTGGATCGCCACCGATGAGCACCAGTGAACCCGACACAACGCCGCCGCCAAGCACTCGGTCGAATTCTGATATGCCGCTGGATATTCTTGCTGCTCCCGACGCGACAAGCTCGGTTATAGGCGTAGGAGTGGCGAATACGCCCGGATTGGTGGTGACGCCTCTTGCCGATCCGACCGATGGCGCGACAATTTCCTCCACCATACTGCCCCATTCGTTGCAGTCGGTGCATCGCCCCAGCCATTTTGGTGATTCGTATCCGCAAGATTGACAGACGAATTTTGTATGAGTTTTCGCCATAAACCTACTCTATATATTCGATATCCATGCCGCTTCCGGCGTAGTTTGACTTGAGTTTTTCGCACAGCGCCATCATTCCAGGCCTTTCCGTCTCAAAATGTCCCGCGTCTATGATAGCCATGCCGTACGAATTGGCGTCGAGAATGTCGTGGTGCTTTGTGTCTCCCGTGACATATACATCCGCCCCGGCCACCACGGCTTCCCTGAAAAGTGACGATCCACTACCGCCCAAAAGCGCCACTTTTCGGACAGGTTTGGTTCGATTTCCCTCCACTTTCAGATATTTTACGCCCAAAATGACGCGCATTTTTTCGGCAAATTCTTCGAGTGGCGTGTCTTTCGCCAGAATTCCCACGCGACCATAGCCGTATATTACCGGATCGTTCGCGAGTTGGTATACATCGTAAGCGACCTCGTCATAAGGGTGTTTTTCGATCATCGCTTCAATTACAGAGTCCAGCCACGACTCCGCGCAGATCATTTCCAGCCTGTACTCGTCCACTTCCGAGAGTTTGCCCACGTCTCCTACATAGGGGTCGGCCATCGGCAGCGGAACGAACGACCCTGTGCCATTCACTCGGAAACTGCAGTGGGTATATTGCCCAATCCTGCCGCCGCCCGCCTCGGCCATGGCGTTGCGGACGCCCTCGACGGCTTCTTCCGGGACGAACGTGACAACTTTGTAAAACGTATCCTGCCTGCGATTGGTGAGCGGCGAACAGCCCGTTACTCCAAGCTTTTCGGCCAAAACATCATTTATGCCGCCGGGCGTGGTGTCGTAGTTGGTGTGCAGGACGAAGAGCGCAGTGTCGTTTTTTACCAGCTTGGTCACGCGATCCGCCACTGGGTCGCCCGCCTGCAGGCTCTTTAGCGGCGCGTAGATCAGCGGATGATGCGCCACAATTAGGTCGGCCTTGAGTTCAACGGCGCGGTCGATGATTTTAGGCGAAGTATCCACGCAGACGCATATCTTTTTGGCTTCACGGCGGTGGTCGCCGATTTGCAGCCCTATTGGGTCGCCGTCGTCGGCAAGCTCGGGTGGAGCCCAGTTATTCAGTTGTTCGATTATGTCGGCAATGATGGGCATTGGTTGTCCTCTCGATTTACTTAGTGTTCCCGTTTTGGGGTTATTGTTCCTTCTCCCGAGCAATAATGAAATTCCCGTTTAGTATGTTGCGAGTTTGATGGAATGATTTCTATAGCGCGTGTTTGCTTGACCCGGGGGCGCGTTGATTTTTGCATATCTTTATGAGGGGTTGTTATTCGTTTGGATGACACCGACTTCGGGTTGATGTCCCAAGGAAGGGGTCTTTTGCATAGATGTTTGTTATTGTCGGCATCGTCATAGTCTTGGGCAGTATTTTAGCCGGCTTTACGATGGAAGGTGGTAATGTTGCCGCCCTCTTACAATTTGCGGAATTCATCGTCATTGGTGGCGCTGCTTTCGGCAGTATCGTTGTTGGCTATTCGCTCAAAGATGCTATTTCCATGCTTATGATTGGCCTGAAGCTTCTGAAGGGCAGTCCATATAAGAAAGACGTGTTTCTCGAGCTGCTGCAGGCGATGTATGAGTTTTTCCTGGTTGGACGAAAAGGTGGTCTGATCTCGCTGGAAAAGCACGTGGAGAACCCGGACGAATCCGAAATATTCCAGAAGTACCCCTCGTTCACAAGCAATCACCATGCTCTCAATTTGTTTGCGGACACCATGAAGCTGATTGTAATGGGTGGCATAGGTGTCTACGACCTGGCCGACATGATGGATATCGACCTTGAAGCTCAGCACGAAGAATCAATGAAGATGACAGGCATGCTCACCTGTATGGCCGACTCCCTTCCTGGATTTGGAATCGTCGCGGCCGTATTGGGGATTGTAGTCACAATGCAGGCGATTGGCGGTCCTCCTGAGGAGATCGGTGAAAAAGTGGGTGCTGCATTGGTGGGAACGTTCCTTGGAATTTTGCTTGCTTATGGTGTATTCGCTCCGCTGTCCAAGGCTACTGAAGCAATAGCCAAATGTGAGGCGCAATATATGGCGTGTATAAAGAATGCCGTGGTGGCATTTGCCAGAGGCGACGCGCCGCTGATATGTGTTGAGTTTGCCAGGCGAAATATCGAGCCGGAACTCAGGCCCAGCTTCTCTGAGATGGAAGACACATGCCGTGGGCGCAAATCCGAAGGTGGAGAGTCCGAAAAGAAGGCAGCATAGCGGGAGTAGTGAGAATTGGCCGAGAAGAAAGCCTCTGCGGAAATACGAGTCGTCAAGAAGATCAGCGGGCACGCCGGGCATCATGGTGGTGCGTGGAAAGTGGCGTACGCCGACTTCGTCACTGCTATGATGGCATTCTTTCTGGTTATGTGGATCGTAGGGCAGAGCCAGGAAGTCAAGAGCGCAATCGCCGGTTATTTCAAGGATCCGATATCGTTCATGAAGGCAGTCGAGTCCGGTAAGATGCCGTTTGGTGTGTCGGGACTCGATGCAGGAGGGGTCGGTCCCAAACATGGGCAGGCGGATGAGGGCGAAAAGTCCAGGCTTGAAAAAGCCAAAGAGGCAATAGAAAAGATTGTTGCGCTGACTCCTGAGTTCTCCGGTTTGAAGAAATTTATCGACGTGAGGATGGTTGACGAAGGACTTCAGATTGACCTGCTGGAGGCCAAGGAATCGCTTTTCTTTGACAGCGGCAGCGCGCAGATTAAGCCGGCTACAAAGCGGCTTTTGTGCAAAGTCTCCAAGGAACTCGGACAATTGCCCAACAACGTTATTATTGAAGGGCACACGGATAGCCGGCCGCTTGCCCGCACGGACAACTATACAAACTGGGAACTCTCCGCCGACCGCGCAAACAGCGCAAGGCGGGTAATGGAGGTCAGTGGCCTCAGGAAGAATCAGATAGACGAAGTCAGAGGCTACGCGGCAACTCACCCCAGGCTGCCGGGCAACCCGGAACACTTTTCCAACAGGCGCGTGAGCATCATAGTAGTTATGAAGGGGATGAGCAACGCGACGGATGTCAAGGCAACCGTCAATTCACCGAGTGGTCAATATGAAGTGCATGAGAAGACTCCCGACCGCGCCAACCCGATCGGCATTGACAAAATAGGTAAGTAAGTTTACGCAAGCACTTTGCGCAGAAACTGTCCGGTGTAACTCTCAGAAACTTCGGCGACCTGCTCCGGCGTGCCTACAGCCACGATGGCTCCGCCTCTGTCTCCGCCTTCGGGGCCAAGGTCGATAATGTGGTCGGCAGTCTTGATTACGTCCATATTGTGCTCAATCACCAGTACGGTGTTTCCCGCGTCGACCAGCCTGCCGAGCACCTCTAGCAGCTTCTTTATGTCGTGAAAGTGCAGACCGGTGGTTGGCTCGTCCAGTATATAGAGGGTTTTGCCGGTGGCGCGCTTAGCAAGCTCCGTCGCCAGCTTCACGCGCTGAGCCTCGCCGCCGGAGAGAGTGGTTGCGGGCTGACCCAGGCGGATATAGTCCAGACCGACATCGTGAATCGTTGCCAGCCGTCGGTGAATTTTCGGGATATGCTTGAAGAACTCGGTTGCTTGGCTCACGGTCATGTCCAGCACGTCGGCGATATTCTTTCCTTTATATTTAATCTCTAGTGTCTCGCGATTATATCGCTTGCTTTTGCAGACTTCGCACGGCACGTATACATCCGGAAGGAACTGCATCTCGATCTTAATGATTCCGTCGCCCTTGCACGCCTCGCAGCGACCACCCTTGACGTTGAAACTGAACCGCCCCGGCAGATAGCCGCGCACCTTGGCGTCGGGAGTTTTGCTGAAGAGTTCGCGGATCATGTCGAACACGCCGGTGTATGTCGCGGGGTTCGACCGAGGCGTTCGCCCGATGGGTGACTGATCGATGTCGATCACTTTGTCGATGTGTTCCAGGCCTTCGATGGCGTCGTGCTCGCCCCATACTCTGTGCGTGCCTTCGAGCGCGTACATAAGCCTTGGGAAGAGTGTTTCCTGGATGAGCGTGCTCTTGCCTGATCCAGATACACCCGTAATGCAGATAAAGACTCCCATCGGGAACCGCGCATTTACGCTTTTGAGGTTGTGAGCGCGAGCGCCCTTGATTTCTATCCAGTTGCCGTTTGGCTTGCGGCGATGTTCAGGTACTGGTATGGAAAGTTTACCAGACATATACATGCCTGTGTAAGATTCATGTGCTTTCTTGATCTTGTCGAGAGTGCCCTCAGCGACGACTTCCCCGCCGTGCTCGCCCGCGCCTGGGCCTATATCGACGATCCAGTCCGCCGCTTCGATAGTTTCCTCGTCGTGCTCGACTACTATAATTGTGTTTCCGAGATCGCGCAGGCGCAAGAGAGTGTCTATCAGGCGCTTGTTGTCGCGCTGATGAAGCCCGATTGACGGCTCGTCGAGTATATACAGCACGCCCATCAGGCCGCTGCCGATCTGGGTTGCGAGCCTGATCCGCTGAGCTTCGCCCCCGGCAAGTGTGGTCGCTGTGCGATCGAGCGTGAGATAGTCCAGGCCGACGTCCAGCAGAAACTTCAACCTTGCGCAAATCTCTTTAATAATCTGCTCGCCGATGATGTTCTCGCGCTTGGTTAGGTGCAGGGACTCGAACCACTCATGTGTCGCTCTGATCGACTTGGACGCCACCTCGGATATGTTCAGGCCGCCGATTGTCACCGCCAGGCTCTCGGGCTTGAGACGCTTGCCGCCGCAGGTAGAGCAGGGGATTTCGGACATGTAATGCTCGACCTCTTCACGTACGTTCTCCGATGACGATTCGTTATACCGACGCTGCATCAGGTTCAATATGCCCTCGAAATGAGTGCGATACGTGCGCGTGGAGCCTCTGAACTTGCTCTTATATGTGACCGTGACGGGCTTTTCGGTACCGTAGAGAAGGGCGTCGAGTTGATCTTTTGTGAAATCCTTGATAGGGGTCTTGAGAGTGAAGCCGTACTCGGCGGCAAGTCCTTTTATGAGCGCCGTAATCCACTCGTTCGAGCCGCGAGAAAACGGCACGATTGCGCCTTGCTCAATGGACTTGCTTTTGTCCGGGATAATGAGATCCGGGTTTAGCCTTTTGTGACTGCCCAGGCCTGTGCACTCCGGGCATGCGCCGAAAGGGCTGTTGAACGAGAAGTTTCTCGGCTCGATCTCGCCTACACTGATGCCGCACTCGGTGCAAGCGAAATTTTCGGAGAAGAGCATTTCCTCTTCGCCGGCCACATCCACCGCCAGCACGCCGTTGCCCTTTTTGAGAGCCGTCTCGACCGAGTCGTTCAGGCGCTTTTGTATGCCGTCTTTCACGACGAGCCTGTCCACAATAATCTCGATGGTATGCTGCTTATAGCGATCCATTTCGATGTCGTCGGTGACTTCGTGCATCTCGCCATCGACCCGAACGCGCACGAAACCTTCCTTGCGCACATCCTCAATGAGCTTCTTGTAATGGCCCTTTTTTCCCCGCACAAGAGGCGCGAGGATTTGAATTTTCGTTCCCTCAGGCAGCGCCATTATCGTATCGACCATCTGCTCGACTGTTTGCTGTGCGATCTCGCTGCCGCACTGAGGGCAATGCGGGTGGCCGATCCTCGCGAACAGGAGCCTTAGGTAGTCGTATATTTCGGTGACCGTACCGACAGTCGAACGAGGGTTGCGCGTGGTCGATTTCTGGTCGATTGAGACTGCCGGTGACAGGCCGATTATGTCATCGACGTCGGGTTTGTCCATCTGCCCGAGGAACTGCCGCGCATAACTCGACAGCGATTCCACATACCGCCGCTGGCCCTCGGCGTATATTGTATCGAACGCGAGCGACGACTTTCCCGAACCTGACAACCCAGTAATGACGACCATCTTGTCGCGTGGAATCTCGACATTGATATTTTTGAGGTTGTGCTGACGCGCACCACGGATGATTATCTTGTCTTGTCCCATAATGCTTCCGAAAAACAGCTGAGAGTGAAGAGCGGAGAGCGAAAAGCCTCAGACTCGTGATTGCTCAGTCAGCCGATTGATTGTATACATTTTACCACGCGCGGGGTTGGCATACAACCGGGTAGACGAACTTATGTTCTGTTTTCTTGTGATGCTGCAATCGTCCTGTTGCATGGCACTATGTCCAGGCAGGAAGATTCGGAGCAGTGTCGAAGTCCTTACTGTAATCTGCCAACTTCTAACTCTCCGAGGAATCGCTATGGATATGTTTCCAGTCAGGACAACCCAAAGGCACCAGTTCGTGGATGTGACGGATCAGGTGCAGCAGTGCATAGACAACGCCGGGTTCAAGGACGGCCTGGTGTGCGTGTTCGTGCCTCATACCACCGCCGGCGTCACCATTAACGAAAACGCCGATCCAGATGTCGTTACCGACCTGCTTGATACTCTCGCCCAGTTGATCCCCGAGCGCGCGGGCTATCGCCATGTCGAAGGCAACTCTGACTCTCATGTCAAATCCAGTCTGATTGCTCCATCACTTATCGCAATTGTCGAGCAGGGACGACTCAAACTGGGCACATGGCAGGCAATCTACTTTGCCGAATTTGACGGACCCAGAAACAGACAGTGTTGGGTTAAGACAATCGGATAAATCACATCCAAAAACAGTCTAAAGAACAGCAGCCCGGAATGCCGAATTAACCATTGGAAGGTTTGGAGGTATTTCGCTCGATGACGGGTATTTCCCATGGGCAGACTGACTACATTCTGTTTCTGTCCGGCATCAGTTTCGGCATATTGGCTGTGGCATGCTTGATACCTGCGCGAATGCGGGATGAACGCTTGCCATGGACTCTATTGGGCGCCGCCTGCGTCGCTCGCGCTGTTGATGAGTGGATGAGCATGGTCGCCTTCTGCATCGGCGATACATCGCTATTTGCGTCATTACGTCTGGTGGTGGTAGCGCTGGCTTACCTGCTGCTGCTGGCTTTTGCTCGCAGGGGTACCATAGCCGTCTGTGGAAAAGGTCCCGGCGTTTGGGTGATGTTTCTGCTGATTGGATGTGCCGCTGCAGCTGGTCTTGTCTTTAAGCACGATTATCTTTTGTCCATCAGATATACACTGGGGCTTGTTGGATGGGCATGGACGGCATTGGTGTTGTATCTGGAGAGTGGGCGCTCAGATTTACGAAGCCGGCGTTTTTTGGCATTCAGTAGTGTGCTTCAGGTAATCTACGCTCTGATGCTGGTTGTCAGCCGGGGATGGTTTTATGATGTGACCGGTGTGTCGATCTTTGTTGTACGAAGCATCCTCATCATTCTTTCGGGATCGGCTGTATGGGCGTATTTCCACTTTGCATTTTATGAGAAGAAGCAGGGAGTGCCAGTACCTTGGTTCATTCTTATGGCACCGCTGAGTCTGCTGGTTGCTGTCGGTGTTGGGTATGTCGTTACAAACCAGGCGAGGATGGAAACTGATCGTCGCATGCGAAGCGATCTTCTGTTCCGCACGATGATGATAGCTGACTCATTTCCGCCGACCAAGCTGCAAGGCTTGTTGGGAAGCGCAAAAGACACCTCCACGAATGCATATAAAAGGCTTAAGTTGAGGCTCGAGGATATCCTGGATAAGAACCCGAGCTATGGTTATGCTTATCTTATGGGGATTCGTCGTGGAAAGGTGGTATTTCTAGTCGATGGAGAACCCGCGGATTCTGAGGATTTCTCGCCTCCGGGTTCGGTTTACGATGAAGAGGCTTCAAAAGTCGAGGTGTGTTTATCGGGTGGCCAGGCATATGTTGAGGGCCCGCTGGCGGATGAGTGGGGTTCTTGGGTGTCGGGGCTCGCGCCTGTCAGAAATGGGGATTCGGGCGCTACTGTAGGCGTTTTGGGATTGGATATAGCGTCATCTGACTGGGAGCGCGAAATATCCAGAGCCAGATTATTGCGTATATTTTTTACCTTGTTCGTATGCGTGATATTGTTGACCGTCATCGTTATATTGCAAAGCGCTCATGAGTTTACCGAAAGTCTGGTCGCTTCGGAAAAGCGCTATCGTGATCTATTCGAAAAAGCCAGTGACATTGTGTTCACGATAGACTCGCAAGGCAGAATGCTGTCAAAAAACAGAGCCGTCGAGGTTTTGACTGGTTACGCAGCCGACGAAATGCCGTGCATATTCGATCTGGTGGCTCCGGAATATATGTCGTTGATGCGGAATTTGGTGTGGCGGCGCGTATCGGGCGAAAATGTAAGCGTCGGGCAACAGATAGGGATTGTCAGAAAGGACGGCAGCAGGGCCACCATCGAAGTCACCAGCCAGGTGCCTTCACGTAGCGGCGGTGACGTTCGAATTCATTGTATTGCTCGCGATATTACTGAGCGGAAAACTGCCGAGGAAGCACTGCGTCGAAGTGAAGAGAAATACCATCTTATTTTTGATCGCTCGCCTTTGGGTGTTTTGCATTTTGATGAGCATGGCACGATAACAGACTGCAACGACAACATCGCCATTATTGTGGATAATGCAAAGAGCAAGATCATCGGGTTCAACATGCTCAACAAAGCGGGACTTTCGGCGGCAGTGACAGAGGCTCTAGATGGGAAGACCGGTTACTATGAGGGTGACTATGTGACTACAATGTCATGCAAAACCATCACCTTGAGGGCTGTTTTTGGCGGCATTATTTCGAATGATGGAGAGTTTCTGGGTGGTGTTGGCATTCTGGAAGATGTTACCGAACACAAGCGAGCGCGAAAGTTGGTAAAGATTCAATCTTCGGCAATCGACGCTGCGGGTGATCAGATAGTGATTACAGATTCCCAGGCGCGGATCGAATTCGTCAACAATTCATTCCTGCGTGAGACTGGCTACACAGCCGAGGAAGTGATGGGGCAAAACCCGCGCATTTTGAGTTCCGGCAAGCACTCTTCAGATTTTTACGCAGATATGTGGCGGACGGTTCTTTCAGGCAATACGTGGCAGGGCGAGATAGTCAACCGGCGCAAGGATGGCGCTCTTTGCACGGAGGACATGTCGATCACGCCTGTTAAGAACGACTCGGGCGTCATAGAGCATTTCATTGCGATAAAGCGCAACATCACTGATAAGAAACTCTACGAGCAGCAGCTCAACTACCTGGCTCACCACGATCCGCTTACCGGGCTGCCAAACCGATTGCTCTTCAGTGACAGGCTTACCCAGGCGCTTGCGCAGGCTCGTCGCGAGAAGACAATGTTGGCGGTTATGTTTGTCGACTTGGATCGATTCAAGGTGATAAACGACACTCTTGGTCACAGTATGGGCGACATTCTGCTCAAACAGGTGGCCGATCGCCTGGCTGGCTGCCTGCGCGATTCGGATACCCTTGCGCGAATGGGTGGGGATGAGTTCATGATAATCCTCAGGGATGTGGATTCCGTCGATGATGCCGATGTTGTCGCCCGGCGCATTCAGGAAGCTCTGTCTGAGCCTGTGGAATTGGGCGGTCAGGATTATTTTGCCACCGCCAGTATGGGTATCAGTATTTTTCCCGCTGATGGGAGTGACGTTGAGACCCTTGTCAAGAACGCCGACACGGCGATGTATCGTGCAAAGGCGCAGGGCAGGAACAACTTCCAATTATATACCCAGGTTCTCGACGCCGCTGCGCTTGAGCGAATTACTGTCGAGACCAATCTTCGCCGCGCTTTGGAGCGAGACGAGTTCCGAGTATATTACCAGCCGCTGGTGGATATTCGCACGGGTTCGATCAAGGGTGTGGAAGCGCTTTTGCGGTGGCAGAGCGCCGATTTTGGTCTGGTTCAACCAAGCGACTTTATTCCGCTAGCTGAGGAGACCGGGTTGATCGTCCCGATCAGCGAGTGGGTTCTTCACGAAGCGTGCGCTCAAAACAAAGCATGGCAGGACGCCGGACTTGCCCGGCTCGATGTGGCGGTAAACATTTCTCCGAGTCAGCTGCAGCATCATGACCTGGTTGCCGCCGTAAAACATGCGCTTGATGAATCCGGCCTCGACCCATCATATCTTGACCTGGAGTTGACTGAAAGCACTCTTATGGCCGAGCCCGACCTGGCCGAACAAATGCTCAGTAAGCTGAAGTCGATGGGGATAAGAATCTCGATTGATGACTTTGGCACGGGTTATTCCTCGCTGAGTTACCTCAAACGGTTTACAGTGGATACGGTGAAGATCGACAGATCGTTTATCAGGGAGATTACCACGAATCCCGACGACGCCGCGATTGCCCGGGCTGTAATAGCCATAGCCCGCGCATTGAAGCTGAGGGTCGTGGCAGAAGGTGTCGAGACTCTGGAGCAGCTCGAATTTCTCCGCACTCTGCAGTGCGATGAGATGCAGGGCTATTTCGTCAGCCCGCCGATTCCAGCCGATGATCTGACTATTCTGCTGCAGAGGTCGAATTTAAGGCCGGGTTCCGATATTGAGCGTGCGGCGTGATCGCTTTTGCGGATCGTGAACCTTAAGGGTTGCTATCGCCGTTCGCGACCAAACGCTCGAACGCCTTTTCCAGCCCAAGCAGCCCTGCTCCTATTACCGCTGCGTCATCTGAGAGGAGGCTTTCTTCAAGCTGTATCTCACCCGGCCAGTATTCATGCCGCTCAATGGACTCTCGCAGCGGTTTCCAGAACGGTTCACCCGAGCGAGGCACGCCGCCGTTGATGAAGAATGTGGTCAGGCCGAGTGTATGAGCAATATTGACGATGCCTATACCGAGATATTCCGCCGCCCGCGCCATTATTTTGAGTGCCAGTTCGTCATTTTGTCGAGCTGCTTGGGCCACGATTTTCGCCGTCACGGATGCCGGGCCTTCAGGCGTCAGGTCGGAGATGAGAGTCTTTTCGCCTGACTCCATCGCCCGCCGCGCCGATGCCGCTATTCCTCGTCCCGATGCAAGCGATTCCAGATAACCTCTTCCGCCGAATCTTTCAGGATCACCTTCGGGAGCGACTACCATCAGCCCGAATTCCGCATGTGGAGAGAGATGCTGAACCTGACCATCAAGCACATACCCAGCGCCGATTCCCATTCCAATGGAGAGATACGCGAAACTGGAGTGATGCCTGCCGTGTCCCAGTCTGGCTTCGGCGAGGGTGGGGGCCGTTATATTGTTGTCCACGGCCACCGGCACGTCGCACACATCCCGCACAATCTTTGCAACGTGAAAGTTTTGCACCTGCAAATTGAAGCTCAAAGTGACGATACCTGCCCCAGAATCGACAACACCTGCACTGCTCACCCCTATAGACAGAGGCCTGCCGCGCATCGGTTCGCAAGTGGTGATGATCTTTTTCAGCACGGATTGAATGGCTTCGGCGACCGGCTCCTCTCCACGCACATTTTCCATGCTTGATTCCACTGACTCGTGCAGTTCCCCTTTGAGATCTATCGCCGTCGCTCTGATGTGCGCGCCGCCGACTTCCATTCCCACGACCCATCCCGCTTCGGGATTTATGTCCAGCAGCGCAGTTTTTCGCTTCGCCTTGCCGATGTTTACAGAACCCACCTCGCGTATGATCGACTGCTCGGCCAGTTCGGCGGTGACTCTGCTGATGGTGGGCACTGAGAGGCGCGTGAGTTCGGCGATTTCTCTTCGCCCGACCGGCTCTCTGGAGCGCAGGACATCGAGAACCGCCTTGCGGTTTGATCTTCGTATTACAGAGGCATCGAGTCCTCTGGTGGTTGTCTCTTTGGTGTTCATATACAAGTGGAGTATACCTCTGCGTGGACTGAACGTCAAGAATAAATAAAGTTGCAGACTGCAATTAAATATTGACAGCTGGCCGATACTATGTGAGAATGTAGATGTGTCAGGCGCGAATTGAGGCTTTGGTGCTGGTTCTCACAGTCTTTGTTGGAGGAGCGTAATGATCAAGGTTGGTTTGGTGGGGTACGGTTTTATGGGCGATATGCATGCCCAGTGTCACAATGCGGCCGGTGAGAGTAGGATAGTGGCGGTTGTTGATGTTGATGAGGCGAAGCGGGACAAGGCCAAAAAGAAGATCGGTTGTGATGTCTATGCGACCATTGATGATATGCTGGCTTCGGCGGACGTTGACATGGTTGATATTTGCACACCGACATTTCTTCACGCCGAGCATGCAGTGGCGGCGGCGCGGGCAGGCAAACATATTTTGTGCGAAAAGCCTATGGCGATGACTGTCGCGGAGTGCGATAAGATGATCGACGCGGTCAATAAGGCGGGCGTCACAATGATGATCGCTCAGGTTATTCGTTTCTGGCCGGAGTATCAGGTTGTCAAAAAGATTGTCGATTCCGGCAGGTACGGCAATGTGATGTGGGTGAGCGCCAGAAGGTTTAGTCCTCCGGCGAGCTGGGCCTGGGAGAAGTGGTTGTGGGATCCGAAAAGAAGCGGCGGCGGCGTTCTCGATCTGCACATTCACGATCAGGACTACATTGCGTATTTGCTCGGTTCTCCGAAGCAGGTTTTTGCTCAGGGCGTGAGGGGTCCCGGCGGCGGTCTCGATGCGGTTCAGGCTATGGGATTCGGCCACAAATCAGGCGCGCGCAGTTTTGCAGAAGGCTCGCTTATAATGTCGGAAACCTATCCCTTTAATATGGCGCTGATCGTGTCGTTGCAGACCGCGTGTATTAAGCTGGACACCGGACTTGACCAATCGCTGATGGTCTATCCGAACGAATGTGAGCCGTTTGCTCCCGATTTACCCTCTCCCGAGATCGGCGCGTCGACTGAGACATCCGGCAACTTGTCGTCCCTTGGCGGATATTACAATGAGATCAAATACTTTATCGAGTGCCTCAAGGCCAATAAGAAGCCCGAGGTCGTGACCCCCGAGGACGGCCGCGAAGCCGTGAAGATATGCCTGGCGGTCACGAAGTCGGCTGAGACAGGCTGTGTTGTCGATCTATAGAGAGATACGGAACTGAAGCTTTAACACAACTGAGTGCTGACAGTTAGGGCTCTTAGCCTTCCACTTTCAGCTGCTTTTGAGGGAGGACCGGAATTATGATTAAGGGAATCAGTTATTGGTCTTTTGCAGGCGGTTTGGACGGCTCAAAGCCAGTCGCGCAGGCTTTTGCGGAAGCTAAAATGGCCGGTTATGAGTCGGTCGAAGTATGTCTGTCCGATGGCGGTGATGTCAACTTGCAGACTAACGATCAGTCGGCAAAAGCGATCATCAAGGCTGCGAATGATGCCGGTGTAAAGATATCTTCCGTTGCTACGGGTCTATTCTGGGGTAAATCGCTTACCGCCAACGATCCCACTGTGCGTGCCGAGGCGCTTGAAATCGGAAAAAAGCTTATAGATGTCGCCGCGTGGCTTGAGGCTGGCGCTGTGCTGATAGTGCCGGGAGCGGTCGATGTGTTTTTCGATCCGACGTCGGAAGTTGTCGAGTTTGATGCTGCCTGGGATCGTGCCAGCGAGGCTATCGGAAGACTGCTTCCCCGCGCGGAGTTGTCAAAGGTCGCAATAGGGCTTGAAAATGTCTGGAACAAGTTTCTTACGGGCCCGGTGGAAATGAAGTCGTTTATTGACCAGTTTAACTCTGAGTGGGTCGGTTCATATTTTGATGTGGGCAACTGCCTGCTCTATGGCTATCCCGAGCACTGGATCAAGACCCTTGGCAAGAGGATCAAACGTGTTCATTTCAAGGATTTCCGCCGCGCTGTGGGCACGGGAGCCGGGTTTGTCGATTTGCTTTCTGGGGACGTAAATTGGCCGGGGGTAATGACTGCGTTCAAGGAAATCGGTTATGATGGTTTCGTCACGGCTGAGATGATTCCCACTTATGCGCACTATCCTGAGGTGTTGATTTGTAATACATCTCGCGCAATGGACGCAATTCTCGGCAGATGATCGAATAAGCAAAAAAACAGGTGTTTCAGGTTTGTCAGCGGCAGCCGTTACGCCGCAAACGGCAGTTGGCTAGGTTTTACACTCAGCCCGTTGATGATCTGCTGCTGCAGGTCTTCAGCGGGCACGGGCGGGCTGACGAAATATCCTTGCATCTCGTCGCACCTGAGTCCACGAAGGAATTCCAACTGATCCAGTGTCTCGACTCCTTCGGCAATCACTTCCAGCTTCAAGCTGTGCGCCATAGCTACCACCGCTCCGGCGATGGCCGCGTCGTCCGGGTTGCTGGTTATGTCTTTCACGAACGATTGGTCTATCTTCACTGCGTCAATCGGGAATCGCTTGAGATAACTCAGTGAAGAATAGCCTGTGCCGAAGTCGTCCACAGAGATTCTGACGCCCATGTCCTTGAGCTTCTGCAGGATCGAAACCGCCGTATCCGGGTTTTGCATAAGCGTGCTCTCGGTCAATTCCAAGTCGAGATATCGCGGATCCAGACCGGATTCCTCCAGCGCATTCTCTACCATTGGGGTCAATTCGTTTTGTTCAAATTGTCGTGCGGATATGTTGACGGCAATGCTCATGTGCGGCAGACCGGCGTCTTGCCAGGCCTTGTTCTGCGTGCATGCAGTCCGCAGCACCCATTCGCTTATGGGCAATATCAGGCCGGTTTCTTCGGCTAGAGGTATGAATTGTCCCGGCGATACCAATCCCAGATTCGGCTGTCGCCAGCGTATCAACGCTTCGGTTCCCTTAACTTTGCCCGTTCCTATCGAGACCTGAGGCTGATAATGCAGCAGGAACTCGTCTCTGGCCAGCGCGCGTCGGAGACTGTGTTCCAGTGTGATTTTTTCAACAGCCGCGGCGTTGAATGCCTCAGTGTAAAGCTGATAGTTGTTTCTACCCTGTTCCTTGGCGCGATACATGGCAGTATCAGCGTTTTGGACCAGGGTCTCGGCATTTCCGCCGTCCGATGGGAACAGGCTGATACCCATACTCGCGCTCACGAAGAGTTCGTGGCCGTCGAGGATCACAGGTTCGGCAAGCGCCTGAAGTACCTTGTCAGCAACCACAACCGCGGAGTCGGCGTTGTCGATATCGGAGAGGATGATAGTGAACTCGTCTCCACCCATTCGGGCTATAGTATCGACTTCGCGCAGTGTCCCCTGAAGCCGTTCTGACACCGATTTGAGCAGCATATCGCCGATATTGTGCCCAAGAGTGTCGTTAATGAGTTTGAACCTGTCCAAATCCAGGAACATTACCGCCAGTGGCTGTTCCTGCCTGCGGGCTTGTGCCAGACGTTGGGTCAGTCGGTCGCTGAACAGCAGGCGGTTGGGCAGCCCGGTAAGTGGGTCGTGGGTAGCCTGAACTCTTAGTGTTTCCCGCGTCGAAAGAAGTTCGGATTGAAGGTCGAGGATTCTTCTGCCTGCTCTCAGCCTGGCGTTGAGTTCGTTTGCGTCGAACGGTTTCGTGACGTAATCGTCCGCTCCGGCCACCATGCCTTGAATGATGTCCTGTTTCTGACTCTTTGCGGTGAGCAGGATGATGTAGATATAATAGTCGTCTTCGCGCTGCCTGACGTTCTGGCAGACCTGTACGCCGTCAAGCTCGGGCATCATCCAGTCGACGATCGCCATCTTCGGGGCATCGTTTTTCTTGAGTATATCCCACGCTTGCCTGCCGTCTTGAGCGACCACCACGTCATAGCCCCACTTTTTGAGCAGCGCTTCCAGCAGTCGGCGTGAAACAGGATCATCCTCGGCTATCAGTATTCTCATGCCGCTTCCTTCTTGCTGGCCAGTTCAAATAATGCAGGTTTTAGTCTTTCGACCTCTTCCTTTAGATCTTGAAACGCCTCTTGTGCGTCGGTCAGATCGGCTCCTCGTCCGATTTGCTCAAGTCGGAGCGCCGCATAGTACGCCTTTCCGGTGGCGAAGTTGCCGGTCGAACCTTTTAGTGTGTGCGCAGCATGACGCAGCGCCGATGCGTCTTGAGCTTCGATTGCGTTACCGATCTCTAAAAGCAGTTCATTGCTGTTTTCATCAAAGAGTGACACCAGTTCTCTGAGAAGATCCATGTCACCGCCCACGCGAGTCATTAGCGCATTTACATCCACATCCGATTCTGACGTGGTCGCGCGCGCGTTTGTCGCAGGAAAGTTCTCTTCCGATTCGATGAGACTAAACAGTTCCTGCACGCGGATAGGTTTCGAGATATAGGCGTCCATTCCCGCTTCCAGACACCGCTCGCGATCGCCTTTCATTGCGTGTGCCGTCATTGCAATAATCGGTATATGTTGATGAGTTTCTTTCTCTTTTTTTCGGATTTCTCCCGTTGTTTCTAAACCGTCCATTTCAGGCATTTGTACGTCCATCAGCACGAAGTCAAAACTGCCATTTTCCAACGCAGTCAGAGCTTCCTTGCCGTTTCCGGCCACAGTTACATCGTGTCCGCGCTTTTTCAGGAGCCTGGTGGCGAGTTTCTGGTTTACGATGTTGTCTTCGGCCAACAGTATTCTCAGCGATTTATACGCGCGCGCCGAATTATCGGGCTTATCATTATCTATGGGGCGCTCTAAAGAATGTGACCTGCTTCCAATGATCGTTACTATGCTGTCGAATAGGTCCGACTGCTTTATCGGTTTCGTGAGACATTTCGCGACTCCCAGCGTTTTGGATCGCTCCGCATCGCCATATTGGCCGCTGGAGGAGAGCATCATTATTGTCGATCCGGCGAACTTGGGATTGCGCTTGATCCGCTCAGCAACTTCATATCCATCCATTTCGGGCATTTGCGCGTCCAGCAGCACCAACTGGAACGCTTTTCCCTCGCGTTCCGCATTATCGAGCAGCGTGAGCGCCGCCTCTCCGTTATCAACGCATGTCGGGTTCATCTGCCAGTTGGTGAGCACCTCTTCAAGGATTCGTCTGTTGGTCTGGTTGTCATCGACCACCAGCGCTTTCAGACCGCATAGTTCAACCGGTTCTATCTGCGCGGGCGCGTGAGATTCCGACTGTGCTGCCTTCAAGTGCAGTGTGAAATGGAAAGTGCTGCCCTTGCCGAGTTCACTCTCGACCCATATTTTGCCGCCCATCATCTTCACCAACTGAGATGATATTGTCAGCCCCAGGCCGGTTCCTCCATACTTGCGCGTGGTGGATCCGTCGGCCTGCGAAAACGCTGCGAAGATTACGTTCTGCTTCTCGGGCGCTATTCCGACTCCCGTGTCTGATACTTTAAAGTGTAGGCACAAGTCGTCGTCGACAAGCGACCGGCATTCCACTGATACGACCACTTCCCCTTTATCTGTGAACTTTATTGCGTTGCCCACGAGGTTCACAACGATCTGTCTGAGACGCAGCACGTCTCCCACCACGTAGTCGGGCACGTCCGGCGCGATGCGGCAGAGCAATTCGAGTCCTTTGCCATGCGCGCGAACCGCCAGGGTCTGGGTCATGTCCGCGAGGCTGTCGGGTAGATTAAACTCAATCGGGTCGAGGTCGAGTTTTTTTGCCTCGATTTTCGAGAAGTCCAGGATGTCGTTTATCACCGAAAGAAGCGAATCGGCTGAGCTTTTGACCGCGTCGAGATATTCTTTTTGTTCATAGGTGAGGTTTGTATCGAGCGCAAGCTCGGCCATTCCAATAATGCCGTTCATCGGCGTTCGGATTTCGTGACTCATATTGGCCAGGAACTCGCTTTTTGCGCGACTTGCGGATTCGGCTGCCTCCTTGGCCAGCTTCATCTCCTCTTCGGTTTCTTTGCGCTTTGTGATGTCCACGAAATTTTCGAGGAGGTGTTTTCGTCCGTCGAGCATAATGGGCACCACCGTTTTGAGCACAGATACGCGCCTTCCATCAGCTGTCAACAATGTGCGCTCGGAGGTACTGTCCACGGTCTGGCCAAGATCGGTCACGGGACATTTCCCTACCTCAGCCGGGCACATGAACTTATGGCATACATGTCCGATAATTTTTTCTTTGGGAGCGCCGATCATCTCTACTGCCTTCTCATTGGCGTCCATTATCTGGTGCGTTTCGGCGTCCACTGTCACAACGGCTATCTGGATCGAACTGAGCATCGTGTTTAGACGCGCCTCGCTGGCTCGCACTGCTGCGTCTGCCCGTTTGCGTTCGGCAACCTCGGCTTGCAGTTCCTGCGTGCGCAACTCGACACGCTTTTCCAATTCGTCATGGGCGCGCTGAAGATCGGCGTCCTGTTCCTGTATCTGGGTCAGCATCTGATTGAAGGCGTCAATGAGCAATCCGATTTCGTCCTTGCCGTTCTTGATTGCTCGCATAGAGTAGTCTTTTTCATCGGAGACGACCTTTGTCGTTTCGACCAGGTGCAAAATGGGTTCGGCGATAACGTTTCGCACTTTCGATGCTAGTATAAACGCCAGGCATGCCGACGCCAGCATGACAAACGCCGCGATTCCCACATATTGAATCAGGCGGGCGTGCATGCGCTGCAGGTCAGACTTGATATACACGGTGCCAATGTCTTCTTTGTGCAGGTAGATTTTCTTGAAGAGAAGAAGATGCCCATCCTCAAATCTGTGAGTGTTTCGGCTTGGCTTGTGAGGAAAAATATTTCCGGCTTGACCTTTCTGCAGGTACTTGGCCAGAATTTTACCATCGGCCTGATAGATGCAGGCGGCGGTGACATGTGGTTGTGCGCGAAGCGCCGAAAGAGTCTCTTTCGCTGCGACGCTATCCGAAAACACAAGTGCCGCGACGCTGTTCTCGCCGATTATTTTCGCCAGCGTGGAAACGTCCTGAGTCACTGTGGCCGGAAACGTTATCATTTCATAAATGAGAATGCCGGCGCTTGCGAACAACAGAGTCACACAGCATATCAGCATTATAACGAGTGTCAACTTCTGTTTTATCGAGATGTCCCTGAAAGAACGCATGCGTAGTCCTTTCTTATATTGTGGTGCAGCTTAAGCCTTGACTGTCTTAGCGAGCTTCAAGAGTTTGGAGCTTATCTTTAGCCCCACCTTTTTAGCTTTGTCCGCATAGATTGAAAATCTGATCTTGTTGTCTTCGTTGAGGAACCGGATAATGCCTCCAGACCTCGCGTAGCTTCCGGTTTCTCCTATTGTTAGAACAGGTTTGTCCTTCAAAACATTAAACGTGTCCATTAGATGCTTATCTTCCGACGCCGATATATACAACACGTGAACTTGTTTTAGATCACTGGCTTTCTTAAATCGATGGATATGTAGTTTTCTTCCATTCACGGTTTTGTTTGCTACAGCATTATCGATTGTGTTTCCGAACGGATCGTCGCCAAGTATTCCTATTACGATTGGCGAGTTCGCATCGGAGAATGATCCATCCGGCCACTCGACAAACTTTACGAAATTGAATATGTACGCCGATTTGAGTTCGTACTCGCTTGGACCGCCTTTAGCCGAGTCGGCGAACGCAGGCCCGCTCATGCCCAAGCAGGCTGATACGACGAACAAGAGGATGGCGATGCCTTGCCCCGAACCGTATTTTATGGATTGCGGACGTAACACTAAAATCGTCCGACCTTTCATTTGGTATGGAGTCCTCATTTGCTCTTTCCATATATCCTGCAAGAATTATCGGGAATAAATGCCGCATTTCTAGCTGTGTTATAATTACAATTGATATGCAAAACTATGATGTTATAGTAATTGGAGCGGGTCATGCGGGCTGCGAAGCCGCGCTTGCTTCCGCGAGAATGGGGCTCAATACCCTTCTTCTTACCATCAATATATCGACAATCGGCCACATGCCTTGCAACTGCAGCATTGGCGGGCCTGCCAAAGGTCATCTGGTGCGAGAGATAGACGCCCTCGGCGGCGAGCAGGCGCTTGCGACCGATGCCACCTACACCCACATCCGAATGCTCAACACCGGCAAAGGGCCTGCCGTGCATGCTCTCCGCGCCCAAGTGGACAAATACCGCTACGAGGCATTTATGCGCTCGACACTTATGCGACAACCCCGGCTGGACGTGAAACAGGCTATGGTGGAGGAGATAATTGTCGATGAGGCAGGAGACAAAAAACATGTAACCGGTTTGCGCACGCAGACTGGCATGGAGTATAGCGCGAAGTGTGTGATTGTCACCACGGGCACGTTCCTCAAAGGGCTTATGCACATCGGCGAGACGCAGTTTTCTGCAGGAAGGGCAGGGGAGTTTGCCTCGAACAAGCTCTCAGACAGTTTGCGATTTCTCGGGCTGGAACTGGGTCGGCTCAAGACCGGCACGACGGCGCGCATCGACAAAAAGAGCATCGACTTCTCCAAGTGTGAGCGGCAGGACTCCGAACCCGAGGCAGGGCCGTTTTCGTTTGTGTCAGGCAAGACCCAGCGCGATAATCTACTGCCTTGCTATCTCACTTATACAAATGAAGATACAAAAAACGTAATCCTGCGCAACCTCAAGCGTTCGGCGATGTATGGCGGTCGAATAAGCGGCGTAGGCCCGAGATATTGCCCGTCCATCGAGGACAAAATCGTCAGGTTTCCAGATAAAGAGCGCCATCAGGTCTTCCTCGAACAAGAGGGGTGGGACACCGACGAGATTTACGTTCAGGGGATGTCCACCAGCCTGCCCGAGGAAGTGCAGATCGAGTTTTTGAAGACTGTTCCCGGCCTGGAAAACCTCAAGATGCTGCGTCCAGGGTACGCCATAGAGTACGATTTCGTCCCGCCGACCCAGCTCAAGTCCTCACTGGAGACCAAGCTCATCGACGGCTTGTTTCTCGCAGGTCAGATCAACGGGACTTCGGGCTATGAAGAAGCTGCCGCGCAGGGTCTGATGGCCGCCATCAACGCCGGGCGCAAGGTCAAGGGTGACGATCCGATTGTGATAGGGCGAGACCAGGGCTATATAGGCGTGATGATCGACGACCTCGTGACAAAAGGCGTTAACGACCCTTATAGGCTTCTCACGAGCCGCGCCGAGTATAGGTTGCTCTTGCGCCAGGACAACGCCGATACCAGACTTACTCCAATTGGCCGCGAGGCTGGTCTGGTCGACGACGACCGATGGTCGCGCTTCCAGGAGAAGAGTTCGCTCATTGCAAAGGAACGCAAGCGTCTGGCCGAGACGTTTCTCAAGCCATCAGATCGCGAGGCGCTTGACGTTTTGCATGTCGAGCTAAACGACCGCGCATGCTCTCTGGAAGAGCTTCTTCGAAGACCTGAGATACGCTACCGCGACATTGCGCGAGCCGTCAGAAACGGTGAAGTGCCGCCGGATGTGGCCGAGCAAGTGGAGCTTGCGATCAAATACAGCGGCTATATAGAGCGGCAGGAAATGCAGGTTGCGCAGGCTCGCCGGATGGAAGAAAAATCCATCCCAGACGGCATCGAATACGAGAATATGCGTTCACTTTCGCGTGAGTCGCGTGAAAAACTTGGCCGTATTAAACCCGTTACTCTTGGGCAGGCGTCGCGCATTCCCGGAGTGACACCTGCTGACGTCGCTATGCTGGCGGTGTTTCTGGAGCAGTTGGCGCGGCGATAGATTTTATTGTTTACAACTCATACGAATGGTCAGTAGTTCCTCAAGCGCGATATCATCCACGTTCCATGGGAATTTCTTGCGACACATATAGCAGCCAGACACTACGCGCACTTGAATGCACAGACACACACGAGGCAACCATAGACTGTCCGATTGATCTGACAAGTTTCGAGCCAGTCATTGACGCTAATCTGGTTAGGGTAATTATTCGCGATTGTGTAACAGGCCACGATATACCATCGGAAACTTCTTCCAAAGTACTTCGGCAGTGCTCTCCACTTGCAGCCATTTTCCGTGATATACAGAATCGCATTTACCAACTGGAGATTGTTCATACTTACATTTGCACGCTGTCTCGGCAGATAGGGATTAATCCGCTCAAATTGTTCCTCGTTTATTTCCTTGCGTATAGCTAGCACTTAATTGATGGTCACTTCAATTGTGTGAACATACTCTAATTGAGATTAGTTAGCCCCATCATTACGGCAGCAACTGAACATCAGTTTGCTTGCGCACACGTATCACCCGCACTGATGTCTCAACGCTGGAAATGCCCATCACGCGAACATAACTGTTTTCCGCAGGTATTGTAAGATTTTCACAGATCACTTTGATACCGGTAAACCCCGATCCGTCTTCAAGTTTGGATCCGTCGTCCACGTAGAAGTACGTCGAGCCGGTCGCAGTGACTCTGCCGCAGACCGCTACGAGAAGTGAGACATTGTTCGCTCCTGCTCCACCAGTAACACCCGGCTTGAACTGCAATGTGCCCCCACCAACAGTTTTTGTCGGCATTGCGACCGGGCTGAGCGGCGATTGACTCCCTGTTTTGACGAGCGAGGCACCCTTGATAGTCCGCTCGCCGTTCTGGGTCCCCAAAGTTCCAACAACATCTACAACGTCGCCTTCGGCATATCCAGTGGGCACAACCGTGAATGGCAGCATAATTGCGCTCGCACGATCAGACTGCTCGACGTACATCCTGTCGACGAATGTTGTGCTGTCGCTGGTGACGACTGCATTTGCCACACTCACAATAGTCCCATCGGGCAAACCCGACAGTTCACCAATGGCTCTGGTCGGCAAAGGTGGATCGACAAGCGCATGATAGGCATTTATCAACCCCCAGCCAGTGTACTCATCCCACCCAGCTGACTGCATATCTCTACAAGTTGTTTGGATCTGAGCGGCTACCTGGCCGTTGCTCCAAGATGGATGGACTGTCCATATAAGGGCGGCTAGTCCTGACACAAAAGGTGTAGCAACCGATGTTCCCGAAATATAGTAGTAGCTTCCAGTGTTTGCATTCATAATTGTACTCAGTATATTGTTTCCTGGAGCCATGACGTCCAGATGAGTCCCGTAGTTGCTCCAGTAGCATCGGTCGCCGTTCTCGTCAGACCCACCAACTGCTATCACCTGATCGTATGGCGCAGGGAAAAGCGGCGTTGCCGTTCCACTGTTCCCAGCGGCGGCAACCAGCAGACAGCCCTTGTTGTATGCATATTCGACGGCAGTCTGTACAACAGGCATTTCATCATCGCCGCCGAAACTCATATTAATGATTTTTGCGCCATGGTCTGCAGCCCAGATGATGCCCTCAGCGACTTCGGTCTCCGTACCATTGCCTTGCGAGTCCATCATCTTGATCGGCATGATCTCGGCACCCCAGCTGACTCCTGCCATACCAATCGAGTTATTGGTGGAAGCTGCTGCAATCCCTGCCACAATGGTACCGTGGCCGAAGTCGTCATTTGTGTCGTCCGGATCAGATGCGCCATCGAGTACGTTTCTTCCCTGCACGAGCTTGGACTGCAGGTCTTGGTGATTTTTATATACGCCTGTGTCAACAATTGCAATGATGATATTCGAACTGCCGGTTGTAATGCCCCAGGCGCTGGGGGCGTCTATACCAGCTGTTGGGTAACTGGTTGAATAAAGCCCCCACTGATATTGGTAACGGAAATATACATCATTGGGTTCGAGACAGACGCTGACTATATGGTTCGGGCCGACATATTCCACTGCTGGGTTTTCTTTGTAGAGCTTGATTGCCTCTTCGACAGATAAACCCTTGGGCAACCTCACCTTTTGCAGCTCAATTTGATCAATTGTCTTTTCTACATGTGTGCCTGCAATTGAATCCGCAGTTGCGAGCACAGATTGCTTGCTGTCCTTATACCGCACAATGATCTCATCATTCTTATGAGCGGCGGTGACGGTGTCACAAGCAAAAAAGAGCATGAGGATAACCGTAGCGAATAACACAGCTAATGAGCGTACAACACTTGTGGAAGTTTTGAGTGAGATCATTGGTAATCAACCTTTCTTCTATTAGAGCGCTAGAAACCTGCGAATTTATCACACAGGAGTGAGACGGCATTTCACGGCAAATGCCTTATGCTCTCTGTTACACACATCATTTTGTGTTGTTTTTGACTTTTTTGAGCTATCCGCATTCGGTTGGACTACACATCGTCCGGCATCTTGAGAGATAACGTATCCAAGAGCACTCCACACAAGAATCGTGGCATAAACCCGGGGAAGAGTGTATGTGGTCAATCCAAATACAAGCATCGAGTAAACGCCACAGAGCAATCCTGCGTTTATTCCCACCATTATGCCATTGCCTTTGATGTTTTTACCGGCGATTGTACATGCGTACGTTAAACATGCCAGGTACAACGCCAATGTTGGAATGCCGGCTTCCACCGCAATGGTCAGATAATTGTTCATTGCGCTGCTGAAAACGCCTTTGTTCCTGAACCTGATGCTTTTGTCCCGTCTCAATTCGTCTCCCAGAGAAGCAATGCCTGTCCCGACCAGCCAGTGAGTTCGGATAATCCCAACAGTATATCGCCATAGCAAAAGCCGGTTTCCAACCGAATATTTGACATCTGGGGAATGATTCGTGAAACGTTTTGCTATATGCGCAGGCGAGGCACTAATCGCCGCTGTCGCAATCATTATTACAAGCACAAGAACGCTTAAACACAGCCTCTTTTTGGAAACGTTTTTCTTTAAGTAAAGAACGCTTGCAGGCAGTCCGACTATAAATCCGAGCCAAGCTCCTCTGCTTTGCGTGTGAACAAGAGCTAGCACAAGCAGGAAAATCGGTATCCACCAAAGCCCATGAAATTTATTTTCCTTTGCACACAACACAATGGAAAAACCAAAAATCACTGCAAAAGAAAGCACATTGCTCAGATGATTGGCGTGTCCAAACAATATCGACAGCCGATAGCCGTCCGCATGCTGGACAAAGATCAGATCGCCGAAAGCTCTTATCCCATAATATATAAACACTCCAGCAAGGAGGATTGGGAAAGCTTTCCTATATATGAAAGACTCCTTGCTGAGCCAGAAGCTCGTCAAGAAAGCCACAAAGCAAAGAATTATATTTGCAGCTACGTATTGACTGTATGGGATAGTTGTATAGGCTGCTCTGATTGCAATAACGAGAGAAAATCCAAGGAGCAACATTGCCAGTGCTCGTATTTTTGAGTAAGGCAGCAGATATGCAAAAAGGGCTGTTCCAACGAGCAACTCAACCTTTACGAGACTACAAACATCAATTACATTGGTTACTAAACCAAGCAATGTGCCGTCGAATATGCCTTTACCTGTTTGTGGACACAACAACGCCCGCGCCACAATATACAGAGTAATAATAGTCGCTCCGGTTAGCAGCAAGCTGCGTCCCGACAGGCACCTCTTCCAGTCCTTAGTAATGCGCCAGAACAATAGTTTTCTCCTCATCGCTTAGGCGTAATTGAAGCTGAAAAAGCATATGCGTTCATTACTCGCACAGAAACCTTGTGTGCACACCGCGCCTCAATGCGGGGAGTTTTGCAGGGAAAGACCACATATCTGTCCTCCAATGTTGAACTTCATTACAATGGCGATGTCCCCGCTTGTGAACCGGCAAGTGGAGCAGACTGAATCGAGATCTTTCATGGTAGATCGAGTTGATCGGATTACGCCTCGAAACCGACCATACCTCTTCTCGATATTCCTCCACAATGTCTGCTGCGCTGGAGGATCGAAGGCGCTTGCCATTTCCAAACACAGTAACTTTGAAAAACACTCGTTATCGTGCCTTGCCAGGGCAGTAATCGCTTCCTTCGCACGTTTGATTTCTATACTGGCTCGCTTTCCCACTGGAATACTAGTTCCATTTTCACTCCGTTTAAAGTAGAAAAAGCCGCACACCGATTTCGCTTCATCAAAGTAGACTTGAGCATCAACTTTAGCGAAAGCAAATTGGCAGGGCACTGTTACGACTACTATTGGTCCTTTCGTCTTTTGCGTAGGTGAACCAAATGAAACGAACGTGCCATACCGACCACACATCTGCTGCCACAACTGTCCTGAAGCAAATTTTGAACACTCCGCGATCATCGTCGAATTCAGATATGGCCGCAGACTCTGATAATCTCCAGATTTGATCAATGACACTACACTCATGGCGCGATTACAATAAGATTTGTAGGTGCCCTCTTGTATATAGCGCACAATCTGCGTGCCCATCACAAGAATAACGATGAGTATAACGTATTTTCTCAGGCGATCTATTGGTATCATGTTCATCAAACTCCGTGACGTGAATCAAGATGTGTAACACTAGCTACTACAATGATTGTAATTCTCGTCAAAATCATCCCTTTGCCAGCATCAAATTGCAGGGATCTGTCAAATTGCACATCAAACTAAGGCACTGCAGGAATCACGAGCTGCCAGGAATTCGGCTGTGCTTTCCAGAAATGCCCCAGATTCTAGAGAATCAGGGTATAGCCATTCTGTTTTCGCCCCGGTGTACCTCACAACGAGGTTAACGAGTGTTCCCTCATAATCAAGCACCAGTCCTTTCGCTGTGAGCTGAGACAGCGAGTCTGGATCTATATCCTTTCTCTCTACGACGCCATCTTCGATAAGGAAACAGAGTTCAGCGATTTCAGATGGAAGATAAAACATTGTTGATTCATTGATAGTGCCTCGCGTATCGATCACAAGCGTACCCAGTTCTCCGGCTTGAACCATTTCCAAGGTCGCATTTCGTTCCAACGCCATTTCTTTCCATTGACTAAATGTCGAGATAATGCTGTGACGTAGATCCATATCACTCAATGCTTCACTTTCAAAGGTACCGATATGGTGGTAGCCAATCTTGTCGACTTTCACGAGATCTGAGAATATGTTATGGTAGCTCGGATACGGCTCCATGTTTTCAATCTTAAACTCATTCGGATTTTTGAAGAGTGAACTAAAACGATCAATGGATATGACTGTGACTGCCGTAGGAGGCGTTAAGTGGAGCAGATAAGGAACGGCTTGCAGCATCTCGGCATAATCTTCACGAGTATCACCGGGAAATCCGAACAAGATATTCCAGGCAGGATATATGCGGGCACGCCTGCTGTTGATGAGCAATCGCAAGTTGTTGACTCCAGATACGCCTTTACGCATTCGTTTGAGAAGACTGGATGACAGACTCTCGATACCCGGCTGGAAACGCTCAATGCCGCATGACCTCATAGTTAGCAGATCGGATAACTTTAAGTTTGCCTTCATTTCGTAGAACATATTGACGTAGCCGACTTCGTCGCGAATTCTCGGCAATAAGTCAGTCAGATAGTTATTGGGCATGATACAGTCAACCATCATGAGGTTGCGAGAAGTGTGACGCTGCAAGATCGGCGGCAACTCGCTCAGCAATTTGTCGACTGGTTTTGTTCGGTAGCGAATGTTCGCACCGTTTAGACCACAAAAGACGCATTGCGATTTTTGTCCCCACCAACAGCCGCGCGAACTCTGGTAGGGCACATACGCCGTGCTGAGATACGGATAACCGCACTTGGCTACTTCGCTATAGTAAGCGGCAAAGTCTGGAGGCTGCAATTTAGATAGGTCTTCCACTGGATCACAACGAATAATCGAATCGGCATCCTTGGAATATGGAAAGTTCAGACAGAACTCGGTGAATGCGTAGTCGGCCTCCCCCGAAAAGATGTGGTCTATGTACCTCGTGAAGCTCAGGATACCTTCGGCCATTTCACCATCGCAATTGGCCCCACCGATGACAATCGTGCAATTGGGTGCCAGATCCTTTACGATGGACGCATGATATTCTGTCGCGCATAGTTGCATACATCCGCATGTAATGCCAACGATATCATATTCGTGCTCCAGCAGCACTAATTCCAGCGCAGAACGAAAATCCATCTCAGCTTCGGCAGTAAAGCACTGCATTAACCCTTCGGGGCCCGCCAACGGATCATCCGGGTCAGCTTCCATTCGACTGAGCAGATTTGCCCGCTGCCCACGGCGGACCCCTGGATGGCCGGCGCGTTCCAGGTAGGCTGCAAAGATACGTTCCCCGAGCAGATGGCTAGGCGCTGCTTCCCAACTAATCTTGTGGTAGAGTTCGTAACCGATCATAGAGGCGTAAAGAACATTACTATAGCATATGTCGCACGATAAACCGTCGGCTCGAAGTTGGGCTTCGAGTTGATGCACGGCCAGACTCGGGAATATTACCGACGCAAATGGCGGCACAAACAGCAAAATGCGCGGTGATTCCGTCTTCATATTCATTCTCTTTAGCTCCTCATTTTCAAATCTGCAGTGCCATCAGATGTTGCACTTGGTAACATCAAATTGCATACCAAAGATCTTGCCGATCTTTGCGAGATAGATCTTGCAGGACAAATCCCGAATTCTGTTGGGATATGTGGAGGAAGTAGGTACATATATGTGTTGCACCTTGCCGTAGCAGGTCGGCTTCGAATTTTTCTGCAATTTCGGCGCGCGGCGTTTCGACCACGTTGGCAGCCGTGCTGACTAGCCCTTCGAAGAAGTTACTTCCCGGCGCAAGAGCATACTCCGTGGTAACAGTCATCATTACCCGCATATTATTGGTGCTCGCCCAATCTGTAAGCTCGACGACAGTCAACGGCTGAACGCCATCACTCAAACAACAACCAATGAGCTGAGCGATCCCGCCGTCAGTCAGATGGCTCGGGATGCCTTCGAGAATACGCCGCGTCACTCGCAAGCCGTCAGATCCGCCATGACCGACGAATGGGTATGCTACGTCGTCTGGAAACGGAAGTAGGGGCGGATTGGCGCTTATCGTGTCAAATGTTTGCGATCCGACGGCATTATAAAGATCGCCACATATAACGCTCACACGATCATTCCTGCGATTCATCGCAATATTGATCTCGGCAAGCGCGGCTGCAACAGGGTTGATCTCAACCGCCGTAACTTCTTTGGCATATAAGCTGGCAAAAAGCGCCTGCGTACCGGGTCCGGCACATAGATCAAGGGCTCGCCCGTGTGGCCGTGGAGCGAGCCGGGATAATAGCGCCATCGTATCGTCGCCGAAATACAGTGTCGGGTTCGGCATTTTTGATTGGCTGAAGATCCATAGGCCAAACACAGGGACTAGGGCAAGTCCGGACGTTTGGATGTAATCATCGTCGACGTTTCTCAGAATTCCCATTTCAGAGAGTGCTGGAAGATTCTGTAAGGTTGGCTCTACGTCGCATCGAAGAACCTTCCGCCCAAGCAGAAACAGCTCGACTAAGGGGCGCAACTGGCTTGGCGCATGTCCCAAGCGCTCTGTCCGTCCACGCGAACAGGTTAATAATGGGTTAAAACTGGCATAGTACTCTCGATAGCCAGCTATCTCAAGCGACTGGACTAATTCCGAAAGCACATGCTCTGCCTCATACATGCTATTAGTGACTTTATTTTCCAAAACCGATTCAACTTGTTCAATCAAGACAGGCCCTCTTTCTCGCGTGCTGCGATTACTTTGTCAGCAAGAATTGCTGAATTGTTGCCCAAGGCGTCGATAACATCCGGCCGTCGACACAGATGCTCGCACAATTCGCACATACCAGAATAACGCTCATCAAACATAATGTTGGGTTCAACTAGTTGTATAAACTTCATTAATGCAACCGGCCCAAACAGTGCCAAAGCATTTACAATCAGATTTTGGTCGGCTTGATGAAGTATGTCGATGGGGTCTGTGTTCGAGAGATCCCCTAAATCTATAACGCTGTTTCCCAGTGCTTCTGCGCCGCAGCAAGCGGCCAGATGGTTGTTTGAAGTGATTGTCGGATTGCACAACATATCGCAACAGGGCCCCGCAAATTCATTGATATCCTTAAGGTTGAAGTAATCGTCCGCCAAGAAACTTTGGGCGCGCCCCAATCTGGTCAACCGACCCTCTGAGATAAAGTAACATGTTTGGTCATCCAAGAGGGGAGGATATGTCTCAGGCGAAGCGCCAAACGGTACGCTGGGCACTTCCTCACCCAACTCTCCGCACAAGAACTCCGGTGTTATCTTCGATCTTGGACCGGTAACGTTGGCAATGATAACGGATATGAACCCCATTTCTTTCGATGCCTGCCATGCATTCTTTATGTGATCAACCGGGATATACGTTTGATGGAAATCGTCTACGCTGAAATTGATCTCATGTAATCCGGCCTCACGAAACTCAGTTAGCTTGCGCCGCGCCTCATTTTTCGATGTGGCCCAGTAAGCATTGGTTACGAGCCGCGTGAGTATACCGAGCGAATTACAATACGCAATAGCGTCCAGCAACTCCTCACCCAGCAAGGAGGATTCACCACCGGTGAATACCACCAACTTTAACGGAAAACGTCTATGCACGCGTCCGATGCAAAACCGCATCATCTCAAGGGTAACACGATCACTGCGGTCAGGTCTGGAATCATTCAGGCAGTGGTCGCAGTGCGCGTTGCACCAATTGGTTGTCATTACCGTAAGCCGCTTTGGCAAACGTAGCAACATAACACATTCCTCCGCATTATCAGGCGACAACGCCGATTTCATTCGTCGAACGATCAATAATGGCAGCCAAACCGGCGTCCACCCACGGATCCACCACTTGCGGCGTCGCCAGCGCCAATACGCGTCCATCTTCCTGCAACGCAATGCCGTCATCCACGAAGCGGGATACTATCTCGTGAATGATTTCGACCGAAGTTCCACAACTTTCAGCAATTGATTTGATCGAGCTCACGCTTTCCGAAAGAGCATATACTTGAGCATCAAGTCCGGTCAGTCTGATTATTTGCTCTATCCCGTCAGCGGAACCGCGGGTTATAACCGTCGCCTCTGGATAGGTGCTGACCGAAAGCGACTGCTTTTTCTGCCAGAAGTCTTCAAACCAGCTATGCACCGCTTGTCTTACACGCTTATGGATGGCCATCAAGTTCTCGGCATTGCTCCCGAGGTAGTCGTATTCCAGATCGTAACACAAATCCATCAATTCACTGTCTGGAATGCCGAATGAATATCGATCCGCATCGAACGGCCGTATGTTCCCAATCGCATACTGCTCCGGCGCCTCACCATATCGGCAAAATTTGTAATAGTGCAATCGAATACAGCGAGGCGGCTGAAGATGATGTATTGATTGAATAACCCGCAGAATAGACTCGTAATCCTCCACTTGTTCATTGGGAATGCCGTAGATCAAGTTCGAGGCGCAATTAATGCCGTAGCTCCTCGCCCATTTTAGTGCCTCCACTTGTTGGAGCATGTTTGCTCCTTTGTCCAAAAGCCCCAAAATGTGAGAGCTTAACGACTCGATGCCGGCTTGAATGAGCGCAACTCCCGCAGCCGCGAGTAAGGCGACCTGCTGTCGGCGGATGTTCGACCTTGTTTCCAGAACAATACAAAAATCCGATCCTGTCTCTTGCCGCCATCGAGCGATTTCCGGCAAAACCGAATGATAATACGATAGTGGCAGTATGGAATCCGTCAGAAACACATGCGTGGGCTTTGCGGCTTCAATCACAGACTTAAACTCGGTGATAAACCGCTCGGGCGATTTCTGCCGGTAGCCCAAAAGAACGCTGGTGTTTCCACAAAACATGCAGCGATTTCGATCACCCCACCAACAGCCCCGTGATGCCTCAAGCAGCACTGTCCGATGTATTCCATTAACGCTGATCTTGCCATAATGGCTTGCGGCATGCTGCGCAAAAAACGAATCATAATTCGGCACCGGTAATTGATCCAGTTGCTGAGTGGCACAACCGAACTCACTTCGGCAGATCCTGTCGTTGTATCTATAGAGCGCGGAACCGAGACCATCGAGCGACTCATCGTTATTAATTGCTTTTATTAGGGCTGCGAACCACGTATCGGCCTCACCCTGCACGACAATGTCTACCTCCGGGAAGTTGCGCATGATTGCCTCACCCATTGAGCCTTCGCAACCGGTTCCTCCAAAAATGGTCCGAATTGTTGGGTTAACTTCTTTTATTCGTCTGGCAAGCGCCAGCGATGCCAGTTTCTGGCTATCAAATCCTATTGAGATTCCCACAATACCGTAGTTACCTTGAATTACTGCTTCAACGCATTGGTCGAGGCAACTGTTCGCGCTGTCTATAGCGATGAGAGCTTCACAGAACAATGCATCTCGGTCGAGGTTTCTGTTGTGATAACTCGCTGCCATGTTTTCGGCCAGTGCGTAGATATCCACGCCACGACGTGCATTGACGAATACTCTCTGATCAAATTCGACGGATACATCACCTGTTGCCAAGCATGCATTATAGAATAGAGTGCCGTACAAAACATCACATCGATATCCCGATCTCCGGGCTGAAGCGGACAGCAACTCAATCGCGAGGTTTGGAAAATGCGGATCGGCAACAGGCATGTGTATTAGTAATGTACCAACGTCTTTTGCTTTCACTTCATCTCTCTAACAGAGTTTGCATGTTTGAATTATGGTCTTGCGAGCATACAAAACGATCAGTAATGGCAGCCAAGCCTGCGTCCACCCACGGATCCAGCACTCGTGGCGTCGCCAGCGCCAATATGCGTCCATCTTCTTCTAGCGCAATGCCGTCATTCACGAAGCGGGATACTATCTCGTGAATGATCTCGACCGAGGTTCCACAACTCTCAGCAATTGATTTGATCGAGCTCACGCTTTCTGAAAGAGCATATATCTGAGCATCAAGTCCGGTCAGTCTGATTATCTGCTCTATCCCGTCAGCGGAACCGCGGGTTATAACCGTCGCCTCTGGATAGGTGCCGACTGAAAGCGACTGCTTTTTCTGCCAGAAGTCTTTAAACCAGTTATGCACCGCTTGCCTTACACGCTTATGAATGGCCGTCAAGTCCTCGACGTTGCTCCCGAGATAGTCGTATTCCAGATCGTAACACAGATCCATCAATTCACTGTCCGGAATGCTATATGCATACCGATCCATCTCAGACGGCCTTATATTCCCAATTGCGTACCGTTCGGGTGCTTCACTATATCGGCAGAACCTGTGATAGCGCAATCGAATACAACGAGGTGGCTGAAGATGGTGTATTGATGGAATAACACTCAAAATCGACTCGTAATCCTCCACTTGTTCATTGGGAATGCCATAGATCAAGTTGGCGCCACAATCAATACCGTAGGTCGTTGCCCATTTAAGCGACTCAATTTGTTGAAGCATGCTCGCTCCTTTGTTCATGAGTCTCAGAATACGCGTGCTCAACGATTCGATACCAGCCATAACTGTGACAACTCCAGCGGCTGCAAGTAATGCAACCTGCTGTCGAGTGAGACCTGGCCTTACCCCGAAAAAAACGCTGAAATTCAGTCCTGTCTCCCGCCGCCACCGGGCGATTTCCGGTAAAACCGACTGATAGTACGATAACGGCAATATGGAGTCCACCATGAACACAAACGTCGACTTTGAAGCTGCAACAACAGACTTAAACTCGGCTAGAAACCTCTCTGGTGATTTTTGCCGGTAGCCTGGAAGAATACTGGTGATCCCACAGAACATGCAGCGGCTTCGATCACCCCACCAGCAGCCTCGCGATGCCTCCAGCATCACTTTTACCTGCGAACTATAACTGCCGTGATGGCTGGAGGCAAGCTGCGTAAAAAACGAGTCGTAGTTCGGCACCGGCAATTGATCTAGTTGTCTGGTTGCTCCAACTGCTCCACTTCTACAAATGGTGCTGCCATCTCTATAGAGCAATGAACCGATGTCATCGATTGGCTCGCAATTACTAACTGCTTTAATAAGTGGCACAAACCATGTATCGGCGTCGCCTTGCGCTACTATGTCTACTTCCGGGAAATTGCGCATGATTGCTTCGCCCATAGCGCCGTCGCAACCGGTCCCTCCGAAAATGGTCCGTATCGTTGGATCTATTTTCTTGATTTGTCTTGCAAGAGCCAGTGATGCCAGTTTCTGTTCGTCGAATCCTACAGAAATTCCCACAATGCCGTAGTTACCTTGAATTACTGCTTCAACGCACTTATCAATGCAACTATTCGCGCTGTCGATAGCAAGGAGAGCTTCAAGAAACAAGGCATCCTGATCAATATTCGGATGCATTCCTGCCAAATCTTCCGCTAATGTACAGATGTCGACATCACGATGTGCGTTGGCAAAGACGCTTTGGCCAAATGCATAACTCACATGGAAGAATGCACTGCCATATAAAACTTCACAACGACATTCCGATTGCCTGGCCAATGCGGACAGCAACTCAATCGCAAGATTTGGGAAATACTGTCCGGCTAAGGGCATGTTTACCAGCAACGTGCCCGCATCTCTTGCTCTCACTTTCGTATCACTCACTGATTCTGCATTTCATCACTTTGATTTCCTGACCACGCAAAATGGCTTCTGCGCGGAACTTTACTCCTCGGAATTCGTATTCGACAACACACACCTTTTCAGTGCCATCGATTTCCTGAGACGATACTAAGCTCGACGGATCAGAGAACGCTTTTTTCAGGAGAGCCTTTTGGCGGTCTGAATTTAGTTGAATGGCGCGAAAACGTTCAGCGATCTCGGTAGTGTCGAAGTCGTCCGGCAGAGTGATGGTTGTGATAAATCTTTGATCCATCCCTGCAAATCCGTCTCCAGTTACCTCGCCATTCGCATTGGTATTGGTGTTTGCGTTGGCATTTGCGCCAGCATCCGCATTCGCATCCGCATTCGCGTTTGCAACTCCATTCGCGTTTGCAACCACGATTGGTACCGGTGCCTGAGGATGCACGTCTTTAGGCAATACTGTGTCAAATACCGCGTCAATAGTGGCCTTCTGTTCTTCCGGCCGCATCTTTTCAACCAAAGTGACAAGAGATACCGGGGAGTCGCCTGCTTTTAATTGCATCGGTATATCAAGCCCCGATTCTTTGAGAACAGAAACGGGATTGTCACGAAAACGGGCCTCCAGGGCTGGGTCAGACAACAAAGCTGTCCGAAGCGATTTCAGCCTTTTCCAGAACTCCATATTCATGTTATTGAACGTGGTCATATGAAACCTCCGATTTTATGATTAGGAAACAATCAGACATGCCACTACAGGCATGAAAGAGTTTCCTTGTCTTGAGCGGCCCGAAGTACATATGGTTGTGGGCCGATGCTCGTCATTACTCAATGCCTTTGCCACAAAGCCAGAGTCGATTCGGATCGAATTCGACTGATTCCTCGTATTGAAATACATATTCCAATTGCGATCTTCCGGCAAGTATTCTGTGTCACTTCCGTCCAGATTTGACACGGAAACCAAATCCCTCATAAGTCCGGTCAGCTTAGCTTGACCATTCTTATCGGTAACAGCGTCTCCAAAATAGCCGGTCAAACGCACGCCAGGAATAGGTTCCCCGTTGCTACCTTTGAGTGTCATGCTTATCAACAATTGGTCGTTGGGTGAAACAGAACCCAGAGATAACGAGGATACTGGGCGAATGGATACATTCCCATGGATGATCTCAGACGCCTTGTCTAGTGATCCTGGACGATCAAAAACACGAAGAACATTGTCGAACTGATCATCCACACTACGCGGAACTCCTGCCGCAATTACACCAACCACGGCTGCGGTTGCAGTTGACACCGCAGCAGCAAGGAAATCGCGACGAGACAAACCAGTGCCTACATCGGGCGTAACTGGGTCTGTTGCAGAAGTCTTGCGTTTTGCCATCATTACACCTCCTGAACCTAAGATTGTGAATTGCCCCAACCATATAACAACAAGGTTGGTTGCTTAAATCCATTCTATCCAGTATTTAACTATATGTCAATAGACATGTAACAATAAATTTTGCTTATGAAAACACTGACAAAGTTGAAATACCAAGATTACCCATATTTGATTGTTTGAGGTAAATTTGTGGTTGATATCGATTTTTGGTACTTGACGAATGTTATATATTCGTGTATTATCCCCATTAAGAACCTTAAGGGCGACGGCTTAATGGCTGGAGTGAAGTCAGATTTGCTCTGCGGAGACCATTCGATGTTGGTGTTTAGTGGTATATGCAACGGCTCTCTCTTGTAGTGCTCTTGGATATGTCACGTCTCAAGATTCCAGCAAAACCAATGTAGTCCAACCAAAAGCGAGTGATTTGTGAAAGCAAAAAACGATAAAAAATGCACTGAGTTCACTGAGCATTTGGGAGAGCTTCGGACAAGGTTGATTCGATCAGCCATATATCTGGTTGCCGGTGCAACTTTAGCTTGGTTCCTTTACGATGATATTTTCCGGTTGCTCACTCGTCCGATGTTGCCGGTAATCAAGAACAACAATTCCAAATTTTTGCTTACCAGTTTTGTAGAGCCGTTCATGTTACAAATGCAGGTATGCATAGTCTCGGGCGTTGTTGTAGCATGCCCACTGATAATATTGGAAGTTTGGGGGTTTGTGTCCCCTGGACTTACATCGAAGGAAAAGCGTCCAATAAAATGGGTGGCTCCGCTTTCGGCCTTGTTGTTCGTGGGAGGTGTTACGCTATGCTATCTGATCATGCCGATGGCATTTCAGTGGTTTGCCAACTATATTCCGACAAATGCCGAGCTTAGGCCCAATGTGCAGACGAGTATCGTGTTTTTGGGCAAGATGCTCTTGGTATTCGGTATCCTTTTTCAACTTCCGATAATGTTAATGGTTTTGTCATCTGTCGGAATTGTTAGTTCGAGGATGCTGAAAGACAATTGGCGAACAGCAGTCGTGATAATTGCGATTGTTGCGGCATTAGCAACTCCATCCAATGACGCACTCACAATGACCGTCGCTGCTGTTCCTGTGGCCATCCTTTATTTTCTAGGCATCCTCCTGGTGCAGATCACCGAGAAAACGAAGAAGAATAAGCTGAAGAAGAAAAAATGATAGTCGAGGTTATGTATGTTCAACATAGGTATGCCGGAAGTAATTATCATATTGGCGTTGGCGCTGCTGATCTTTGGCCCCAAGAAGCTGCCTGAGATCGGCAAGTCGATTGGTCAATGTCTTCGAGAATTGCGCAAAGTATCTATCGACATTCCTAATTCTCTGGAAATCGGCGAGAAATTGGATAGTAGAAAGGAGATGATTAAGAATGATCGGGACTCCTGAAATAGCAATCATAGGTGGGGTAGTAGTAATCCTGTTCGGAGCAAAGAGACTGCCGGAGATTGGCAGATCGCTGGCGGAAGGTATCCATGAGTTCAGGAAAGCCGCACGCACAATCAGCGATGATGATGAAAAGCCCAAGAGTGATGAGGAGAGCAAATGATTGTTCGATTGCGCTGTCGATCGAAATATGCGATCCAAGCGTGCGATCCATAGATCTGGATGGAGATGTTACTGCTTTGACGAGATAAAAACCTGTATGACCGCAAATTCAAGTTGAGAACTGGGCGTATTGACAAATACCGACTGTTGTGCAAGGAACGGAGGTGGTAATACCTCACGCCGTATAGGCGTTCTTCGACGACTCAACGGGCAGCGACGCCAGAAGACAGCGCGCATCGGTTCTCTCAGTTTTTTTGATGAGGCTCAACTGTCGCTTTAAAAGTGGCTACGAAGAGGAAGCCGACCATGAAGACTAGATTCGCATTCGCCTTTGCACTAATACTCACTCTGATCGTCCTCGCCAGTGCTTACCAACTATCTATAATGGACAATATTCTATACCAACTGCCTCGCGGCGATACGGACGCCTATATAGGCCTGGCACAAAGCTTTCGCCAAGGAAATTTTGGCTACCCGCCCGTTCCCGACGGTTACCAACATTATTATCGCTCAATAGCGAAAAACATGTCTTTCCACTATGAACTTAGGCATTCCTGGAGTACTGTTTTTCCTCCCGGATACCCACTCTTGGTTGCGCTATGTCCCGGCGAAACCTGCCTGGAAAATGCGGTGATTGTAAGCATTGTCATGCTTGTCGTCGGTTTAGTCGCATTATATGTTCTGTGCGCCAGATACGCAGGTGAAACAGGCGCTTATCTTGCTGTGCTGTGTGTTGCATTCGCCGTTCCGATTGGTCTTGCGACGCATGGGTACAACCTCGGCAAATATCTGATAGCGCCCGGATCTGATACCGCCTGCTATGGTCTGATTCTGCTTGCATTCGCCTTGGACTCACCCGCACCTAAAGGGCTGGCTATGGGATTGGCAGCCCTTTGTCGTCCCGAAGCGCTCCTGATCGGCTTCATACACGGGTTGCTTCTAAAAACCACTCGCGCCAAGATTATTATGCTTGCCATCATGGTCGCTACCTGTTTGCCCTATGCCATCTTCTGCCGTGCCAACGTCGGGTACTGGTGCCTGACCGATAAACAAGTCATTAATGAGTCAATAGCGCCGTATAAGTTAGCCGGTTTCAATGCTATACGAGACTGTTGCCTTGCCTTCGGTTGGAAAGGTGGTCACTTCCCTTCGCCACTATCTCGTGAGGGCAGGCGGGCATTCCAAAAAGACTCGCGCTGGCATGATGCTGTAATCTACATGTCAAAGTTCAACCGTGTCGAAAAGAATCTTGCAATAATGCGCTCAGAGATCGCGCATTATTGGCCATATTTGCTTGGTGTTCTGGTCGTTCCTTATGGCTTATGGAAACGCCAGCCATTAGCCCGGTTAGCCTTACCACTAGTCATGATTTCGCCACTCTGGATGCTCTACTTCTACGACGGAGAGCGTTTCTTGTTCCCGCTCTTGTTCGCGTCGGCATTTGGCTATGCGGAACTGACCTATATCATTGCAACTCTGCGACCCGCGTCGTGCAAATCAAGACGGTCGACATCACCGCTATCACAGTCTTGAACACTGCTGCAGTATGTGCTGAATGCTGTGAGCCTAAAAAATGCAGTCTTTCAGTGAGCACTGATCCAAGCGACTAGATCGTCTATCACAGCTTGAGGAATCGGACCGCGCGTGTTGTATTCTCCAGGAGTGCTCATGCCTCTTCCAGCCATGAATAAATGGTTCAGGTTTGGATAGAATTTGAACGTCACGCTCGGTCGTTTGGAAAGCGACTTCAGCCAGCCGTCATATTCTACCTTTGTAACCTGATAATCTCTGCCGCCCTGAAGTATCATCATTGGCTGATCAAGTGATTTCGCGGTCTCCGCTGGGTTGTAGCCGCGGAGGTCCAGCCAGTAACTCGCAGGAAGTCCCATCGGGAGCGACGATGCCGGGACGGAAGACGAAAGACTTGGGCTTTTCACATTTGCAACTTGCCTCCGAATTTCATCTAACTGCTCTTCTTGATCCGCAGAAGGTGATCCGTTCAAGGAAAATAGGTAGATCGCCTGGTCGAGCAGAGTATCCTCCATTGGACGGGTACCTCCGGCCATAACGATTACTCCAGCAACGCTTGGGTCAGTTTTTGCTATGCGAGGAATCAATCGTCCTCCAAGACTGTGGCCCAGCACGAAGATCCTTTGTGGGTCGATTTTCTTGGTGCGCCGGAGCACTTTAATTGCGGCAAGAACGTCGTCGATGACCTCGTCTTTCACGGTTGGCTTGTAAATGGACTGAAGAATTCTAGTGGAATAAACCTTGGTACGCTTATCGTAGCGCAGCACAGCAATGCCCTGGGAGGACAGGCCCTCTGCCAGATCGCGGAAAGGCTTGTTTGCGCCAAGTGATTCATCCCTGTCGTTTGGGCCGGAGCCATGAACAAGTACAATACCCGGAAACGGTCTGGCGCTCCTCGGGATAGTCAACGTACCAGGAAGTTTCCATTTACCACCGCCGATCGTAACTTCCCGATCATCAAAACGTTCCTTGTGCACATAAACAGGGGATGAGTAATGCGTCTTGTCTGCGTCAATGTGTGGGACGAACCAGAGACCACCGATCTTGCCGTCGCTATTGAAGACCACCTTCATATCGAGAGTGATCTTCTCAAACTCACACGGAACAAAAACGGTATCGAAGCCAGCTTCACGTGTGAAGCGCGACTCACATTCTCGCTTAAGGACGCCACATTGCTGAATGATCCCTTGCCACACATTCCTCAACTGGTCACTCGACATTTGAGACTTCATCACAGGATCAAAATCTACGGTTGCGGAGTTGAAGTCGCCTTTAGTGATGGAATCTAGCACAGCCTGTGATTTTGTCACGATGGTTGGATCTGTGTTAGATTTGTGACATGATGCTGTGCAGAGTATCACCGACAATATCAACCAAGTGAGCAAAAGTCTCTTCATTGTTACTGTGCTTCTCACGGTATTTCTTTTCCTTTCGAGTCTATTCAGTCTTGAGTAACCACTTGCATTAGATGTAGAAAGATCTTGTTCTAAGTTATCTGGTAGAATGGTTGGCACCCCGGCTATTGTCTATAAGCTAATGCACCGAGAGCCGGTCCCACTAAGGCATTCATGGGTGTATTTTCAGGAATCGGGAGGCCGAACGCATGTTGATAATCTACATCAAGATAATAAGCGTGAATACCTCCACATATCCGGTGGAAATAGTGTCATTGGAGGGGGCTAGTGCTCGCAGTATAAGGTGAGATATTCTGCATAAAACGCCACCCCTAACAGGCTATATAGATCAAGCCAATAGAATGACAATACGGATGGCTAGAAGAAAACGCTGGTCTGATGAGAGTGCCATAACGTGGCCGTGCATATACACTGAGGCATCATCCATTTGGGCTGTGCGTAAAAGAAAAGTACAACCTGCTATCGCAATCCGACTCACTACGGATTTGTCCAGGGTTATCACCCAGGCGATCATAGCACTACGCTCATGGCACGGTAAAAAGGATTTTTCGCCGCATTCTTGCATAATGCGCGCCATCACAATATGATACGGGGAATGATTGCATCTTTTGCATTGGTATCATGCCGCGTCAAACCCCGTCACACGAATCAGAGTATGAACATCATTCCATCGTATCAGACACATCTGGTAGTTCAATGCAACAGACCGAAGTTACGAGATTCGATCCACATAGACTAAGGACACGATGACGGTCAGCATAAGGCCACCCAGAAGTGCAACGGTGCATATCAATTTGTACATTTCCGGTGCCACATTCATAAGGCGAAGTGCCACGGCCAATACAATGGTGACAATTCCCGTCAGAATGATCCCTTTGGCGGCAAATGAATTAGCAAGATACCAGATGCGTTCATCGGATTGTACTTTCGCAAGTTTGAGTCCATAAAAGGCATTTGGTTTAATACGATTCATTAAAAGCGGCAGTGCTAACAAAATAAAGAGCAGACTTGCTCCCACAAAATACAGTGTTTCACTTATCGGATTAATTATGCGCATATAAAGTTCCTTTCCTTAATTACACGCCAACAATACCGAGATCTGATACTTACGTAATTTCCATCGATGCAAATGCTATAAACCAGCCTTCTCAACGAAACCTACACCCGCGACTTTTCCCCAAACATCAAATACGACTTTGACATCTTGTGAGCCTCGTTGGAATTTATATGGAACGTACACAATATTGTAGCCTGGTATCTTTTTTAACACAGGAGCGCCGGACGATACAGGAGAGCCTAATTTTGATTGAATCGCCGACATAATCGTCGCAAGCTGCGGCTCCGTCAGTTGCGCTTTTACGGTATCGTCTAAGTAGGGGACAACTGCCGCGTACCGGTTGTTGACAAAGTCACCAGCGAATTTCACTGCCGTGGACATCTGGGCGTTCGCTTTGTCGCCTTCCGATTGTGGCTTATGAGCGCTGGAGGTCAACCAGTAAGCAATACACCCGATGCCGATTATTGCGACAATTCCTAGTGCGCGATATTTATTCATTGTTCTTTCCCATCTTTGTCCTTTCGCTAGTATAACTTGTATCAGACGCCGCAGCGTCAACATAGCTACAAAGCAAGCTAACAATTGTCCCAACCATATTCAATGTAGCCTGCAGACAACTTATTATTGTCCGTCTATTATGAATTGTCAAGTAATTTTTTGCATCTAGGCGTCTACAAATGCCAGAATTCCACTCTCTCTCCGAATGTGCTTTTTCATCCAAGCAGCAGGTTCATCGTTCACCATTTTACTATGCTGGACAACTTTTCAGAAAGAAGTTAGTCGTTACAGGAAACATTATTAGCCAAATATATATTGCTCAGGCATGACGGGTGTAACCGCATTGTGCTCCGGTGATAAATCGGGGTATAGCCACTCTGTTTTCGCCCCGGTGTACCTCACAACGAGGTTTATGAGTGTTCCCTCATAATCAAGCAGCAATCCTTTCGCTATGAGCTGAGACAGCGAGTCAGGATCTATATCCTCTCTCTTTACGGAACCATCCTCGATAAGGAAACAGAGTTCAGCGATTGCGGATGGGAGATAGAATTCCGTCGATTCGTTGATAGTGCCCCGCGTATCGATTACAAGCGTACCCAGTTCCCCAGCTTGAATCATTTCCAATGTCATATCTTGGCCCAGACATTTCGTTTTCCATTGATTAAATGTTAAGGCAATGCTGAGACGAAGATCCAGGTCGGTCAATGCTTCGCTTTCAAAGACACCGGTATGGTGGTAGCCAATCTTGTCGATATTGACGATATCTGAGAATATGTTGTGATAGCTGGAATACGGCTCAATGCTTTCAATCTTGAATTCTTTCGGATTCTTAAAGAGCGGACTGAAACGTTCGAGCGATACCATTTGGACTGACATGGGAGGCGTTAAGTGGAGCAGGTACGGAACGGCTTGCAGCATCTCGGCATAATCTTCGCGAGTATCACCGGGAAATCCGAACAGGATACTCCAGAGAGGATATATGCGGGCACGCCTACTGTTGATAAGCAACCGTATGTTATTGACCCCAGATACGCCTTTATGCATTCGTTTGAGAAGACTGGATGACAGACTCTCGATGCCCGGCTGAAAACTCGTGAAACCGCACGACCTCATGGTTAGCAGATCGGATAATTTTAAGTTCGCCCTCGTCTCGTAGAACATATTGACGTAGCCGACTTCGTCGCGAATTCTCGGCAATAAGTCAGTCAGATAGTTATTGGGCATGATACAGTCAACCATCATGAGGTTGCGAGAAGTGTGACGCTGCAAGATCGGCGGCAGTTCGCTCAGCAATTTGTCGACTGGTTTTGTTCGGTAGCGAATGTTCGCACCGTTTAGACCACAAAAGACGCATTGCGATTTCTGTCCCCACCAACAGCCGCGCGAGCTCTGGTAGGGCACATACGCGGTGCTGAGATACGGATAACCGCATTTAGCTACTTCGCTGTAGTATGCGGAAAAGTCTGGAGGCTGCAATTTAGAGAGGTCTTCCACTGGATCACAACGAATAATTGAGCCGGCATCCTTGGAATATGGAAAGTTCAGACAGAACTCGGTGAACGCGTAGTCGGCCTCTCCCGAAAAGATGTGATCTATGTACCTCGTGAAGCTCAAGATACCTTCGGCCATTTCACCGTCGCAATTGGCCCCACCGATGACAATCGTGCAATTGGGCGCCAAATCCTTTACGATGGACGCATGATATTCTGTCGCGCATAGTTGCATACATCCGCATGTAATGCCAACGATATCGTATTCGCGCTCCAGCAGCACTAATTCCAGCGCAGAACGAAAATCCATCTCAGCTTCGGGAGTAAAGCACTGCATTAGCCCTTCGGGGCCCGCCAACGGATCGTCCGAGTCAGCTTCCATTCGGCTGAGCAGATTTGCCTGCTGCCCCGGACGGACTCCTGGATGGCCGGCGCGTTCCAGGTAGGCTGCAAAGATACGGTCCCCAAGCAGAGAGAGAGGTGATCTCCAACTGATCTTGTGGTAGAGGTCAAAGCCGATCATAGAGGCATAAAGAGCATTGCTGTAGCATATGTCGCACGATAAACCATCGGCTCGAAGTTGGGCTTCAAGTTGATGCACGGCCAGGCTCGGAAATATTACCGCCTCAAAAGGCGGCACAAACAGCAAAATGCGCGGCGATTCCGTCTTCATATTCATTCTCTTTAGTTCCTCATTTTCTAATCTGCAGCGCCTCACTGTTGGTTCGGCATTCATCGTAGTCTATGCCAACGAAACCAACCTCAGCTGACGGGATGCTTTGATATTAACGTTCGGGTAAAGTTGGCCTGTGCAGTGCAGCCGTTATTGGCAAAGAGAATTTCGCACTTTCATTTTTAGAGAACGACATGTCAAATAGACTAACTCTTCCGTAAACCACTAATGTCAACACTAATACAGCTACCACGTAACGACGTATTTTCGTTGCATCTTGCCTAATTGAAGCATCATTCATTTCTCGAACCACCAATAATAAATGATGCGCAATACTCGACAACAATGTGTTGTTTTTGCGCTCATCAATTCGTTTTACCACCATACATGTGGACTGCTAACTCGAATATATCGACATCAATTCCAGCGTGCTCTTGCTTTCGACCCAATCTAATCGCGACGCACTCATTACACACAACACAAGTTTACAGCAGTATATCAAGCTTACATATAGTTGTCAACGATGACACAGTCTAGGAGAGAATTCAGTATTACGAGATTAATTATGTATTGGCTGCCTCAATCATCTGTAATGGCATTTTGTTCCTGTAGATTCCGCGTTTCAAATGGCGTCTTGGGCACGCTGCGGGTTCTTGAGCCTTTGAATGGCCGCGAAGTGTTTCGAGCAACTGCATCCAGAGGTTGCCGGTGGCTTCCATCCCGATCTCGACTTGAGTTATTTCGAGTTTAGCTGTTACCAAGTTGATCTTTTCGACGAGCTTGTCGAAACCAGATGGCTTGTAAGCAAGGCTGGCCGCTCATCTCGGATATCAGAAGTGATAAAAGAACAGAGGTGGCACTCTGTCAGGAACGGTCAAAGCCGCAAGGGCAAACAGCTATTCCTGATAGCTCTTTGCTATTTTGACAGGAGCTAACTGTTCGGTCAATGTCAGCAAAGCACAGTAACCGAACGGTTAGTATTATACGAGGGGCTCATATTAAAACAGTGCATTGGCCTAGGGTTTAGATAAGTTTCATGACCATAATTATTCACACAACATTTATGCCAGGCGTAGGGTTGGGCAGATTGCCGTACGTTTTTGGGGGCACCGAACCACTGTCGTTCGATGCCCCCTATTGAAGAAAGGAGAGCAGGAAATAGTCTCGTGAGAAACCGTTTGTCTGTTGACGAAAGACTATTGCTCACAACAAGACCGGTTTCCAATCGAAACAGATTGGCAGCCCCCGTTGAGGGCTTGTCAGGCCGTCATCGGATTGTCGCTTGTCGACTTCAATGAATTTGCCAACTTACCCAATACCTGCAATCTGCGCTTTAAGGCGCGCTTCCTAAGTTTCAACATTTCGGATTCCATTTCGATGCCACGCAGTTGGTCCTCTATGACCTTAATAGTGGCTTCCAATTCGCCGGTGACCGCTTCCACTCCGTCCATTTCACAAGAGTCCAGCCGGGCATATTCGCATATAGCCTGCATAACCGGTTGACATATATCGAAGTGTTCGGTCGAATTAATTGACGAACCCAATGCCATCAATTTACGTACCGGCTCCATTATCCTGCATTCACGAAGATTGCCTTCAGATGCTCTTACGACGCACGGTGTAGATATGTCTCGTTTCCTTTTCACTTAGTATAACCTCCATGCATCGGCAATCATCTATTTACATTATGTGTCCTTTTGTCTCGGGCCTTTAGTGGCAAATTGCAAGTCCAAAGCGATGTTTCGGGCATCGCGCACAGGGGGTAACCCTTCTCAAGTAAAGACATCGAAGCCGCATCCGAGGTGGATTCACCATGACAAACGCAAGACGAGTCCATGCGCTGATCCTGTGCTTCGCGGCGATTCTGTTTGGGGCAATATATCCTGTCCTGGCCGCCAGCCAGAAAGACGAAGAAAAAGCCGGACGCGAATACGCCGAGAGTATCGAAAAAGAACTGACTATCATCAACGATCCCGCCTTCACCGAGAGAGTCGAGCGCGTAGGTCAGGCAATCGCAAAAATAGCTAAAGAGCACGAGGTTAATGCCTCTTACGGTGAGTCTAAGATATACGACTTCAATTACAAGTTCAAAGTAGTGGATAGCAAAGATGTCAATGCGTTTGCGCTGCCGGGCGGCTACATTTATGTAAATACCGGTCTGCTTGAGATGGTACAATCCGACGATGAACTGGCCGGAGTCCTTGCGCATGAGGTGGCGCATATAGCTCATCATCATACGTCCAGACTGATGCGCGAACAATCGAAAATGAACAAACTTGTGGCTCTTGTGGCACTCGCGGGCATATTTGGAAAGGTGAGAAACCGAGACCTCAACAACCTTCTCATGGGGGCACAAATGATGCAAGTGGGAACCACGAGCGGTCGGACTATGGAAGCCGAGCGTGACGCCGACCGAACCGCAGTGGCATATCTTGCGAAGTCTACATATAAGGCCGAGGGACTCATGGCGTTCATGAAAAAGCTCGAAGAAAAGCATGCCGAAAACCCGACCCTGCCGTTGGGAATCTATCAGACCCATCCGTCGCCGTTCCGCAGAGTAGACGCGGTTGTCGATGCAATGATTGCCGAAGGCCTGTCGCCGAACGTTCGGCAACTACGCGGTGTAGCTTACGCCAAGGCAACCCCAGCAGAAGATAATAGTGACCAATACAAGGTAGTTATATGTGATAGAGACGTCTGTATTCCGGCGTCTCTATCCGATGGTCCCACATCCAAGCAGCGTGCCGAAGAAATAGCAAAACGCATCAACAATATGCTGGATTCCGGCATTACAGCGCGAGACATCGCTGAAAACACGGCATCTTCATGTCTGGTGGCTGGGAATGTCGAGATATTCAAGGTGGAGCCCGAAGACGTCAAGATACAGAAAAAAGCCGACCAAACTATTCTTGCAGAAGCCCGGTCGGCTTTGAAACGCGCAGCATGGGCCGACTGGCTGTCCAACGAATGCATTGCCACCCGCCAGCCCATGGTCGCAACTTCAAATTGATTGCTTCAACCTGCGTATTTTTAGTTGCGAGACCACTCGTACAACCCCGTACGTCCCCGACACTATGCGCTCGGCGGCAATTTTTTGCTCTTCGTAGTCACACCAGCCAACCAATAGCACATCACCATTTTGAAACGTTACATATATCGTCTCTCCGCTGGTGAGTTTATTTTGGTTTAGCCGCTGCTGTACGAGCTGTATGATTGCTTCCTCTCTAACTGTCTTCATAATGCCGCCTCCTCTCGAAAATAGCGGAGAGCAGAAGGCATATAACCTTATAAATGTCGCCGCTGCGCTTGCTATTTTCATTAGTTCCGTTGCCTGTTGCTCCGGATCCGCAATAGCCGAATTCAAGACTACGTGTTGCGTTTCATCCGCAGTGGTGAAGCAGCACATCCATATTTATTATGTCCATAATTTACATTATTAAAACCTATGCGACATCATTATGCCAATTGTTGTGCAACGGACGTGCATCATATAAGTATGCAGTCACCCCCATATTTCTCACTTCTCTGGTATAATATAGTCCGTATGGAAACAACAATTCTCGACTCACTAAACCAACAGCAACGCGCCGCCGTCGAGCATAAAGATGGCCCGGTGCTCGTCTTCGCGGGAGCGGGCAGCGGCAAGACTCGCGTACTGACATTCCGAATAGCAAACCTGATTAAGAGGTACGGCGTCAAGCCATGGAACATCCTTGCGGTTACGTTTACCAACAAGGCTGCAAACGAGATGAAACAGCGTATTGAGGCGTTACTCGGCGAGAACGCGACCCGTATGTGGGCAGGAACGTTTCATGGCATCTGCGCTCGAATTCTGCGCGAAAAAGGCGAAGAGATCGGCCTCGACCGCAACTTTACGATCTTCGACGATGGCGACCAGATGGCCCTCATACGTGAGACGATGGAAAGCCTCAAGCTCGATCCTAAGCGCTACCAGCCGCGCGAAATCCTCAATCTGATTTCGCGAGCCAAAGAGCAAGTCGTGCTGCCGGATGAGTTCGGCAAGAGATACGTCGGCCGCACCGAGGGCGTTGCCGAAAAGGTCTACAAGGTCTATCAGCAGAAGCTGGCGCAGAACCACGCGCTCGACTTCGATGATCTCATTATGTACGCCGTTATCCTGCTCAGAAATCGTCCCGCCGTGTTGGAGCACTATCAGGACAGGTTCAAATATGTCCTGGTCGACGAGTATCAGGACATCAATTACTCGCAATATCAGCTCGTGAAGACCCTCGCGGCGAAGCATAACAATATTTTCTGTGTCGGCGATGATGACCAGTCCATATACCGATGGCGAGGCGCGGACGTCGGGATTATCCTCCAATTCGAGACCGATTACCCGGATGCCACGGTCTATAAGCTCGAACAGAATTATCGTTCCACCAAGAAAATTCTGGAAGCCGCACATCATGTCGTGAAGCGCAACAGGGATCGCGCCAATAAGAAGCTTTGGACGGAAAACGACGAGGGCTGCGATATCGACATAATCGAGTCCGCAAACGACATGGACGAGGCCGCCAATATCGCCCGAGAAATTGAGGATATGGTCTCATTCGGCGGAAAGCGCGAATACTCAGACATCGCGATCCTATATCGCATGAATGCGCAGTCGCGTGTCTTTGAAGAGGCGATGATTAACAGGCGTATTCCCTACAGGCTGGTCGGATCGGTGCGGTTCTATGAGCGCAGAGAGATTAAGGACATCCTCGCGTACTTGCGGCTCGCGATAAACCCTTACGAGACCGTTAGCCTGAGGCGCGTTATCAACGTCCCTGCTCGCGGGATCGGGCAGACATCGCTCTCGCGGCTGGAGATGTTCGCGATATCCGAGCAGATTACTCTATACGAAGCCATTCGCCGCGTGAATGAAGCGGCCGACATCTCCAAAAAAGCTATGACAGCGATCTCCAAGTTCGGTGAGATGATCCATCACCTGCATGAGATGGTCGATACCGTCCCGGTGCGAAAGCTCACTGAGGAAATTCTGCTGCTGTCGGGTTATGTCGAGGCGCTCAAGGTCGAAAACACGATGGAGAACCAGTCGCGGCTGGAAAATGTCGAGGAGCTGCTCTCTGTCACCGAACAGTTCGAGATCGGCAATGAGGATCACAGCCTGCGAGCGTTTCTGGAGAATGTCGCGCTTATTTCCGATATCGACACTTACGACGAGTCTGGCAATGCCATTACCATGATGACCCTGCATGCCGCCAAGGGGCTGGAGTTCCCAGTGGTCTTTATGGCGGGTATGGAGGAGGGCATATTCCCGCACCGGCGTTCGGCTGACGACCGCGAGGAGCTTGAAGAAGAACGCCGGCTCTGCTATGTGGGGATGACCCGTGCGCGCGAGGAACTCAAGTTCAGCTTCGCTCATCAGAGGATGATCATGGGTCAGATTCAGCGCTCGGACATATCGCGGTTCATATCGGAAATCCCGGAAGAGCTTTTCTCGGAAAAACTCCCGAGCAAGCGCAAAGCTGCCGATACGAGTTGGCGGTCGAACTTCCGTCCTACTCGCTCGGCCAGCCCGGCTACGTTCAAACCGGCGACGAAGGTCGAACATGACACGTTCGGGCCGGGGATCGTTCTGAATTCGACTAACACCGGTGATGACGAACAAGTAACGGTGGTATTCGACAATTGCGGGATCAAAAAGCTAATGGTATCGCTTGCCAAGCTGCGCAAGGTTTGACGTTGATTTCACCACGGGGACAATAAATATGTAATGCAGCGCGCAAAGAGGGTTGAGATCATGGAGTGGTATGAGCGAGGTTCCGACAAGTATACCGAGAGGGACTTCAAAGTCTGTGACCTCTGTGGCGCGCTGAACCCGGTGAAAAACAATGAGTGCTTCGTTTGCGGCTGGACTGGGCAATTTCACACTGATAATGAGTCGGTGAGGGACGCCATGCAGACAGTGCAGACGCAATACGGCAGCATAGACGATTCGCTTTTCGAAGAAGAAATACTGCCGAGCGCTCTCCCCAGACCGGGGTTTTTGCATGACTTCTGGGGGAACCTGAAGAGGCTGTTTACAAGCCGGGAATAAGTGCGCCGTGGCCGCGGCTTTGATAGTTGATCGACAAAAAAAGGTCGACCCATTCGGGTCGGCCTTTTTTGCATATTGCCGAGGGCAGTAGAGAATCCCTAGGCGATTGGCTGTTGTCACAGCTAAACATCTGACGATACTCGCTGTCGATGCCGGTTTTCAATTCATACGTCTTACAAGTTGATGTTTAACAGCTGATCAGACTTTTTTTACAGGGCACTAAATATCCCGTTGACAAACGCCAATTATGGTGTTACACTCCAGTGGTCAGACACGCAAGCATGTCGGACGAATGTTGTTTAGCAAACCTTGGGTTTGAGTGTGATTCTTGATGTTTACGTAGGCTCAATGGCGATTGAGTATGCAATGGGAGGTAAGACGAGTGGCTAAGATCGACGAAGTCAAAATCCAGCTAAAAGAACGGTTACGGTCGCAATACCAGCCTGGTGATCAATTTCCTACCGAGGCGGAATTGGTCAGACAACTGGGGTTCGGGCGAAGCACAATCCGTGAGGCCATCGGTCAGTTGGTCAGTGAGGGCTATCTGACTCGCACGCAAGGCAAGGGGACGTTTGTTGCGTGTGAGAATCCGCCGCATGCCACGATTGCCGTAGTCGTTCCCACTCTCTACGCCGAATTGGATCGCTCTCACGCTGAGAGCGTGGTGGTTCCGCTGCTTGCATCCGTGACTTCGGAAGCAAGAAAGCATGGCGCAAAAATACTTCTTTACGTGAATGATGAGTCGCTTGAAGCAGAGAGGGATGATCTGCTGGATCTGATAAACAGGCGTGTAGACGGAGCAATTGTTTTCTATATTGGTGGAGACAAAAACAAGCAATGCCTTGAGATGATTCAAGATGCTGGCATTCCCCTAGTGTTGGTTGACAGGTATGTCGAAGGTCTTGACACCGACTATGTGATAACGGATAACGCCGCTTGCACACGCGATGCCGTCAATGCAATCGCGGATATGGGCATTGAGAATATATACTATGTCACCCATATTGATGACAGCAGCACCGTAAGAGATAGAATGATGGGCTATGTGCGGGCAGTGGACACCCTCGGTATTTCATCCAACGTTATCATATTGGCAGATTTCACCAAGGATCGTGCAATTGATGCGGAGATACGCGAATACATGAGTGTTCGGAAATCTTTGGAATCCATCAGTTTGCCTGCCGCCATCCTGTCGGCGAACGCTGATATACACACCATCGTAAGTTCATTGCTGGAAGATATTGGAGCTCCGCTTGACCAACTTGTCCTCGGGCATGTTGACAAGGCCTCGCATCTGTTGTCCAACGTCTGTAATCTCCAAATCGATCAGGCTCATTCCGAGATGGGAGCTAAGTGTGTGCAGATATTGATGAACAGGCTTTCTGGCAGTGATGAGTCTTGCAAGTTGGTATTGAATCCGCTGTTGACTTTCCAAAACACTGCTGCGTTTGTGGGGACAAAAAAAGCAGCGGACGCTTCCTCAGTCATTAATCATTGAAGCGAAAGTCGTCATTTTATTTAGAGTTTAGTATGTAAATCAGGAGGGTTTGACAAGATGAGTTGCACACATAGAAAGGGTTTTACGTTGATCGAACTGCTGGTTGTTATAGCGATCATCGCTATTCTTGCAGCGATTCTATTTCCAGCTTTTACGTCGGCAAAGGAAAAAGCGCGGCAGACAAGCTGTCTGAATAACATGATGCAGCTTGCCAAAGGTTTTCGTATGTACCTGGACAGCAACAATTCCAGGTATCCAAGCACAGCGCCGGGCGATGCAAGTAGCGCGTCTCCTTATGCTGCCTCCGGCTGGGTGTATTTCTATAGTGGTGCTACCAAAGTGGATGTTACGCGCGGAGCACTGTTCCAGTATGTGAAGAACGCGAGCGTCTATGTGTGTCCCTCCGACACGCACAACAAGACAACTGGTTTCGGACTTAGTTACTCTATGAGCTACGCATTTATGTGGAAGTTTGAGTCCGAAGTAGGTCAGCCATCCAAGACGGTCTTTCTGGTGGATGAAGGCAAAGGCTCTCTCAGCCAGAAGCTGAAAAAGGTGATTGATATCAATGATGGCAATTTCGCTGTGAATACGGGTGATCTGACACAGGGTGACTATCCGACCGACATCCACGTCGGTGGAGGCAACTTCGGCTGGGCTGACGGTCACTGCACATGGGTTCCCGTAAAGAGTTTTACAAAATTGAATTTTGCGCTTTAGAGGTTGTTAGGCTCCGAAGGGGGTGATTTGCCAGTAGAGTGAAGGCTGTTGTGAAAGAACACAAGTTAGAAGATCGAAAGGAGAGTTAGTATGATGAGAGAAACGAAGAGAGCATTTGCAAGCTTAGAATCAACTCGGTGTCTTACTGCCTTTGGGTTGATCATTGTGTGTACGGCACTATTGCTGATGTCGAGCATATTTTCGTATGCCGGCCCCAACAATTTGATGCCGGATCCAAGTTTTGAGAGCATGACTTTAGGCACGACTGTTACTGCGCCAGACTGCACAAATGTTGGCTACTTACGATTTGTAAACAACTATGGCGGCACCAGCAGTACTGGTAAGCTGGAGGTAATCACCTCAGGTGTAGATGGAAACGTGGCTGTAAAGGTTTCCAAGACATCGGCGAGTGATCAGGTGCAGTTTGATCTTGATGTGCAGCCGACAATTAGTTGGATCCCGGTTCAGAGTGGGCACACATACAGGGTGACATTCTGGGCTCGGACTGATGATCCTGGCAGCGCGTTGGTACTTACCGAGACTGCGTTTAATGACTGGACTGTGATTTCCAGTCAATATCCTGGCTGGTCTTTGACTTCAACATGGACAATGTATACGACTGAATGGGTTGCCCCTGGTAACGCCAATTTGTTGGACTTGTCCTTTATTCTGAACACACCGGGAAGCTTTATCATAGACAATGTTTCCGTGGAAGATGAGTCTCCTGCCACCAATCTGATGCCGGACCCGAGCTTTGAGAGTCTGACTTCCGGCACGACTATTACTACGCCAGACTGCACCAATGTCGGCAGCTACATGCGGTTTGTAAACAACTACGGCGTCGGTAGCAGCACCGGCAAGCTGGAGGTTGTCTCTCAGGCAGAGGATGGTAGCAATGCCATTAAGCTTTCCAGGACATTGACGAGCGAATCTATATGGATGGATCTCGGCGCGTCTGCGCCGAGCAGTTGGATCCCGGTTCAGGGGATGCATACATACAGGGTGACATACTGGGCGCGAACAGACAATCCTGGAATTGCGATGTCAGTTACCGCGGGTATGTTCGGCTCGAACCAAAACTTACTCAGCAACGGCATAATTAGCTGGGTGGGTCTGAGATCAAACTGGACGATGTATACGGCGCAGGTGGTGGCTCCCGATGCAGCCACTCACTTGAACCTGGAGTTTTGGATCGCTGCAAATACAGGCGGCTTTGTGGTGGATAATGTTCACGTGGAGGACGTTGTTCCCGCGACAAGCAGCCTTACCGGCACGGTGAACAGTATGCTCACCGGCGCCGTCATTGCAGGTGCTGATGTATATATGTCCTTAAATGGTACAACCGTTTCGACAACTACCGCCGCGGACGGCTCGTATACTTTCAGCAGTGTTCCTACTGGCGATTACGATATGACAGTCTCGGCAAATGGCTATAGCACTTCCAGCATAGAAGACGTTGTGGTTTACGGGAATAGAACCAAGAACGTTTCGCTGGCGCCGGCCTGGGGCGTGGCTTGGACCGTCACGGATACTTTCACCAGGGCTGAGAACTTAGATCTTGGGACTACTGAAGACGCCAACGCAATTCCTTGGGTGAAAACGACGGCTAATACCAACTCCAGCATTAGTGATGTAGAGACACTGTATACGTATCAAGGCTCTGCAGATTGCGGAGTTTATCTGGGTCGAAACTTCACTCCCGCCGACTTCCAGTTGTCGGTAAACATGACGTGGATAGAACTCAGTCGTTCTTTGTGGTCAGGTATTGCTTACAGGCAGAACGATGCAGGAACGACGACCAGCGGCTACTTTGTCAATTGCCCGCCTGATGGAAGCAGCATCCAGCTTCTCTACAATGGCGATGTGCTGGCGACACACGTCGTATCACCCGTGACAGACTGGCAAAACGTCATCTTGGGTTTGTCGGTAATTGGCAGCCATCACAAGGTTTCATTGAACGGCGACACGGTTATCGATGTTGTTGACAGCAATAAGCTCTCCGGCGGCTATGTGGGCCTGTACAGTGACAGCGACAGCGTCGTCGAGTGGGACAATCTTAATGTGTCCTTTACCTATGGAACGATAAGCGGCACTGTGACATCCGGCGGAATCGGCTTGGCCGATGCGACTGTCAGCGTTTCCGACTTCCCGAATTGTGCAGCGACTACGGCTTCGGATGGGACTTACTCAATTCTTGTTCCAGAGGGGACTTACACCGTCACAGCGAGCAAATCTGGTTACAGCCCGGCTGCCGCGCACATGGGAGTTGTTGTTACGAGTGATAACACTACTGATGTTGATCTCGATCTGCATGAGAACGGCGTATATGGTGTGACTGTTATTCATCCGGCTGGCGCTTATTCATCGGCGGCTTATGCCCTTTCAGGCACGACGCCTGCTGGTCAAGTGACCGAGACTGAAAATGCAACCCATTATGCCGCTGTATGGGGCAGCAGCGAATTGGTGAGCTTGCAGCCCGCGCAAGGCGGCAATCTGATAGTAGATCCCAGCTTTGAGAGTATGGTTCCCGGCACGATTGTGTCCACAGTGGGAGAAACCAACGTTGGAGATTGGCGGTTCCTGAATGATGGTGGTGGGACGATCGAGGTGGTCACTCCCGGAGAAGATGGAAATTCGGCGGTAAAACTATCAAGGACTTCGACTAATAACGTACGCATGGACAGGGCGATGGATTATGTGTACAGTGAGTACCCAGTTAAAGAAGGGCACACATATAAAGAGACGTTCTGGTTAAGGACTGATGATCCCGGAACCAAGATAGCATTTGAGGTAGCTGGGTGTGATGAAAACGTCGAAAACTGGCTAATCGACGAATGGTTTGATTACTATCCGACTTCGACTTGGACAATGTATACCATTACATATACTGTCCCGGCAGGTACAGCGTATGTGAACAATTGTGTCTGGATGATAACCACGGGAAGTGTCGTGATAGACAACATGACAATGGAAGATTCTGTTAGTGACACGACGTGTGTTTACGGGGCTGATGCTTCGGGAAAGGGTGGCATCTGGCGCGTCGGTAGCGACCATGCAGCCCTGTGGACTGGTTCAGCCGACAGCATTGTTGACATGCACCCGGTCGGCGCTGCTTCGTCGGCTGTGAATGCGGTCAGCAACGGTTGGCAGGCAGGTATAATCAATGTTGAGGCCGATACTGATCCCGTTACTTATGCCGATCATGCCTGCATATGGAATGGAACCGCAGACAGCCATGTTGATTTGCACGTCAGCACCCAGACCGCTTCAGCCGCGAACGGGCTTTATACATCTGACGGCTCTAACATCCTGGTCGGCGGATATGTGAAAGGCGCGGACACTGTCGTTAAAGCGTGTCTGTGGTCTTATGATGCCGGCGCGGGCACTTCAACCAATACCGATTTGTCGTCGGTAAGCACAGAGGCGTCGGAAGTAACCTGTGTTTATGGAACCAACAAAGCCGGTTACGCGCAGGTCAGCAGTGTGTCGCATGCCTGCTTGTGGACTGGAACCGCCAACACATGGTCCGATCTGAATCCATCCGCTGCGTCCGCCTCGGCAATAGCGTATATGTGCGACGGCCGCCAGGTTGGCTACGCTACCATAAGCGGCGTGGACTGTGCGGGTCTGTGGAAAGGCACATCCGGCAGCTTCGTTAATCTGAGTTCATATCTGTCGGCGGGAGTTTATGGCAATTCCTATGCTCGCTCAGTATATGTCTCGGGCGACGACACTTATGTGGCTGGCTACGCGGTCAATGCTACGACCGGCCGGAACGAAGCTCTTCTCTGGGTATTGCATGAAGATGCATCCGTACCGGCGACAATGTCCGCTCTGAAGGGCATGGCCGACGGAACCAGTGTAATCGTGACCGACACGGTTGTCGCGACCGCCGCGTCCACGACATTCAGCGACGGCAGCTACTATGTCGAAACTCCGAACCGGGCGACCGGCATCAAGGCGACCGGCGTCGGCGGCGTGAGCATAGGCAGCTGCATTACGAATCTTGCTGGAACCATCGGAACCGATGCGAATGGCGAGCGTTACATTAACGTTACATCGTTGTCGGCAGGTTCCGTCGATGCGCTTAATCCTCTTGGTATGACTAACAAGAGTGTGGTCGATTCTAGTGTCGCCGGGCTGCTTGTCAGGACATGGGGTGAGGTGAAGTCGATATCAACAGGTGACTTCATGACAATCGACGATGGCAGTGGCGTCACTTTCAACGTCGTTCTTTCAGGTCTGACCAGTTCAATCACAAAGACAATCGTGGTTGGCGACCATGTCGCGGTGACCGGGCTTGCCGGTTTCGCGAGTTATTCAGGGAGCGCGATCCCCGTGGTTCGACCTAGAGGCGATTCTGACATCGACTTGTTCTAGAAATGTGCTGAGTGTCAAGACTCAGCGCATTGCGCAGGCATTGTATATACCTGTGCATAGTGGCCGGATGGAAGCACGTCGGGTCTGGCGTGCTTCCATTCCAATTATAGAGCTGACTGAGTGCTGCGAGATGGGTTTTCCATTCTCCCTTTACACTTCTCAGCTGTTTTGAGGGAGTGTTATGAAGCTGAAATCGTTGTTTGTGTTTTTAATGGCATTATCTGCAATATTCTGCGTTTCATCTTATGCTGCGCCTATGGTCGACTGCTCGACCCTGCGGACGGACAATGGCGCTCCGCGATGGCTGAGCGCTCCCTACAGTCGGCTGGTTGTGAATCCCACAGGATGGTTTGGCGGCGCTGCGCCGGACGAGGCCGCCCCGCGAGAGTTGTCAGACTCACTGTCGACCGGCCTGGGGTATAGCGTGGGGGAGTATCCTGTGCGTTTGCCCACTTTCTGGAATTGGAGTGTCGGTTCCGATACGGAAAAGAAATCACTGGTTGAGACCGGGCACACATGGTTTCCGCACAAGATAGTGGTTTCCGCGAAAACAATCGAGCAGCCTGGAGAAGTCGAGACCGTGACTTGTCTGTCGGATAACTCCACGGTTTGCCAATTGCTGAAAGTGCGTTCCATAGAGAGCCACACATTATTCCTTCGAGGATACCTCGCTCGCGGTGAGATTATATGGAACGAAGAAAAGCAGGCGCTGACTCTCAAACGTGATCTCTTTAGTGTAACAGTCACATTCAGCAGGCGTGTCCGCTGGCTGGGGGAGTCAAAGGTCAATGAAGAACTTGATACCTGGTATCAGCAGAAAATTCAAGCGGTAGGCGGTATATGGAGCGTGGCATTCGATGGCGTTAAGCCCGGGGCGGAGATAGTTGTGTCCGCGCGATTCAGACTCGCTGCCGAATGTGATGAGAGTGAGGTTACTCCGACCATTGTGTCGCCAAGCGCTGCCGCGTTCCGAAAAACTGTCAAGGACAGCGAAGCGAATTGGAACCGGGAATTGCAGTCTGTGCCGCATCCCACTAATTTCACTCTGCGTTTAATAGATAGCAAGAGCGTCACCCCTGATCGTATCCGGCAGATGTATTATCGCGCCTGGGCATTTCTGATAGGGGATATTCTGCCACCTATGCCCGAAAGAGGATATCTTTATCCTCAGTTTGCCACCGGCAAGAGTTCGCTCTGGGCGGGCGGGCACGCGAAGGCTCCTGAATCCGCGCAATGGGAGAGCTTCTTTGCCATGCAACTCTATGCGTTAGTGGACCCCGAGTGTGCCTGGCAAGCTTTTGAGGGGATGATGTCGCTTGTAGATGAACAGGGGACGTTCAACGGCGAAAGTCTGCCTTCCCGACATGTCCAGACCGCGTGGGTGCTGTATTCGCTGACAGGCGACAAGTCTCGGCTAAAATTGGTATACCCTGCAATGAAGCGTTTGCTCGTGTGGAAGGCATCGGATCCCCGGTGGTTGTATATGAACCTTACCGCCGAAGGGACAAAGGATGCTGATTTTGTGGTGAGCGCTCTTATGGACATGCAGTACATGATTCGTGTCTGCCGCGCTCTGGATATGTCGCAAGAGGTCGATTATTGGAATAATCAAATACGAGAACTGGCTGATAATTACCATCGATGGTTCTTTCCGAGGCCGGGCGGCGAGGCTTATCTCGTATACAGCGAGAAAGATCAGGAAAACGTGCCGCACGGCAAATCCCGCACGTGGTGCTTGCAGGGAATAACTTTGCCTCCGGGTATATTGTGGCGGTCGGATAGGAACACTCTCTTGAGTCTGTATCGTTCAGAGATGAACAAGGATACCCCGTTCCTGATCTCGTATTTCTCGAAGTATCCTCACCAGCAGTTCCTGGCGGATGGGCTTAGTTTCTATGGCTTTTATGATGATGCTTCGATAATCGGCGAAACGGCAATGCGCGATGTTGCCAGAGCGGGTGACTTCGGAGAGGTTTACTCGGAAGCCGAATGTCCTAAGGCTGAAGGCGTTGTGCCGTCGGTGTTTGGCGCCGCGAACATTATAGACTTTACGCTCAGGCATAACGGCGTTGCGGTGAGCGACGGCCTGCCTGCGCTTATCAACCTTCCTGACACATCGGGAGGGGTATGTGGTATGCGAATATTCGGCAAAGACTTGAATGTGAAGTGCGATTCGTCAGCCGGAGTCACAGTGTGGGGAGGCGCGCTGGGCCGGTTTGAGATGCCGCACGGATTCAGCGCTGCAAAGTCCGATGCCCTTTATTGTTGGAAAGGTCGTTTGAACATTGGAGAGCGAGTGACTTTGTCGCAAAATTAAATTGAGGCTCCGCGAAGAGCCGACAACAGATGTATGCTATGCCGAGGTGTAAGTAGTGACGAAAACCTATGATCTTTCAAAACTGGATTGGAGTTTGTCCGGCTGGACTCCGTATCTATGGAAAATCGGTAAGACGCTGGAAATCGGCGCGCTGCCCGATGCCGAGATACATCCGATTCCCGCAAAAGTCCCCGGTTCGGTGCAAAATGCGCTCAAAGAGTCTGGGCTGCTTCCTGATTGGAATGTCGGGCTGAACTATCGCCAGTGCGAATGGGTGGAGCATCGGCATTGGATATATGAGGCGAGCATTCCGGATGGCTGGATAAAAGCCGGCAAATCGTATCGATTGAACTGCCGGGGGCTCGATTACTGCGGGCGCATAATGGTTAACGGCCAGGAAGTCTCGACATTTTGCGGGTCTCATATTCCGCACGTTTTCGACATAACCCCATACATTCGCGACGCAAACAATGTGTTGAGGGTCATTTTCGAGCATTCTCCGTCCTGGTTGGGACAGTTCGGCTATACATCGAAGATGACGGACTGGAAGCCCCGGTTCAACTATACATGGGACTGGGTCCCCAGGCTTGTGCAGATCGGGATATGGGATTCTATATGCCTGGAGGAGATCGGCGGATACGAAATAGAGAGCTTACAATGCCGCGCCGACGCCAATCCTGAAAAATCCATTGGTTCGATCGCTATCTCGGGCAGGGTGTCGTCTCCCGAGGCAGGCAGGGTTCGTATCTCGATTACCAGAAATGATGTGACACTGCGTCGGGAGGAACTATCGGTTTCTCAGTTTAACGGCGCGGGGCTTTCCTGGGATGACCTGCCCGTCGAACTGTGGTGGCCGAATATATTGGGCGAGCAGCCTCTCTATTGCCTGATATGCGAGCTTTTGGATGAGAACGGCGCGATTATGGACACGCTGGCGCGAAGGGTCGGCTTTAGAAATGTGACCTGGCGACAGTGCGAAGGCGCGGCGGAAGAATCGCTGGCGACCCTATGTGTGGTGAATGACCGTCCGGTGTTTCTTCAGGGCGTCAACTGGACGCCGGTTCTACCGAACTTTGCGGATGCGACCGAAGAGCGCTACCGGAAGCTGCTGACTTTATACCGTGACCTGGGAGTAAACATAGTCCGAGTATGGGGTGGGGCGAGCCTTGAGAAAGAAGTTTTCTACGACCTGTGCGATGAACTGGGAATTATGGTCTGGCAAGAGTTCCCGCTGTCTTCTTCCGGCGTTGACAATATGCCTCCTGACGACCAAAAAGCAATCGACGAAATGGCCGAAATAGCCGAATCTTACATAACCAGGCGCGGGCATCACGCTTCTCTGGTGTTGTGGTGCGGCGGAAATGAGCTTCTTGAACTCAATGGGATAGAACCTGTGGACGAGAATCACCCGATGTTATCCAGACTCAGGGAAATGGTCGATAAGTTCGATCCATCCAGGCGATTTCAGCATACGTCGCCATGTGGCCCCAAGTTTTTCGCGGCTCAAGATGAATACGGCAAGAACATGCATTGGGATGTGCATGGCCCGTGGCAAGTGGACAGCGACATGAAGCAGTGGACAAATTACTGGCAGGGCGATGATGCTTTGTTTCGTTCGGAAACTGGTTCGCCCGGCACAAGTTCGGCCGAAATTATTCGCAAATACGCGGGCGAGTGCGATGTCATGCCCGCAAACGCCGGAAATCCGCTCTGGCGGCGCACATCCACATGGTGGGTCGAATGGCACAAGTTCGTCTCAGAGCTTGGGCGAGAGCCGTCCAGCCTGGAGGAGTATGTCGATTGGAGCCAGGAACGCCAAAAGCAGGCGCTTGTTACAGCTTTGAGATCGTGCAAGAGCCGTTTTCCGAGGTGCGCAGGTTTTCTTGTCTGGATGGGGCACGATTGTTTCCCCTGCACGGCGAACACATCGATAATTGATTTCAACGGCGACCCTAAGCCGGCGGCTCTGGCGCTGAGTGAAATCTGGAAAGAGTCTGTTTAGTTGCAGAGACCATCGTGTTCGCTTTAATAGCAAAGGAGAGAGAAATGAAAAATGCGGTTTTGAAAACAGTGATGCTGTTAGCTTGCCTCGTATTGTTTGCTGCGGCCGGTACAGCATTCGCGTCGCAGCAGATTTATCAGGCGGAGAGCGCTCTTTCTCACAATATAGGCCGCTCGGATGGTGACGGATGGTCTGCAAGCATATTGAAGGATTCTGCCGGTTATTTGTGCTATGGGCCAAACACGACACAAACCACTGCGGGCATGAATTGCGCGTCGTTCAGGATGATGATCGACTATCGCAGTGCCGCCACCGGTAAGATCGTCAGGCTCGAAGCCTACGATGCCACCACCGGCTTAGTTATCGCCACACGAGAGGTGTGTCGTTATGAGTTTCTTGTCAAATACACCTATCAGAACTTCGCTCTAAACTTCAGCGCCAACACCGGACATTCGCTTGAGTTTCGTGTTTATTGGTATGACGCGGCTTATATCAAGCTGGACTGTGTGGTGGTAACCTCGCAGGCTGCCGCTACGCTCGACGATTACTGGGCGGGCAATGCAGTATGGACTCAGCTCGCGACTGAAGTACCTATGGATAACGTTACTTCGGGCTACCAGATGATATATCCGTCAATGGTTGTGGAAGGTGACGAGATATGGGCGTATTACATGGGGCTTGAATGGTATATGTGTCAGGAGCCCGACCTCGATCAGAATGGCCACCAGGTTGTGAATCGCGCCAGGTCTTCCGACGGAATCAACTGGGTGGACGACGGCATAGTTTTGCATATCGGCGGTTATCCTGCTTGGACGTTTCAGGCTGAAAATCTGTACCATGGCATTGGCCGCGCAGAAGGTGTAGGCTGGTCTGCGAATACAACGGATGATTCTGCGGGATATTTGTGCTATGGTCCTTATACCAATTCCATTACTGCAGGCCCGATGGAGGCGGACTTTGTTTTCCAGATAGACGACAACACCCTGGACAGCTCTGTGGTAGTGAGCGTCGATGTCTATGACGCCACCGCCGGCGCTGTCCTGGCTTCGCGAAGCATCGGCAGGAAAGAATTCAAGAGTACCGGGGCGGACAACTACTTTCATCTCAACTTTACGTCTCCAGGTGCCGGTCATTACCTGGAGTTTCGTACTTATTGGTACGACAAAGCCCGCATACTACAGAATTATGTAGGCATAGCCGAGGGATCATTTCCTCATAGTGACAATTTCTATGCGGCTTACGCAGGCATATACAAAGAATCCGGTATTTGGTATCTGGTGTACGAGGCATGCGGCTACACTCTGTCCAGCACCAGCAATTATGCTCTTGGCTCAGCATATACGCCATCCAGCAGTTCTTGGAGCATTCCGAAACCTCAGACAGTGGAGCTTGCGACGTCCACCGACGGCCTGAATTTTGTCAAGTCTGCCAACAACCCGGTTCTTGTTGCCAATTCGACCGGCTGGGAGAGGAATAATGTCGGCACTCCAACTTTGCAGAGGACGATAGGCGGCGACTGGCTCCTTTATTATCACGGTTACGGTCCAAGCGGCCAGGGTGGGGCTGATGACTGTCAGATTGGTTACGCTTCGGGGTCGAACCTGTTCAGTCTTACGAAGAGCTCCAGTAATCCTGTTATTCCCACTGTTGCCGACAGCAATTGGGAATCGGGAACAACAGGCAAACGCAGCCAGATCATCCAAGCACCGAGCGGGCATTACTATATGGCGTATGAGGGCAGCACCGACGCCACCGGCACACTGGGATTCAATGCGGCGTCGTGGAGCACCGGACTGGCCAGGTCTTTGGACAAACTTTCGTGGACGAAATATTCCAATAACCCTATGCTCCCAATAGTTCCGACAAATCCAGGTGAGACAACGTTCCAGGGCAACAATGGCTGCGAGATGGTTGTTTTTAATGGCGTGACGTATTTGTACGTTATGGCCGACTTCACCCACGAAGCAATCTACAGGCTGGATAATGTGGATACCACAGGCCCGACTGTTCCCGGCACTCCCACTGACGCCGGAGCTTATACAACCGATACCAGTCTCACATTCAACTGGACACCGTCTACTGACGACCGCTCGGGCGTCGTTGGTTACAACTGCCAGATAGGCACTTCTCCGGGCGCATCCGATGTGTTTAGCGGTTATCTGGTAAATACCTTGAGCACAACGGTGACCGGTTCGATGGGCAATACCTATTATTGCCGTGTTCAGGCCATGGATAATGACGGAAATTTGAGCGATTGGTCAGGCAACAGCGACGGAATAGCCATAGTCGAGCAAACTGGAATTGATATTGCGACAGCAAAGGGGCTCGCGAGGTCAAAGTCTGTAGGTTTGGCATCGAAGAGCGTGTCCGCCTTATTCTCTGACTACTTCTACATTCAGGAGTCTAACAGGTCGGCCGGTATAATGGTTAAGCCTGCCTCTGGAATACCTGCAGGGCTTGCTGTTGGAAATCTGGTTAACGTAGGCGGAATAATAGCCATCAACTCCAATTACGAGCTATATATTGATGCCGCGGTATTGCTGCTGCCAGGCACTACAAGTATAAAGCCGCTTGGGCTGGCCAACAAAGCGATCGGCGGCTCAGATTTTCAGTATAGCGCTTTGCCCGAGATTGGGCAGATAGGAATCACTGGAGCACACGGCCTAAATAATATCGGTCTGCTTGTGCAAACATGGGGTAGAGTTTCGCAGTCGAGCGGCACGAGCTTTTTCCTTGATGATGGATCATCTGTATCGATCAAGGTTGTTCTCCCCAATGGCGCTTCTGCTCCGGCCGACGGCAAGTATGTAAAGACGACGGGTGTAAGTTCCTGCTATGTCTCTGAAGGCAAGGTTCTAAGGCAGTTGCTCGTTAGAGACGCGTCCGAGGTGGTGGAGTTGTAATTGCGGTTCTGAGTTCAGTGCGTTTGAGCGCCTGTCGAGTTTGTGGAGCTGACAGGCGCTTCCGCGGTTCAGCGGTGCGCAGGTTCGAATCTTGTCTCTCCGAAAAGGACACCCAGGACGCGGATGTTCTTTCCATCAGCCATTCCGGTTTCGACCGGAGGAGCTGTTTATTCTTTTGGTGACTGGACTTTGGTTTGTGGCTTATAGCATAACATACCAAGTGCCGTGAATAAGAATCTGTTCGTCGCATATGTTCCACTAACAAGCGAGCTAATGGCATAGATAAGAACGGATAACATAATTCCGCACATAAGTTCATCTCTAAAGAGAGTACGCAAGGATACTGAGCGATGTATCAGGCGCATTATGAAAAACGTAAATATCAACAGGCCAACCACACCATACTCAAACGCTATTTCCGCAAAAATATCATGCGGGTAATCATCCTCGGCATGATTCGGTAATGCGCCATATGCTGCTACGCCATTGCCTAAGAACGGTCGTTCGGCAAACCCTTGAAACGCATCATGCAATTTGGATGTTCGATCGTTTACCGACTCGCCTTTTTCCAGCGCGAATAGTTGTGAAGCGCGATGCAACGTAACAGGAGTAATTCCTTTAGATCCTAAATAACAAGTGATGCCCAAAACCAAGACGATGATAGAAGCAAATACAGATATGTGTTTTTTCCAGGCACGATGTTGAGATGTCATCACAATCGGAACGATTGTTGAGAGTAATAACGCAATGAGTGCCTGCTTGCTGCCGCATAGAAAAACACCAAACACGAACCCAAGAAATACAAGTGTCAATGCCAGTCGTGCAACAATGTTGACTCGCCTGAATAAAAGGGCCAGGTAAATAAGAATACCTGACTGAGCAATTACCAACCCTCGCCCTATATAATCTTCGTCATGTTGAAGTACGAGGCTGGATGCCAGAGAAACTGTTCCGGTAAGTATAGCCCAATATGTTGTTAATAGGGTAAGCGTACCGATTGCAAGAACGAATTTGAAGAAGCGTTCAATCCGCTCTTTGCTGGTCGATAAGATCATAGATGAAAGAATGAATGCTATAAGAGGCAACGGAGCTTGTGTAAATGCTTTTGTGTACGCATAACTGCCGGCGGAAGTCCATAATGTGCTTGCGGGTGGAATGGCAAAAAACACAATGCATGCCATCGAACACCAAAATGACCGAGCAGGAAAACGCCAACTCCGACGGTACGCTATGGCAAACGCGCACAGAACAGTAAATACCAGAAACAGGCCTGTCAAATCAACTGATAGGCTTTTGCTCCAGTTGTTGCCTTTCAATCTGCTGCTGTACACAAACAGCGCAAACCAGACTTCAAAACGGAAAGGAGCCTTCAGAATACCGGCAAGGCGATATGATATTTGCCGCATGTTTGTTCGGCTTGGCAACTTTAATATTATGCTATATCGCATTAACCATTCCCATCGATGTGTCTGCCCATCGTAAGACTGAGCTATTACGTTTCTGCCATTTGAACATTGTGGCTATAACGCTGGTTCTCACAGCCACCGTCTCGAAGATTGAAAGCAATATCCTGAATGTTACAATAGAAAGGCTGCATAGTAAACAATTCCCATGCCAACCATAATGCCGCGGCGTTTAAAGTTTTGTGCTGTTATCAAGCATTTCGCCATAACTCACTCCACATTGGTGAATCGAATGTTACTCGGTTTTGCGTGCGGCAATGAGCCGTTGCGAAGAGAATGCGACCCACTTGTAGATCATGTAGTAGCCAACGTAGGTAAGAACCATAATCGCCGAATACGATGCAATTGCCACATCTGCCGACAGGTGCAGTTTGTAAGGGATAATAAGTGAAGCTAACACCAATACGCAACGCACAAAGTCTCCAAGCATCTGCAAATCTTGTCTCTCCATTACTACCACGACCATTGACGTGGGTGAGACAACCAACTGAGCAGCCGCATAAAAGCACAATAATGCTGAGTAAATTCCGGCGGCCTTCCAGGTTTGGCCGAATATCACACCAAATATGTAGGGTGAAATACAGCCAAAAGCTACGACAAGCAGGCTTACTTTCAGCATTTTTTTTGTTACCGATGTAAATATGCGCGGCACCTGCTCCGGGTTTTCGCGTGTCGCCTCAGCGATTTCTCCCAAATAGGCCTGAGATACTGCCAGGCATAGGAGCATTCCAGGAATACCGACCATCTTCATTGATAAGCCAAACAAACCCGCAACTTTGTTCCCGTAATACGCTGCGAGAATGATAGCAGGCAAAGAACATGCCGCATTGTTGAGCAATGCCGACGGAGCAGACATGAGAGGAAACTTGCGGTATAGTGACAAGAGCCGCCTCATCTCGCTCCAACTGATAGATTTCAGGCAATCCCGATATTCACGCAACAGTGGTCTAGCTAACGTGGTAATACCGGATGAACCGGATGCCAGTAGTCCGAGCAGCAAGCCGATAGGTCCGACCTTCAATAGGCCCAAACCCAGAACTATAGCATTTGCGCAAATGCTCTGGCTGAGTTTTGTTCGGGCAAGGTCGCTGAATTTCTTGTTGCGAACAGCGAAATAGCTGAATACTTGATATGTTCCCGTGAATATCATACTCACCGGCAGCAGCCAAAGATACCGTCTCAAATTCGTTGCTTGAATATGTTCAAGAAAGTAATCTCCGCACAGCCAAACCGCTATCATGACTGCTATTGCGGATAGGCTATTGATTATTATGGACAGAGCTAAAACATTTGCCGCAGTGGCATTGTTTTCACATATTGGAATGGATAACTCATAACGTCCTGAAGAAATAAGAGATAGCATAGCGGCAATGGATGTGTAAACCGCAAGAACGCCAAAGTCAGATGGTGAATAAAGACGTGTGGTAATCGGGGTGACAATAGCCAGTAGCACCTGCGATGAAAACGATCCGCCGGCGAGTACCATTACGCCACGCGTAAAGCGCTCTTTCGGTAGCGCTCGCCTGATAAAATCCACAGCAGAACTCATAGCAACCCCTTTCCACTCATTATACACTAACGCCGTGAGCTTGACAAAGACCTGCGTCGCTATGTAGAATTGCCCTAATGCGGCTGCGTTCAGATGTTATCGCGAGCCATGCGAAGGTGCACCAGTTGGAAGACAACGAAATTGTACGTGAAGACGAAATTGACCTCGCTCTATTGGCGGCTCCTCTTATTGCCAGATGGAAGCCGTTATTGGCAATAGCCGTAATCTGCAGCATTGTGGCATTCTTCTGCAGCAGAGCTTTTCCAAAGGTTTATGAATCCAAGGCAAGCCTGTACGTACAGCAGTCATCCACCACGTCGAGCCTGTTAAGTAAATTGCCGATTGCCATATCCGGTGGAGGTTCTAACAACGGGTACTTTGTTACAATCCTTCAAAGTGACGCTCTTCGAAAGATGACAATGTCCAGACTGAAACTGTTGAGCAATCCGCATTTTGTCGGAAATAGGCCTGCCACCGAAATCGACGGCCTGAAGGCTTTGGGGAAAATGGTTTCCGTTGAGGAAAGCAAAAATGGAGCCATTTCGGTCACGGTCCAAGCAAGAAGCCCCAAACTGGCAGCAAACATCGCGAACACTCTTGTAGACGGGCTCGGAAGATTGGTGACTACGGCCTCGGCTCGAAAGTCCGACTTTATTGAGAAGAGGCTGCAGGAAACCGCACGCGACATGGACAAGGCCGAAGACGATATGTGCGAATTTATGCAGAATAATCGGGTTGCTGCAATTGATGAGCAGACGCAGGGAATGGTTGCTCAGTTAGGTCAACTCGACGCGAGGCTGCTAGACGTGGATGCTCAGATACAAGGCATTAACGGCAATCTTGCCAGCGCGGGAGACCTCAACGACCTGGTTGAAAGTGAAGTTCAGAAAAAGTCTCTGAGCAAAGAGCGCGATTTCGTAATCTCCGAACGCGACAAACTAAATAAGCAATTGGAGAATTTGCCTGCTGTTGCGGTGAAATACGCTCGCATAAAACGCAGAGTAGAGGTTCTTAACGGCACATATCAGCTTTTGATGGAACAGTATCAGATGGCAAACATCGCTCGGAAGGGCGAAGACGGCGACTATCAAATAATCGATCGAGCGTTTCCCAACCCTCAGAAAGTCGCGCCAAGCAATCTCCTGAACGCAATTGCAGGAGGAATGCTTGGTTTATTTGCTGCATCGGTAGTCATATTGTTTAGAGCGCGTTCAACCAATCGCAAGCATTCGCCTTGTTCAAGGCGGCAACGCGGCCCTGCCGATCACATGGATGAGGTGCCGGTGCAACATCGTTGATCGTTCTATGCGGCCGCTAGCCCAGCACCGCTTGAATGTCTTCCTTGGGAGATCCTATAGGGGCGATGTTGAAGTTATCGACCAGTGCTTTCCATACCACGGGGGTTATGAACGCGGGCAGACTCGGCCCAAGTTTGATATTTTTGATCCCCAAATGGAGCAAAGTGAGCAAAATCGCGACGGCCTTCTGTTCGTACCAGCTTAAAATCATCGACAACGGCAGGTCGTTGACGCTGCACCCGAATGCATCAGCGAGCGCCAGCACTATCTTGATCGCCGAGTAAGCGTCATTGCACTGGCCAATGTCCAGCAGCCTGGGAATTCCTCCAATGTCTCCAAAATCGAGCTTGTTGAACCGATATTTTCCGCACGCTAGAGTCAAGATCACGCAGTCATTGGGAACAGACTGCGCAAACTCGGTATAATAGTTGCGACCGGGTTTTGCGCCATCGCAGCCGCCTATCAGGAAGAGGTGTCTGATCGCGCCGCTCTTTACCGCATCTATTACAGCGCCTGCCACACCCATTACAGCATTGTGACCGAAACCTACTGTAATAGTCTTATCGGGTCCGTCCTCAGTAAATCCTTCAGAGGCGAGCGCGGCATTGATTACAGGTGTGAAGTCTTTGTCTTCGCCAATGTGCTCTACTCCCGGCATCGCTACAAGGCCGGTGGTGAAGATTCGTCCTTTGTAAGTATCTTTAGGCCTCTGAATGCAGTTGGTGGTCATAAGGATCGCGCCGGGAAATGCGTCGAACTCTCTGACCTGATCCTGCCATGCGCCGCCATAATTGCCAACCAGATGCTTGAACGCCTTGAGCTTGGGATATGCGAGCGCGGGAAGCATCTCGCCGTGAGTATATATGTTGACGCCCTTGCCCTCAGTCTGCTTCAGAAGCTCGTAAAGGTCTTTGAGATCGTGACCCGACACCACAATTGCCTTGCCCTTTACGGGTTCGACTCGAACCTTAGTCGGCTCGGGATGTCCGTAGGCGTCGGTGTTGGCCTCGTCTAGAAGTTCCATCACGCGCAGATTAAGCTCTCCGACTCCAAGGCTTGCCACGACGAGTTCGTCGGCTCTTGGTTGGGGCTTACTCAGTAGATCGAGATACTCGTGGAACTTAGCATATACGGCATCGTCTTCCTTGCCCAGAATCTGAGCGTGGTCGGCGTATGCGGCAGCGCCCTTCAGGCCGTACATCGTCAACTCTTGCAAGCCGGTAATGTCGTCACCCAGAGTGGTTTTCCGGGAGATTATGCCGATCTGAGTTCCCTGAGATACCAGCCCGTCGATATCGTTTGCGGGAACCCATCCGGCTGGGCCATTGAGTTGCTCGACAGGTTTTCCGGCCTTTGCCGAGGCGTCTTCGTAGAGTGTTTTTGCCTTGTTTTTGATCCGACCAGCCTGGATGAGCATGTTTTGCAGGCGTTCAGGGTCGAAATCGACATTTGTGACTGTGGCGAACAGCGCTTCAATCACGAATACGTTCACGTCGCGATCTCTCGATCCTAATTCGATTGCTCTGTGGGCATACATTGAGATGCCTTTGACAGCATACGCCAAAAGGTCTTGTAGGATGGACGTGGTTGCGTCCTTGCCGCACACTCCACGAACCGTGCATCCGGCACCCATTGCAGTCTGCTCGCATTGATAGCAAAACATCTCCATTGCTCAAGTCCTCCACTGCGTTGCTGCATTTGTTGAAACGCCCTTCGGATTTAGACCCGAAGGGCGCGCACGTGCCGGGTACACATTTGGCCCGTTCCGGCAAGTCGGGGCGCCCTTTGGGAGGGGGTGGTACCCGGTTGATCCGATCTCACAGGGAGACCGGAAATAGATTGAGACGCTTTGAGACTGCTCAGGCATCCATGCCACACTCGCAGCTCTGAGCTATTATCCCCAGCTCTTCAGGTGCGTAAACACATCAGCGAAAAAAAGTTGGGCTGCCGGAAAAGCTGCGTTATATATTGACCGGCAAATCGCTAATGTGATAACATATATATTGACAAGCTATTTAGTACAGACTATGATGAGGACAAGTAGGTTGTGCATCGGCCAGCTACAGAGACCCTGCCACGCTTAATATGGCGAGCTGAAAGGCAGGGGCGGCCATCAGAACCGAAGCTCACCTCGGAGTCGGCGGAAGAAAAGCGATACATTTAATATTTTAGATTTCATATTCAATATTAAATCGCCTATTAGACCCGCCCGGGACGCGCCCGTTACAGCGTTTTGAGGGTTTGTGGCGCTTGCGTATGCGTAGTGTCGCGAACCGAACCAGGGTGGTACCACGAACCTCTCGTCCTTGGGATGAGGGGCATTTTTTGTAACAGGGGTATGGAGCATTGAAAAGTGATGTGTTGAGGACAGGACTAGAAAGAGCCGCGCCGCGAGCGTTGTTTAAGGCCATGGGATACATCGACGAGGAAATGTACAGCCCATTGATCGGCATTGCGAACTCGTGGAACGAGATCGTCCCGGGGCACATTCATTTGGACAAGATCGCTGATGCGGCCAAGGCCGGTGTGCGCATGGCGGGCGGAACTCCGATGGAGTTTGGCGTGATCGGAGTGTGTGATGGCCTCGCGATGGGTCACGAGGGCATGAAATATTCGTTGGTTACTCGCGAACTGATCGCCGACTCAATCGAGTGTATGGCCAAGGCTCATGCGTTTGACGCGCTGGTGCTCATTCCCAACTGCGACAAGATTGTGCCAGGCATGCTGATGGCTGCGGCTCGACTCAACATCCCCGCGATAGTGATAAGCGGCGGCCCCATGATGGCGGGCCGATACAACGGCAAGAATATATCCGTCACGCAGATGTTTGAGGGCGCGGGCGCGGTGTTGGGTGGCAAGATCACCGAGGAACAGCTCTCTGAGATGGAAGAGTTGGCCTGCCCTGGTTGTGGAAGCTGTGCGGGCATGTTTACGGCCAATTCAATGAACTGCCTCACGGAAGCCCTGGGCATGGGTCTTCCCGGCAACGGCACGATCCCGGCTGTAATGGCCGCTAGGATCAGGCTGGCGAAGCAGGCCGGAATCAAGATTATGGAACTGCTCGACAAAGACATAAAGCCGCGCGACATTATGACCGAAGCTGCATTCAAAAATGCGCTGGCGGTGGATATGGCGCTTGGCTGCTCGACGAACACGACTCTTCACGTGCCCGCTATTGCTCACGAGGCGAAGGTCGCGTTCGACCTGAATATGCTCAACGACATCAGCAAGAAGACTCCGCATCTGGTGACTTTGGCTCCTGCCGTTGCGCATCCCGAAGAGGGCGTCAGCCATCACATGCAGGACTTGAACGAGGCGGGCGGCGTTCCGGCTGTTATGAAAGAGCTGGGCAAGAAGGGGTTGATCGACGAATCGGTCGTCACGGTGACCGGCGCGACTCTTGCCGAGAACCTCGAAAATGTTTCGATCAAGGACGCCGATGTCATTCATTCGATCGACAGTCCTTATCACTCCGAGGGCGGCCTTGCTGTTCTTAAAGGCAATCTTTGCCCGGACGGCGCAGTTGTGAAGCAGTCGGCTGTCGACCCGGAGGCTTGGGTTTTCGAGGGCAAGGCGCGCGTGTTCGAGTGCGAGGACGATGCCGTTAAGGAACTTCTCGCCAAGAACGTTAAGAAGGGTGACGTGATCGTCATCAAGAACGAGGGCCCCAAGGGCGGCCCTGGCATGCGCGAGATGCTCACAGCCACAGCTACTGTGGTCGGGCTTGGTATGGGCAAGGACGTCGCTCTGATTACCGACGGCCGGTTCTCCGGCGCGTCGCGTGGGGCATGTATTGGTCATGTTTCTCCCGAAGCCGCTTCTGGAGGCCCTATTGGCCTTCTTAAGGACGGCGATATTATAAAGATTGACATACCCAACAAGAAGATGGACGTAGTTTTGTCCGACGATGAGCTCGCAGCGCGGCGCAGGGAGTGGACAGCTCCCGAGCCGCGAGTAAAGGAGGGATATCTCGCGCGTTACGCGCGCTCCGTTACCTCTGCTGCTAAAGGTGCTATCGTCGAGTAGGTTTCGGGTGATGGGTTTGTTGGTGTTAGGGTAGGGGATTTTTTCCCGTTCCCGCACTCACCTGTCACCCCTTCTTATGGACAAACAGAGGAGTGTAAGAGTTTTGAAAATGAATGGCGCACATGCCCTGATTCAGTCGTTGGTTGACCAGGGCGTGGATATGTTATTTGGAATACCTGGCGGATATGTGATTCCGATCTACGATGCGTTGTACGATCGCAAGGACATCCGCAATATGTTGATGAGGCACGAGCAGGGGGCGGTTCATGCGGCCGATGGCTACGCTCGCGCGACAGGCAAAGTCGGCGTGTGCCTGGCAACTTCGGGCCCAGGCGCGACCAACCTTGTTACGGGTCTTGCGACTGCTTATATGGACTCGATTCCTGTGCTTGCGATTACGGGTCAGACGAAGACTTCGTCGCTGGGCAAGGATTCGTTCCAGGAAGCCGACATAACCGGCATTACTCTGCCTGTTACAAAGCATAATTATCTGGTTAAGGACGTTAAAGACCTAGCCAGGACAATAGCAGAGGCGATTTTTGTCGCGAGCACAGGTCGTCCTGGGCCGGTGTTGGTGGATATTCCCGGCGATGTGCTATTGGCTGAAGTCGATTACGAGCCGGTCAAGGAAGTGAGCATTCGCAGCTACAACCCGAACTCGTGGGAAATAGATGAAGCCGACATCGAAGCGGCGGCTGAAATAATCGCGCAGGCCGAGCGGCCGATACTATACGTCGGCGGTGGGATTATCGCGTCGGGAGCCACTGAAGAGTTGACCAAACTCTCGGAGAAGACGCATATACTAGTCACCAGCACCCTTCTGGGTAAGGGCGCGATAAGCGAGGATCATCCGCATTGCTTGGGCATGCTCGGAATGCACGGCACGGCTTACGCAAATCATGCTGTTCACGAGTGCGATTTACTGATTGCGGTCGGCGCGCGGTTCGACGACAGAGTCACCGGCAAGCTCGCGGTGTTTGCCAAGAAGGCCAGGGTAATCCATATAGATATAGATCCGGCGGAGATCGGTAAAACCGTGCCTGTGGATGTGTCGATTGTCGGCGATTGCAAAGAAGTCCTGAAGCGGCTGATCGCAAAGGTCGCCAAGCGCGAAGAGACCGACTGGAACCGGCAGATTATGCGCTGGCGCAATGAGTTTGCATTGCAGTGCCCGTCCGACGAGACCCAGGTCTTGCCGCAGTGCGTTATAGAGAAGCTGTCCGAGATGACTAATGGCAACGCAATTATCGTTACCGACGTAGGTCAGCACCAGATGTTTACGGCGCTGTACTATAAAGTCACCACTCCGAGGCGGTTTTTGTCGAGCGGCGGGCTCGGAACGATGGGCTACGGTTTCCCTGCGGCAATTGGCGCGCAGGTCGGATGCCCCGACATGCCCGTTTTCGCGGTTTGCGGCGACGGCGGTTTCCAGATGACTCTTCAGGAGCTTGCTCCGGCTGTCGAACACAAACTGCCTGTGAAGATCGTGCTTTTGAACAATAAGTATCTGGGAATGGTCCGGCAGTGGCAGGAATTGTTCTGGAACAAGCGATATTCCGGCGTGGACATCTCCTTCCAGCCGGACTTCAAGATGCTCGCCGAGGCTTACGGGGCTGAGGGCATCGTTGTCGAGAAGATGAGCGAGGTCGAGGGCGCGTTCAAGCGCGCAATGGAGATCAACGACCGTCCGGTCATTATCGACTTCCACACTGCTCGTGAGGAAAACGTCTTCCCGATGATTCCAGCCGGCCAGAGCATCGAAGAGATGATGGTGAATAGGCCGAAGTAGAGGACAAAAAATGAACAGACCTATGCAACATACAATAACCGTGTTGGTGGAGAACAAACCTGGCGTGCTCGCGAGAGTGTCTGGGCTGTTTGCGCGGCGCGGATTTAATATCGAATCACTGGCCGTGAGTATCACGGACGACCCTACGGTCTCGCGTATGACGATCGTGGTGAGCGGCGACGCTCCGACACTTGAACAGATCAACAAGCAAACCGACAAACTCATTGACGTAATCAAAGTGGTCGACTACAGCGAGATACCGATAGTCGAGCGCGAGCTTGCGATGATTAAAGTCAACGCCGAGAATATGCAGCGCAGCGAGATCATGCAGATCGTGAACATATTCAATGCGAAGATAATTGACATCAGCCAGGACTCTTTTACGATTGAGGTGACAGGCAGAATCGACAAAGTCGATGCCATAGAGAAGCTGCTGGCGCCATACGGCATTAAAGAGATGGTGCGCACCGGCATGATCGCGATGGCTCGCGGATCGCACACTGCCGTAGGGTAAAGTGCAGCCTATATGAAACAACTAATCGATCCTGGTATGGTAGAACGGCTGATGCTGTTTCTTGCGGTGGGCGGGCCGCTTATGGGGCTTATAGCGGGAATGCTTCTCGGTGCGCATGAGAGGCATTCTTTGCCCAAAATGATCGGCGGCATGCTCTTTGGAGCGCTTGCGACCGTGGCTTACGGCATGTGGCGCGCCTATGGATCGATAACGAATTTTCTTGGGTTGGGCTCTGTTGCCAACCTGGGATTGCAGTTGACTGTGTTTATGGTTCTCGGGATAATACTCGGAGCCATCGGATTCAGAATATCTAACATGCTTAAGAGGAAATTGGTGAATTGAGGCAGAGTTTTAACCTCTAACATTCAACCTCTAGCAACAGGAGGAACTTAGATGCCAGCGAAAGTGTACTACGATTCCGATGCTAACCTTGATGTGCTGAAAGGCAAAAAGATAGCCATCATCGGCTATGGCAGCCAGGGACATGCCCAGGCGCAAAATCTCCGTGACAGTGGTCTGGATGTTATCGTATCCGAACTGCCCGGCACACCGAACTACGATCTTGCGGTGGAGCACGGCTTCAAGCCAGTGACTGCCTCCGAGGCCGCGAAGACCGGCGATCTCGTCCAGATACTACTGCCTGACGAAGTTCAGGCAGCGGTTTATCAGAGCGATATCAAACAGCACATGACTGCCGGAAAGACTCTTGTTTTCTCGCATGGGTTTAACATTCACTTCGGCCAGATTGTTCCGCCCAAGGATGTCGATGTAATTATGGCCGCCCCTAAGGGCCCAGGTCACCTTGTGCGCAGAGTCTACACTGAGGGCGCGGGCGTTCCTGCTCTGTTCGCAGTTTATCAGGATCCCAGCGGCAAGGCTAGAGAGACTGCTCTTGCCTATACCAAGGGCATCGGCGCGACCAAGGTCGGCGTGCTTGAGACCACTTTCGAGGAAGAGACCGAGACCGACCTCTTTGGCGAGCAGGCTGTCCTCTGCGGCGGATGCACCGCGTTGGTTGAGGCAGGGTTCGAGACTCTGGTCGAAGCTGGTTATCAGCCGGAGATCGCTTACTTCGAGTGTCTGCACGAGCTGAAGTTGATCGTCGACCTGATGTATGAAGGCGGCATGGACTATATGCGCTATTCGGTCAGCAACACTGCCGAGTACGGCGATTACACTCGCGGCCCGAGAGTCATCGACGATTGTGCGAGAGAGAGCATGCGCGAAATCCTTGCCGAGATTCAGAGCGGTGAGTTTGCCCGAGAGTTCATACTTGAAAACAAGGCCGGCCATCCGGTTCTTAATGCTGCCAGAAGGCACAGCTCCGAGGCTTTCATTGAGGAAGTTGGCGCTGGCCTGCGCAAAATGATGCCCTGGCTGAAGACCAAGAAGGCATAATCAGGCCTTTTGGCTTGGTAGTCTAGCGGTTCGATTGTTTGATGGTCGGGGGTATTATGCCCCCGACCGGCATATTGCGTGATTGGTGTTTTATTGGAGGCGATCTATGTCTGATCGAAATGCTGGATCAATCGCACTGGAGCATTTCAAGTCAAAGCTGAACTGCGCTGAGTCGGTTTTGCTTGGGGTGACTGAAGCATGCGGAATAAAATGTAACTGTGCGCCTCGCATTGCAACTGGGTTTGGCGGTGGAGTTGGAGGTTGCGGCGAGATATGCGGAGCGTTGGTCGGCGCCGTCATGGCTCTTGGCCTGAAGTTCGGCCGAGAGCGTGGGGACGATATTGAATCAAAGAGCGCAACGGGCGCAAAAGTGGATGACCTGGTTGACGCATTCAGAAAAGAGTTTGGCGTGGTGCGCTGCATAGAGCTTACAGAATGCGATATGCGCACGCCCGAGGGTAGGCAAAAGGCCAAGGAACTGGATCTTCACGGTGGTCTCTGCCAAAAATTTGTCGAGTTTGCAGCTAATGAAGCTGCAAAGCTGATTGGTGGTTAGTTGACTGTCCCAACTTATTGACTTTCTAACTTTTTGACTCCCAAGGGGGTGTCCGATGGCAAGACGAATACAGATTTTTGATACAACCCTGCGCGACGGCGAGCAGTCGCCGGGCGCGAGCATGAATATCGAAGAGAAGCTGAGTGTGGCTAAGCAGCTTGCCCGGCTGAAAGTTGATGTGATTGAGGCGGGATTTCCGATTTCTTCCGTCGGCGATTTCGAGGCTGTAAAGGCTGTCGCTGAGACGGTGAAAGGCTCAGCGGTCGCCGGTTTGTGCCGCGCGGGAAAAATGGACATCGACCGCGCCTGGGAAGCGCTCAAGCACGCCAAAAGGCCGGTTATTCACACGTTTATTGCCACCTCCGACATCCATCTGGAGAAAAAGCTCAAGAAATCGCGCGAGGAAGTGCTGGACATCGCGGTAATGGCGGTCAAACATGCCAAAGGCTATTGCGAGGACGTCGAATTCTCAGCCGAGGATGCCGCGCGATCGGATTTTGATTATCTATGTCAGGTCGTGGAGGCCGTAATTGACGCGGGCGTGACTGTTGTTAACATTCCCGACACGGTCGGTTATGCGATCCCGAGCGAGTACGGTGCGATGATCGGCAAATTGATCGAGAGAGTTCCGAACTCGAAAAAGGCGATCATAAGCGTTCATTGTCACAACGATCTTGGGCTTGCCACGGCGAACTCACTGGCTGCTGTCGCCAACGGTGCGGGGCAGGTCGAGTGTACGATCAACGGCATTGGTGAGCGAGCGGGTAATGCCGCGCTGGAAGAGGTCGTGATGGCGATCAACACTCGCGCAGACCTGATGGGTGTCAAAACGGGCATCAATACCACCGAGATTTACCGCGCCAGTAGGCTGGTTACGGACGTGACCGGCCTCAAGGTTCAGGTGAACAAGGCGATTGTCGGCGCGAATGCCTTCGCTCATGAGGCCGGGATACATCAGCATGGCGTATTGCAGGAGAAGCGCACCTACGAGATTATGGACGCCGAAGCTATCGGCCTTGCGGAGAGCAAGCTGGTGCTGGGCAAGCACTCGGGGCGGCATGCGTTTGAGGGCAAGCTTAAGTCGTTGGGTTACAGCTTAACAAAGGGTGAACTCGACAAGGCTTTCGAGCGGTTCAAGAGTCTGGCCGACAAAAAGAAAGAACTCTTTGACGAAGACATCGAGGCGATAATCGCGGACGAGGTTTACGCGATACCGTCCAAGTATCATCTCAGTTATATGAACGTGATGACGAGTCTCGACGGCATTCCTACCGCGACCATTCGTCTTAAGACCGATGATGGCGAGATCATCGAGGCTGGCGTTGGAGTTGGCTCGGTCGATGCGGTTTACAAGACAATCGACAAGATGATCGATGCCTCTTACGATCTGGCCGATTTCAATATCAAGTCGGTTACCGGCGGTACGGACGCTCTGGGAGAGGTCACGGTCAAGCTGAAAGCGAAAAACGACGAGGTGTATACTGGTCGCGGGGCGTCTCTGGATATAGTGGAGGCGAGCGCCAAGGCGTATCTCAATGCGGTGAACAAGCTGGTCTATTACGAAGAAAAGCGCGGCAACGGCGGAAAGCCGAAAGACAAGGCGATATTATAATACCTATGATTCGGCTTATCGGCGGGCTTTACGATAAAGGTTCGGACGGTTTCGCGGACTTTCTCAAGAACCTGTTTCCGAGACTTGGCGCTGAGGTGAGACGTACGGCCTGTCCGGCAAGATACGTCGGATATGAGGCTGCCGGCGCAGAGGCAGGTATTCGCTTTTTCGGCGCGGAAGTCGAACGCATCGACGATATTCCCAATGGGATGATTGCGCTGGAACTCAACGATTATGAACTGACTGTGTATGAGTCGGCCACCGGCAAGCCCGGGATTGTTTGGCGAGGTGGCCTGAGATGGACATGGCGGACCGTTTCCGGCATCGGCGAATTTGAGGCCGATTGCCCGCCGGGTTGGGGCAGCGTTTTTGAATCGGTCTGGCACAGATTCAATATATTCGCGCATACGTATATTGCGGCTGACAAGATTTGCGATGACGAGGTCTTTTTGGTCAACTATGATCCGGCTTGGCCGGGGCAGTTTGATGAGATGGCTTGTCGCATTAAGAGTGAGCTTGGCGATATTGCCCTGCGCATTGAGCATTATGGCAGCACGGCGATTCCCAATATGCCTGCAAAACCGATCATTGATATCCTGGTGGAAGTGCTGTCGCCTGATGTGGCTAGAGAGCGCACAATGCGTGTGTTTGACTGGCCAGAGTGTGAGGTTTGGAATTATTCGGATCACATTATCGTGATCGTCAGGAGTGAACTGATGGGGCGGCGCACTCATCATGTTCATGTGGCTCCGACGGGGCACAAGATATGGGATGGCCTTGCGTTCCGTGATTATTTATGCCAACATAGCGATGACGCAGCTCGATATGCAGCCTTGAAACGTGAACTGGCGGCGATCCACAGATGTGATCGAGAGGCATATACCAATGCCAAGGGCGCGTTTGTGATGGAAATAGTTGAGAAAGTAAGGCAATCGGCGTAATTACAGCAACGTAGGGGTGCGGTTATGATTGTTTTCGTAATGGGTGTGCTTTTTGGAGTTGCGTTGTTTGTTGGAAGAAATTTTGCTCTGCCGTTGCTTATGCGGTGTTGTTCGCGAGGCATAGCAAACCTGGGTTCAACGTTTATCGGAGTGCTGGCAGGTTTATTTATCGACTGGCTACTCGCGGTCACAATGGCAGAACCATCTGCAGGTGGAGTTGCATTTTGGCTGCTGGGTGTCGCAGTGGGAGTAATGCTCTACTATATTGCTGCGTGCATCCTGCCCCAGGAATTCGGCGACACTGCAATGCCGAGCAGACTGAAAATTTCGGTTGTATGCTTTAATATCAGTTCGGTCTTGTCGATTATTGTTGGGCTGTTTGTGTTGGTTATTGGGATTGCAACTGTGCAGCCTGGCATGGAGACGCCGTATCGGCCGCCAGAAATTTACTATAACCTGTTTGGCGCATTTCGGGCATCGGCTATTCTGGTAGCATTGCTTTTTATATTCGTGCTTGCACCAATTATCAGACACGTGTCATTGGCGTTGACGAGCCTTAGATATTGGGCGTGGCTTGCGGGGCTGATATTGGCCGGGTTAATGATTTTAAACGGATGGCATATGCCATATATTTCTACTGTGTTGGGCGGCTTGGCGCTTTGGGGGCTTCTGGACAAAGAGACCCTGGCGGCGTTTTTGCCGAGGCCGACCGACGACCTACAACCGACAACTGAGGACTAGCTTTATGAAACAAACAATCACACAAAAAATCCTAGCCGCACATGCGGGCAGGGATCATGTCGAGCCGGGTGAGCTGATAAACGCAAGGCTCGACCTGGTGCTGGGCAATGACATCACAGCTCCGATTGCGATCAGAGAGTTCGAGAAGATCGGCGCGGCGACGGTGTTCGACAAAGAGCGAGTCGCGCTCGTGCCGGATCACTCGACGCCCAACAAAGATATCAAGAGCGCCGAGTTGGTAAAGATTCTCCGCGAGTTCGCCAGAAAGCATAATATCACCAACTTTTTCGAGATCGGCAAGATGGGCGTGGAGCACACTTTGCTGCCGGATAAGGGGCTGGTCGGGCCGGGTGATGCAATAATCGGCGCCGACTCGCATACCTGCACCTACGGCGCGCTGGGCGCGTTCTCGACGGGAGTCGGGTCGACCGATCTGGCTTACGCAATGGCGATGGGCGAGACGTGGTTCAAAGTGCCCGAGCAGATTAAGTTTGTATATTACGGCCAGATGCCCAAATGGGTGTCCGGCAAGGATTTGATACTGTATACTATCGGCAAGATCGGTGTGGACGGCGCGCTTTACTGCTCCATGGAGTTCACCGGCGAGGCTATTCGCAATATGGAGATGGCCGGGCGATTCACGATGTGCAATATGGCTATCGAGGCGGGCGGCAAGAACGGTATAATCGAGCCCGACGACATCACTATGGCCTACATCAAAGGCCGTCTGCAGCGCGATTACAAAGTATACAAGAGCGATCCCGATGCCGTATATAAAGACGTTATCGAGATTGACGTATCGAAGCTGGAGCCTATTGTGAGCTTCCCGCATCTGCCGGAGAACGCCAGGCCGATCAGCGAATCGACGCATGTGAAGATCGACCAGTCGGTCATCGGCTCGTGCACAAACGGCCGCATCGAAGATCTGAGGATTGCCGCAGGGATACTTAAAGGTCGCAAGGTTCACCCGGACGTTCGCCTGATCGTGATCCCCGCGACTCAGGAGATTTACCTGCAGTCGATCAAAGAGGGTCTCACTGAGATATTCGTCGAAGCGGGTGGGGCGGTGTCCACACCGACCTGCGGCCCGTGCCTCGGCGGACACATGGGCGTTTTGGCTGCAGGCGAGCGCTCGGTTGCGACAACAAACCGCAATTTCGTAGGCCGGATGGGTCACACGAAGTCTGAGGTATATCTGGCAAGCCCCGCGATTGCGGCGGCATCGGCTGTGCTGGGCAGGCTCGGCAGCCCGGAGGAGTTGGACTGATGATTAAAGGAAAAGTGCATAAATATGGATCGAACGTCGATACGGACGTTATCATACCGGCAAGATATCTGAATACTACCGACCCTGTGGAACTGGCGTCGCATTGCATGGAAGATATCGATGCCGACTTTACCAAAAAGGTCAAGCCGGGCGATATTATTGTGGCGGACGACAACTTCGGCTGCGGTTCGAGCCGTGAGCACGCGCCTATTTCGATCAAGGCGAGCGGTATATCGGCTGTTATCGCGAATACGTTCGCAAGGATATTCTATCGTAACTCGCTGAACACGGGTCTTCCGATATTGGAATGCCCCGAAGCGGTGGCTGGAATATCGAACGGCGATGAGGTTGAGATTGACCTTGAATCCGGCAAGATCACGAATGTTACCACCGGCAAGAGCTATCAGGCTAAGCCGTTCCCGCCGTTTATGCGCGAGCTTATAGAGGTCGGCGGACTGGTAAAATACGCGCAGGCAAAACTTAATTAGTAATACGATTGGCAGGAATATTTTGAGTAAGACATATAAAATAGCAGTTCTTCCCGGCGACGGCATCGGTGTCGAGATCGTGCCGCAGGGGATTAAGGCCCTCGATGCCGTCGGGGCAAAGCTGGGTTTACACTTTGAGTATAACGAGGCGCTGATCGGCGGCGCGGCGATTGATGCCACCGGCAAGGCTCTTCCTGATGAGACTCTTCAGATGGCTCTGGCAAGCGACGCGGTGTTTTTCGGCGCGGTGGGCGGCCCCAAGTGGGATAGCCTGCAGCCGGCATCTCGTAGGCCGGAGACGGGCGGGCTGTTTCCGCTTAGAAAGGCTCTCAAGGCTTACGCGAACCTGCGTCCGGTCGTCGTGTTTGATGCGCTGACATCGGCTTCGTGCCTGAAGCAAGAGGCCATCGATGGCGGCCTGGATATTCTGTTCGTTCGCGAACTTACGGGAGGGATATATTTCGGCCAACCGAAAGAGCGGCGCGAGATTAACGGTGAGCATGTGGCAATCGACACTTGTGTTTATAGTGTCAGTGAAATCGAGCGAATCTCGCATATGGCGTTCAAGCAAGCCGCGAGGCGCAGAGGTCGAGTTCATTCGGTGGACAAGGCCAACGTGATGGAGACCTCCAGGCTCTGGCGCGAGGTCGTGACCGAGGTCGGCAAGAGGTATCCCGACATCGAACTGACACATATACTTGCGGACAACTGCGGTATGCAACTGCTTCGCAACCCAAGGCAGTTCGACGTGATCCTTGCGGACAATCTTTTCGGCGATTTGCTTACTGACGAGGCGTCTATGCTGGCGGGTTCGCTGGGTATGCTGCCTTCGGCGAGTATCGGTGATGAGCATGGCGGCCTGTACGAGCCGATTCATGGCTCGGCTCCCGACATAGCTGGTCGCGATATAGCCAACCCTATCGCGACTATATTGACGGCGGCAATGCTCCTGAGATATGCCTGCGACTGTCCGGATGGGTCGGTTATGGTTAGAAATGCTGTTGAGGCAGTCTTAAACGAAGGTTGTCGCACGGGTGATATCGCGTCTTCCGGCGACAAGGTTGTTTCGTGTAACGAGATGGGTGACCTGATCGCGCAGGCCATTACGAATTCTGAATTGTGAATTCCGAATCTTGAATTGGGGAAGTGCTGATTTGAACAGAATCGCAATATACGATACAACGCTTAGAGACGGCATGCAAAGCGAGCGCGTAAACTTTTCCGTTGAGGACAAGCTCAAGATCGCGCGTCGATTGGACGAGTTCGGCGTTGCGTATATCGAAGCCGGATGGCCCGGTTCGAACCCGACCGACACGGAGTTTTTTCACCGTGTGCGTGATATCGAGTTCAAACGTTCCAAACTCGCCGCATTCGGCAGTACGCGCAGAGCGAAGCTCGCCGCTTGTGACGATCCTCTGCTTATTAAGCTGATCGAGGCGCGGACGCCGGTTGTGACGATCTTCGGCAAAGCGTGGGGTTTGCACGTGCGAGACGTTTTTCGCATCACTTGCGAACAAAATCTCGAGATGATTTACGACAGTGTTAAGTTTCTCGTGGATCAGGGCAAGGAAGTTATTTTCGATGCCGAGCATTTCTTCGACGGCTACAAGAGCGACCCCATATACGCTCTGGAGACCCTTAAGCGAGCCGAGGCTGCGGGAGCTTCGTGCGTGAGTCTGTGCGAGACCAATGGCGGCGCGCTTCCGTCGGATGTGTTCGATGCTACTGCCGCTGCTCGTCGGCACGTGGGGATATGCGTCGGAATTCACGCTCATAATGACTCGGGTCTTGCCGCAGCCGATTCCATTGCTGCGGTTCAGGCCGGAGCAACGCATGTTCAGGGGACAATGAACGGTTTGGGCGAGCGCTGTGGCAATGCGGACTTATGCACCATAATGCCGATCCTTGAGTTGAAAATGGGTCTTTCGTGCGTGCGCAATGGCTCGATGAAAGACCTCACCGAGCTGTCTCGCTATGTTGACGAGATTGCAAACCTAGTGCCGGATGATCGCATGCCTTTTGTCGGAATCAGCGCATTCACCCATAAGGCTGGAGTTCACGCTGATGCCGTCGCGAAGAACCCGCAGACATACGAGCACATGGATCCCGAGCTTGTCGGCAATGACCGCCGTATCACGGTTTCGTCGTATTCCGGAGCGAGCAATATAGTCCATAAGGCGAAGAAGTATGATGTCGATCTCACGAAACAGTCTCCCGAGATCAAGGGTGTGCTCGATCAGGTGATCAATCTGGAACACGACGGCTACTCGTTCGAGGAGGCCGAGGCGAGTTTTGAACTGCTCTTGAAGAAGTCCCTGGGGTTGTATCGAAAGCTCTTCGACCTCAAGGGGTTCAGGGTGATAGTTGAAAAGCGCGGCCCGAACGAAGAAGCAATCACCGAAGCCACGCTTAAGGTAGCGGTGGATGGTGAAGAAGCGTTTACCGTAGCCGAAGGTGACGGCCCTGTTCACGCGCTTGATAACGCCCTTCGTCTTGCGCTTGCTCAGTTCTACGGCAAGGAGTTGGCAAAGATCAAGCTCACCGACTTCAAAGTCCGTGTCATCAACACAAAAGCCGCCACAGCCGCTAAGGTTCGCACGCTTATCGAGACGCGCGACCACAACGAGGTCTGGAGCACGGTAGGCGTTTCGGAGAATATAATCGAGGCGAGTTGGCAGGCGCTTGCCGATGGTGTGGAATACGGGTTGCTCAAACACGTCCGGGAAAAGAAATGAAAGTAATCGTGGCCGATCAAGCAGGCGTGTGTTTTGGTGTGAAACGAGCGCTGGATTTGGTGAATGCTGAGGCTGAGCACGGCGGAGAAATCGCCACGCTCGGCCCTCTTATTCATAACCCACAGGTTGTACATGACCTCGAATGCAAGGGCGTTCGCGTTGTAAAGAGAGTCTCGGAGGTCGCACGCGGCACGATTGTGATGCCTTCGCATGGTGTCGCCAGAGATGTCACCAAATCAGCCGAAGCCGCCGGACTGCGAGTCGTCGATGCGGCGTGTCCTTTCGTCGAAAAGGTTCACCGGCGTGTCGAAAGATTGGCTAAGGACGGCTATGTAGTGGTCGTTGTCGGCGACGCGGGTCACAGCGAAGTCAAGGCGATTAAGAGCGCCGCTGGAGACGATGCTGTTGTGGTAAGTTCGCCGGAGGATGTCGAGAGTGTCGATTGGTCGGGCAAAAAAGCCGGAATAGTCAGCCAGACCACCCAAACGCCGTGGCGTTTCGGTGAGATAGTTGGAATGATTGCTGCCAGGGCGATGGAAGTTGTGGCCTATAACACGATCTGCTATGCCACTCACGACCGCCAGAGCGCGGCCAGAGCGCTGGCTCCGAAGGTCGAGGCTATGTTTGTGGTGGGCGGACGTAATAGCGCAAACACAAATCGTCTTGCTGAAATATGCAGCGAAGAAGGCGTGCCGACTTATCACATAGAGACCGCCGCTGAAGTCCAGCCCGGCTGGGTGGTTGGAATGCAGGTTGTAGGTCTTACGGCTGGCGCATCAACGCCCGAGTGGATTATAGAAGAAGTCAAAATGCAACTGGAAAGGATGTAAGTGGGCGGAATAATATCACGCGTCGAACCCGGCGGAATCGCAGAAGACCTCGGCTGGCGAGCAGGTGACGAGATCGTCGCCATCAATGGCCATCCTCTCAGCGACATCATCGACTTTCGGTTTTACTGCGCCGACGAGTTTTTGTCGATCGAACTGAAGCGCAACGACCGCCGGATGGTTTTTGACATCGAGAAAGACGAAGATTTGCCGCTAGGCGTCGAGTTTACGGAAATCCTCTTCGACGGCATTCGTTCGTGCGGCGCGCATTGCATATTCTGCTTCGTCGAGCAGCTTCCAAAAGGCCTGCGCAAGTCGCTTTATGTCAAGGACGATGACTATCGCCTGTCGTTTCTCGACGGTAACTTCGTGACGCTGGCCAATGTGACAGACTCCGACCTCGACCGGATCATTACCCAACGACTGTCGCCTCTGTACGTGTCCGTTCACGCGACTGAGCATGAGCTTAGAGACAAAATACTTGGCCGACGCTCGCCCGATATATTGCGGCAGATAGACAAACTCACCGAGGGCCGGATTTCGCTGCATACTCAGATCGTGCTGTGCCGTGGCATTAACGACGGTGAGCATTTGGATCGCACGATTGATGACCTCGCATCACGCTACCCGACGGTTCAGTCTATAGCTATAGTGCCAGTCGGGATCAGCGCTCACCGGCGCAATCCATTGCCGATTGGGTCTATGGATGCCAAGTATTCGGCTGAAATCTTAGACAAAGTTAAAGATTGGCAGTATAATTTTATTCGCAATTATGTGACAAGATTGGTCTGGGCGTCGGACGAGTTTTATCTGAGCGCGGGCAGGAGTGTGCCGAGCGCCGGCGCGTACGAGGGTTTTCCGCAGATTGAGAACGGCGTCGGTCTCGTGCGCAAGTTCAAGGACAGCGCCGGGCGAGCTTCTCGTGTTTTGCCGGAGAGCCTGCCGAGGACACTGCGCGTTTCCGTCGTGACGGGAAGATCGGCGGCGGCACTTGTTAATGACTGGGCTGGCTCGCTTCGATGTGCGAACATGTCGATCAATGTTTTCCCGATCACCAATACACTTTTTGGCGAGATGGTGACGGTAACCGGCCTGATTTCGGGTAAAGATGTGATCGGCCAACTCGCGGGACATGATGTCGGCGACGCGCTGTTCATCCCGTCGGTTGCCCTTCGCGACGGCGCGTTTTTGGACGATGTTACTATCAAAGATGTCGAGAATGCGCTGGGAGTGCCGGTAGAAGCCATCGAACCGAGGCCTTATCAGTTGGTCAAACGATTGATTTCTTATGCGGGTTAGGGGAAAATGCTGATGCGGCGTGCGCATAATAGACAAAATGGCAGGGTGTTGCTTTTCGCGGCTATCGTGGTCACGGCAGCGGTAATGGCCTCGCACGCGCTCGGGATATTCGTCAAGCCTGCCGGTTTGGTCGATAAACTCTGCGTCGATTATGTGATCATCGACCTGTCGAAAGGCAAATTTCGTGTGTCGCCTGAAATTGCATCGACTTCGGACGGAACCGAATCACTCGACTCGATGGTAAAGCGTCTGAAACCGTATGCGTTGGTCACCGGCACATATTATGACGAAAACAACAGGCCGCTGGGCGATATAGTTTCGGGCGGCAAGGTAATTCGCAGGGGCTGCCAACGACAAGGGATTGGCTTTACTTCTTCAGGCAAGATCAAGTTTTTTGAAAGAAAGGGTTGCTCCAAGATCGACTGGAGAGGATGCGTTTCGGGGATTGCCTGCGGCCCGAGACTTGTCAGATTGGGCAAAAAGGATATCAACGTAAAGCGCGACGGTTTCAAGTCGGCCGCCGCGACAAACAAGGCATGGCGATGCGCCCTTGGAGCGACCAAAGACGGCAAGCTGATCCTGTGCGCTGTGTCTCAAAGCATTACCCTTTCAACGTTGGCCGATGTTATGCTGGAGTTGGGCGCGCGTGACGCAATCAATATGGACGGCGGAGGCATGTGCGCGATGTATGTGGACGGTAAGTATAAAGTGGAAGCCGTAAAGCCAATGAGCAATATCCTTGCCGTATACAAGACAAAATGACGCAAAAACGAGGCCGAAGCATTTTACACTCCGGCCTCGTGTTGATTCATCGTCTTGTCGCGAGTTACCAGCGGTCGCTTCCGCGATCACCGGCATAGGCGCGATCGGACTTCTGAGACTTTCTTGCGTCGCGGCAGGTCTTGCATCGAATCGGCTCGCTGAATCCTCGCGACTGGAAGAACTCTTGCTCTCCTGCGGTGAACACGAATGTCTGTCCACAGTCTTTGCAGATCAGTTCTTTGTCCTGGGCCATTTGTTTACCCCCC
>JAJFUS010000036.1 GCA_021372295.1 bacterium | reverse complement strand
GGACTCTGCGGACGCGGCACGGCGAATCTGGCATCACGCGACATACCAGTGGTTATCCCCAGGGCACACGACTGCATCACACTGTTTCTTGGGTCGGCGGAAGCGTACTTGAAGCAGTTCAATAAGAACCCCGGCACGTTTTATCACACGCTCGGCTGGATTCAAAAAAAAGTCAACCCCAAGAATCGCGAGGCCGCCGAACTCTACTCCAACTACACTCGTGACGGCTGGGACAAACATCCCGATTTCGAGAGCCTGGCTAAGCGGTTCGGCAGGGAAAACGCCGAGCATGTGGTAGCGTTTATGGAGCGATGGCGTCAGCATTACACCCGCGCGGCTTATATAGATATGGGTTTCCCGGGCGAGGACGCGCTGATCGAGTTCACGCGGGACATGGCGCGCATATTTGAGTGGAACCATGAAGTAATTCAGGGCGATGTCGATCTCATCAGGCATATGCTTGCGGGCGATTGGGACGACAACCGCATATTCGTGCTCCCGCCGGTGAGCAGGTCGGTATCCAGCGGAGACGACAAGATTTTTGCCGCTGTGTCGATAGACGGCGATGACATTGGCCAGTTCTCGAATACTGAAGTGATACTGGAGGCTGGAAACGGCAGGTCGAGATCCGTGGGGGTCGGCCTTGGGATCGACGCGGGAGGCACATATACCGACGCCGTGATCTTCGACCTGGGCGAACGAAAAGTCCTCGCGAAAGCCAAATCGCTTACCACTTATCACAACCTGGTCGAAGGCATTCGCGGCGCTCTCTCACAACTTCCGCCGGACATGCTCGACCTGGTACAGGTGACGAGTCTGTCGACCACTCTCGCCACGAACTCGATTGTCGAAGGACGCGGCCACAAGGTCGGGATGATCGCTCTTTCGCCGTGGGACTGGACGGTCGAGCAAGTCGGACACAAGCCTCTCATCAATGTAGGCGGCGCTGTGGCGATAACCGGTGAGGTCATTACGCCTCTGGATGAAGACGCCTGCCGCCATGCTGTCAAAAAGCTGATTGACGACGAGCGCTGCGCGGCGATTGTAATAGCGGGCTACGCCACGGTGCGAAACCCGGCTCTCGCCAATCGCGCGCGGGAAATCGCTTCGCAGATGACAGACGTCCCCATCGTGTGCGCACATGAGGTCAGCAGGCGGATCAACGGCATCCACGCCGCGCAGACGGCCATCGCGAACGCGACCCTCATCCCGATCATCAGCGCGCTGATAAACTCTGTCCACTCGGCTCTGGCTGACTTTCATGTGCCCGGCAAACTGATGGTGGTGAAGGGCGACGGCACCCCCGTTGACGAAAGCATCGCACGGGCGCGTCCTGTTGAGACAATCCTCTCCGGCCCGGCGGCAAGTGTCAGCGGAGCGAGGATCATTACAGGCCTGGACAATGCAATGGTGCTGGATGTCGGCGGAACAACCACCGACTGCGCAATTATCGAAAACGGCCGCGCGGCAGTCTCGCCCGAGGGCGCTCGGATCGGATCATGGACGATGAGCGTGGACGCGGTCGAGATATCCACCGCGGGTCTGGGCGGAGACAGCCGGATCGACTTTACGCCGGATCGAAAGATTGCCGTCGGGCCGGTGAGAAATTTGCCGTTCGCATATCTGGCGCGGGAGCACGGCCGGGTGCGCGACTTCCTTTATAATTTCGATGCCAGGTATTATGCCGGTTCGACCGACGCCTCTCCGCTGGACGTGCTGGTGCTCTCGAGCAGGATCAAAATGAGGCTTACGGATCGCGAAAAACAGCTCATCGAGCTTCTTGGAGACGGTCCGGTTCCGATATTGCAGGCCGCCAAGGCGATGGATGCGCCCTCGCATACACTGCTTCCAACTGCGCGTCTTGAGGCGTGCGGGATGGTAAAACGAGCAGGGCTGACTCCCACCGATTTGCTGCATGTCACCGGCGCGTTCACTCGCTGGGACGCCGATGCATCAAAAAAAGCTCTTGAAATATTTTCAGCGATGTTTGGAAAACCACCGGATGAGGTTATAGAGATGGCAATGCGCGCAGTCACTCGAAGGCTTTACGAAGAGATCATACGGCGCGAGATCTCATGGGAAGACAGAAAACTGCAGGAAATTCCCGATGACTGGAAATTTATTCTGGACAAGGCCTTCAGTGACGACGGAGTCGGCCTTGGCATGGCGATCTCGCTGCGACATCCGGTTGTGGCGATAGGCGCGCCCGCCGAAGCTCTCGTTCCTAAAGTGGCTGGGCACTTGCAGGCTAAAATCATCGTCCCGGAGCACGCGGATGTGGCGAACGCAATCGGCGCGATCGGCAGCGAAATAGTAATCCGCGAAGAAATTCTGATCAGGCCGGGGCAGATGTCCAACTACGTCCTTCACGGCTCGGAAGAGAGGATCGAGTTCAGCGAATTGGACAAAGCAACCGCTAGAGCCGTCGAAATAGGCCGCGCTCGCGCTCGAAAGCGAGCCGTTGAAGCCGGAGCCATTGCGCCCGAGGTCACGGTCTCGCGAAGCGACCGCTCAGGGTCGGTCTCGGACGGCGGCCAGGTTTTCCTGGAAAGACGGGTGACGGCCGTTGCTTCGGGCGGCGCATTTAGAAGAGCATGATATAATAAAACCCATGAGCTTTTGGGAATGCTTTGGTGTCATGCAGCCGTATTCCAAACAAAAGCACCCTGCGCAAGATAGCCACCTGCGCCGAAAATATACTGGTGACTCTGCTATTATATAGTATAATTGGGATATACTGCAGAAAATGCAGGGCCTGTTACGCGACCCATTTTATATGACTTAGTGAAAGGGACAATTATGAAAGTGATAACGAAGTGCCTTGCCGGGAAATTGTCTGTAGTGCTTGTAGCAGCAATGCTCATTTCGATCATTGCTCCGGCTTATGCGGACGCTCCGGGCAAGTCAATTGTTATTTCCAGCTTCACTGACAGCGCCGGTAGTCTTTACATCAGCGCCGGAAAGGGTGAAGGCGTGGCGGTCGGAACCAAAGGCGTCATTATGCAAAATGGCGCGCAGATCGCAAATTACGAGGTTGTGCAGATGAACTGGGGCATCTCCAGGATAAAAGTCTCCGACCTTGCCGCCGGATGTACCATTCACGCGGGCGACTCCGCTCCCATCACCAGCGCACCTACTTCTTCAAAGAAATCGTCCAAGTCGGGCAAGATCTGGAAAGCACTCGGCATCGCGGCGGCTGTGGCGCTCGTCTATATGCTGGTCAAAGGCAGTAACGATGACGATGACTCAAGCAGCGCCACAATGACAGTTAAATCCGAGCCAAACAACAGTGACGGCGGCATAGACGACACAGTCAGCCACACAATAACGGTAACCCTAAAGGAATCTGACGGCGACTTTGTTGCAGATGGAACCAAGGTGACATTTGCCACTACCGCGGGCAGCATCAGTCCAACGGAAACCACAACTAACGACGGTAAAGCCACCGCAACCCTGACCAAAGACGATAACGAAAGCGCCACCGAAGCGGAAGTCACGGTAAAGGCGTTGGGCAAGACCAAAAAGATAACCGTGTCGTTTGACAGCTGCATAGAGCTTTCAGCCACCGCAACCGCGATGCAGATCAAAGGCAGCGGCGGATCCGTAACCTCGTCAACAATCACTGCGAAATGCTATAACTCCAAGCACGAACTGGTCACCAGCGACGGCACCGTAAAATTCACTTCCGACATTGGAGATTTCAGTGACGACTCCGTGGACGTGGGCGCTGACGGCACCGCCCAGACTACGTTTACCAGCACTGAGGCCGGCACGGCTACCATAACGGCGACGTGGAAAACCAGCAACACCCAAACGGTTGACATTAAAATAACCGCCGGGCCGCCCTCCCACGTGGAAATCGGTTCCGACGTAACGGAAGTGGAGTGTGACGGCAGTTCGCAGGCAAAAATCACCGCCACCGTCACAGATGCCGGAGGCAATAAAGTTGAGGACGACACTGTCGTAACATTTACCACATCCGGCTCCAGCGGCGCGACATTTGCTGCTTCAGGTACAAATACAACGACCGTAGAAACCACAGAGGGTGTGGCTACAACTTATCTTGTCAGCAAGAATTCGTCAAGCCAAACATGCAGTACGGGCACATCGACAGTCAATGCGCAGGTGCTTGCCACACAGGAAAACAATGTTCCCAAGCCTGCATCCGACATCACCAGCAGCAGTCTTAACATCACATTCACAGAGGTTGCATCAAGTGAGGTGGCCAGTATTCAAATCGGAGCCAGCCCGACAAATATCAGGGGTTGGGATCTGATGTCGGATACAACAACTCTCACAGCCCTGGTACGCAATGCCAGTAACGTAGCCGTGCCCGATGGAACGGTAGTCACATTCAGTGTGAGCCATGGCATAATCACCACAACCGGAACCATCACCACTACTGGCGGAACCGCCACGGCTACGCTCAAAGCCGACGCATCCGGCGACAGCAGTTGGACCGGTCTTGTAGACGTGACCGCTTCTTCCGAAGGTTACACCGAAACCGAAAGCGGCAAAGGCCTAGTGATCTTCTCCGGGTATCCGTATGCGACAAACTGCAGCTACACAATATCGGACACCACGCTTGCACAGGGTGACGGAGCAACAATTGATGTTACCGTTCAGGATATAAACGGACATCCTGTGACTGATACCACAGAAGTAACTGCTTCTACCACCAAGGGGACACTGTCGTCCTCCAGCTCCACAACGAGCAATGGAGAGGTGTCATTTACACTATCGACAAGCAGCGACGTCGACAATTTGACTCCAGTGGGTGATGGTATCATAACCATAACCATAAAGTCCGGTAACAGCAACTACTCAAATGTGAAGTATACTATCAACTTCACAGTCAACTAACTGATAGCGAAATTGATATATAGCCATCGAGGCCCTCTTCGGAGGGCCTCGACATAGAAACTCGGAAGGGCAAGTGCCACCCACCAGAACGTTTGCAATTCTTCTGATCGGTCTGTCATTACTGGCTTCGGCAAATATCAGTGAGGCCGCGATGGTCTCACTCGACGCCAGCCCCACAAGCATTCCCGCAGACGGCAAAAGTCGCGCGCAGGTGCTGGTCACACTGTTTGATTCATCGGGCGCAAATGTCTCAGACGGCACTGAAGTCCACCTCACCACCTCAGCAGGTGACATCACTCCGGTGGCCTACACGTCCGGCGGACGGGCCATCGGCATACTGACGTCCTCGGAAACGCCTCAAATGGCCACCGTGACTGTAATCGCGGACGGCGTAACGGATTCTATCCAGGTGGAGTTCTATTCCCCCTCCGGCGACGAAGAAATAAGCGCAACCGCCAAAACAATCCGTATGGAAGCCGGGTCGCTTGCGTATTCGGTCGATACGGACACAATCCTCGCCAGCAGCGGTGTGACGATGGAGTACGGAAATCTCACAATCAAAGCAACGGGCGCGCAGGTTTGCCAGAGCAAAAGTCAAATGCTTGCCCAGGGCGAGGTGAGCATCGAAGGCAAAGAAGAGACTCTGCACGCCGATGCGCTCACATGCGACACTCGCACAGACCACATCCGCCTGATCGACTCAAACGAGCAATCGAACGCTCGAATATACAGCGCCGCCAGTCTCAAACAGATCGAGACGAATGACGATCAAACCGATGACCAGGGTTTCATTCCTCTTGACGATGTTGACGGCAAAACCTGGATCATCTGCGACAGGCTGGTACTCATCCCCGGCGAGAAAATACTGTTTTTCAAGGCCTCTATATATGTGGGCGAGGTCAAAGTCATTTCGCTGCCCTACTACTGCTACAGCTACAAGGAAAAGGAGTCGATCCTGCAGCAGGTTCGATATACGTCCAACGACGGCATACTGGTGGACATGCCATTCTACTATCACATGTCCGACTCGCGCACCGGCGCGCTGAAGCTGCGTTACGCCGCCAACGGAGCCGAAAACGGAGGCTATTACATGCCCGCAAAAGGCATGAGCCTGGGTCTGGAGCAAAACTATTCTTTGAGCGACACCAGTCAGGGACGAGTGTTTGTGGACTCGGTATTCGGTTCGAGCCAGGCGTTTGAACTGGCGCATCACCTGGAATTCGGATCGATGATGACCGGGGGACGCGCCGACATCTCGATGCGCTTTCAACCGTCATCGAGCTACGCGAAAAACATCTACAGTAGCACCCTCAACGTCACGGGAAGTCTTCAACACTACACTTACACACTCACGGGATACGTCGGCGGCAGCAGTATTCTTCAGTCCACGTCCGACGATTTAGAGGAATACGTCGGTCAGTCGAACTGCTCCGCCAGAGCGATATTCAGACCAAAATCACCGATCATATCCAATCTGATCGGCAAGATCAACCCGAGTTTCACCCTGGGCTATGGAAAACTTTGGTCGTCGTCGGGTGATTCCACGTCGTCCACGCTCTACCACTCTCTGGGATTGAGCACCAGCTACAGCCGGCCCGGCAAGCAAAAATTGACCACCAGCTTCGACACAAAAACGTCATTCATTATCTGCGGGGACTCCGACATGGGAGCAAGCCTGCGATTGGGCCCCACTCTGAGAAACCGCTGGGCAGGCGGCAACGCATCGCTGGGTTACGCATACAACATCCGAACCGGAACCACCGACAGCTCATCGTCGCTGTCAAGACATCTGCTCTCATGCGCTTTCGCCCTTGGCGGCGGCAAGTGGAAAAGCAACTCGTCGGTCTCTTACGGGTTGGACTCCGGCAGGTTGAACCTCAGTTCCAATCTCAACTATCGAGCCTCGTCGCTCTGGCGCATGAAATGCAGCTATAATCTCTACAGCTACGCCTACACAATCAGCGACAATTCATATCATTATTCGACCTCGTATCTGAAAGTCGGATTGTATCGTCCTCTCGGGCCTTATGAGGTCGGCCTGGCATGGTCGCCCGACGGCCAAAACTACGGCATCGACAAAGATAAACACCTCTGGCTGGAACTCAGCGGCAGCGGATACTAAGCATCTCACGAAAAAATCGCTCAGCAACGTGACGCCGGCTATGTAATCTGGTAATATAATAAGTGATATGCGCACATACAAACTCATCTTCATCTTAATTATCGTAATCTTGACCTCAGCCGAGGGAGCTTTTGCCCAGTTCGGCAAGTCGGAGCCTTATGTGACGAGCAAAGTCGTGCTCTCGTCAGATAAGCTCAAACCCGGAGCCGCGTTCGAGCTGGCAATTGTGGCGACGGTCAAGAAGGGATTCCATGTGGGGTCTCACGACAAAGATGCGGGCTATCCGGCCAGTTTGAAGCTGACCGCGCCCAAAGGGATTACGCTAGCCGAGCCCGTCTGGCCGAAAGCGGAACGGAAAGCATTTCCCATCGCGCCTGACGAAAAAATCCCGGTCTACGAAGGCAAATTCGTCATCAAGGTGAAAGGCAAGGTCGCCAAAAACGTTAAGCCGGGAACCATTACCATCGTCTCAAAACTTGAGGTGCAGGGCTGCAAAGACGATCAGTGTTATCCTCCTCAGACAAGTGATGTAAAGCTGAAAGTCGAGGTAGCCAAGCCTGGCGAGAAGGTCAAATCGATCAACAAGGACATCTTTGCGGCGGCAATGCTTCGGGGTGATCACATCCCGAAGCCGCCCGCCGCGGGCACAAGCGACGATGCGGGCGCAATGGCCGGAAAACTGGCTTCGGCAGGCATTCCGCTGCGTCTCGCTATGCTTTTCGGCCTGGGGCTGCTTCTTGCGTTCACACCGTGCGTATATCCTATGATCCCGATAACCGTCGGGTATTTCGGCAGCCAAGTCGGATCGAGCAATTCTAAAGTGATGAAACTCGCCGGAGCATACGTGCTTGGTCTGGCGTTGACTTACTCCACCCTCGGAGCGGTTGCGGCGACCACCGGCGGAGTGTTCGGCTCGGCAATGCAGAGCCCGATGGTAATAGTTGGAATCGCAGCGCTGCTCGTTTTACTGTCAATGTCGATGTTCGGACTCTACGAACTCAAGCCGCCGGCTTTTGTCGCAAACAGGTCGTCCGGCAAAGATGGAGTATTGGGCGCGTTGATGATGGGGCTGGTATTCGGGATAGTCGCGGCTCCATGCGTGGGCCCGGTGGTGCTGGGGCTGTTATTGTATGTAGCAAATCTGGGAAGTCCGTTGATGGGTTTCGTGCTGTTTTTCGCGCTCGCGCTCGGGCTTGGGACTCCACTCTTCGCGCTGGCGGCGTTTTCGGCGAAGATGCCCGTGCCTGGAATGTGGATGGTGGCGGTAAAGAAGATCGCGGGGTTCCTGATGCTGGGAGCGGCTGCGTATTTCCTCAAGCCGATTTTACCCGACTCAATCGGCAATTTGCTCATTCCGGCAATTATATTGGCGGCCGCTATATATCTCGGATTTATGGAAAAGTCGCTGAGATCGAGCAAGATCGTGGCGTCGCTTACCAGAGTCGGATGCGTGGCGGCACTTGCAGCAGCCGTCGCAATGGCAATGCCAAGCTCTCAAAGCGTCTCGATTGAGTGGCAACCGTATAAGCTCAACAGCATAGAATCGTCCGCTCGATCCGGCAAACCCGCGATGCTCGATTTCACCGCGAAATGGTGTGGAATCTGCAAAGAACTTGAGCGCGAAACATTTAGTGACCCAGAAGTCATTAAAATGACTCGCAAGTTCAACACGTTCCGAGTGGATGGAACCGACCGCAATAACAAAACAATGCTCGCAGCCGTTGAAAAATACAAAGTCATAGGCTTTCCCACTGTCATTTTCTTTGACAGTTCAGGCAGAGAAATCAAATCCGCACGTGTCGTCGGGTTCGTCAATTCCAAAGAGATGCTCAAACGAATTGCCTCAGTCAAATAGCAATTTGACACAAAGATAAGTGTAGGATATACTGTCTTTCAAGAGCAGGCGACCCCGGCATCAGGGGTGCGGCTGGGCCTATAAATCAGGCAGCAGGTTCAAGCCCTGTGGGACTAACGTCCCACGGGGCTTTCGTGCATAATAGAGAGGTGCGTGAAGAGTGAACAACGCCAAGAGAAAATCCAGGGTAGCTCTTTTATCGGTTATTTCAAATTCGACTCTGGTGCTGTTGAAGCTGGCGATCGGCATCATAATAGGATCGGTATCGGTAATCTCCGAGGCGATCCACTCTGGTGTGGACTTAGTGGCAGCGGTAATCGCTTTGTTCGCCGTAAGGACATCCGGCCAACCCGCCGACAAGGAGCACCCGTTCGGTCACGGCAAGGTCGAAAATATATCGGGCACTGTTGAAGCGCTGCTTATATTTCTCGCCGCTGGGTGGATTATATTTGAGGCGATCAAGAAGCTCGCACACCCGGTGGCTCTGGAATCCGTGGGGTACGGCGTCGGCGTAATGCTGATTTCGGCGGTCGCCAACATAATCGTCTCGCACATGCTGTTCAAAGTGGGCAAGCAGACCGATTCGGTCGCGCTGCAAGCCGACGCATGGCATCTGCGCACTGATGTATATACGTCAGCGGGCGTTATGGCGGGACTCGCTTTGATATGGCTGGCCGAAGCCGCATTTCCAGGCGTTCACTTTCACTGGATCGACCCTGTGGCTGCAATCCTCGTGGCGATGCTGATTATAAAAACCGCCTGGAAGCTGACAATAGAGTCGGCGCAGGATCTTCTGGATGTAAGCCTACCCGCTGAAGAAGAAAAATGGATTTGCGATTATCTGCTCAGTATCGACTCACCGGTCAAAGGGTTTCACAAACTTCGCACGCGCAAGGCAGGCTCGGACAGGTTCGTCGAATTTCATCTGTTAGTCGACCCGAATATGTCCGTGGGAGATTCCCACGACATCACCGAGGAAATCACGCGCGATATCCGCAGCCGCTACAAAGGCTACACCATCGTCACAATCCATATAGAGCCCTGCGACGGCGCATGCGGGCCAGACTGCTCTCAGGCTCATATATGTGCGGCAAAAAATTCCGACGACTGACAAAAAAGCCCTCGCCTTAATTTCAGGCGAGGGCTTTGTATGTCTCCAAAGACAGGAGAACCGGATTACTTTGTGGCCTTGCCGCCAGCCGGCTGAAGTTTTTCTTCCAAACTCGCGGCGGCTTCTTTCTTGATCTTGTCCACAACGCCCTTATACCGCTCGGAGCCCACGACAATATCGGCGTCCTTGGTAAACTTTTGCATATCCTTGCGGAAAGTGCCGGTCTGAGAACCTTTTGCAACAGCCATCTGCTCGCGAATCATATCCTTGACATCATCATATTTCTGAGTGTAAGCGTCGCGCTTGCGTTCGGCCTTGACGATGACCCACTTGTCGTCGTCCTTAAAAGGCTTCGAGAACTTGCCCATCTCCAGCGAGAAAGCATAGCTTCTGATCTGCGCGCCGAACTGGGCATCACCCTTGCTGACCCATCCGAGCTTGCCCTGGCTCTGCTTGAGCACCGGAATATCGTTGGTCTGCATAGCAACAGTGCTGAAGTCAGTGCCTCCCGAGATCAGCTTATACGCCTTATCGACAGCATTCTTATCAGAAGCGGCTATGACGCTCACGAAAACCTGTTCCGGTCGCTTAAACGGAGAGTTCTTCGCTGCAAGAGCCTGATCGTAAGCCTTTTTAACGTCAGCATCGGGGATTTTTACGTCCTTGGAAACCACGTTCACAAGAGCCTGCTGGATAGTCAACTGCTTTTTCAGATCGTCCATTGTCATGCCGCGCTGGGCAAGGACTTTCTTGAGGTCGCCGCCACTTTCTTTCTTGATTGCGGTGATCTTCTTCTCGATCTGAGCCTCGGTCGGCGCGACTTTTTCTTTCTCGGCAAGTTCTGCTATCAGCTTCTCACCAATAATCTGTTCGATCACATACTGGCCAGCCATTTTAGTGCCCTGCTGAGTCTGGACGGGAACCTGCTCGAGCCTGGAAACGAATTCTTCTCGCGAGACGCTCTCGCCGTTTACTTTTACCATGCTTTTCTTGCCGCAGCCGGCAAGCAACGTGCTCAGAATCGCCAGCGCCACCAGTGCGATCAGGCTGAATCTAATCTTGTGCATTCATAAGCTCCTCTCAATGTTGAGTCAAAAAGTTAGAAACTAATGGAACAGGGCCAGATCGCGCTGCAAATAACCGCGCAGCCGAAGGACCGCCTGTGTGTGAAGTTGATAGACACGCGACTCCGACACCTCAAGTATTTTTCCGATCTCCTTGAACGTCAGACCCTCGTAATAGTAAAGGGCAATCACCAGCTTTTCTCTGTCAGGAAGCCTGTCGATTCCCTCGCCCAGAGACTCTCTCATCGCTGAAGATTCGACGTCTCCCGACGTATCCGCGGACTCGTCAAACACAACATCTGCCAGATGTATTTTCTCGTTGCCTTCGCTGGATAGAACAATATCGTCCAAGCTCAGAAGTGACGCGCGCCCCGTATCGGCTAGCAACACGTGGAATGCGTCGATCTCCAGCCCCATCGCCACAGCGACCTCTTCCTCAGTGGCCGGCCTGCCCAGACGGCTTTCCAGATCGAGATAAGTTCTTTCGAGAGCCTTGACTCTCTCCCTGATAGAGCGCGGGACCCAGTCTTCCTCGCGCAGCATCTCAAGGATCGCTCCCCGGATCAGCGCGATGGCATAAGTTTCGAACTTGACCTCGCGTTTGGTATCGAACTGGTCTATAGCCTTGATCAGCCCGATAATACCTGCGCTGATAAGGTCGTCGCGTTCAACATTAGGAGGCAGACTGGTTACTACACGTCCGGCGGTTATCTTTACCAAATATGCGTAATGTTGTATAAGAACATCTCGCGCTTTAGTTTCTCCGCCAATTTTGTATCTGTGCCAGACCACCTGTAGATTAGGTGCGCTCATAAACCAACTTCCCGCCCATCGAAAGTAGTGGTGCGAGCATAATTGTACAAGACACACCGTTGCGTGTCAACCAACAAACTCATATACGCACACCACTGACCACATAATTCCCGCAAAAAACAGCTTCTTTCAAAAGGCAACCACAGGATATGAGTTCCAAGTCAATTATTTATCGACCGATCCAAGCTGCAAATTAAGCCTTTCGCAAAACAATATAGACTATTTCCGGCGGACAACACAGCCTTATATGCAGCCGGCTGGTTCCCACGCCGCGATTTACAAAAAGTGTACTCTCGCCGACATCCGTCTTTAATACGCGCCTGAGCTTATCGGGAGTATACAGGCCATCGTTGAGTCTGCGATTGGCGCGCATGTGCGTCCAAAACAAATTCAGCCTTGGTATGCGAACCTGGCCTCCATGAGTATGTCCCGCAAGCGTGAGATCCGCGCCCCTGGCAATGCCCTGCGGCGTTGTCGACGGGCAATGCGTCAAGTATATAATGAAATCCTCAGGATCGACACCAGCGAAAGCCGCGTCAACGTCCGCCAGACGGGAATACGCGTCATCTACACCCACCACCGCAATGCTCTGGCCGTCTCTCGTAATCCTGCTTGAAGAGTTCACAAGCATATTGAGGCCGTCAAACGTGAGCGCTTCCTTAAGGATGCTCGTGCTCACCCACGGCTTATGCTCAGAGTTGCCCAGTATTGCGAAAAGCGGGTCACGATGCTTGATTACCGAGCAGACTCGTCGAAACACGTCCGACGCGCGCGGGTCTTGAGTGATATCGCCGGTCACAACGCACGTATCGACCTCGCGTGCCTCAATAATCTCCATCGTCCGCTTTTCGAGCCGCCCGAGCTTTGTGAGGTGAAGATCGGACAAATGCAGAATGGTGTAACCGTCAAATGCGGTCGGCAGGTTCGAGAATGCCATCTCGAATTCGCGCACACGTATGTCGAACTGCTCGAACAAAGTCATATAGCAGCCGACACCCACGGCTGCCGCCGCACCGACGGCTTTACATATTATGCCTGCTTCCAATTGAATGTCGAATACCTCTTGTGACTTCTTAGGCAACCCAATGATTTGTCCTTCTTCATGAGTATAGACCATGTTGTGATAAAATAGTAGCATCCCGTGATGATCGTGAGGAACGTATGAGCCATATCCTCATCGCTGACGATGACGCAGACCTGGTCGAGGGTCTACGATGGTATCTGGAGGCCGAGGGGTTCAAAGTGACTTCCGCAAACAACGGCAAGTCGGCGCTGGAAGCCTTTCGAACCGAGAAACCCGATGTCGTCATACTCGATATTATGATGCCCGAAATGGACGGCGTCGAGGCGTGCCGTGCCATTCGCGCCGAATCCGACGCGTACGTTATGATGCTTTCCGCCCGCGACGGCGAGATCGACAAAGTCCGCGCCCTTACAACCGGAGCCGACGACTATGTAACCAAGCCATTCCACGCGACGGAGGTGGTCGCTAGAATCCAGGCTCTTCTCAGACGAACCAGGCGCGCCGAGCAGCCCAGGCCGAATTACAAATGGAACACTCTGGAAGTATTTGTCGACGAACGCCGCGTAAGCGTTAGCGGCGCGCCCATCGAGCTTACTGCAATGGAGTTCGACCTGCTGGCAGCGTTTATGCGTCGGCCTCATTACGTTTTTACGCGGGAGAAACTGGTCGAGATTATCTGGAACGACGAGTTTTACGGCGAGCTTCGACTGGTGGACAATCACGTTTACCGGTTGCGCGAGAAGTTGACGGCGGCGGGGCTGGAAAATTGCCCAATCGCGACCGTCAGGGGGGTGGGATATGCGTTTCGTCCCGAAGACTAGCGTCCGAACCAGGCTCATGCTCTCGATCTTGCTGGTGATTGTGCTCAGTTGGATCTTGAGCAGCGGCACGGCTTACTATCTCGTTTATCGAGATGTCCATCAGCTCAGACAGCAGATGCTCAGTCGCCCCGACATATATCCCGTGCCGATCCCTGAGCCCGCGTTCAATTTTGTCGATTTTCTGTTCGGGCCCAGACAGGTCTTTCGCGAAATGCCTCCACAGCCATCGACTGCCTCCCCCGACATGAAAAGGCCGCCGCAGATGGATAATCGCGCAGCGCCAGAGCACGACGGCCCTCCCGAACCGCAACAGGACAACCCTCCACCGGGCGAACCTCAAAATGATGTCCCGAGCTGGATACTGATCTACTCACGCGTGGCGACAGCGCTTATACTGGCGCTGGTGGCCGGAACGTGGCTGGGACGGACGTTCACTCGCCCGCTCTCGGCTCTGGCAGCCGGCGCTAAAGCGTTCCATTCGGGAAACCTCGGACACAGGATAGAGGTCGAAGGCGACGACGAGTTCACCCAGGTCGCCTCAGCAATGAACGAGATGGCAAGCCGTGTTTCGAACCAGATTTCACGGCTGGAGCGCGACGCCGAGCGCAGAAGGCAGCTTCTTGCCGATGTCGCGCACGAACTGCGCAGCCCGGTCACCACCATGCAGACTATGTCCGGCGCGCTTGCCGACGGAGTGGCGGACGACCCGCAGCGGCGCGAGCGAGCGGTTACATCGTTGGTAAATGTGTCCGACCGGCTCGCAAACCTGGTAAGCGATCTGCTGGAGCTCGCCAAGCTCGATCTTCAAGAACTTCCTCTGCACCCAAAGCGCATCGACCTGCGGGAAGTCGCGTCGAAGTGCGTGCAGGCGTGTATGCAGCGAGCAGGCGATACCGGGATCATATTAATGCCTGTGCCTTCGGGGTCGCCTGTAATGATTAATGCCGACCCTGATCGCATAGCGCAGGTTCTCGACAATCTCCTGGACAACGCCATCAGCTATGCCGGACAGGACGCCCAAGTGAACGTTGATTTGATAGACTCCGATCCCGTAAAGATCATGGTCTCGGACAATGGGCATGGAATCTCAGAAGAACACATTTCACACATCTTCGACGCATTCTATCGAGCCGATGCCGCACGCACGCCGGGCGACAGTCACAGCGGCTTGGGGCTGAGGATCGCACGCGGGCTGATCGAAGCTCACGGAGGCAAGTTGACTCTTACCAGCAAAGAATGCAAGGGCACACGAGTTGAAATTACTCTGCCTGCGCTTAAGGCCGAATGATCTCGTGAATCAACGGCGATATCGCAACCTCGCGGCCTATACGATATGCGTCCGACACCATGTTTGACGCCTCAGAGACGTTTGATTCGTCGTTTACATGCAGTTGGGCAAGAACCTCGCCCTTTTCGACGCGGTCACCCAGCTTCTTTTTCACAATAATCCCAACGGCAGAATCGACGGCATCTTCCTTGTACCTGCGCCCAGCGCCCAGCAGGGATGCTGCCGCGCCAATACGCGCGCATGCAATCTCAGACACAAATCCCGACTCCAAGCTTGTAACATCGCACCGAGACCTAGCCTGAGGAAGCAGCAATGCGTCTTCCACTACGCCGGCGTCGCCTCCCTGCGCCGCGACAATCTCCACAAACTTCCGCAGAGCTTCCCCGGAGTCCAGACACGAAACAGCCAGGCTGCGAGAGTCGCTTACGGACTCGCAGCGCCCGGCAATGACAAGCATCACGGCGCAAAGTTCAACGCACAGCCGTCTCAGATCGTCAGGGCCGCCGCCTTTGAGCGCGTCGATTGCTTCGGCAACCTCTATCGCATTACCCACAGCACAGCCCAAAGGCTGGTTCATATCAGTAACCACCGCGCCGACCGTTTTTCCCAGATTCGCTCCGATAGCGATCATAGTATTTGCAAGCTCGCGCGCCTGCACAATGTCTCTGGCGAACGCGCCGGAACCGACTTTCACGTCCAGCAAAACCACATCACTTGCGCACGCGATCTTCTTGCTCATAATGCTCGCCGCGATCAACGGAATACTCTCAACCGTGGCGGTCACGTCGCGAAGGGCATAAATTTTCTTATCTGCAGGGACAATCTCCCGGCTCTGACCCGCAATAGCCGCGCCAATGTCTTCGACCTGCCCGGCGAACGCTTGAGGGTCGATTGCAGTGTTGAAACCCGGAATCGATTCGAGCTTATCCAGCGTGCCGCCTGTGAAACCCAGTCCTCTGCCGGACATCTTCGGCACTTTCAGGCCGCACACCGCCAGCATCGGGACAACAATAAGGGTCGTCTTATCCCCCACTCCGCCGGTGGAATGCTTATCCACTTTAACGCCGGATACGCCGGAGAGGTCAAGCATGCCACCGCTGTCGATCATAGCTCTGGTCATCGCAGACACTTCGGCAAAGCTCAACCCACGGATATAGCATGCCATCAGAAATGCCGACATCTGGTAATCGGGCACATCGCCCGCCGCGTAATCCAGCACGATTTTGGATATGTCTTGATCGGCAATATCCAGACCGTCTCTTTTCGCCGCGATAATATCGGTTATTCTCATTGTGCGCACCTTCGCAAATAGTGGAAACCAGTATTTAGATTGTATCAGCATGCAGGATTGAGTCAATAGGCATTAGAAGTTTAACATTGGAGGACGGATGCCGGATGACAAAGCAATTCTTTTTAGGAATAGCGGCTCTGCTTGCGACGCTTATCGCAACGCCAGTTTTCGCACAAAGCGATGTGCCCGAGGAGTCGGCATACGCTCTGCAAAACATGTTCGCCGTCACTCGGGACAAGCTCTGGGAGTGCAACGACAAGTTCTGGCATCGCGGAGAATATGAGCGCTGCATCGCTATGATGAGGCTTATCACCCAGGTCGACCCGCATGATATGGACGCTTACGACAATGGCGCGTGGCTGATGCAAAACCAGCTCAGGGACGAAGACGCGGAGGCGTTCCTTCTCGATGGCCTGCCCGGCAACAGCGACACCTATGACATCTACTTTGCGCTGGGCTACTTCTACTATATACACGAGCGGCCCGATGAAGCGATAGACTACCTCGCGATTGCCGTCACGCTCGAACCGCCGATGTTTGCGTGGCACACTCTCGCGCACGCTTATGAATACGCTGGAGATGTCGACTCGGCGCTCAGCGTCTGGACACTGCGGGCAGCAGTCGATCCCGACAATCCTGTCCCGCATATTCAGATCGACCGGATAATGAGCGGCGAGCCTCCGTCGGACACGCCTGGAATGGTATCACGAGCCAGAGAAGAACGCAAAGCCCGGGCTGGGATACAATAACGTCCCACTGGGAAGATTGCATGAAAAGACGCGTCTAAATATATTACGTTGCGCCCTCACCATAGTCCCCTCCCCCGAGGAGATGGAACCAGTGAGCAATAAGCATCTCTAACCTCTAAAACGGAGGCGCGGTAATGCATAAACGATATTTCATCATAATATTACTGTTGATCGCCACTGCCCTGAGTCCCGCATACGCCGGAAGGCCGAAGGTCACCATCTCGCGAATCCTACGCGAGCACAAAATTCGCGTTGTGACCACCGAGAAGCCCGAATCGATCAGCAAATACACATTCAGACTAGGAGTGCGCAACGAACAATACCTCGCGACCGTCAATCTTCTCATCGAGCAAAGCCGCCTTAAGAATAATGACAGCCTGCTGTTCATCATCGACCGTCAGAAGGCCCGGCGGCTCATCCCCGAAGAAAAGAAACTGTTCCCCTGCCCGCTTGACGCCATCGACTCAAGCGAAGTAATCCTGTATGCCGCGAAGGCGTCCGGCCGCAACGGCTGGGACATTCTCGTGAGCGCGCCCAACGAGAAATGGCTCAACTGGGAACTCGACCGGCTGTGCAAGTCCAACCTCGACTCAATGCTTCTCCAGGAGCGCGGCAGCATACTAGACAGCTATAAGGTCAAGCGGCTGTGCGTCATTTCCAACGAGGGCAAGCAGTTTGCGGAAAACTGGGTCTCGCGCCAGCTCAAACCGGGCTGCGACACCATAGACTGGCTGTTTTACCCAACAGACTCCGACCTTAATTCAATCGACACCCAAATGGACCGGCTCTATATACTGAATAAGTCCAAGCTCGACGACAAAACACAAATCGCTCTGGAATCGCTTCCAGATAATATGCGCGAATGGCTGGATTCGGGCGAAAATTTCAGTCAGTGGGGAGCCGAAAAGCAGTCGATAAAGCTCGATTCGGGCGAGTTATGTTCCATTTCGGCCATTATCGCACCATACTCGAGACAGCTTGAAATGGCGCTGGGCAGGCATCCGTCCATCAATGCCATACCGGAAGCCCTTACCACAGGCAACCTCACCGATCTGTCAAAGTATCAGGAGATGATTGTAATCGCCCGCTCCGGTGACCGAACCGACAAGATTTCCTCGTCCATCCTCGACGACATGGCGGGAAAGATAACCTCAGTGCTTACGGCCAGGACGGGCTTCAAATGTGTGAGCCGTCAGGACTTGAAAGAACTCGTATACATGGCTCTGCTGCATGAAAAAGACGGCAGCCTGAACACAAATGACATCGTTCAAATTCGTAACCGGGCGGACGGAGCGCGTGCGCTTGCAATAGTGGATTTAGCGGCTCTCACCGCCGACACCAGCTATTCGGCCAACACTCCGCGCTGCTGCACAGCTCCTCTTCCGGGGTTCAGCGAGAGCGAACCGAGCAGGCCGAGCGAACCCGACCCCGATGAGCGTAAGTTCGGTATATTCGGCGCCCACAAATATGACGAAGTGCACGGCAGCCGATCCAATGATCCAGACTATATCGAAGACCACAGGCGCTGGGAAAAGGAAATGCACGATTATCGTCGGAATCACGACAACTGGGAACGCCGCAGACGGGATTACGAAAACAGCCGCTGGGATCACGACATGGACTGGGAGGTCTCGATCAACTCAACGCAGGCCGCGCGGGTGTCCGGCAATCTGCGTATATACGACATTGGCGAGCTTGAGACGGAGAGTGCGGGCAAAGTGCTCTTCTCGTGCTCGTTCACTGGAACGGGGTCAAGGGAAAGCACGTACTGGTCGGATCATGTGATCGTCCGCGGCGAAAACAACCAGCCCAGTACTCCGTCAGTGCCGCAGACGCAAGAGGGCATACTCGACGAGACCATCATCTCCGCGGCTCTCAATAATGCAGGCAGCACTGCCGTATATGACCTGCTGGGCAAAACAATTGTCCCGGCTGATAAACTGACTGCGGACGGGAGCGTGAATGCGAAATGAGAATGAACTGGAGAGCCATCATACTCTTGTGTGCGGTCATCTGGAGTCTGCCTGCGTTGTGCATGTCCGCGGAAGAAAAACACCCGGCAGAAACCACTCAGGTCACATCTGAAGGCGAGGCTCCGGCTTCTGTCGGCGACGCCAGGGACAAAGCAATTGCTGACGCGCTCAGAAACGCCGTTATGAAAGTGATCGGGGTATACATCGATTCCACGACCATCGGGCGCGGCTATGAAGTTGTCTGCGACGACATACTGATGAAATCCGGCGGGTTCGCCACCCTCGATGAGGTAATATCGACTTCCACCAAGGGCGACTTGTTCAAAGTCGCCATAAAAGCCACCGTAAGCAATCGGCCACTGGCTGAGAGGCTCAAAGCCCTCGGGCTGACGCGGCAGTGGAGCGTCGGTATAGTGACGTCGAATGCCGCCGTGGAGACTGCAATCTGCAGGCAACTGGTCTCGGCGGGGTTCAGAGTAATTGACGATACCCAGCGCAAACGACTGCATCAAAACGCGGCAGCCGCTCAGGCCGTCAAGGGTGACGCGGAGTCTCTGATGGCCCTTGGCCGGGAATTTAATGTAGATATAATAGTGGCGGGCCAGGCAAAGGCCGATTATGTCGACAATGACGACTACGGCGGAATAACCCTCTATCGAAGCCGAGCTCGCATGGACGCCAAGGCCTATTACACCGACACCGGCGAGATACTTTCAGTGATCGACTCCAGCGCAGACGCCATCGATCAGACAAAAGATTTGTCCGCCGAGAGTTGTCTGGCTAAAGTCGGTGACAGAGCCGGAAACCTGCTCGCCAACGACCTCATGATCGCTCCAGCGGCGATGAGTGCGTATATGACGGTGAGAATCGCCGGTTTCAAGGGAATCATGGCGGCTAATAAACTCGAAGAAGCCACGCGCGATCTGCCAGGGGTCATTCAGGTCAAACGGCAGCGTTACTCCGGCGGCGTGCTGGAGATGAACGTGTGCGTAAAGTCGGACTACCGAAACGAACTGCCCGCGCTGATCGAAAAATGTTCCACAGGAAAGAAACTGGGCATTGCAATAGACTCATGCAGCAAGACTTGCGTCCAGGGAAGAGCCTACAAATCACTCGATCTGTGAAAGCCTTCGCACGTGGCTGCGAGCGATCCATCCACATCGTCGATCACTCTTATATCGCGCCACTTGCCTGCGCGATATCGCATAAAGAAAAGCAGGCTGAACACCATATACCACACAATCATCGCCACCCATGCCGCCCCGGCGGGCAGGCGCATCGTCTTGAGCATGACATACAGTATTCCAACCAGCACCCAATGCAAAACCACGGAAGTGCGCATAGCCCACAGAGTGTCTCCGGCCCCTCGCAGCGCTCCGGTGAACGCAATCACCACCGCCTCAACCAACACATACACCGCCACCGTGCGCACCATGAAAAGCGTTAGGGGCATAGCCTTAGCAAACACCATGCTGTCGGTATCAGGTCGAAACACATTGACCAGAGATGCGGGGAACATGGTAAACATTATCAGCATAGCAGTGGAGTAAATCGATCCGATTTTTATGCCGGACATCGCGGCATGGTGCGCCATATCAGGCTGCCGCGCTCCCATATATCGCCCGACAAGGCTTGTCACTGCGATCTCGATGCCTATAAGAGGAACGAACGCGACCATGTCCCAGTTGAGCGTAACGGTCGCGGCTGTAGCGACATCCTGCCCGCACGTGTAAAAAAGCATTACCATAGCGCTGAAGGCCGTGTAGTTCAAAAAGAATTCCATGCCTGCTGGATACCCGAATTTGAAAAGCCTTTTCATAATGTCCGGGTCGAACCGGAACGAGTCTCGAACGCCATAATCGTTGTGCTCTCTGCCGCCGAAATACGCCGCCACCATAATGAGAAGCCCGGATACTCCGCCGACAATCGTGCCGTAAGCCGCACCACGGATTCCCATAGCCGGAAAACCGCAATTGCCGAAAATCAGAACATAAGTGGCAGCGACGTTCACTGCCATAGCGGTTAGTGACGACACCATCACAACTCGCGTTTTGCCGATCCCCGAGAAAAAGCCGCCAAGAGCGTTGCGCAGCAGACCCACTATGGAGGCATATATCAAGATGTTGAAATACAACATCTGAGGCCCAAGCTGCTCAGGCGCGATTCCCGAAACGCGAAACCAGTATCTAACCAACGGGCTCAGCAACAATATGACCGGATATGCGGCGACGGCGAGGATAAGCGCCTGTGTCACAACCACGGCGCAGTTTTTCTTTTGTCCTGAACCGAAATACTGCGCCACCAAAGCCGCACAATATCCGATCAGCCCCATGAAAAACGTCATCATCATGAAACACATCAGCCCGCCGCCCATTGCGGCATTCATCTGCGCGCTGCCAAGCCTGGAAAGAAACAGGCGGTCGGTGAATGTCATAACCGTCTCGCAGGCGCTGGAAGCCATCATAGGGAGCGCTATTATCAGCAGTTCCCCGATACCCCCCGGAATGTGTTTTGCTTTTGTATCTGATGACATTACATTCTCCACAAATTGTATAGAATTGTACGCCGAGTATGCTAAAATCCATTTTGTTGCCAAGTAATTTGTATTCCACAGTCCAGCGTCAAAGTCCTCCATAATTGGGCTATCTGCCCTCGCAATTCGTATCTCACAGCCCGATAATGCAAATGTGGCTTGATTGTAAAATACAATACTAAATGTATAACAGGTAGGAAGACGCTGGTATGCAAACAGAGCAGTTTAGATGGACGGATGAAGCCGGCTGGCAAGGCGGGTTTCCTGGGCATCTGGGAAAATCAGCACAATTAGTCCTCGTATTTGGTGGCAGGGAGCTTCTGCTGCAGCGACAGTGTTTCGATGAAATCTCCGCCGCATATCCCAGCGCCAAAATCTTCGGATGCTCGACAGCCGGGGAAATATGCGACACGCAAGTGCTTGAGAACTCGCTGTCGATTGCTGCGATAAAATTCGATTCCACTACAATATCCACCGTGCGTGCTAAACACAGTGAGTTCAAAAACAGCTATGAAGCAGGCACGGCCATCGGCAAAATGCTTTTGAACGACAAGCTCTCTCATGTTTTTGTCCTCTCCACCTCGATCAATGTTAACGGCAGCGCTCTGATGCGTGGAATCACACATGTTCTGCCTGACGGTGTAGAGCTTTCCGGCGGAATCGCCTCAAATTATGAAGTGGTCGGAGAAACTGCTGTGGTATGCGACGCAATACCAGACAATAATTCCGCCGTCGCCATCGGCTTTTACGGCGATCAGCTTTCCGTCGGCTGCGCTTCCGTTGGAGGATGGGATGCGTTTGGTCCAGAGCGGATGATTACAAAGTCCCACGAAAACGTGTTGTATGAACTGGACGGAAAATCGGCGCTCGACTTATACAAGAAATATCTGGGCGAGCATGCCGGCGGCTTGCCCGCAACGGCCTTGTTCTTTCCTATGTGCCTGCGGCCGCCCGAAAGCACAGGCATAGTCGTTCGGTCGATTACATCTGTAAACGAAAAAGACCAGAGCCTGATATCCGGCGGCGACCTTCCGGTTGGTCATTACGCTCGAATGATGCTGGGAAATTACGATCATCTGGTTGAGGGAGCCGAGGACGCGGCAAAAATCTGCTCTGGAATTATCGGCAACCAAGGACCTGATCTGGCAATTGTGGTAAGCTGCGTTGCGCGCAAGATGGTACTTCGGCAAAAGGTAGAAGAAGAAACCGAAGCCGTGCGAGAAATGCTTGGCGAGAGGCCTGTTATAACCGGATTTTATTCACTTGGCGAAATAGCTCCAATCGCCTCCGGCACACCGTGTGAATTTCATAACCAGTCAATGACAATAACCGTATTTCGGGAGAACTGAGATTGGAAGAATTCCATAGTCTGCTTCAAAGGCAGTTAAAAAAGCATCTGGGCGATTGCGAAGAATATCCACCGAACCTGCAGTCATTTATCGCGTCAATAGATGAGGCTTACAATGATCTGGACGCGCACGTACACATGCTCGAACATGCTATGGATCTGAGTTCTTATGAACTGTATCAGGCCAACTCGGAACTACGCTCCAACAACGAGCGGATCATGAAACAGCATTCCGCTTTAACCAAACTCACGCGAAGCAAGGCGGTCTTTTACGGAGACGTATCCCGAACAATCAAACGACTCACAGAAACCGTCGCGAAGACTCTGGACATCTCCCGCGTAAGCGTCTGGAAATACAATGCCGACGGCAGCTATTTTACATGTTCGGACTCTTATGACCTGTGCAAAAACAGACACACATTCGGCCAAACCATGACGGGCGCCGACTTTTCCAACAATACTGCCGAGCATAATACGACGCCGGTAATGGATGTGCCGATCCTTATGGGCGGACGGGCAATAGGCATTATGCGCCACGAGCACATCGGGCCAATACGTCAATGGACCGCCGATGAAAAGAGCTTTTCAGGGTCTATAACCGATTTGATATCACTGGCCCTGGAAGCCGCGGAACGCCGCAGAGTGGAAGCCGATCTGCGAATCAGGACTTCGGCCATGAACGCCGCCACCGATCAGATCATCATCACCGATATTTATGGCCGCGTCGAGTTTGTTAACCCGTCGTTCGAACGCGAGACAGGCTACTCGCTGGATGAAATCCAGGGCGAGCTGCCCGATTTCTTCTCGTCCGACAAATACAACTCCGAATTTTACGCAACGCTGATAGATATGGTGCTGAGCGGCCACACATGGCATGGCGAGATTATTCTGCGTCGCAAAAACGGCGATACAGCCGTGGAAGACGTCACAATCACTCCAATTAAGAACGATGCCGGAGCCGTCGAAAGGTTTATCGCGATAAAGCGCAACGTCACGGAGAAGAAAATCTACGAAAAACAGTTGGATCACCTGGCCCATCACGACCACCTCACCGATCTTCCGAACAGACTGATGTTCAGCGACAGGCTGACCCAGTGCATCGCTCAAGCGGCGCGTAAAGGCGAAAAGGTAGCCGTGTTGTTCCTTGATCTAGACCAGTTCAAGATGATTAACGACACGCTTGGGCACACTACGGGCGACATCCTGCTCAAATCGGTCTCCGAACGGCTCCAAAGGTGCACTCGCGAGGCGGACATGATCGCCAGGATGGGCGGAGACGAGTTCACTGCGATCCTGTGCGACATTGCCGCCGCAAGCGACGTCGAAGCCATCACAAAGCGAATCATCGACGTGTTTTCCAACCCGTTCATCATCGCCGAGAAAGAATTGTTTGTGACGGTAAGCATCGGCGTCGGCATATATCCGACCGATGGAGCGGACGTCGAGACGCTTGTAAAAAACGCCGACAGCGCCATGTATCGAGCAAAAGAACACGGCAGAAATAATTGCCAGTTCTTTAACAAAGCACACAACGCCGCCGTCGCCAAACGAATGCAAATCGAAAACAGCATGCGATCCGCCATCGAGCGCAATGAATTCATACTTCACTACCAGCCCAGAACGGATATCACCACCGAAAATATCCTTGGAGCCGAAGCGCTGATTCGCTGGCATCACCCCAAACTCGGACTTGTGCCGCCGAGCCAGTTCATTCCGATTGCGGAAGAAAATGGACTTATCATACCCATCAGCGACTGGGTAATGGGCACGGCTTGCGCGCAGAACAAACTCTGGCAGACCAAAGGGCTCAGCCCTATTACTATCGCAGTGAATGTATCGGCTCGTCATTTTCTTCAGGACAACCTGGTCGACACCGTCCGCGAAACACTTGAAGTAACCGGTCTTCAGCCGGATCACCTGGAGTTGGAACTCACCGAAAGTGTGCTCATGCACAGTATCGACATTGCCGTGAGCACTCTGTACAAGCTGAAAGACATGGGGCTGAAGCTGTCTGTAGACGATTTCGGAACGGGATACTCCTCGCTGACATATCTGAAGCGATTTCCGATCGACACGGTAAAGATAGACCAGTCATTCATCAGAGACCTCACGACAAATCCCGACGATGCGGCCATTGCGCGCGCGGTAATAGCGATGGCGCAGAGTCTCAAGCTGAAGGTGATTGCCGAAGGAGTGGAAACCCTGGAGCAGCTCCAATTCCTGGCCGGTATGGGCTGCGACGAAATCCAAGGCTACTTTGTCAGCCGGCCCGTGGCATCCGACGAGTTCGAGAGCATACTCCGTGGACGAGAATGCTCATCAGACGACGCGGCCGACGCGCGTCGGGCCGCATGACGCACATCGGCCAATCGCCGGAATTCAAACAAAGCATGCAGGCTCCTCCGACCACTCCTCGTACCTGCGCCTGATCTGCCGAACGTGGTACGCAATATTGGCCGAAGCGCAGCCCAGCTTCTCACCGGCCTCGCGCCAGGTCAGACCAGCCAGCAGGCAATAGAGCACTTCGCGCTGGGTGGTCTTGAGTTCGCCGACAAACTCCGACACACATGCCGACGCCACTGCGCCGTCGCTTCCGACCGGCGTCAAGTGCTCCAACCCGGCATCGTCCAGTGAAGCACATCGACGCACTTTTGCGCGTTTTACGGCATCCAGCAGTTTCCAGCGGGCGCGCGTGATGAGATATTGCTCGGGAGTACCGATCTTCATGTCGACCTCAGGCAGAGCCTCCAACAGGCCTAGCCATGCCTCTTGAAGCAGATCATCGGGGTCTTCTCCACATATTCGACCATAGTATGCGGCCATTTTTGCTATTCTCGGGCGCAGGGTCTCTACCAGCTTTCGTTTCGCTGACTGGTCTCCCTCGCGTGCCCGTCTGATGCAGGCGTTCATATCAGGTTCTCCTTCAAATACACTCGCAGACGACTACAGGTACGTTGAGTAGTGCCGTCGCCGGGCAGTGTTCGGAAGAATCCTGAAAGAGGTATTCAGAGAGGAACGAACCTTTAGCAGGTCCGACAACCGCCGAAACGAGGCACGTATCGCATGCTGGCGCTAATAAGACAGCGCGACATGCTTGAAGTTCGCATGCGCATTATTGTGTACCTCCTTTCGGACAATTGGAAAATAGACGGCAGCGAAAGCTCTCCCGCCGCTGTCATTATATATTATCGCACATTATAGCGCATTTGCTAAACACTTGCACGAAAAAATTTTACGCCAAATTACCGAAATACGCCGAGCGCGAGTGTGTGTTATAATGTAATGTATTGTTACGTTGGTTTGGCGCTGGCCTGGTTACTCGGTTCGACTGGCTCATATGGTTCAAGCCTCAAGACAATAGTAAGACCAGGAGCACAATAATTGAGTTATCAGGACAAAGTCTGCACTTGCCGCGACTGTGAGCGAGAGTTCGTTTTCAGCGCGCAGGAGCAGAAAGATTTTCAGAAACAGGGTTTCAACCCACCCACAAGGTGCGCTGAATGCCACCAAAAACGCAACGCCAGACGAAGGCACAGCCGCGGCGGCGACTGCGGAACGCATGTCGCTTTGTGCGCAAAGTGCGGAAAAGAAGCTCAGGTTCCGTTCAAGCCATCAGACAGTAAACCCGTCTACTGCGACGAATGCTTCAAGGAGCAACTCGCCGCGAAGATCAAGCCGAACCTGAAGCACTTCGTTCTTCGCAAACCGGATATACCGACCCAAGAGACTACGGCACCCGCGGGCAATGATTCTTTCGGAGGCTTCGGGCTGGACGCCAGACTGGAACGCGCCGTCCGCGAAGCCGGGTTCGACGCGCCCACACCAGTGCAGTCCGCCGCTATACCAATCGCCATCGACGGCCGCGACATTATCGGAACGGCTCAAACCGGCACAGGCAAGACAGCCGCGTTCGTGCTGCCGATACTCCAGCATTTGCTTGACAACCCGGTCGATAAACCGCGCACCAGAGCAATCGTGCTGACACCCACGCGGGAACTCGCCGAACAGATACATCAGTCGTTCAAACAGTTGGGCAAGCATACAAAGATCAAATCAGCTACCGTATACGGCGGGGTCGGGATGAACCCTCAGGAAAACGCGCTTAAAAAAGGCGTCGAAGTGATAGTGGCATGTCCGGGACGTCTGCTCGATCACATGGAACGAGGCAACACCAACTTCTCCAACGTCGAAAAACTGGTTCTGGACGAGGCCGACAGAATGCTGGACATGGGTTTTCTGCCGTCCATCAAGCGAATACTTGCCCGGCTCCCCCGCAACCGCCAGAGCATGCTCTTTTCCGCGACATTCGCGCCCGAGCTTACCCAGCTTGCGTCTGAAACCCTCAACGCTCCCGAGCGGGTGGATGTCGATATCTGCGCTCCCGCCAAAACCGTGGCCCATGCGCTTTATCCATGCCCGCAGCATCTGAAAACGTCGCTGGTGCTCAAACTTCTGGACAACACCGACACAAATTCCGTGCTGATTTTCACTCGCACAAAACACCGCGCCAACCGCGTGGCCCAACAGATCGAGCGAGCCGGATATGGAGCGGCAGCATTGCACTCGAACAAGTCTCAAAACCAGAGGCAGGCGGCTCTCGACGATTTCCGCTCGGGTCGCTGCCAGATACTCGTCGCGACCGATATCGCCGCGCGCGGGCTGGACGTAGACAGCATATCGCACGTCATAAACTACGACATCCCCGATACCGCCGACACATATATCCACCGTATAGGGCGAACCGGCAGAGCCGAACGCGAGGGCGACGCGATGACTCTGATTACGAAAGAAGACGCTGCGGTTGTCTGGGATATCGAGAGAGCACTAGGAAGTCCTATCGAGCGCAAGACAGTTGACGATTTCGATTACTCTGCTCGACCCGCCGTCTCAAACGAGTTCAAGCGCGGCCCGATTCAGCAGCGCAGACCCAAACCGAATGCGCCGCGAACATTTGCAGCGCGCAAAAAGCATGCCGCCAGATAGCAGGTTGGGGCTTTGCCCCAAACCCTACCAAGGACGCTGTCCTTGGATCCTGCCAGGAAACCAGGTTTCCTGGACCTTCTGACTCAGATTTATATGATCCCATTATGGGATCATATAAATCTGCACTAGGGGCCTGGGGCCCGCGGCCCCGGCGCAGGTGCAGGGGCGCGGAGCCCCTGCTGGGAGTTTGAGGGTGAAACCCTCAAGGATGTATAATCTGGGTATGAGAAGCAGAATCTTATTAATCGCGCTGATAATGGCGGTCGCGTGCACATGCAATGCGTCCGAACTTGACTCGTCCTCGACCGAAATGTACAGAATCCGCATCGCGAACGTTATCGACGGGCTCGCGCAGTTAAGCCTGGACGCCGGAGCCACCTACAGCGCGGTCGGCAGAGTGAAAGTGGTCGCCAACGCACGGATCACCGGATTCGCCGCATCGTCATATACTCCCTGCGGCACGGTCGCGGCCACGGCCGTTCACGGCATTCGAATCAAGACCGGCCGAGCGGCAAGCGGATTCGGCAAAGCGCAGATGCCCCTGATATTCAGCATATCGCCCTGCGAGTTTTCAGAGATCCCTCGCGGCTATGGAGGTCACATTCCCCGGTGTTCGGCGATTCAGGTCGACATCCGCACCGGCGAGTCCATATTCCGCAATTTTTCGCCATTCGTCGGCAGCGCGGTGTATGTCGAGCGCAATCACTCACTTGTGCCGATGCCCGAGGACTATATCCCGATTGAGGGCGAGACGTTTGTGATAGTAGTCAAGCGCCCGAACCGGATGCCGGGCGAAATCGACTTCGACAACCACTCAGGCGGCGACGTGACGGTCATATACCCCGATGGCGCATCCGAAAAGATCGCGACCGTGGACAGACCTGTCACCGGGGTCGGCAGATACGACGCTACCACGTTCACGGGAGTCGGAGCGGTCAACACCAACCACGGCGGCGTGCTCACCATCTCCACCGCTCCGGTATGCCCCAAGGGCACTGTGGAAGGCGGCGCCCTTGAAACTCGCGGCGGGTTTATGGTGCAGCCGTATTACCACGCCCACGAGCAGGGTGAAACCAAGCCGCAGGTGATGGTGATCGGGCCGAAAGACGCATCAAAGCCAGCGCTGGAAGGCACTCCGCCACTCTTTTTCGGCCATATCAACCTCGCGTGGTATCCGGCAAGGCCAAATGACTCATATCGAGCGCAGGTGAAAATAGATGATGGCGACTGGGAAGACATGCCCTGCATGGTCGGCAAAATCGACGACGCATTCACCCCCAACTACCTTACCAGTTACTTTGAAAAAATCTGCAAACCGCGCAAAATCGAGAAAGGTGTTACTGCCGTCCGACTGCTTTTTCCCTCGTTCGACCCGGAGCTTGCCCGCAGCGAACTGGATCGCCAGTCTTGGGAATATGCCGAAAAAGCTGTCAAGCGCGGAGTATGCCCCGTGCGCGGCACCGTTCAGATCGAGGCGAAGAAGTCTGCTGCCGGGTCGATCACGACATTCTATGTAGACGGCCGCCCTATATACACATCCAGCGCGTGTCCCACCATATTCGATTGGGACACAACCCGCTTCTCAAACGGATTCCACGAGTTGAAGATCGAAACAATGCCCGCCTCGGGAGAACCTATTGTAGAAGTTCGACAGATGCTGGTTCGACAGAAGTAAACTCATCGCCCGCGAATTTTCCTTGGGAGACTGATGGTATTGTCGTGGTATAATGTTGTGAGGCGAGGCGATAAATATGAACTTTTGGCATCTTGTAAAGATTGTTAAGACGCGAAAATGGATAATCATAGGCATTGTCGCGGTCACATTGTTTGTCGTGGCAATAGCCGCTCCCAAACCGACGGTCGTTTATGAAGGCACGGCGCTCGTGTCGCCGACTGCCCAAGTAATGCAGGGCGGCGTCACCACGGCCGGCGATAATAACAACAATAATCGCCAAAACTCCCCCGACCGCAACGTAATCCTGAGCAACCTTATCATTCTTGCTCAGAGCTACGAGGTCTATCAGGGCGCTCTCGACTTCCTAGCGCAGTCCACTGAAGAACAAAAGAAATCCATAACCGAGAGCATGGGCTCCGACATAGCAAACAAGATGCCTTACAAACAGGTAACCCGCGTCGAGAGAAGTGCCGGTTCTCTGCTCCAGTTTCAAGACTGGCAGGACGTCTTGGAAATCTCTCCGGTGCAAAATGCAAGCATTGGAGGAGTGCAAGGCACCACCACCGACATCATTCGCATAATCGTGCGCATGCCCAACGGTGACGACGCGCCTTACGTGGCAAATGCAGTCGCTCAGGCCTTTGCCGCGTCCTACCAGGAAAAAAGCCGCGAAGACGTGCGAAAGTACGCCAAGTTCCTGCTGACCAGCAAGGAAGAAGCCAAAATAAACCTACAGAAACTGCAGCGCCAGATCGCCGAGTATAAAAGTGGGCACAGCGTGATTTCAGTTGACGCGGAGACCCAAACCGCCGTCACTTCGCTATCGAGCATGGAAGAAGCGCGAAGCCAAGCCGACTCCGCGGTCAGAGAAGCCCAGGCGGCAGTTAACGACATCAACGCCCAACTGGAGAGGCAGCCTCTGGTTTCCAGGCAGTCTCTTCCGGCTGATATGAACCCGGCCGTGCGCCAACTTCGAGATGAGTTGACCAAAGCCGAAGCCGACCTGCGCGCCATAGCTCAGCGCTATCAGCCCGCGCACGACACATACAAAGCTGCGCAGGCTCGAATATCCATGCTCAAAGAGCAGATTGCGAAAGAGGGCAGCGTCTATTCTCTGCCTTCGATCAACGATATCCACCAAGAACTGCTTAAAAAACGCTCCGAGGCGCAGTATCAACTGGCGACAGCCAAGGCAAAACTCGCGTCTGCATCGGCAAGCGTGGCGGCCGCAAAGCAAAAAGTAAATAATCTGGCGCAGGCCGAACCGGGGCTTGCCGATTTGATGATCGAGTATACTCAGGCCGACAACACCTACAGAATGCTCTCCGAAAAGTATGCTCAGGCGCTTGTCGCCGAAAAAGAGTCCACGCGCACGGGCTCCATAATACCGTTTAGTTGGTCGGTTCAGGCGACCGGCCCCATAGTGCAAGGTCCGTCGAAAAAAGCATTGCTGGTCTACGGTCTGGTGCTGGCTCTAGTGCTTGGAATAGTCACTGTAGCCTGGATGGATAGCATCGACAACCGAATGCGCAACGCCGCGGACGTCGAAAAGTTGATGGAGCTTCCGGTAATCGGCCTGACTCCCAAACTGGTCGGCCGCGACTGCGCGCTTCCTAAACTGACGCACATATATCCGTTGTCTGCAATGGCCGAGTCATATAAGATACTGCGGACAAACATCCTGTTTGAGCTGCGTGACAATCCGTTCAAGACGCTTATGGTCGCGACAGGACGCCCCGGTCAGGGCGGCACGACCACCATATGCAACCTCGCGATCGCTCTTGCGCAAATCGGCAAGCGCATAATCCTGATAGACGCCGACATGCGCCGGCCCAGCCTGCACAAGTTTTTCGACCTGCCCAACGAGGCCGGCTTAAGCACGCTCTTGCGCGGCGAAGGCAATCTCACGGATGCTTTCCAGCAGACCGAAGTGGAAAACCTGATTGTCATGACGGCTGGCCCGCAGCCGCTGAACCCGTCTGAGCTTTTAGGCTCCGGCAGAATGCAGGATCTCGTAAAAAGGCTCGAAGATCACTGCGACCTGGTCTTGTTCGACACTCCCAGCACGATAGTCTTCAGCGACGGCCCGATGCTGGCAAGCTGGATAGACGCAGTGGTTATGGTGGTTTCGGCGAATATGGTTCCGCGAGGAACTGAGTCTCAGACCCGCGATCTGCTGCGCCGGGCAAAAGCGAATATACTCGGAGTCGTGGTCAACCGGCTGGATCCTGAGAACATCGACAGCTGCCACTTCTATTCGCACTATTACGCCAGTTCAGCCGTTATCCCGCCGGATGCGGCGCTGGAGTCCGGCAACGGCAAAAATGGCCGCAAGGACAAGCAGGCGCTGCCGGATGCCGCAAAGGAGCCCGCCGCCGCCGCGAAAGAACGTGATGAGGAAAATCCTTTTCCTGACTAGCGCTTTCGCATCCGAGTCTTGTCATTTTTGATTTGGGGCTCCGCCCCAAACCCTGCCAGAGACCCTGTCTCTGGACTCTGCCAGGAAACCGGGTTTCCTGGACCTTCTGACCCTGAATTGGTTACCCCCGTGCACGGGGGTAACCAATTCAGAGATAGGGGTCTGGGGCCCGCGGCCCCAGCGGGTTCCAAGGGCAGAGGCCCTTGGTCAGGAGCTTGAGGGTGAAACCCTCAAAACAATACAGCAAGTTTAGGTTACGATAGGAATAAGTCGTGGAACAACTCTTAGCCGATTGGCCGGAAGTAAAAAAGCCCGGGGCGCTTCGCACTCTGTGGCATCATCGCGAATTGGTTTACAGTCTGACACAGAGGGACATTCGCTCCCGTTACAAGCAGTCGGTGCTGGGTATTTTGTGGGCGCTGCTGCAACCGCTGGCGATGACGGCCGTTTTCACGATCGTGATGTCCTACATTGCCAAGGTCGACACAAAAGGGATTCCCTACCCCATATTCGCCTACATCGCGATGCTGCCCTGGACGTTTTTCGCAGGCGGGCTGACAAGCGGCACCGAGTGTCTGGTGGGCAACTTCAATCTGATCACCAAGATATATTTTCCGCGAGAGGTCTTTCCCATATCGGCGGTTCTGGGCAAACTGGTTGACCTGGCGCTGGGCGCCATCGTGCTCGCCGGGCTTTTTGTGATCTGCCGGGTGCACATCAATGCGTGGATTCTGATGACGTTGCCCATCCTTATCATCGAAACGGCACTTTTGCTGGGCGTCACGTTTATTCTGTCCAGCGCAAATTTGTTCTATCGCGATATAAGACATGTGCTGCCGCTGCTGACCCAGGTCTGGATGTATATGTCGCCTATCATATATGGCCTGGATTTAGTCCCGAAACGGTTTTTCAATCTGTATATGCTGAACCCAATGGCCGTTCTCATAGACGCCACGCGCACTGCGGCGTTGCGGGGCGAGCCGCCGATGTGGAATTGGCTGGGTTATTCAGCGGTGTTGTCGATTGTCGTGCTGATCTTGGGATATCGAATGTTCAAGAAACTCGAACCGCTCTTCGCGGAGACTATATAACTAGCCATGAAGGTTATCTCAGTAGAAAACGTATCAAAGAAATTCGTGCTGGCAGGCGACAGGCCCAAGAACCTCGCCGACGCCGCGCGCGGAATCTTTCGCCGCCCTAAACGACAGGACTTTTGGGCGCTCAAAGACGTCAATTTCGATGTCGAGCAAGGCGAAGCGATAGGCGTAATCGGCCACAACGGCGCCGGTAAGAGCACCATGCTCAAACTCCTGACCAGGATCATGCAGCCCACATCGGGTCACATACGCACGCGGGGACGGGTTTCGGCTCTTATCGAGGTGGGCGCGGGGTTTCATCCCGAGATGACCGGACGAGAGAACATTTACCTCAACGGATCAATCCTTGGAATGACCCGCCGGGAGATAGACCAAAAGTTTGACGAGATCGTGGCGTTTGCCGAGCTCGAAAGGTTTATAGATACTCCGGTCAAACGATATTCCAGTGGAATGTACGCCCGGTTAGGGTTTGCGGTGGCGGCGCATGTCGACCCGGAGATACTGATCGTAGACGAAGTATTAAGCGTAGGGGACGCGGCGTTTCAAGAAAAGTGCTCCCAACGGATGCAGGAACTGCGCGACTCGGAGAAGACCATAGTGTTTGTGTCGCACAACATGGGCGCGGTATCCAGTTTGTGCGACAGAGTGGTCGTAATCAACCGTGGGCAGATTCACAGCATCAGCGCCCCGCAGGAAGCCGTAAAAACTTACGGCGAACTGCTCATCCTCGAAAGAGATCGATCTCGTAAAATCGCAGGGGATTCAAGCGCCGCCGCACGGCCTGGCGTTCCCATGCATATCACCGGCCTGGATATTCTAAACGACACCGGCGAATGGTTAATACGCTCGGGCGATCCACTGAAATTGCGCATCAACTATTCCGTTAGCGACAAAGTGATGGCTCCACGGCTCGGCGTTCAAATTCTGGACGAAGTCGGGCGGATCATCGTTCATTCCAGCAATCTGCAGAACGCATGCCTTTCAGATATAGCCCAGCCCGGATATTGCGAGGTCGAGATCAATACCGTACCCATTGTTCCAGGCAGATATAGAGTGTGCATAAAGGCCGCCGACGCCTATGGAACAATGGTCTATGACGACGGAGTCATCTCAAACGACCTGGCCATATTGCCGCCGTCGCAGACTGCTGGATCCGGCGCTCCGCGATTCGGCCATGTCTGGGTAGATTCGTCCTGGTCTTACCACACCAGCGGCGCTTGCGAGGATGACGATGCCCGGTAAAAGACGAGTCTTGTTTGTTGGGTGCGGCGATTACGGCAATCGCGGCTGCGAGGCGATCATCCGAAGCACCGTGAATATTTTGTCCGAGATCGATCCGTCGCTGACATACACGGCGAGTTGCCTGGACGTAGAGAAACCGGTCGACGAACCTGACTGTCGAATCCGCTGGCGGCCTCATTGCGCAAACTCCGTGGCGAAATTCAGCCCGGCATGGTGGAAATACAGGCTGCGTTACGGCACGGGCAGCTGGAAACACAGGATGTTTCATACGCAGTTGAGCGAGCTGAAAAACTCGGACTGCGCACTGGAAATCGGCGGCGACCTATATACCCTAGACTATGGCACGCTCGGGCAATTCGTATGCCAGGATGAAGCATTGTTGAGTTTGGGAAAGCCGGTCTTCCTTTGGGGAGCCAGCATAGGGCCTTACGACGCCGACCCCGCAATCGAACAAATGATGAGCGAGCATCTGAACCGGCTCAACCTCGTCTTTGCAAGAGAAACAGTTACCGCGTCGTATCTGGCGTCGATTGGCGTAATCGGTAACGTCCGTTTGGTAGCTGATCCGGCGTTTACGCTGAAGCCTGCGCAGCCCGATCTTCCGCCGGAAATTTCCGAACTGTTAAGCGACGGCGCCGTGGGGCTGAACTTAAGTTCCCTGGCAGGCAAATATCGCAAAGATCAAGGTGACAACTGGGCGCAGTTGGCAGCCGATTGCGCGCGCGCCCTGCTTGACGCGAAAATCGGGCCTCTGCTGCTGATTCCGCATGTAATCAGCGATATGGATAACGATCATGCTTTCCTGAGCCGGATCGCAGACGAATTCTCGGGTGAGCGTTCAAAACTCGCCGTTTTGCCCGGCAATCTATGCGCTGCCGAGTATAAGTGGGTTATATCGAAGCTCAGGATTTTTATTGGCGCACGGACCCACAGCACCATCGCGGCGCTGTCCACGGGCGTGCCGACAATATCCATCGGCTACAGCACAAAGGCGCGCGGAATCAATCAGGACGTGTATGGAAACCTCGACTGGCTGATCCCGGTCGATGACCTTACGGCGGAAGTCTTGTCGGAAAAGACTCGTGCGATCGCCGCTGCGGAGTCTCGCGTGCGTGAAACGTTGTCGGAACAAGCGCCCGTGATGTGTGACCGGGCCAGAGAAGCCGGTAAGATATTGCTCGGTTATTTGGATGGCAAATAGCCGGATCGGTCGTATTGGGAGAACAATTAATTGAAAATTTATTGTGTCGTCCAATCCAGTCCCTGGCCGGCGACCTCGGGAGGAGCGATCAGGTGCTTCAGGTTGATCCAGAAGTTGAAACGGGATCACGAAGTCATCGTGGTGCTCGCCAATCCGTTTGATGAGGAGCGGCAGCGATTCATGAATGGCGACGGCTTCGGCTGCCAGCGCCGCGTTCTCGATTCGTCGCATGCAAACCGCCTGGCTGACCGTATAGCGTCCATGTCCATCGCGAAATACAGAATGGACTTGCTGCCGGGGTATCGCGATCTGTTCCGCGAGTCGCTCCAGAGACTTGTAAATGAAGAACGTCCAGATTTGCTGTGGTATTATCAGAGCCCTTCGATCTGGTTTACGGGAGTCCCGACCGGCGTTCCGACGATATTCGACATGTGCGACCGCGAGTCCTGGAAATACGCCCTGCATGCGCGTCAACAGCCTCTGTTCCGCCGTTTGCTGATAAAAGCGGACGTCCCGTTCTTCAACGCAGCCGAGCTCAAGCGAGCCAGGCAGTGCGACGTGGTTCTGATGTCCAACCCAGACGAGGCCGCCGACCTGAAAGCGCCGGGGCATGTAATATTGCTTCCAAACGGTTTCGACTTCTCCAACAAACCAAAAATCGCCCCGCGCGACGGCAAACGCCTGCTGTTTTGCGGGCTGCTCCTGTATCAGCCGAATATTGATGGAATGCTTTGGTTTTGCAAGATGGTGTGGCCGCGTGTATTGAAGACGATCCCGGACGCCGTGCTTGACATCGTTGGCCGATATGACAGTCGATTGGACTCGCTCAAGAGCCAGCGCGGCGTGTGCGTTCACGGGTTTGTCGATAATATCGAGCCGTTTCTGACGAAGTCGTCTTGCCTTGTGGTTCCACTGCAAGTCGGGTCCGGCACGAGGTTAAAAATATTGGAAGCATGGTCGAACGGCCTGCCTATCGTCACGACGTCAGTGGGCTGCGCCGGTCTCGGTGCTCATGACGGCGAGACCCTCTTGATTGCTAATCGACCCGATGACCTCGCGAAAAAGTGCGTTAAGCTGCTGCAGAATCCTGAATTGGGTGCAACTCTCGCTGAAAGAGGATTCAATTACGGCAAAGACTCTTTCGACTGGGAGACGCTCTATCCCAAAGTGGATCAGGCCATTGCCGCCGCACTGGGTAATTCGCAAACAGCAAAGGTGGCGACATGAAGCCGCGAATTGCACTAATCACACCGTTGCCGCCGCATACGTCGGGCATAGCGGACTACAGCGCGGATTTGCTGCCAAGCCTGCTTGAAAAAGCCGTCGTGGACATATACTGGCTGGGCGACGGATACACCCCGGCCTGCTGCGACGGGGTTGAGCTGCGGCATCACTCCGAGTTGACCGGGCGAATCGGAGACTATGACGGCGTAATCGTAAATGTTGCGCAGGGCGTCGACTTCGACCCGGCGGTAAGAATAGCAGAACGCTGCCAGTGCGTAGTGGTTTTGCACGATCTTAATTTATCCGGGATATACGGCGAAAAGTACATCGCCAGCAGACGATTCGCGGCGTACTTTCTGGAGCTTCTTCGCCAAGAGGGTTTGTCGGCGTATGCCCGGTCCGTTTGGAAATTCATTGCGCACAGGCGCTGCCCTGACATGACAGACTATACAATGACCAAACGGGTTGCGTCAGCGAAACTGCTGGTCGTGCACAGCGACGCCGCGCGCAAAGCTTTTATTCATAAGCATCCGCGGGCATGCGTAGGCGTCGTCCCACACGGAGCGAGCGAGCGTCCTTTGACGACGTATGATGATACGGCTGCCGCAAGACGTAATCTCGGTTTGAACGAGCATGCGTTCATCCTGGGCGCGTTCGGAACCGTGGACAAGCGGAAACGCATACACATAGCTCTCAAGGCTCTGTCAGAACTGGTTGCCGGTAACCCTGATATGCAAATGTGCCTGGTCGGGCATGCAAACGATGAATGGCAAGCGCTTGTCGATTCCATGGGGCTTTCGAGGAACGTCGTGATTACCGGCCGCGTAGATATTAGCAGGTTCTACGATTACATGAGCGCGATTGACGTGTGCGTTAACTTGAGAAATCCGTGGCTCGGAGAGTCCTCCGGGCCTGCGCTTAGAGTAATGAGCTGCGGAAAGCCTATAATAGTAAGTGACACAGGCGAATTCGCCGACTTTGACGATGATGCCTGCCTTAAAGTCGCAACTGACGATCAGGAACAGTGCGACTTAACGTCGGCGATGAAGTGGGCTGTCGCAAACCCCGATGAACTTGCCGCAATAGGGCGTCGCGGCAGGGATTACGTGTCGGAGTCTCATTCGTGGAGCGTTGCGGCAGATGGTCTCATCCAGGCTGCATTGAAGGCGCGCATGCCCAAAGATAATTTATTATGAAAATAGCATTCTTTCACAATCTGCCCTACGGCGGCGCAATGAAAGTGCTGCGCGAACAAGTGAGCCGACTGGGCTCAGACGTCAGCGCAATATATACGTTCGCCGGAACCACGAACCGCGCGGACGATCGCTGCCCCCTAACCAGGAGCTTCACTGTCAGGCAGTTTACATGCCCCGGATACCCTTTTGGCAGGCTGTATCCGGCTATAGGTATGCTGAACCTGAAAATGATGGAAGCAGCGTGCAAAAATGTGGCGGCGGCGATAGATTCGGAGGGCTACGACGCGGTAATAGTCCACCCCTGCTTTACCACGCAAACCCCGCCGGTGCTCAAATACCTGCGCACGCCCACTCTCTATTACTGCCATGAGCCCCTGCGCTGGGCTCACGAAGCTGTGTTATCAGGAACGCCCCTTGTCCCATTTACTGCGCCCGCAACCGCCATTTACCGGCGAATGGCAGTAAAAAACGAATACGACGGACTTAAAGCCGCCAACGCGGTATTGTGTAATTCACGCTTCACCCGCGAGACTATCGCGCGCATTTACGGCATTTTCCCGACAGTCAATTACGTCGGCGTGAATACGAACGTCTACCGTCCAGCCGACGAAAAGCGAGACCACGCCGTAATCATGGTAGGCGCTATGGCTCCGTTCAAGGGGCACGATTTCCTGATCGAAAGTCTGTCCAGAATAAAATCGACCGACCGGCCGATCCTGAGGCTCGTATGCGGCAGGTACAACCTGGGCGCGAAGTCCCAGCTAAAAGAAAAATGCGACGCCAAAGGTGTCCGCGTGGAGTTTTACGAAGATATTACCGATGAAGATCTTGTGAGCCTTTACCGAACAAGCAAAGCAACAGTATACGCGACGATACTCGAACCGTTCGGCCTAGTCCCGATAGAGTCGATGGCATGCGCAACGCCAGTCGTGGCTGTTGCCGAAGGCGGAATCAGGGAGACAGTCACACACGGCGTCACGGGTTACCTGACCGACCGCGACCCGCAGGAGTTCGCGGACGCCGTTATGCGCATAATCGACAACCCAGATCTGATACGAAAAATGGGCGCGGCAGGAGTGGAACACGTTCGAGACAACTGGACATGGCAGAAGTCTATTGACGGACTTCGATCCGCCATTGATTCCATCATCAGGACGTAATGGAAAGCGATGCGACAACATGGCACAAAGTAAAAAACGACCACCGTTATTAATTCGCGGAATTAACGTCTGCATTCGTCGGCTGAGGTACTGGGGAGCAGACGTGGCGGAGTTTTTCTGCTCCATGACGGGCAGCATTCCGTCTCACAACGTGCGGCTCCTTTTGTATCGAAAAGTCTTTGGAATAAAGATAGGCAAGCACAGCAATCTGCACTTCGGATGCAGGTTCTATAATCCTCGCGGCGTGGTAATCGGGGACAACTGCGTGATCGGGCACTGTTGTTTTCTCGATGGCAGGGAAGGTCTCAAGATCGGCAACAACGTCAACATAGCCGGTGAGACTGCGATATATACTCAGGAGCACGATCCGCAGAGTCCTGATTTCGGCGCTGTAGGCGGTCAAGTTACGCTTGAGGACTACACATTCACCGGTTCAAGGGCATTGATCCTGCCGGGAGTCACTATTGGAAAAGGAGCCGGAGTGGCCGCCGGAGCGGTGGTCACCAAAGATGTCGGCGAGTATGAGATTGTCGGAGGCGTTCCAGCAAAAAAAATAGGCGAGCGAACGCGCGACCTGAGCTATCAGCCCAAATACGCTAAGCTGCTGCACTAGTGGAAAGATTATACATGAACTTGTTCTCAAAGATCTCAAACTGGGTTCGCATGATAGGAAGAGAATGCCGCACTTTCCCCCGGCATTGGGCTTTGAGCTTTGTCAACGCCCTTATGTATATGTCCGCTGACGATGAAGTATCGGCGATACTGCGAGCGAAATTTTTGGGTGTTTTCGGTGTTAAGGCCGGTTATGGCGCAATGGTTCGACAGGGCGTGCGTCTGGGCGGGTTTAAGCTCACAGTCGGCTCGTTCGCAAGCATCGGCGCCTGTTGTCATATCGACTGTCACGATGCAGCCGTAATCATTGGCGACCACGCCGTGCTGTCGCCGAAAGTGACGATTGTCACGGGCACGCACACAACCGACAATCACCCAGGAAGGATCGGGCCGACTATAGGCAAAAGCGTTCACATTGAAGAAGGCGCGTGGATATGTGTGGGAGCCTGCATTTTGCCGGGAGTTACAATAGGCAAGCGCAGTGTTGTGGCCGCAGGTTCAGTAGTTACAAGCGATGTGCCCGATAATGTTATGGTCGCGGGTGTGCCCGCCAAGGTTGTGAAGCAACTTGACTGACAGATGTTCAATCATAATACCTAATTACAACGGCGTCGGGATTATCGGCGAGTCGTTGGCGTCTTTGCGTGATACAGCCGGTATCACCGTGGTTGATGACGCCTCAACCGATGGCACACCCGATTTCATTGCACGCCAATTTCCCCACGTAAATATTCTCCGCAGAACCGAGAATGCTGGGTTTTCTGTAACGGTAAACCACGGGATTCGCAGCACATCGAGCGAACTGGTCGCGCTCCTCAACAATGATGTGGTTGTGGAAGCGAATTTTCTGGACGCTCTGATGCCCCTCTTCTCCGATCCTGAGGTGTTTTCGGTTGGCCCGCGTATTCTTTTGCCCAGCCACGATTACCGTGATGAAGGCTGCGCCATGCCGCGGTGGTATCACGGAATGCTTTATGGCTCTCAAAGCCAAGGCGTAACCGACATCACCCCGGTTCTATACACCACAGGCTGCGCCGCGATATACCGCCGCTCGATGCTCGAAGAGCTGGGTGGATTCGACGAAACCTATTCGCCGTTTTACTGGGAAGATGTCGATCTGGGCTATCGAGCGTGGAAACGAGGGTGGAAAAGTCTCTATCAACCCGCGAGCACGGTGTATCACCAGCACTCCGCGTCGATATCACGGATAAAGAAAAACTACACCGACCGCATCAAGGCCAGAAACTCGCTGTTTTTCATCTGGCGCAATATCGAGGATTCGCATATACTGCATGAGCATCGACACTGGCTGCCCATCGTCCTAGCGAAACGTATTGCCACAGGCGACACAGCGTTTCTCAGCGGCTGGCGCGACGCCTACCTCCGCAGAAACGAGGCGTCAAGCGCCCGCGCATGCGATTCCCAACATCGTGTTATGTCCGACCACGACATATTCGCCATCTGCGGAGTGGATTTGCCATGAAAGTCATGTTTCTGTCGACATGGTTTCCATATCCGCCCGACAACGGTGCCAGAATACGCTCGTATCACATCATCAAAGCGCTGTCCGCCAAGCACGATGTATACCTGATTTCGCTACTTCAGGACGACTCCGATCCCGCGCAGGCCGAAAACCTGGCTGATATATGCAAAGTGGTATCGCTCCATCCGTCTCGATGGTTCAAGCCGGGCACATTGAAATCTTTGCTGGGATATTTTTCGAGCAGGCCGCGCTCGGCAGTGGATACGTTCGACCCATGCGTCAGGTCAGCCGTCGAGTCGACGATAAACGATATCAAGCCCGATGTAATCGTGGCATCCACACTGGGCATGGCCGAATATGCCCCGCATTCGCCCGATATATTGTCGATCTTGGACGAGCACAACTGCGAACACGCCGTTTTGCGTCGAAACACCGAGCATATCGGCAGTCCTTTGAAACGATTCCGATATACTCTCGGCTGGAAGAAGTTCGCCCGCTGGGAAAGCGCAATCTGCCGGAAATTCGACACGGTCATAACCGTATCCAAAACCGACCGGCAATTGCTTCTGCAGGCCGCTCCCGATCTCAAAAACGTGCAGGTCGTGACCAATGGTGTAGACATCGACCACTACAATCCCAACACCCGTCACCCGGCGCCCAACGCCCTTATCTACAACGGCGCCATGACCTACGGCGCGAACCTGGACGCCATTCGATACTATGCCCACGAGATATATCCTCTCCTGCGCGAATCCGAGCCGGATGTGAAGCTCCATGTAACGGGTCGAACCGACAATGTCGATCTAAGCGGAATCGCGGATTGTCCGGGAGTCGCCTTCACGGGATATATTGACGACATCCGCACAATCCTGGCCGCCAGTTCGGTCTGTATTGTGCCCCTGCGCCAGGGCGGAGGAAGCCGTCTGAAGATATTAGAGGCGATGGCGGCCGGAGTTCCCGTGGTTTCCACAAACGTGGGAGCCGAAGGCATTGAAGCAGCAGACCGCAAGCACCTGCTTATTGCCGATTCGCCGCGCGACTTCGCAGATGCCATCCTCTCAGTGCTTAGTAATGAGTCGATTGCATCGGAGCTATCGGCAAACGCAAGACAATTGGTCGAAGAGAAGTATTCGTGGTCGACTTTGGGGCGCATGTTTGTCGATATTATGGAATCAACGCGCCCCACCGCAGATATATAGTTGACTCGTGCCGCTTGGTTTGGAATAATAACTAAGTAAGCCGCGCTTCATATATCTCGAAAGTGAAATACGCATGTTAGACAATCAAAACCTGACTGAGCCGGGAAAATGGACGCCGGAGCGAATCGCTCTGGTGACTCGCAACACGACAATCGTCGTAGTTGCAGGAATATTGCTGGGTGTTTTCGCTGTAGCGGCAAACCTTTATTACGTCGCGGCAGTAGTCGGCGCTGCGCTGCTTGTGGCTATTGTCGCATGGCAATTCGAGGCGGCTCTTGTCATATATGTAATCGTCGCTTTTGTACCGTGGGGACGCACTCCCGATCTCGCAATGGGCGGGTCGGGCGCAGGCAAAGGCGTCTATATAAGCGAGATAATGCTCTGCTTCCTTCTGGTGGTCTGGCTGGGCAGATATCTGCTGGGCGCTTTGCCCAAGCAGAGGATATCCTCCGGTTATTATATTCCCATAGCAATATACCTGGCTTACTCATTGCTAAATGTCGTGAACTCATATCTGTTCTGGGATCCGCATGTCAACCGAATATATCAGCATCCGATGGTAAACATCGTCGAGCTTGTCCTGCGCTTTTTGAGCGCCGGAGCGTTGGTTATGGTTGCCACGTCAGTCAGCAGCCGGAAATGGCTGCGTTATATAACGATCGCGATGATGGTGCCCGGACTATACAATATGCTCAACGCCTCGATCGGCGGTCCTATTCCGATATGTGCGCCATGGTGGCCGTTGGTGGCCGTTTTTCCTGTGGGATATATGTGGGCGACCGCAATGCAAAGCGGCGCTTCTCGATGGCACAAGGTTATTGCGATCCTAGGCGTAATGCTGGCGATTTTCACAATCTTTTATCGATCGGTATCCTGGGTGTCGGGATGGTTTTGTTTATTCGTCTGTCTGGGCACGATCACGGCTCTTCACAGCCGGCGATTTTTTGTTCTACTGCTTATGGTGATCCTTATTGTGACTTTCACCGCATGGCCGTTCATCCATAAGAACGTGGTAATAGGTTCCCAGGAAGAAGGCGATTACAACCGCTTCGCCCTCATGGCCGATGCATGGAAATACGCCACCACATTCCCTCTGGGAGTGGGTTTGGGCAACTATCGCACTTACAATTCGTTCTATTACAGCCAAAAGTGGGGAAGCATGGTCTTTACGTCGGCTCACGGCACTTACTCACAGCACCTAGCCGAGATGGGCATTCCCGGCTTCATTCTTCTTATAATGATTCTTGGTTCAGGGTTCACATGGGTTCTGCGTGAATATCGCCGCAAAAACGACAGATTCCTTCTCGCTATCCTAGGGCAGATGGCCGGGATATCCGCCGCGGCGTTTATCGGCGACTATATAATCCCGACATACCACAACGGCGGGCTGACCACATTCTCCACCACGGTGTATTCGTGGCTGATATGGGGACTGGCCATCGCCTACGTTCGCATAAGCAAGGTGGCCGAATAATGGATCTGTCCATATCCATAGTGAGCTGGAACACATGCGACATCCTTCGCGCATGTCTGAAGTCGATTGTGGAGACAACAAGGGATATCGACTACGAGATCATAGTCGTCGACAACGCTTCTTCAGATGGCAGCACCGCGATGGTCAGAGCCGAGTTTCCTCAAGTAATACTGATCGAGAACAACGACAATACCGGGTTCGCAAAGGCGAACAACCAAGCTTACGAACTCTGCTCAGGCCGGCATTTCCTGCTCCTGAACTCAGACACAATCTGCATGGATGGAGCCTTGCCGGAACTGGTCCGTTTCCTGGACGAACAACCAAATATCGGAATTGTAGGACCTCTCGTTTTGAACGCCGACAATACCCTGCAATATTCATGGGCAAGGTTTCCCACCCTCTTGAGCGAGGTTTGCGGCATGTTGAACAGGCACATCGACGGCTGCGCTTCCACGCCTAAAAACGCGGAGGAGGTCAAATCTCTCGGGCCGTTCAAAACCGGCTGGATCGGCGGGTGCTGCATGATGCTGCGCCGCAGTGTAATTGAAGCCGTCGGCGCTATGGACGAGTCTTTCTTTATGTATTGCGAGGAAATGGACTGGTGCGCGCGCACAGCAGCGGGCGGATGGGAAATATGGGTTGATCCGACTGCTGAAATCGTTCACCTCGGCGGCAAAAGCAGCGCGAAGACCGCCGGTTTGGCTGCCGGATACCTGCGAGCAAGCAAAGCGGCGTACTTTGCGAAACATTCCACTAAATCGGCAAGCATAATGCTCGGGCTTGCTCTGAGTCTAAAATCGCGGGTCGCAGGTACGATCCGCAGATTGCGTTAATCGCCTTGGAGGACTGTTGAATGCTGATCTCAGCCGTCATACCAACTTATAAGCGCGAAGATCTTCTGGAAAGAGCGGTAAACAGCCTGCTTAATCAGGAAATGCCGGACAATTGGTCTTTAGAGGTGATTGTAGTAAATGACGCCGATGAAAAGCTTTCTTCCTCAGCCTGGCAGGCAGATTCCAGAGTAAAACTGTTGCATACGCATCGTGCGGAACGATGTTTTGCCCGTAACGCCGGCGCTTCAATGTCGCGCGGGCAGTACCTGCATTTTCTTGACGATGACGATATGCTTCTGCCGGGCGCATACAGCGCACTTATTACGACCGCCGGGAACGCGGACTCCGTGTGGACGTACGGAGCGTACCGAGTGATGGATCGATCCGATAAACTTGAAGAAACAGTAAGACCATCAGTCTGCGGGCACATATTTGCGCTCGCATTAGCTGGTGGCGGAATACCTCATCAGGCATCGCTGATAAGCCGGAAAGCATTCTTTGAATCTGGCGGATGGGATCCGGCCTTTTCCGTCAGCGAAGATCAGGACCTAATGCTTCGATTGTCGTGTCTGGGCGAGTTTGCGTATTGCGAATACGAGGTGGCGCAGATCCGGCGCGGGATCGAGGGGTCAGGCGGTGACTGGTCTGCCACATCTCGATGCTGGCAGATGAAAGTTGAGAAAGCGTTGTCACGACCGGATTGCTCCAAACAGTTGACCGCCAGCCTGCGCAAGCACGGCAGCAGTTCGCTTCGAGGCCAGATTGCCCGCAAATACATCGGCTCGGCAGTCCGTCACATTCGACGAGGTGGAATTATGCTGGGGCTGAATCGCATTGTCGGCGCGTTTCGGGTTTGTTTACCGGCGCTTTTGAGTCCTAAGCTTTGGGCAGCAATCACACGCGGGGAGAGCAGGTAATGCAGCAGACGGATGTCAGCGTGGTCATAGTCAACTGGAACACCCGCGACCTCGTACTCGACTGCATTTCGTCCATTCTGGCCAATGTGCAAGACCTGGCCATTGAAATAGTGGTCGTCGACAATAACTCATCCGACGGCTCAGTCGCAGCCATTTCCGAACGTTTCCCTAAGGTGAATATTATAGCCAGCGAGAGGAATCTGGGATTCGCAGCAGGAAATAACCTTGGACTAAGGTCGGCAAGCGGTGACTACGTGCTGCTCTTAAACCCCGACACAGTCGTTCTCGACGATGCCATCAGGCAAATGAGAGATTTCCTGGCAAACCGGCCGGATGCGGGAGCGGTAGGATGCAAGCTGCTGAACGAAGACGGCTCAAATCAAGAGTGTTTCTGGATGCGTTTTCCCGATACGCGATGGCTGCTCAAACAAGCGCTCTATTTAAACAAGCTCAACAGACTTGAGACGGGCGCGCTTCAGGCAGTCAATCAAGCTTTTCCTGTGGCACACCTTCTGGGCGCATGCTTTATGATGCGTCGCTCGCAGCTTGAAGAATTGGGCGGATTCGACGAGTCGTACTTCCTATATCTTGAGGAAACAGACTTATTCTTCAGGCTTGCCGACAAGGGTTTGGCCATCTATCACATGCCTGGAGCGCGAGTGGTGCACTATGGCCAGCAAAGCAGCCGCAAAGCCGCGGACTGGGCAAACGTGCAGCTTCAGCGCAGCATGTATCAATTCCTTATGCGCAGCGGCTCGTGCAATGTCGCGGCGCGCATAACCATCAAGGCTGTAATGCTTCTTGCCGCGGGAGTCAGATTAACGCTCTGGCTCGCAAGGTTGATACTGGGAAGAGAAGATCGACATTACGCAAAGAGAATGCTTGCGGGGTATGCCCGGTTATTTTGCAGCGTGCCGCGCTTTGTGGTCGAAAACAGGGTTTGCATCGAAAGGCGGAAATAACAATGCTCAGAAGCTTATCTATATGGGTGGCAGTTATCTTGTTGTGGTGCGCGCAGGTTTATGCCGCTCCATCAATTTCGTCAGTGACTGCGTCGAACTCATGCGGCCTCTATGAAAAGTACGAGGTCACTTTCGATGTGAGCACTGTCGCAAGCGTCTTTTACTGGCCGTACGATCCCAGCCCCGCCGCCAATACCGATAGCCATCCCGACGCCATTCCCGCTGGTGTCGGAGTGACGGTGGACGGCCTGTTTTCCAACGACAACTGGAAAACGACATTCGTGCAGCCCGCGTTCTATTGCCAAAGCTATTACACGGACTCCAGCATGACGGCATCCGATGGGTCGGAATGGATATACCCTGATGGAGATCCTGCCTGGAAGATCAGGTTTGCTCCCACGGCAACAGGCGACTGGAAATACAAAATCCGCATAACGGATGCCGGCGGCACAACCACCAGCTCCGAGTACTCTTTCACCTGCGTCCAATCGAGTGAGCACGGGTTCGTGAGGATAAGCCCTTCCGACGGCCGCTATTTTGAACTCAGTGACGGCAAATATCTTCCGATGATCGGGTTTGCCGAGATCGAAAACGATGATTTCGACACAATCTCAAACATGGGCGTTAACCTCACCAGGTCGTGGTGGCAGAGCAGCAATCCTTCTCTTGCCCTGTTCGGAGCCGGAGGCCAGGGTGGAGACCAGGTAATCGGCAATCTCAATTACACAACCGACTACGTGCGACCCGGAAGAATAGTCTCCAGCAAAGTTCCTAACCTCGGCAGTTCATGGACATCCGTTTGGCTCGGGATCAATACAACCATCACCAGCATAAAACACAATACGCGATATCGTTTCAGCTGCACCGTCAAGACTGTAGGCGTGACCGGAGATGGCGATTATGGACTGTTCATAGGCGAGCATCCGTCCCTTGTTCGCTCGGCAAGACTGACAGGCGATAACGACTGGCAAGAGTTGTCTCTGGACATCACCTCCGACAGCACTCGGAATTACTTGAGAGTATATGTAGCCGAGACAAACGTGACTTCAGGGACTTCGTACCTTTCGGATTGGTCATTGAAAGAGTATCTAAACGACGGCTCTATGGGCCCCGAGTTGCTCCCAAGACCAGACCTGCAGTCGCACACGAATTATTCGCAGAAGATAGCCTGGGCTATAGACAAACAATTGGAATGCGCCCGGCAAAACGGCATATATGTAACGGCGGTTATCGAAGAAAAGGGCGATTCCTTCTTCAGCAAAATCCAGGCGGACGGAACCTGGGGGGCATCCACAAATGATAATGTTTATGCCGATTCCACCCATGCATGCAGGACGTATCAGCAGTATTATTGGCGATATCTCATAGCCAGGTACAGCTATTCCACAGCGCTGCACAGCATAGAGCTTTTCAACGAAGGTGACCCATTCAATGGCAATCACTACGACGCAATAGAAAGCTGCGGGGCGTATTTCAACGAAAATGACCCCAACAAACATCTGGTTACTTCGTCGAACTGGCATTCATTCCCACCCCTAATGTGGAATCAAGATAACGTTGGCATTGCAGACATTCACATGTACCTGGGACGAAGGGTAGCAAGCGGCGGAAACCGGCTTTGGCCCGGCTGGGACGGAAACTGGACAATCGCAAATTACAGCACCAGCCTTGGCGACAACTTCGAGATTGACTCAACAGTTTCCCACAGCGGAAGCAACTCGCTTAAGATAACCGTGCCCGCCGTAGCAAGCTCAGACATCAACAATCATCTTGTCACCGGCGGAAATGCTTTCTTCACAGTCGCTGCCCCGCCAGGACACACGCTGCGTCTTTCCATGTGGGTAAAAGGGCAAAACATCAATACTTACGGTTTGTCCTGGGTGCATCCGGGCGGCATCGCATTGCAATATTCCCAAGGCGGCGGCGATTTTGCCGGATACCCCTCCGGCACAGGCAGCATGGACGCCCCCTGGGGAGGTACTTACGACTGGCAAAAAATCGAATATACGTTTACAGTGCCCACCACATCGCCATCCGGCGCAAAAGGGCTGCTGCCGGAGATACTGTTAGTAACTCCTTACTATAGGGCAACAAACGCCGAATCCACAGGCTATCTGTGGCTGGATGATTTTGTAATAGAAGATCTTGCTTCAAACATAGTCCTCAACTACAACGGCGGCTTTGAAAACTGGCAATACGAGAGCTATGACGTGGTCGCCGGACACTGCGCCTACTCCAGACTGGCCCGCAGCTATCAACTCAACAAGCCTGTCATCCGCGGTGAAGTCGCCCTATGCTATATGCAGCGCTTCACCGACACCTACAAAGGCTTTCTTTATAAGGGAACATCTTCCCAACCCGGCGAGGATCAGCTTCTTATCGATGACACCGAAGGTGTCTGGTGGCGAAAATGGATTTGGGCGAATATCGACCCCGGTGGCCTGACGGAAATTTACTGGTGGCCGACACTTCCAATGTCGCGAGACTACACTTATGGCAAAGCCTACCAGGCATTCATGTCCGATATTCCGTTATCAAACGGCAAATACGTGGACGCCGAAGCAGAGGTCACAAATTCCGCAATTCGCGTGCTCGGCCAGAAAGACCTGACAAACAATTACGCCCATCTCTGGATAGACAACGCCCCGTATACGTGGAAAGCCGTGGTCGATCACAATTATGTTCCCCAGACATGGGACGCTGCAGCCACTTACGCATCAGGCTCCACATGTGGTTATGGCAGCCCGGTTCATATATATAAATCATTGCAGGCAAGCAATAAGAACCACGCAATCACCGATACCGCTTGGTGGGAAGACTCGGGGACGTACGATTCTTCCTCGCTGCCCGCTTTGCCGTCGGCGGTTTCAGGTAAGGTCACCGTATCGGGTTTTGCCGCCGGGGATTACAGAGTCGAATGGTGGAACACCTCGACAGGCCAGATAACCCAGACCCAGGACATTTCGTCCACAGACGGCAGCATTGCTCTAACCGTATCGAACCTGCAGTCTGATACCGCCTGCAAGATATATCCTAAGCCAGCAACTATCGATCTTCGAATACTTGTTCCGTCGTCGGATGTAATTCCGGGTCAGACTGTGACGGTGACTGTGGAATACACAAATGGTGGCGCAACCGATGCCAGGAATGTTTCCATCTCCGCTCGCGTTCCCGCTCTGATGGAATACGTTTCAGGCAGCGCCGAACAGTCCGGCGGAACCTGGGACTCGCAGACCGAAACCGTCACCTGGGTCATAGACACGGTAGCTGCCAAGGAAACCGGCACAAGGACGTTTCGCGCCAAAGTCGATTAGGATCTTGTGCGCTTAAATAAAAGACACGGAGGTCGAACAACGGGTGATAAAAAGAATTGGGCTTGTCGGCTGGTTGTTTTTGCTTGTAATGGCGTTTTCGCTCGTTTACCAGTTGGCGTGCAGCCCTCTGGTTGGGCAAAACGATAATGGTGACTTCTGGCGCATACTGGAATCGTACGGCTTGAAGTATCCGGCCGGTTATGAGAACGACATGCTCACCTGGAACCGTCATTACGACTGGGACGGCCGGCTTCTGCGCATCAAGATGTTCCCGACCTCCGAACTGCTGCCTGCCGGAATATCCCTCGCCGCATCCGCTTTAATATCGAGGGGCAGCTCGTTCGACGTGGTAATCCTGGGCATAGTGCAGTCGGGAATATATCTGCTCGGATTTGTATTTATAGTGCTGGCCACATCCCACTGGCGCGTGCCGCAGAGAGTATTGTTCTATATTCTGCTCTTGGCGCTTTTCTCTGACGTAGGATATGTCTCATACTTCAACTCGCTTTATACGGAATCGGCAACACTGATCTTCATGACACTTGCGATCGGACTTCTAACTTACATGATTTGCTCGCCGAAGCACGATGATGTCACGTATCGTCGGCTTCTGATATGGTTCTTCATCGCAACCCTCCTCGCAGCAACGGCCAAGGTTGGGAATGTCCCCTCGACCATATTACTGGTCGGGCTCGGGTTTTATATCTCACGTTTCACATCTCTTGCCAGCAAGGGCTCGCTGCCCAAATTCCGCCGTCTCGGCATGATGCTCTCGGCAATTACGGTCATAATCTTGGCCGGGTTCTGGTGGTCGTACAAGTTCGTGCCGGGCATCAGCACGAATAATGTTTACAACATGACATTCAACGAAATCCTCCGTCATTCCAAGAACCCCATCAGCGACCTGAACGATTTGGGCCTGGATAAGAGCTATATGAAGTATCAGGGCACGTTTGCGTGGTCGCCCGGCATAGACGAGAATATTCGCATGGATATACTCAAGCGCGTCGGAAACAAGGGCATAATCAGATTCTACGCCAAGCACCCGACTCGCTTTCTGGATCTGGCACGCCGGGGCGCAAAGAGCGTATTCGTAATGCGCGCGCCGCATCTAGGCAACTTCGAGAGTGGAACAGTCGATACCTCAACCGTGGATTACGCGCAGCTCGGTCACGATATCCGCGAACAGGTCAATCGAGGATCGGGCTATAAATACGTAATCCCAAGCCGGTTCAGAAGCCAGACATTTGACCTCTGGAGCAACCTTAAAGACCGACTCGCGCCAAAAAATCTCGCGTTTTTGATGGTCTTTTTCGTCGCAAACCTGGTCGTAATCGTCTGTAAACGGCTCAAATTCGACAAAACCGAACGCCAGCGGGCCATTACGGCACTGCATATTACGGCATTATTCGGCGCTGCGCTGCAATTTTTGCTGGTATTGGTGGGAGAAGCCGAGCGGGACATTATAAAGCATTTATTCCTCTGCAATTTGCTTATGGACGTGTGTTTTGTGCTTTTGTGCGCGTATGCCGGATATCTGATTTTCCCCGACCGCAATACTCGCGGAAAGGCGGCCTGACGGACGTGGGCAAGCTCAGAAGTAATGACCGATGGTTCTCGGCGATAGTGACTCTGGCGTTCCTTGTGGGCGCGGGGCTTATAGCGATGCGCCACGAGCTCTGGTGCGATGAGTTCGGCCCGTGGATGATCGGACGGGCCAGCCACAGTCTCTCGCAGCTCATGTGGAATATCCGCTATGAAGGTCACGCGCCGGGATGGCAGCTGATCATATATGCCCTTACACGTATTACGAGCAGCCTGGAGACAATGCAGATACTGCATCTGCTGTTGGCGAGTGCGTCCGTATATCTGATTACACGGTTTTCGCCGATGCCCAGGCTCTGGCGGTTGTTATACTCGTTCGGGTTTTATCCGTTTTATCAGTACGCGGTGTTGGTGCGAGGCTATTCATTATGCGTGATGCTTCTCTTTGGGTTCTGCGCGCTTTATCATCTTCGCCGCACACGCTTGATACTGCCTGCAGCAATGCTGTGCATGCTCGCCATTGCCGACACTTACGGCTGGTTTATGTCGGTAGCGCTGGCATTTGCGCTGGCCGTCTCGTGGATATATGACAGGTGCCGGGGCATCAAGTGGTCTAATGGCAGGGCTGCGACTATCGCGGCGGCGGCGCTGATAGCCCTGGGAATTATCTGGTCGGCGCTCGTCACCATGCCGCCGCCGGATTCGGGATGTCATTCGACCTGGAATATCGCGCCGAGCCTGTCGCAGTTCATGCATGTGCTGTATAGTTTGTCTTTCGATCTCAATTTCCTGAACCCGGCGTTTTACGTGGCAATCAACTTAGCGGCTTTCGTGTTTATAATGCTGTGGTTCGCACGGCGTCGCGTGGCATTTCTGATGTTTTGCGCGTTCGTGTTCATACTGGCGGCGTTTTATTACGTGAAGTTCAGCACCGTGGCATTTTGGCACAAAGGAATGATGTTCGAGTATTTCATTGCATGCCTGTGGATATTTCAAAGCTATGAGGACGAGCCGCTGCGCCCGCGACTTCTGGAACGGGCGTCGTTGTGGTGCAAACGCATGGGGCCGGCGTTTGTGGTCTGTGTGCTGGCTTTCTATGTGGTCTACGGAATGAAATGGGAAATCAACGACATCAGGCGGCCGTATGCCACGGGGAAGTTGGTCGCCCAATATGTGCGGGACAACTACCCGAAGGACATCGTCATTGCGGGCGATTCGGACTTCGCGGCGACTTCCATCTCAGGATACCTGGACAGGCCGGTCTATTACCCGGCGTCCGGCCGGTTCGGCACATATATTATCTACGATAAAAAGCGCTCTTGGCCTATATCCATGGACTTGCTGTGCGGGCGGGTGGAGAAGGTATCCTCGCGAGCCGGAAAGAAGATGCTCCTGGCGACATCGTATCAACTGCCGGATTCTTGCGCTGGGAGGCTGGACGCGAGACTGGTCAAGACATTTGGCGGCAGCGTTATGGTGGGCGAGGACTTTTGGCTCTACGAGATAAAAAGAGAATAATTATGGAAAGCGAAGTTCGATACAGTTTTGTAATCCCGATATATAACGAAGAGGCGACTCTTCAGGAACTTGCCCGCCGCGTCGCGGATTTTATCGACACGTTGGACGGCCAGGCCGAAGTGATCTTTGTGGACGACGGCAGCCGTGACGGCAGCCTGGACATGATGCGCGAGATCGCAGAGGCCGACCCTCGGTTCAAGTATGTGGAACTCTCGCGCAACTACGGCCATCAAATCGCCATCACAGCCGGTATGGACTTCGCTTCCGGTAAAGCCATAATTATAATGGATGCCGATCTGCAGGACCCGCCTGAGGTCGTCCTTGAAATGATCGGGAAGTGGAAAGAAGGCTACGACATAGTCTATGGCGTGCGCGAGGAACGCGAGGGCGAAACTTGGTTTAAGCGCACGACCGCGACTGCGTTTTATCGCATGCTCAGGAAGGTCACAGATCTCGATGTGCCGGTGGATGTGGGCGATTTCAGACTGGTGGATCGAGCGGCGCTGGATGCGTTTCGCGCTCTTCGTGAGAAGAACCGCTATGTTAGAGGTCTGTTCTCGTGGATCGGGTTCAAGCAGACCGGCGTGAAGTACAAGCGCGCGGCTCGCTTCGCGGGAGATACGAAATACCCGCTCTCTAAAATGCTCAAACTGGCGACGGACGGGGTATTGAGCTTCTCGATGTTTCCCTTGAGGATCGCTCTCAACGCCGGGTTCTGGATCGCGGGGCTGGCGTTTGTGGGAGGTATATGGGCTATCGTCGAGAAACTCATCGGAGCGTACGTAGTGCCGGGATGGGTATCGCTGCTGGTGGCGGTTGCGTTCCTCGGCGGGATACAGCTTATTATTCTGGGCATTATGGGCGAGTACATCGGGCGCATATACGAAGAAGTCAAAAACAGGCCGCTGTATATAGTGAAGAGTTCGACCACGCAGCGACAGGAGCAGTAGATGACCGATATTCAAACCGAATCCGCTAAGACCCGGCAGGCAGGCAAAACGGTCGGTGGAGGCAAACTGAAAGTTATCTGGTTGGCAGCGATTACGGCGGCGTTTGCAGCGCTTTATGCCCCGACGTTCAGCTATATGTGGGAACGGTGGGAGAAGGATACTCAGTATTCACTTGCGTATCTGGTGCCGTTTGTCTCGGGGTACTTTATCTGGAAGCAGTGGAAGACGGCAAAAGATACGAAGCGCGATGCGTCGCGATGGGGGCTGGCGCTGATCGTTATGGCGATGCTGACGCACTTCGCGGGAACATTGCTGGATGTCGCGGTGCTGTCGGCGGGTTCCATTATCGCGTGCCTTGTGGGGTGCTGTCTGTATCTTCGCGGGAGGTCGTTTACACGCATTATGTGGTTCCCGCTGGCATATACGGCGTTTATGGTTCCATTGCCCGAAGGCATCACTGATATGGTCGGCTTTCCGATGCAACTGTGGGCCAGCGCATCCACTGCTCATCTTTTGGGTGCGCTGGGCATTGAAGTCGTGCGAAATGGGGTGAATATGTCGGTGCCGGGGTTCGACTTCGAGGTGGCGGCGGCATGCAGCGGGATGAGCTCACTGGTCGCGCTGGTGGGAGTAAGCGCGGTGTTCGCATATATAACCGATCTGCCCGCAAAGTTTAGGTGGATTCTGTTTGGTCTGTCGCTGCCTATCGCGCTGGCGGCGAACGTGGTGCGCATCACGACAATCGCGCTCGTCGGTTACTGGGTCGGAGGGGACGCGGCGATCAACATTTACCATGACTGGTCGAGCCCGATATTGTTTGTCGTGGCTATATTGCTGTTGTTTGCTATCAGCAGGGGGTTTGAATGGCTAAACGCTCGCCGAACTACGCATTAGTTTTTGGCATACTCATAGTGGCCGTGATCGCGACATACTGGATGCGCGAGAAACCCACCCAGGTGCTTTTCTCGCCCGATCTGGCGTCATTTCCTAAGAAGATAAGCCGGTGGGACGGGCAGGATATGGAAATGACCAAAGAGGTCAGGGACTTGCTCAACGCCGATACGGTGCTGAGCCGGTCTTACGTCAATACCCAGTACGGCGACGACGCCGGTTTGCTGGTGGTCTATCGCAAGTACGGCCGGCGCGATTTTATACATCGCCCCGAGGCATGTTATCCGGCTGCTGGCTGGAAGATTGTCGAGACCGGCTTCACTACTCTTCCATACAACGGCAAGAACGTGCAGGCGGTGAAGGTAATTGCCGAGAAGGACGGCGCCAGAGAGATCATAGTATACTGGTTCGCTTCGGGCGACCGCACCGTGGCCAACTATATGAAGCAGCAGTATATGATGGCGATGGATCGTTTCCAGACGCGCAAGTACGGCTGGACATTTATTCGCGTCAACTGCCGGGTTTTGGACTCGGACGAGGCGACAATGGACACGATCAGAGGGTTCTGCCGGAGTATATCCGACCCACTTGTGAAAGTGTTGAGCGTTCCCGCTAAGAGTTAGGAAATAGCTGTTTTGCCGAAGAAGCGACTCAAAATATTGTTTCTGGCTCATCTGCTGCCACTGCCGCTGGACTCGGGAGGCAAGATCAAGTCGTACTACACGCTAAAGGCTCTAGCGGCCGGGCATGACGTGCGCATGCTGGCATACGTCCGGTCCGACGAAGAGATGGATTGCCTGGATAAGCTGCGCTCGGTATGCGATGAGATCGAAATTGTGCCCCTGAAACGAGGTAAGCTGCAGCAGGTCTGCGATCTGGCTCGGGCAATGGTGACTGGGAAGTCATTCATTGTGAACCGCGACTATCGGCGCGATATGCAGGACGCATTTAATCGCATTGTGGCCGAGTTTCAGCCCGATGTGGTACATATAGACCACCTCCAAATGGCGCAGTTTGTGGACTTTTCAGGCCGGTATCGGAAGGTGTTGGACAATCATAACGTGGAATCCATGATTATCAAGCGGATTGCGGACACATCCGAAATGGCTCCTGCGCGCATGTACGCCGGGCTCGAGTGGCCTAAACTGCGCGCTTACGAGATAGATGTGTGCCGCCGGGCGGATCGTGTGCTCACCGTGAGTGACGAGGACAAATCCACGCTCGACACGCTCTGCTCTGGCACGGCGAATACAGCCTGCGTGCCCATCGGTGTGGATGTGCATTACTTCGAGCATGTGGATCGGACTCAAGGCTCGAAAAATATTCTCTCCATCGGCACTATGTACTGGCCGCCGAATGTCGACTCCATGCTTTATTTCTGCCGCGAGATTCTGCCGTTGGTAAAAGCCGAAATCCCTGGCTGCACGGTCACTATTGCGGGACAGCGGCCGGTGGAGTCGATCAGGGCGCTGGCATCCGACCCGTCAGTCAGGGTCACGGGATATGTCAGCGACTCGCGCAGGGAGTCGAAGGACTGCGGCGTGTTCGTCGTGCCGCTGAGGTCGGGCAGCGGGGTGAGAGTGAAGATTTTGAACGCGCTGGCGATGGGTCTGCCCGTGGTATCGACATCCATAGGAGCCGAAGGGCTGGCAGTGGAATCGGGAAAGCACCTGATGATCGCCGATACGCCGGAAGACTTTGCGCGCGCAGTGGTGAATGTGCTTGGATCACCGGAGCTTGCCGACAAGATCGGGCGCAGCGGCCGCGCTTTAATATGCGAGTTGTATTCGTGGGAAAAAGTGGGCGAGAGGCTGCTCTCAGTATATGACGAACTGGCAGGTGGTGGGTCGTGAACATACTCTTTATTGCGCCGTACGTGCCGTCCCGTATTCGGGTGCGGCCGTTCTATCTGATTAAGGAACTCTCTAGGCGGCACAAGGTGACAGTGGTGGCTCTGGGCGAGCTCGGGGGGCGCAAGGTCGAGGGCGCGGACGAGCTGCCGGGTATTGTCGAAGATCTCCATGTAGTGCCGCACTCTACGATGCGCGGTTTGTGGCAGTCGCTGGTGTCGCTGCCGACCCCGACGCCCATGTGCTCGGCGTTCTGCAGATCGTCTGCGATGGCATCGACCATATCGCGGGTCGTCAAAGAGCGCCGGTTCGATGTTGTTCACATTGAGCATCTTCGCGCGGCTCACTTCGCGGCGAAGGTTGGCGATATTCCGGTCGTTTTCGATTCGGTCGATTGCCTAACCAGTCTGTTTCGGCAGATGGCCGTGGAGCGAAAAAACCCGATTGCCAAACTCGTGATGATGGAGGAAGCCCTCAAGCTGCATCGGTTCGAGCCTCGCATACTGGAGCGCTTAGGACGAGTTGTGATTACGACTGAGTCTGAGCGCGCCCAGCTTTTGGAGTTGAACCCGGATATTGCCGTGGATGTGATTGAAAACGGAGTGGATACCGAATATTTCGCGCCGGGCGGGGGTTGTCGCGTGACAAAGAGAATCGTCTTCAGTGGAAAGATGGGTTATCATCCCAACGCGCAGGCGGCTATATGGTTCGCCGAGCAGTGTTTTCCGCGTATTCGAGAGAAACACCCGGACGCGGAGTTTGTGATTGTCGGAAGCGGTCCGCCGGCTGGCGTGTTGAAGCTGGCCGAGATGCCCGGCGTTAAGGTCACGGGGTATGTCGATGATATTCGCGTCTATCTGGACTCGGCGGCGATTGCGGTTGTGCCGATGCTGGTGGCGGTCGGGATTCAGAACAAGGTTTTGGAAGCGATGGCAATGGAATTGCCTGTAATTGCATCGCCGATTGCGCTGCGCACGCTGGGCAGGGACTGCCCGGGAACCGTATGCGCGGAAGGGTCGGACGAAACAGTGCGCGAGGCGTTGCGTCTATTGGACAACCCAAGTGACGCCCAGAGAATTGGACATGAAGGCCGGGCGCATGTGATAGGTCGCTACTCGTGGGAGTCGAGCGCGCTGGCTCTGGAACAAATATATGCCCAAGTCGGATAATAGTTTAGTCTTACGGGGATTATCTGAGGGTTTCACCCTCAGACTCCCGACCAAAGGCGCTGCCCTTGGATCCCGCCAGGAGCCGAGTGGCCCCTGGACCCTCGTTCCGAAGTTTGGTTGCCCCTTAAGGGGCAACCAAACTTCGAGTA
>JAJFUS010000032.1 GCA_021372295.1 bacterium | reverse complement strand
CTTTTCAAGGTCGATCTTGTGACCTCGGCGCTCGGCCATGTCGACCATGTTAAGCGCGACGACCATCGGGACGCCGAGTTCGAGAAGCTGCGTGGTGAGGTAGAGATTTCGTTCCAGGTTGCCCGCGTCAACGACGTTGACTATGACGTCTACATGGTTGTCGATAAGAAAGTCTCGCGCGACAATTTCTTCTTGCGAACGCGCCGCCAGGCTATACGTGCCCGGCAAATCGACTATCTTGAACGTGTAACCGAGCTTGCGCAGGGTTCCCTCTTTATGCTCGACGGTGACTCCCGGCCAGTTTCCGACGTGCTGATGAGAGCCTGTGAGCTCGTTGAAGACGGTGGTCTTGCCCGAGTTCGGGTTGCCCGCAAGGGCGATTACTATTTCAGTTTTCTTTTTTGCTGTGATATCCGTCATAGTTGAACTTCGACGTTTTCCGCTTCGCTTTTTCTCAGCGATAAGTGGTATCCTCGAATCTTGATTTCGATGGGGTCGCCGAATGGAGCGGCGCGAACTACTTCAAAGTTTGTATCTGAGGTTACGCCCATCTCCATGAGTCGTTTTCTGATGGGCCCATGACCTGATACAAACGCGATTCGTCCCTTTGTTCCTGGGGCGAGGTCGCTGAGTTTGGTCGTGGTGATGACTTCCGAATGGCGGCCATGCCGGTGTCCACGTCCGCAAAATCCGGGATTGGTGTTGACTACGCAATCGTCGGGATACGCTCCGTGTTTCATGAAGTGCTGGAAATGAGCCAGACGCAGCGACTGGTCGTCTTTGCAGGCTCTTACGAAATCTGCAAACTGTAGAAGTCTATTGAGTGTGTCGGGCTGAATAGCGTGCTCTATGCCGCATGCTTCAGCTTCGGCATCATTTTCGTCAAGACCGAGCACACCCATAAGGAATTCCTTCACTGCGCAGTGTCGGTGTGCTATGTCCCGGGCCACGTCCAGACCCTGCTGCGTGAGTTCGACATTTTCGTAAGGCTCGTGTTTGACCAGCCCCTTTGCGGCAAGTGAACGGATCGCCTCGGTGACAGACGGCATCTTGACGTTCATCGTGTGGGCAATATCCTTTACACGCGCAACTTGGCTCTTGATCTTGAGGTTATATATCGCTTCCAGGTAGTCTTCCATTGACCTGGAAAGCTGAGCGTAATTATTCGCCATCCTGGAATCTCCCTTGCTCGGCTTGTTAGGTAGACCTAAGTTAGCATTGCCTAACTATACCACGCTTAGGGGAAAAGTGTCAATGTTTGTTGAGGGTTGACGGCCGAGCATTGCGGGTATAACCCCATCAGTTGATGATTGGAGGTGGGAAGATGCGTCGTGCGGCTGCATTAATCCTCACATGTATATGGGCAACGGTTTTCGCGATTTCCGGGGTGATGGCATTTGAGCTTGTATCTCCTTATAGTAACGATGCAGGATACGTCCTCCTGCGAGGGCAACTGCATTGTCATACTGAATCAGTGTTTTTTGACAGGACGATTGATGTCAAAACTCTTGCCCAGAAGTACAAAGATCGTGGGTTTTATTTTGTTGCTCTAACCGACCACAATAAATGCACGGTCGGTTCGGACGATGACTGGAGTGGGTTGGTTCCAGTGAACAACAGTGAAGAGATAACGTATAAGATATCGAATCTGCTTGCTCTGGGTATGACGTGTACCGATCCGATCAAACTTGTGGGAAAAGATGATCCAGAGGCGTCGCGCGATACCATTGCTGGCCAATTATCTGGAATGATATCCGCAGTGCATGAGCGCGGAGGGCTGGTAGTAGTTGCGCACCCGGATGGCGTCGATCGTGGAGAGCACATGTTTGAGTGGGAGATTACTCCAGGCACTCGACGGGACGCAGTTGGGCTTCTGCTGCAGCAATGGAAGAATGGCAATACGGATGCGTCTGATTACGACTTCAGCAAAAAGAAAGCGCCTGACGCAATTGCCATATATAACGCAGCATGGGTGGTGAGGGGTTCCGGCAGCACCTTTATGCACTACTGGGATGAAATGCTGGGTAAAGGTTATCGGATTTGGGGGATCGCGGAAGATGATTTTCACGCCCAATCCAGGAAATTTGGGGTTGGAATTCTGAGTTTCACTGCGGGCAGCGCGTGGGTTGCTGTGCCAGCGGAGCCTGAAATTCCCTGGTCAGACGGTCAGGAAACGTGGAACCCGGCTACAGACACATTAACAGGAAACACGTTAAAGGCAAACATTTACAACGGCAACTTTTATTGTTATTGGGTGACGACGCCTACAAAGCCGGACAATTATTGGTCGAAAGATTTGGGAGACCCGCCGAGCATAAAAGTATCGATTGAACCCGGCAACAGAATCGTAGTGAGCGTGCGTAGCAGGGATGCGCAGCTGTGTAAGGTTGAGTCTGTAGAGTTCCGAGGCAGGAACGGCGCTGTCCTACGGTTAGTAAAAAACACTGCCGATGCCGTTTACGATTGTAAGGGCAGTGAAGGCTATGTTCGGGTGGAGATATACAAGCCTCTCAGTGGCTTTCGAGAACTCCATATAGCTTCTCAGCCGATTTTTATCAGGCAATAGGCAGGTTATTTCTTTGGATAATGGTGGCAGCGCATCGCGATCATGTCCGCGATTACTCGCAGCGCGGCTTGGAACGGATGGATCTTCGAGCCTTCAACATGACTCCATTTCACTGGAACCTCGGCTATGCTGTAGCCCAATTTCCGCGCAAGATAGAGAACCTCGATGTCGAACCCCCATCCGTTCAGGAAGCACATTGAGAATATCTCTCTCGCCGCGTTCCCTGTGAAGAGTTTGAACCCGCATTGAGTGTCCTTGATACCCGGAATGGCTAGAATCTGTATGATTCTGTTGAGAGCCTTGCCACCGAACTCGCGATAAAATGGCTGGTGGATGGGAATTTCGGCTCCTTTCGCCGCTCGTGAGCCGATGGCTACGTCATAACCTTCCGCAAGCGCATCAAAGAGCTTGGTGAGTTGGTCGATGGGAGCGGAGAGATCTGCGTCGGTAAATGCGATATACTCGCCTCGCGCGGCAAACACTCCTTGCCTGACGGCGTATCCTTTGCCCCGGTTCGGCTGATAAGTCACGATGCGCGTTGATGTGTCGGCTCGACTGCCGGATCGCACGGATTCCAGCGTGTTGTCGGCGCTGCCGTCGTCCACAATAATAAGTTCAAACGATTTGCCGAAGCCGTCCAGATATGCCTCGACCTTGCCCAGCGTCGAGGTGATGCGGTCTTGCTCGTTATATGCCGGAATAATCACGCTTAAGAATGGCCGGGACTCAACGTTAGTCATCAAAAAGCGCCTCCACAAACGCCTGCGGACTGAAGTCCTCCAGATCTTCGGGCTTCTCGCCGGAACCCGCCAGCTTAATGGGCAGCCCAAGTTCGTCCTTGATGGTGACGATTATGCCGCCTTTGGCTGTGCCGTCGATTTTCGCGAGCGCTATGCCAGTCAGCGGCACGATACTCATAAATTCTCTGGCCTGAGTGACCGCGTTCTGGCCGGTAGTCGCGTCGAGAACGAGCAGGGTCTCATCGGCGTCGCGGCCAAGAGCCTTCTGCACGATCCGACCGACTTTCTTTAATTCTTCCATTAAATTCGTTTTTGTGTGAAGACGACCTGCCGTATCAACGATAACAACATCGGCCTTGCGGGCAATTGCGGCCTGGATCGAATCGAAGACTACCGCGGCGGGGTCTGCGCCGGGCTGGTGTTTGATGATCTCGACACCAAGACGATTTGCCCAGATTTCGAGTTGGTCGATTGCCGCCGCCCTGAAAGTATCGGCTGCCGAAAGGACTACTCGCTTGCCCTGGCTCTTGAATCGGTTTGCGAGTTTGGCGATGGTGGTGGTCTTGCCGACGCCGTTCACGCCTACGAACAAATACACCGCCGGGGTGTCGGCCGGGATGCTTATGCCATGGCCGTCGCCCTCGGCAAGTATCTCGATAAGCAGGCTTTTGAGCTTATCCTTGATCTGCTCAGATTCGCGCAGTTTATCTTTGCGGGAGGCGTCTCTGAGGGCGTTTACCAGCTTTGTGGTGGTGTGAATGCTCAGGTCGGCCTGAATGAGAAGCTCTTCGAGTTCGTCAAAGAGCTCGTCATCCACTGGACGCCGCCCGGTGAGCAGTTGATCGACTTTACCGAATATACCTTTAAACAGACGCATAGCGCCTCCGTGCACACATAATTCAAGCGACGCTGCGTATGCGCCGCTTGCACATTCAAGTATACCGCCGGGGGTTTTCATTGTAAAGTGTCAGTCTTACGGGGATTTCTTGGGGCTCCGCCCCAAACCCTGCCAGAGACTCTGTCTCTGGACTCTGCCAGGAAACCCGGTTTCCTGGACCTTCTGTCCCGAAATTGATTTATCCCATATGGGATAAATCAATTTCGATATAGTGGTCTGGGGCTCGCGGCCCCAGCGGGATCCAAGGGTGGAGGCCCTTGGTCAGGAGTCTGAGGGTGAAACCCTCAGATAATTCTCGTAGAACTAAACGCTTACATTGAAAGAGTTGACACTCCGCGAAGCCGGATGCTATTATACTGCTGAAGGACAGACTGGTTCTGTCCTTCTATTAATAGGGGGTCTGGGTTGGACAAACTTGAGATAGACGTAGCGCAGGTCAAAAAGCTGGTTGAGCTGGTCGAATCGCACCATCTCGAAGAGTTGACGGTCGATTCGGACGACCTCTCGATTACGGTTAAGGGGCGCTCGTCGCGGCATGCGGCCCCGGTGGTCGTGCACGCGGGAGCGTCGGCTGAACCATTACCTGAGATTTCCGAAGAATATGAGGAATATATAGAAGCGGCCGAACCTGAGTTTGAGGGAAACGTCGTCGAAATAGTGGCTCCGCTTGTTGGGGTTTTCTATAGAGCGCCGTCGCCCGATGCGCCTAACTTCGTGGAGGTCGGCGACCATATAGAAGTCGGCTCGGAGGTTGGGTTGATCGAGGCGATGAAAGTCTTTAGCCCAATACCAAGTGAGATTGCCGGGGAGATCATAGATATCCCTGGAGTGAACGGCAAGCTGGTTCACGAAGGGGATGTGTTGTTTAGAGTGAGAGTCGGCGAGGAGTAGTTGGCCTTGAAAGATATAATCAATGTCGGTGTAATTGGTTTTGGAATAGTCGGAGTGGGGGCTGTCAAGATACTGGTCGATAATCAGGAGTCGATCGATCGAAAAGTGGGGTCGAAGCTGCGGGTCAAGCGCATCGCTGACCTCGATATTACCACGCCGCGGCCGGTCGATATAGACAAGTCCGTCCTCACAACCGACGCAAACGAGATCATAAACGACCCCGAGATTGACATCGTGGTCGAGACTATAGGTGGAGTGAGGCCCGCGAAGGACTTTATCATTCGTTCGCTGGATAACGGCAAACACGTCGCGACGGCAAACAAGGAACTTATTGCCAAACATGGCTCCGACATTCTGCCCAAGGCCGCTGAGTTGGGTCTGGACTTTATGTTTGAGGCAAGCGTGGGCGGCGGTATTCCGATCATTAGGCCGCTTAAGGCGTGCCTCGCGGGTAATGAGATACTTGAGATAAAAGGAATCGTGAACGGCACCACCAACTTCATCCTCACGAAGATGCGGCAAGAGGGTCTGGACTTCGCGGATGTGCTCAAGGACGCTCAGGCCAAAGGTTACGCAGAGGCCGACCCGACGGCGGACGTCGAGGGCTATGACGCCGCGTATAAGATTTCGATCCTCGCCTCCATCGCGTTTACGAGCCGGATGGATGCCTCGAAAGTCTATCACGAAGGCATTACCAACATTTCTGCCGATGACATGAAATATGCTGACGAGCTTGGATATGTTATCAAGCTGCTGGCCATTGCGAAGCGGGCGGATGACGGAATGCTCGCAAGAGTGCACCCCGCGTTTGTGCCTAAGAGCCATCCGTTGGCGAACGTCAACGGCGTAATGAACGGCATCTGGGTCAAGGGCAGCGCGGTTGGCGAGGTTATGTTCTCTGGTCCTGGCGCAGGCTCGCTGGCGGCTGGAAGCGCTGTCGTGGGCGATGTGATCGACATCGCGCGAAATATCAACTTCGGTTCGACGTCTCGCATCCAGTGCACGTGTTACGACAACCGTGAGATGCTGGGCATGGAGAGTGTGGCTTGCAAGAACTATGTTCGGATTGTGGCCGAGGACAGACCCAGAGTGCTTGCGACTATAGCCACTGAATTTGCGGATCACGATGTGAGCATCGAATCGGTGATTCAGAAGGTTCGCGACGATGGGAAAGCCGAGATTGTGTGGCTCACTCACGAGGCTGCCGAAGTCGATATGAGAAATGCGCTCGACGCGATCCGCGCGCTGCCGGTCGTTACGGGTATCGGCAACCGGATTCGGGTCGAAGAATGATTACGGGTTCTCCATTCTCAAAATCTGTATTGACGATCGCAATCAAGTATTAATGTGGAGATTGGTGTAAGGCTGTGGTGGTTAACAGACTTCTTGATCTGGATATACCTACAACGGGTAGTGTTCAGAAAAACGATAATAACGAGAAGTTGTTCTGCCACTACAATCATCCTAATGGCAGGTTGTATTGTGGAGATTGTGCGGAATGGCTAAAGTCGATTCCAAGCAAATCAATCGATCTAGTTTTTGCCGATCCCCCATATAATATTAAGAAAGCTGAATGGGATACATTCGAGTCACAGAAAGCTTATGTAGAATGGTCAATCAACTGGATCAGAGAAGTATCGCGATTACTCAAACCAACCGGTACGCTCTATGTGTGTGGCTTTTCTGAAATTCTTGCAGACCTGAAACTGCCGGCATCCGAATTCTTCCAGGGATGCAGATGGCTGGTATGGCATTACAAGAATAAGGCATGTCTGGGGAATGATTTTGGACGATCCCATGAGAGCATCCTTCATCTTCGTAAGTCGAGAAATTTCGTCATGAATATAGATTATATTCGTGTGCCATATAGCGCTCATACTCTAAAGTATCCGGTGCATCCACAGGCTGAGACTAGCCAATACGGTAAGGGAAACGACAACGGGAAACACGATAATTGGCTGCCGCATCCTATGGGAGCGAAGCCAAAAGATGTCATCGAGATTCCAACTACGTGTAATGGTTCGTATGAGAGTACACCACATCCCACACAAAAACCGGAAGAATTACTTCGAAGATTGATTTTTGCTTCCTCGAACAAGGGCGATATTATACTTGATCCATTTAGTGGATCGGGAACAACACTTGTTGTGGCTGAACAGTCTGGCAGAAGATGGCTTGGCTGCGAGCTTGATTAAAGTTACAATGAAATAGCTATAAAAAGAATTGAATCTACCAAGCACATGTCTGACGAGGAATGGTTCTGGTATGACCGTGGAACAGAGGAAAGGCGTAAGAGCATACGTTGAATAATCTGAAAACATTAACATCTATTGCGGCAAACAAGGAAGCATTTCAGAGTTTGTTGGACTATGTTGATTTTTCGCTTAAATTTTTTGAATATGTAGAGTCAAGCAAACAAGCTGAGATTATTGCTCAGAATGATCATGATTATAGGTTCTACCAATTCAATGCGGATGCTGGATTTAAAGTAACACGTCCATTCAATTCCAAATTGCTCTATGATTTGAACAGCGCGGAATCTGCCTACAGGCAATTCATTGCCATCCTTGCCCATCTGAAAGAGTGTCAGGGCGATGCACTGGTTGAAAACAAGGCCATAATCAACAACTCTGTCTATACATTGCAGCAGTCAATTGGTTTTGCATTGGATGCTGGAACAGCCAATGGTGTTGAACCTAATGTTGCGAGGAAAATCAACGGAGATTTATTTGAGTGTCTGGTACGCTTGATTATAAGAGACATTGGACTGAACTGCACGTCCGGCAGTGTCAGTGTCCCCGTCAAAGTGGAAAACCACACCGCATTTAACATGACCTACCAGCACGACCTGATTATAAAGGGAAACGATGAAGAGATAAAAATGATCGGGTCGGTAAAAACAACTTCAAAGGATCGTGTCGACAAAATCTTTGTGGATAAGTTTCTTTACTGCAAATTGACAGATACCTGCATACCTCATATTGCGGTTTTTCTACACGATGTGCAAAGAAAGAAAACCAAGAAAGTCAATGAATTCGGTATCAACAGCACCTTTCTCGCAGGACATTTTAAGGGATATACTGTAAAGTTGAATCCGCTGGATGGTGTTTATTATATTGATCTTCGTCCGAATATGCTTGATGATTCGATACTAAAAGAACACATCACCAATTTTGACGTTTTGTTGCGTGAAGATATTTGGAAGCACATCTAATACGCCTATACGTGCTCTGATACCTGGTAACAAGGATGTAAGGTTTCTCGCCTATTGCTCAGAATTACCTAATACAGTATAATCTAGGCGCAGAAATATTATAATCTGCCTTTGGCACATAGATGCATGGAGTATTAACATGACAAACCAGAGAACGGCTTGCTTTAAGCGACTGCCGCTGATAGAAAGATACCGCGAATTTCTGCCGCTGACGGAGTCGACACCCATCGTGTCGCTGCTGGAGGGCTACACGCCGCTCGTGCGAGTGGATCGACTGGCCTCGCAGATCAGCGACAAGATCACGATGTACGTCAAATTCGAGGGAATGAACCCTACCGGCAGTTTCAAAGACCGCGGTATGACAATGGCCATCAGCAAGGCCGTCGAAGCTGGAAGCAAGGCTACCATCTGCGCGTCGACAGGCAACACCGCCGCTGCCGCCGCCGCATATTCGGCGAGGGCTGGACTGGTCTGCGCGGTGATTTTGCCTAAGGGCGAGGTCGCGTTGGGGAAGGTGTCGCAGTCGATGATGCATGGCGCGAAAGTGATTGCCATCGATGGCAACTTCGACGATGCCCTGAATATCGTCAAGGACATTACAAACAAGTATCCGATCACCTTGGTGAACTCGCTTAATCCGTATCGCATCGAGGGTCAGAAGACCGGCGCATTTGAGATTTGTGATGACCTCGGGCATCCGCCGACCTATCACGCGATTCCGGTAGGCAATGCTGGCAACATCACGGCTTACTGGGCAGGTTATAAGGCGTATCGCGAGGCGGGAATTATAGACAGATTGCCGAAGATGCTCGGGTTCCAGGCCGCGAAGTCCGCGCCGATTGTCGAAGGCCATCCGATTCCTAACCCTGAGACCATCGCGACCGCAATCCGCATCGGCAACCCGGCGAGCTGGAAATTTGCAGAGGCCGCGCGTGATGAATCGGGTGGATCGATCGAGAAGGTTACAGACGAAGAGATCACCGAGGCACAAAAGCTGCTCGCGTCCACCGAAGGCGTGTTCTGCGAACCGGCGTCGGCTGCGTCAGTTGCGGGGATCATCAAAAAGGCGAAAGAGGGCTTCTTTACGGAGAAGTGTGAGATCGTTTGCATACTCACAGGCCACGGTCTCAAGGATCCCAAGCGTGCGATTGAGATATGTCCGCCGTTCATTGAGCTGCCTGCCGATATCGATGCAGTCGCCAGGGAGATGAAGCTGATATGATTGTGACCTCGACCGACATAAAGGGCCTCAAAAAGCACGCGACGGGCAAGGTTCGCGACATATACGACCTTGGTGACTCGCTGCTGATGATTGCCAGCGACAGGCTGTCGGCGTTTGATGTCGTTTTGCCGACCGGCATCCCCGATAAGGGCAAAGTGCTTACGCAGATGTCGCTGTTCTGGTTCGACTTCACGAAGGATTTGATCGAGAACCACTTGATTTCGGCCGGTATAGACGACATTCTGGCGCGGATCGGCAAGGCTGGAGTGGAAAATCCTGAGGATTACCGCGAGGTGCTCGACGGACGATCCATGATTACCGTCAAGGCCGCGCCGACTCCTATTGAGTGCGTCGTGCGTGGCTATTTGGCCGGGTCGGCGTGGAAAGAGTATTCGGCGATGCGGGTAGCGTCCGGCAATGGCGGCTCGATTGTGCTGCATGGAGTGAATCTGCCGGGGGATATGGTCGAATCGCAGAAGATGCCTGAGCCTGTGTTTACACCGTCCACCAAGGAATCCGAGGGGCACGACATCAATATCAGCGCAGAGCGCGCCTGCGAGATTGTCGGAGATGAGCTTGGAAAGCAGCTCGAAGCCGCGTCGTTGGGTGTGTATAAGCTGGCGTCGGAATATGCGGCAGGCCGCGGGATTATTATCTGCGACACCAAGTTCGAGTTCGGCGTATTGGATGGCCGGCTCATATTGATCGACGAAGTGCTTACGCCGGATTCGTCGCGGTTCTGGGACGCCCAGCTATATACTCCCGGCAAGAGCCAGCCGAGTTTTGACAAGCAGTTTGTGCGCGATTATCTGTTGACTCTCGATTGGGATCAGACGTATCCGGGACCGGAACTGCCTGATGATATCGTCGAGAAGACTGCCGAGAAGTATCGAGAGGCGTATCGAAGAATTGCAAGAAAAGAACTGTAACTAAAATGAAGCATTTACTGATCGTATTCGATGGAATGGCCGACGAACCGCTTGCGGAGCTTGACGGCAAGACTCCGATGCAAGTGGCAAAAAAGCCATATATGGACGAACTCGCGAGCATGGGCAGGGTGGGGGCTGCGCTGACGAGCCCCGCTGGGATGTATCCGGGCAGCGATGTCGCCAATATGGGCATTCTGGGCTATGACCCGAGGCAATATTATACGGGACGCGGCGCAATTGAGGCGGCCAGCCTTGAAATTCCGATGGAGACCAGCGATGCTGTCTTCAGAACGAACCTGGTTTCTACTGACGGCACGAATATGATCGACTCCAGCGCGGGGCACATCGGTACGGACGAAGCCCGTGAACTTATTGCCGTCATCGACGAGAAGCTCTCCACGAACGTCATCAAGTTTTATCCGGGCGTGAGTTACAGGCATATCATGGTTTGGCATGGCGGTTCGGCTGATGTTCATTGTGCAGCTCCGTATAAGTTTCACGGCGAATCTATAACAGATTATCTACCTGAGGGCGATGGCGATCAGAAATTGCGACAGCTCATACTCGACTCTTTCGAGATTCTGGACAATCACCCGATTAACCGGCGTCGCAAGGACGATGGTTATCTGCCGGCGAACATGATATGGTTCTGGGGCGAGAGCAAGCCACCCGCAATTCCGAGTTTCGCGAAGCAGTTTGGAATGGCTGGCGCCGTGGTCGCGGCTGTCGATCTTATTAAGGGCTTAGGGCGGATGGTCGGACTTAAGGTTTACGACGTGCCTGGCGCAACCGGATATATTGACACCAACTACCTCGGTAAAGGGCAATATGCCGTGGATGCGCTGGCGAAATACGACTTCGTGTGGACGCATGTCGAAGCGCCCGACGAGGCTGGTCACGAGAAGAGCATCGACAAGAAAATCGAGGCCATTCAGGAGTGCGACGAGAAAGTGCTGGGCACAATACTAAGTGGCGCGAAGAAGTTGGGCGCAGACGTGCGGATTTTGCTCATGCCGGATCATCTCACTCCAATTGCGACGGGTTCACACGCGGCAGGCAAAGTGCCGTTCATTCTCTTTGATTCGTCAAAGCCCGAGAAGAACAACCTGCCGTTCGATGAACGAGCGGTGCCGGAGACTCGACTGGTTGTTGAGCATACACCGGACCTCATGAGGATGCTTCTCAACGAGTAACCGAGAGGGAGAACCCGACATGGACATCCTCTCATCTGCAAAACGCCATCACATGTTTGACGCCGGAGACGTGGTCATCGTCGCGGTGTCCGGCGGGCCGGATTCGGTCGCGCTGCTTCATGCGCTTCATACACGCTCCCACGAACTTGGAATTGAGCTACACGTTGCACATCTCAATCACGGAATCCGCGGCGAAGCCTCTGACATGGACGAGTGTTTTGTTAAGGAATTTGCGTATAATCTTGGGCTTGCCTGCACTATATCGCGTATAGATGTTCCGACTCTGCAGGCTGAGTCTCATACTTGTTTGGAAGATACAGCGAGGGTAGTGCGGTATAAGTTTTTGCGCGATACTGCGACAAAGGTGGGCGCGTCGAAGATCGCTGTCGGGCATAACGCCGACGACCGTGCTGAGTCTGTGCTGCTTAACCTCATAAGGGGCGCCGGGATCGATGGTCTTGGGTCGATTCGACTTGTGCGCGGCGAGATTGTCCGTCCTCTGCTGGATACTTCGCGCAAAGAAATCGAAGCCTATATTGCCGAAAACAAACTCCCGTTCCGGGTGGACGAGACAAATATGGACATTGCCTACTCGCGTAATAGAATCCGTTACGAACTGCTGCCCATGCTGGAATCGAGCTATAATCCTGAAATTCGCTCCGCCTTGACGCGTCTTGCCGATATTGCGTCCGATGCGAGCGACTTTATGTCGCTTGCCGCTGCAAAAGCGCGGTTGGGTGTGACATATCGCGGCTCGATGGACGCAGGTCTGCTTAAAAGCCTTCCGATTGCTATTCAAAGACAGATTGTGCGGTCAGAAATCGAACGCGCCAAGGGCGATTTGAAGGATATTTCTCTTGAGCAAGTGGATCGTATTCTGGATGCGTTGCAAGGTGACGAGGATTTCACGATCACGCTTACAACAGGGCGAATCTACGCGCGGAGGAGTGAGAACGAGTTCAGGATTGATGTGAAGCGGGAAGATGTTGTAATTGAGCCGTTTGACATCGCGTTGAATGTGCCTGGAATTACTTCAATAGCCGAGGTCGACCGTATGATCGAGGCCGAGGTCGTCACCAAACCGGAGGTTCGCAAACTTCTTCCAGATGAGGTGTTGATCGACGTGAGGTCTATCAGTGGGCAACTCCACGCCAGAAATCTGCAGAATGGAGATAGGATTGCTCCGTTTGGCATGAATGCGAGCAAGAAACTGCAGGACGTTTTCGTAGACAAGAAAATTCCAAAAGGTGATAGGGCGCGAGCCATTGTAATAGCGGACGATGAGAAGATATTGTGGGTGGCTGAGATCGTCAGTTCGGAAGCTGGGAAGATAGGGGCAGATACACTTCAAGCTGTGCGTCTTATCGTTCACTGAGGGTAAGCAATGAGGAATCTGCTGTTCAGCAGATCCCTCACACTTAATCAAACTTATTCAGAGTCGTCATCCGCAGGGGAAGTGTTCATCATAGGGCACGTTCCGGCCGCAGCGGCAGGGCCTGTGCCATCGCCCATGCCCAGTCCACAGCCCATACCGAGTCCGCCGCAAAGGCCGGCTCCGCATCCGGGAGTGCTCTTGATCATCTCCTGGAGCTTAGTTCTCTGTTCCTCGGTAAGCAGGGTTCGAGCCTTGAGGGCAAAATCAACCCCGGCATCCCGGATTTCTGCTCTGAGAGTGTCAATCTCAGCAAGTTTGGCCTTGAGCTGGCTTGCGCCCGCATCTTGCGCCCAGAGCTGAGCCAGTTCCTGCGCTTTGGTCTGCATCTGATCGCGCGCAGCCTGGGTGCTCGTCATAAACTCGGTGCGAAGTGTCTTCATTTGCTGCCTCTGATCCGAGGTGAGGTTGAGTTCCTTCATGATTTTCGGGCCAAACCCCATACCGAGCCCCATTCCGCATCCGCCGCCTGCTGCCTTCTTTCCGCCTTTCATCCCCTGGGCCATTACAAGGCCAGCTGTTACAACCAGCGCAATCACAAGCACAACAATCAAAATTTTAGTTCGCATTGAATGCATCCTCCCTTGTTCCAATCTGTTGATTGGACGTGCCGAATCACGGATCGTTCCGCAAATCTTTACCCATCAGTGAGAAAGCTTCAATCTTGCAGGCGAATTTATCAGGAGCGTTTTGCGACCACGAGGCTGCGCCAGAAGAAGTCGGATGCGAGGCTGTCGATACCTACGCCGTTGCGCGTGGCCGAACAGTGAACGAAGTTACCATTGCCTGTATAGATTCCGCAATGGTCTATATATGATTTTCGGCAGGAGAAATAAAGCCTGTCGCCGGGCTGGAGTTGGTCGAAGGGCACCGTCTGCCCTACGAGCGCCTGCTCGCGTGCGGTTCTTGGGAGCTTGACGTTATACTGTCCAAAGACCATACGCACAAACGCCGAACAATCCATTCCTGTCGAGGGGTTAGTGCCGCCGTAGAGATATCGCGCAACCGATGTTTGCGATGCGGTGCGAACCAGGTCATCGAGCCACGATATGCCCGTTCGTGTTGTCTGAGAGCCTCTCGACGTGCCCTCGCCGCGATCAAAAGGTTTCTTGGCGATAAGATCATAACCCGTTTCTTTGACGTTGAATGCCTTGATCCAGCCGATCTGGCCATTGGACATCAACACGCCGTACCATTCACCCTCTTCCTTGACTATAGCGAGAGGAGTGTCGGATTTTACCATGGCATATTTTGCTGCCGACGCAGATTTTGCGTGATATATAGCAGCGGAAGACACACACACCGTACCTACCCGGCCCACTTTAACGGTGGTCTGCTTGACGGTTTTCTTCGCTTGGCTAGAAGTGGGTTGCTGTTTGCTCGAAGTTCCTAGTGTGGGACTTTCCAGACTCAGTGTGAGAGTGTCGGCCATGCATAAAGTCGAACATGACCATATAAGTGCAAGTATTGCTGTAAAAGTTAAACTAGTAATGCGAATCAAACCGGGTGGTCTCCATCGAAAATAGCTGAGAGTTGAGAGTCCAGATCTCTCAACGTTTAGTTATCACGTGCTCTATCCGTAATTATCGGCAGTTGAAACACCTCTTGTTAGACGGTAACAGAGCTGTAATGTTCCTTTAGTCGTCTGATGCGCCGTGAGTCGTCATAGGGAAATACAAGTCCTCGTCATATTCGGGACTCTTGTCCTTGGTATGGCAATCCAGACATAAAGCAGGGTTTACTTTCGTTTTCTGCTTCACATTTGTACGTTCCAACCCGTGAGGCAGCGAATTGGCATGACATGAAGCGCACTCCACGCCGCCGATGCCGTCCGCTGAGGATGCCCACTGTCCAAGCCTGCGAAACATTTCCGTATGGCAGGTGAGGCATTCGGGCACTGTGCGTTTGGCGTCGACAAGCGTCTTGATGGCATTCGCGTGACCAGTTTTTGCCCAATCTTCGTATTCTTTGAGGTGGCAAGTTCTGCACAGTTGCGGAGGATAGTAGGGCTTTTTGTCGCCGTCTCCCGCTGATGACCCTGAAGCAATTATATTCTTGCCGGCCTTGGGCGCGACCAGCTGCCTGCTGGAGGTTTTTACGGCATGTTCGCGTTCGCCCTTGACCATCTTTAGCACGGCTTCGTCTTCCGGTATAGCCTTTTCAAGGAAAATCTTGCGGACGTCTATCTTCGCGTCATGACCTTTGACGAACTCGACATCGGCTACTCCCAGATACTTGCCCTGATACGACGTGGGGCATATATACGTTTTCCCGACTACATCCGGCTGGGTCATTCCCATCTTCTGCACGCCGCCGACTACGAGATCAGGCGCGCCGAACCTTGGGCCGTTTCGCTCGATCCATTCCTTATTGATCGTGTCGGACTGATCCAGGACGATGAGTATGTCGGACTCGTCCCGAGCCTTCTTATATGTGCCGTAAAGCGATTTCCTGAGCGCTAATTGGTCTTGTTTTTCCGGCACGAAGCCGAACGATATGATGCCGACTTTCACGCCGTCAACCACTTTTATGACGTAAGGCTTGGTGGTTTCTTTTGCTGCGGGTGAAGCATCGAGGACGACCAACTTTTTGGCCGCAGTCTCATTCAAGAAGTCTTTGCCCAGGCGTATATCGCTGGCACCCATTCCTATTGCATCGTAATTCAGCTGAGACATAACCGTTGTGATGACATCCAGCTTTTCAGGCGTATTGGAGAGGTTTCCGCTGTCTACAACCACGATATTTGGGTTTTCCTTGACCAGGATCGACATCTCAGTGGCTCGTCTTGGCAAGCCGCCCTCATAATGGCCGCCGCAACCGCACGGCTCGGTGTAGCCTATAAGGTCATTGGAATAGATGACTCGGATAGACTTCTTCTGCTCACCGGCGTTGATTCCGACAGCAGCCAGGCCGACTGCAAACATTGCACTCGCGCACAGAACCGCAACGACTATATGTGAACGTCTCAACGGACAGCCTCCCGTTTTGAAAGGAATTGGAAAATGAAGACACCAACCCTAAGTATAAGACAGGTGATATGCGCTGTCAATGTGTTTGCCCATAAGTGGCACAGACAAAACAAGGGGCCGCATAAATCATTATGCAGCCCCTTGGATTATCCGTGTTTCAGATACAAGCCTTGAAATGTCAGTGCTATTTAGAAGCCCGTGAACAACTCTACGAAGAGCAGATCGTTACTGGGCTCCGGCGAGCCTGCCGGAACGTCGGCGGAGTTCTTCTCGTACTGGAACTCAGCCCATACGTTTTTTGCAATAGGCTGAACGAATCCGAGGATCCACTGCTGAGTGTCGTAGGTCTGTGTCTGGCCCGCCACTGCAGCCCGATCGTTATCGAGCGCATTGTATCTTAGAGTTATGCGCTGCTGCTTGGGCAATGTGTAACCAACGAGCAGGTTGTAGCCGGTGATCTTCAGGAAGCTGAAATTGCCGACATAGTACTCAGCCTGAGCAACAAAATTGCCATGGGCGTAGGTCGCGTCTGCGCCGTACTTGTTGTGAGCGTCATCCGTGCTTGCAAGACCGTATACACCGTTGAGTGTGGCTATATCGGTTTCGTTAAGCTGGCCGGTCGCGCCGGATATATGCGCCTGGAAGCAGGGCTTGGAGATACCGAACCGGATACTCGCGGCCATCTCGCCGCTCAGGTTGGACGGAATATCCTTGTCCACATAGTGCTTGACTACATCGGCTGCGTCCACGCTGGGATAGTCGCCGATATTGGAGGTTCCAAGCGACGTATCGGTATAGAGGGAAATACCGCCATCGAAGATTCCCGACTTCCGCGTATATTGCGCACCGACGATCCGGTCTTTGGTGAACGTTTCAGGGACGATGCCGTACTGAGTGGTTTTTCTGTTGGTGGCCGTCGGTACGATACCGAAGTTGAGCTGTCTGCCTTTGCCGAATCTTAATCTACCTGCGCCCAGAGGCATGTCGTAATACGCGCTCTCGACGTAAGTGCGATACTGTTCAGCCGGTTCGGCCGCTGTGATATACGGGTGATGGTATATCTCCACATAGGCGGTTGAGGTCTCGTTAACCGTAGCCCTGGCGGAAATGGAAATCCGCTCCGCCACGATTCTCATGTTTCCCGACTCCGGGGCATAGAACCTGTTCTGCATGTATCCGTGCAGTTCGACATTTTGGATGGCCTGGGCCGTCGCGGAAACCGCAGCCATGCTCATCAATAGAGATACAAGTATTACTCCAATTAAATACCTTTTCAATTTACTCCTCCATAGAATACTGTAGATGCATATCCATTGCCGATTCATTTATGTTACGGTTGTGGGCACCTCCTTAATGTGAGGACCTTATCTGTCGGCAGCATTTACGGAGTGTCCAAGTTTCCTCCGAGGCAAGCAACCAACCCGATCAGTCCGCCTCCCTTTCGTCTAAAAAGACACTTACACAATGATTATCGGTTGTGGTAAGTCTCAGTTTAGACTTATTTTCCAACAGTGTGTTATCGACTAGCGGCCTCAGCATTAGAATGCCTAATGATAATTATTATCGCTTGGAAAATCAACATGTGCGGGCGATGCAAAGAATTACAGACCACACAACCTGACAAAATCTAGCCAATCATCTCGGTTAGGGCGAACACCGCTCCCGCTTTATCCAGAGGCTCGTTATTGTTGCCGCATTTGGGCGACTGGATGCATGATGGGCAGCCGTCATCGCACGGGCAGTCGCGAATTGTTGTGAGAGTGGCGGAGAGAAGATCCTCGATTTGATTGTACGCGGCGCGCGCCAGGCCCACGCCGCCCGCATGGCCGTCGTAGATGAAGATTACTGGTTTGCCGTCGGTATCGGGATGATCGGGATGAGACACTCCGCCGATGTCCTGACGGTCGCATAACGCAATCAGCGGAAGCAGACCGATTGCCGCGTGCTCGATTGCGTGGATCGTTCCGGCTAGATCGAAGGCGCGGCCTATGAGTTTGTTTGTCACTTCGTCGGGCATCGTGATCCAGACGGCTTCCGTTCTGAGCTCGATTTCAGGCAGGTCGAGAGGACGTTTTTCAATCACTTCGTCGCTGAAAAGCTTCTTGCGCCAGTAATGCGTGACCCGGTTGGCGACAGTCACCTCGCCAAAGCTGATCGGGGTCACGGGTGTGTCGGAGAGTGCGCGCGATTCCAGTTCGTTTTCCACGCAAATTCGAGTCTGATCACCGGGAGTTGTGTAATAGTTTACCTCGCTCTTCTCGACATAGGCCACTTGCTCGTCGATGTCGAGCTTTGTTACGACATAGCTTTCGCCAGAATGCAAATAGACCGCGCCGGGGTGAACCGTGTCGAATGCGCTCGAACCATCGACCGTCCCCAGCAGAGCGCCGCCCTTTTCAATCGAGACTATGCTGTAACTGCCTCCGGCGGAGCGGATGTTTACGTCGGCGGCGGGATATGTGGAGCCTGTCCAATACCACCTGCGTCTGTATTGAAGCTGACCCAAATCGCCGAGCGTTCCGAGTAAGTCCCATGCGCGTTCGCCGAAAAGATCCTCGACTTCGTTCTTGTCGATAGGAATCTCGTAAGCTGCGCAGAGCAGGTGATCGGCGAGTATATACGGGTTCTGCGAGTCGACAATTGCGCGTTCGTGTTCGTGCGAGAAAAAATAGTCGGGATTGCGCATAATATACTGGTCGATGGGGTTGTCCAGGCCGATGAGCACTGCCATCGAACCTTTAAGCCCTCGACCCGCTCGGCCAGCCTGCTGCCAGGTGCTCGCGACCGTGCCCGGATAGCCGACCATCACCACCGCGTCCAGCCCGCCTATGTCCACGCCGACCTCTAGCGCGCTCGTCGATGTGACACCCATCAGGTCGCCCGAGAAGAGCCTTTGCTCGATATCGCGTCGTTCAGCGGGCCTGTATCCCGCTCGATAGGCCATGATTTTGTCTGCAAGCGGCGACTTTTCGTCCTTTAGAGCCGTTTTCGCGTATCTAAGTATCAGTTCGGCGGTCTTTCGAGCTTTGGTGAAGACAATTGTGCGAATGCCTGACTGTACCATCTTCGTCAGCAGGTTTACCGCCTCGGAGTTGGCGCTGCGGCGTTCGTCCTTGCCCGCGATATACGGCGGGTTCCAGAACACGAACGACTTCGGGCCAGATGGCGAGCCGTCGTCGTCGATTACCCGGGCGTCGATGCCTGTGAGATCTTTTACGAGGCCGTGGGGATCGCTTACAGTCGCCGATGCGCACACAAACTGGGGATCGGAGCCGTAATATTTCGCGATTCGCCGAAGCCGTCTTATCACGTTCGCCACATGCGCGCCGAAGACCCCGCGATACATGTGAACTTCGTCGATTACGATGAACTTGAGATTGCGAAACAGCTCAGACCACGTTGAGTGATAGGGCAATATGCCGCAGTGTAGCATGTCGGGGTTTGTGAGGACGATATTTGCTGTGCTCTTCACAAATGGCCGGTCTTTGCGGGGGGTGTCGCCGTCATAAGTCGCGGCCTTGATGCTCGCCAGACCGAATTGCCTGAGCTTGCCGAGTTGATCCTGCGCGAGAGCTTTGGTCGGGTAAATATACAGCGCGCGAGATTTTGGATCGGCCTCCAGCGACTCCATCACCGGCACGTTATAGCATAGAGTCTTGCCACTGGCGGTGGCGGTTACTACGACCACATGCTCGCCGCGCCGCACGGCTTCGATGGAGTCGGCCTGGTGGATATAGAAACGGGTTACGCCGAGGCGGTCGAGGGCGTCGGCGGTTCTGCCGGAAACCGGCGGCTCGATATCTCGCCAGGCGGCGGCCCTGGCGGGAATGGCTTCGACGTGCGCAACCTGCCCGCGGTACTCCTTGGAGGCGCGTATAGAATCCAGGAATGCGGCAGATTCCATAATTGAAGTTTCTCCAAAACTAATCTTGAGGCTCCGCCCCAAACCCCGCCAGAGACTCTGTCTCTGGACTCTGCCAGGAAACCAGGTTTCCTGGACCTTCTGACTCAGATTTATATGTTCCCTTAAGGGAACATATAAATCTGCATTAGGGGTCTGGGGCCCGCGGCCCCAGCGGGTTCCAAGGGCGGAGGCCCTTGGTTGGGAGTCTGAGGGTGAAACCATCAGATTGCAAATATTTTTGATTCAGCTTGTTTAGACTCTGGCAGGCAAGGGTAAACAGATATCGACTCGCCCAAGTCATCCTGCCAGAGGCCCCGGCGTTAAGCGCTGAGGGCCTCTGGTGACGTACGGCTGAGAACATTTATAATTCCAATCGCCCGAAACGGCCTTCAGTTGGGTTCAGTTCTTCTCTAATTCGGGCGTACGCCTCATTGATTGAGTCAAGTATGGCCGCCGCTCTTTTTTCTTCGTCGGAGCCTGCTGGGAAGCGCTTAGGGTCGGCTCTTGACGCAAGCGCTCGCCATGCCGTTTCGACCGCGTCCAGGTCCGCATCGGGTTCGACGCCGAGCGTTCTATAATCCGCGGCAAGATGCGCAATCATCGGCTGTAGAGTGACAGGTTTCTTGATGACTGGCGTTTGGGTGGGCGCAACGGAGGATAATTCGTCGCGTGCGATTTCGTCCAAACGTTCTGTTTGTCCGGCGGCCAGTCCCCGAATAATCAGTGATATGCGTCTTAGAATTCCCATTATCTCACGTGCCCTGCCTGCCGATCAACAGGACATCGTTGATGGTTTGTTCCAGCGTGTCTACGGACGAGTTGAGCCCGCCGAGTTCGACCCTGAGTTCCTCGTTTGCCGACATCCAGTCTTTGATGTCAGTAGACTTGACCAGAACCAGCCTGGCGCGCAGGCTCGCGAACGAGCATTCTATGCTCTCCAATTGATCCATTATTCGCACTCCGGCCTGTTCGATGGCGCGATAATCTTCCAGTTCCTGACGCTTTGCCTTCAGCGCAATCTGAATTTCGGACTGTCTGGCCGGGTCGGTTTCGGACTCAAGCCTTGTCTGGATGCTGTGAATTCGAGCTTCGATTGCGCCCGCGTCGGTTTTAGCGAGGAATCGCTGAAGCTCGCGATTTTGTTGAGCCATTGCCAGCGCGCGATCGACCAAACTCTCAGTCTGTGCCACCGTGTCGGCAAGTCCGGCGGCGTTTTCGTCAATGGGGGAGTCCGCAACGTCCTCGGCGATCTCATTTTGCAGTTTGACTATGGTTTTCATACGCACGCGGCTTTCCACATCAAGCTCCTCAATGCGAAATGTGCGAGCTATGGTGTCCTGAGCGCGACGTCTGTCTGCGTCCTCACGGATCGCCATCCTTATGAACTGCTCGTCCTGGAGTTTGACAAGCGAGTACGCGGCTACTGCCGCCATCGATCCGCAAAGGACGAACAGCCCCAGCAAGTCGTGCATAATCAGTGCGAAAAGCGCGCTTACGCTTATCAATATAATCGAAAACGGCATTTTGAGCGCGCGTTTCACCACAATACCGAAGTTGTGCCACTGCGAATGAGTCATTTATTCCGTCTTTTGCTCGGTCTGTCCCGATTCGGTGACGGGTTGCTGTTCGCCGGACGCGCCCAGCTTCGCTTCGAGTTCGGCAAGTTCTTTTTCTACGTCGCTGACTTCGCCGCCTTGCCCGGCATTCACGGTTTGAGGCTGTTCGACAGCGGCCGGCGCGGTCATTTTTTGTTCGAGCTCTTCGAGAGCCTTTTCAGCTTGAGCATCTACGGTGTCGTCCTGGAGTCCGGCGATCTTGGCTTGAATGCTTGCCTGCGAGAGTTCAGCTCTGGCGGCGGCTTCGGACTGCGCCGTGCGAATTTTCTCGCCCGCGCGTTCCCATGCCGACGACTCTGCCTCGAATGTCAGGCCGTTCAACGCTTTGTCGATCTCGATTTGTATCTGAGCCTGTTTCCATTGAGCTTTTTTCGCGAGAGCTTCGGCAGTGCGCTGTCTGACGGTCTCTTCCTGGCGTCGGATCGCGACCTTGATCGCTTCAGATGCCTGTATGGCCTGTTCATAGCTTGCGCGAGTGGACTCGATTGTCTCTTCAAAAGTCATCTTTTCGCGTAGAACCCTTCGCGCTAAGTCACGATCGCCGTTTTTTACGGCCATTTCGGCTTGAGCCTGCAATTGCGCGACGCGTTTTTCCTGTTCGTCGAGAAGCGCCTTGAGATTGTTTTTTTGCGTGATAGCGGTGACCGCGCGCTGTCGATTTGCGGCGAGGTTCTCCCGCATTTCTCTGGCGGCTTCCTGGAGCAGGATTTCGGGATTTTCCAGTTCGTCCAGTTTTCCAAGAAGCAGCGCTTTCAGATACCGCCAAATTCTACCGAACATGTGCATCCTCCCCGCGCTTTGAAAGCGCGTAATTAATCATTCCCACTAACACAGAGATTCGATATTGAAACAAATATACCTGCTTGAATGCTTATTTTACTTTCCCAAAACCAACGTTTATAATAAGGCAAGTTTTATTAGGTATACGGGTCGCTCGTGCTGGTTTGTTGTGAATATAGCGAAAAGCGCCCCGATCCTGGAGGAATATAATGAAACGAAAAGTTTTGCCGGTCTTGTTTGTAGTTGCAGCCGTATGTATAATGTCGCATGCTCAGGCGGAACCAATCAAACTGGAGTATAAATTTACGAAGGGTGAGGTGGATAAATACAAGGTTGCAACCGATATAACCGTTCAAGGTGTGGGGGCGGCGAGCATGACTATTCCGCGAATCAATATGACGGTTAAGTCGACTATGCTGCAGAAGACTATCGAAGTGATGGACGATGGGTCGGCTGTGGTCGAAATTACAACAAAAGACGCTCAAACGACCGGAAGTTTGTCTTCGCAGGCATCGTCGATACCCGACTCGAAAGTAAAAGTGACCATCTCCAAGCTGGGTCAAGTCTCTAGTATCGAGGCGGCGGAGACCTCTGAGGGCAACAGCGGGAATGTTGGAGCCAATCTCTCCAAAATATTCGGCCAGGCAGGTCAAAATGTGATATTTCCGTCCGATCCTGTTGATGTCGGATCGAGTTGGCAGTCTTCGTATTCGATGTTGTATGGAGGGGGCAGCATTTCCATTAATTCCACTCTCGCTTCGTCGGAAGAACAGTTATGGGACCAGAGCGCTGCCCGAATAAAGCAGAATTATAGCGGGACAATGGACTTGGCTCAAGTTCTGCGTGCCGTCGCCGGGAATATGCAAGGTGAACAGGCACAGGTGCTGCAGTCGTTGACTGGGAGCGTGAACCTGAAAGGAACCGCCGACTTCTGCTTTGCGCCGGTGTTGGGAAAAGTATTGACTGGGAGCGGCATAACCAATGGCATAATCAGCATTAATTTGCCGATGGCCGTCAGCCAAAGTGACAATCCTACGACTGTCTGCGCAAATGTGGACGTAAAAATATCGGTAACCAGGTTCAAATAGATGACGCCTGATCGTGGATTAAAAAAATATTTTTGTCACAGACAAGAAGGATATTAGTCGGCATGTATATAAGCTGATTTTCAGGTGCGACGCGCTCAGCCATTGGTGTTTTGTGATGGCTTTCCGGCCTGGCAGGATGCCGGGTCTATTTTGCGCGCGTGGGGTGTGTTACAGCAGGTGGTGAAGTGGACAATAAACCTGTCAACCTGTTCATTGCGGCTATTTATGGAACAATTGTCGCGTTAGTTGTTGGATATGGCTTGTGTTTCCTCCTGATAGGGATGGGGATTGCTAATGTCACCAGTCCCGGAACGTCATTGAAGTATGGCGCTGATGCATTTGCTCGTGCCGGCCTGAATTTGTGTGCGATTCAGCACGCCCTTCTTGTCGGGGCAGGAGGGGTCGGCGGCGCGAAAGTGTCGGCGCAGGTGCTTCTCCCGCTCACCGTATGGGCTTTTATTCCTGCTTTCGCTCTATTTGTGTCCGGCTATGCGTCGGGACGGCTGCGCTCGGGCGCAAGCCGGTTTGGCGTGATATTTGCGGCTCTGCTGGGCACTGTGTTTTACGCGGCGATACTGGCGGGGCTTTCGAGATGGTTTTCCGCGCCGATTGATAGCGGCGCTCTGCCGTCCGCTGGTGGATTTGAGTTCGCGCCGCCAAGCTTCGACCTACATCCTCGTCCATTAAGCACGTTCATTGCAGCAGGTTTGTTTGGTGTGATTTTTGCATACATAGGCAGTCACTTTGCGGCATGTCGGGTCGGCAGGGGATCGGTTTTCAGTCGTTGGTGGGTCTGTGGGAAGTCGATCGTACCGTTTGCAATCATTATTCAACTGATGATTGCCGTTGCTGCGCAGATGTGGCTGATCTCAAAGACAGGGCCGCGCAACCCGGAAGGACCTGCTGGGCGTGGTATTGTAGAGTTGCAGCCGTCTGTGGCGGGTATCGCGTACGGGCTGATTAATGGGGCCACACTTCGCGCGTCGGTTGAATCCGATATGGGGCTCGGAGGCGCCGAAAAACGGCCTGTCTCAGCCTCACTCAATTTATATAAAGGAATGAAGATTCGCTATCGCGGCGAGGACAAAGTAAAGACTTTTCCAGGATTTGTGTACGCCGGGGCCGCTTTGATTGCGTTGCTGGCGCTTGGGTCTGGAGCGCTAGCGGTTCGATGGGGGTCTCGTGATGGCTCGCTGCCAACTGCCATTCGTATAGTAATTGTCTATGCAGCATATCTGTGGTTTACGATGTTCGTATGCGCGGTGGCATGGAAATCGATAGTTACCACAGGTCATTTCAGCGCCGCATCGAGCGTGTCCATCGGTCTTCATTATGATACTACTATGCTTGCCACGTGTTTTGGAGTGTTTGTTATGGCGTTTATCGGAGCGTATCTAACCAACAGGCGTTACGTTTCCAGCCGCACAGGTTTTCCACCGGTATGATTATCGAGAACAACACCAAATTTTGTATTTCCACGGCCTTGAGCGAAGCAGTTATGGGCTACCCGACAGATGGCCTCCTGGTAGAGATCAAGTACAGCCCGGCGGGGTCTGGTCGGTATATCTCGGGCACGTACTATCGCATGACTCCGACCCGCAGGCACGGTAAGCTGATTCGCCTGCGGATCAACAGGTCAAATCGCTATCCTGTGCAGGTGCAGTTTAAGACGTCTGACTACAAGCGCAAGATCGACAGCCGCGGCCAGACTATAATCTATCAGAAAATGCGCGTGGAAAAGTTTAATACTCCCGAAGACCTGCTGCTTGCGATTTTCCTGCACGAGTTTTCGCACTATCTAGATCATATCGAGGGACGAAACGGCAGGTACAAACAGACTAAAGCCGATAAGTTCGCCATAGATATACTCCAGCGGCTCGATGTGATAGCGAAAAGGTGACATTTATGCGTCGAAGGATTCCCGGAAAGTCGATTTTCGCGCAAAAGGCACACTTCCTTAAAGCCGGGCCGCACGAGTCCGACAAGAAGTCCCAGCATAAACGCCGACGAAAAATCGAGCGTCAGCAGGAACGTCAAGCCGAGCGCGGCAACATCGACGAGTAGATCTCGATTCCTTACATACCAGCCCTGATTTCGCTTAACGATTTTTCCGCGCACGGAGCCATCTTCAAGAAGTTGGATATTGTCTCACAGCCGTAGTCTTCACAGTGAGCGCAATTGGGCAGCCCTCGACTTATCACACACGCGCGAATTTCGCACTCAGCGCAGTGGCCACACTTGCGGTCGCTTGCGGTCATGCAGCCGTCACACTGCACACTTTCGGGTTTGATGTCGGCTCCGAACTGTTTGCTCCAGTCGGCTGCGATTTTGGCGATTGCATCAGGATCATTTGCTTGCGTGGCTTTGTAGCCCTCGCACTCGCTGCACACGAGCCCGCATGCGCCTATGAGTTTGTTGTCCACGATAGATTTTTTCCTCCGAGTGAATGACTTATTGGTGGCGTGTAAAAACTTACACCAGTATAATAGCGTGTGTTTGGCTGGTTGTCAATGGGGGAATTGGAGGTTTTTTGGTGGCAGTCCGAGGATTGCCACCACTGTTATTTATCTTAGAAACTTGCCGACAAACGGTGACGTCTCTCCCTTTCGCATAAAGTGTCCCGACGGTCCCTCGCCGAGGAACTCTGAGAACCACGACTCATGCTCTATCTCTTCGTTTAAGATCGCTAGGGATAAGTCGTACGTGCGATGATCTTTGCCTGCCGTCAGGTTGCATATATGGGTGTAGCCTCGCACTGCACAGCGCTCGGCTTCCACCAGGACATGCAGTATAGCGTTGACGTCCGCCGGGTCTGTCGGAATGCTTGCAGGTGGGCAAGCTGACTGATCGTGGAAAGCCTTCATGTCGTCAGGCAATTTGCCGCCGAGCTCATATATTCGTGGCACGATCGCTTCGAAATGATTCCTGTCCTCAATGCGCGCTACCTCAGCGATTTCCTTCACCGTCTCGCCGCTAAGACCGATAAGGTTTGCCCTGAGGATCGTGTAATAGTAGTAGGTTGTAAGTTCGGCTCCTGCGTTCTTAACGAGCAATTCAACAATCTGATCGACATTTACTCCTGCCTTTTCAACCATTTCCCTCGCAACTCTGGCCATTGGTTCACCTCGTAGAGATTGGTGTGTCTGTTGGACAGAGGGTTATACCCAAGGTGGCGGGAGTTGACTCCTAGGCTTGCATTTCCGTCCGATATTCGTCCAGAATTCCCTTTAACTGTTCGGGTTCCACGCGGCCGTAGACCTTATCGTCAATCATCATAACAGGCGCGAGACCGCACGCTCCGATGCACCGCGTTTCACCGAGGGTGAAAAGCATGTCCTCGGTGGTCTCGCCGGGCTTGATGTTAAGCATGTCTTCGAGTGTTTCCAACAGTTTTGCGCCGCCCCGGATGTAGCAGGCCGTGCCCATACATACGTGGATTTGATGCTTGCCCTGTGGAGTATGCTTGAAGAAGCTGTAAAAAGTTGCGACGCCGTATATCTCAGCCGCCGGGACTTCGGTCACTTGCGCGATGTGCTCCATCACGTCTCTGCTCAGATAGCCGTACATCCCTTGAGCGTGATGCAGTATCGCGATGAGCGCCGATTGCGGATGCTCAGGGTTGAAAACTCCCTTGATATACTCCGTTAACTCACAAAGATTGTCGTCGCGGCAAGTGCATTCCATTTTTATTCCCCTAATCCGCCCTGAGCACATCCGGGTTCCAGACCCCATGCGGCAGCCTGGGTTTGTAACTGGTGTGCAGGAGTTTGTGCGCCATTTCACTCATAGGTTTGTCTAAGTATTCTTTGTATAGTTGGACAACATCCGGGTTCTCATAAGAACATTTGAGCTTCTTTCCGGCGTCGATTGAACGCAGCGCCTCGGCGCGTTTTTTGAGGTTTTCGATGTCCAGAGGTATGCCTTCGCCTGCTCTCGCGTACGGCTGGCCGCCTCCGCCGATGCATCCGCCCGGGCATCCCATAATCTCGATAAAGTGGAAATCGCCCTCGCCGCGCTGCACCATTCTAAGGAGCGTATGCGCGTTGGTGAGCCCGTGAGCGACCCCGAAATTGAGCTTGATGTCACCGATTTTCGCTACCCAGAGTTTGACTCCGTCGGCGACGCTTCTCACTTCGTCGACTACGACCTGCTCCAAATCTTTGCCAGAAATCATCCAGTATGCCGTTCGATACACAGCCTCGGCCAAGCCGCCGGTCGCGCCAAAAAGCGCTCCCGCGCCGGTGGACATCCCCAATACGGGGTCAAAGTCCTCGTCGGGAAGCCGCATGAAGTCGAGTCCGGCGTTTTTAATCATCCATACTAGCTCGCGAGTGGTAATTACGCGGTCGATAGACGGAACCAGTTCGCCGTCGATGTCCAGCCTTTGCTCGGGCCGAGCCGCTTCGAACTTCTTGGCCGTGCAGCACATTGCGCCGACATTAAATATCTTCTCGACCGGAATGCCTTTCTTCTGGGCATAGTAAGTCTTCGCCATGGTGCCGAGCATGCTCATCGGTGACTTCGCCGTGGAGATGTTCGGTATAAGATCGGGATAGAAATGTTCAGCAAACTTCATCCATGCGGATGAGCAGCTCGTGATAAGTGGCAGCGGGCCGCCCTCTTTGTAGCGCTTCACGAATTCCGCCGTCTCTTCCATAATGGTAAGGTCGGCTCCCATCTGCGTGTCGAAGACTTCGTCGAACCCAAGTCTTCTTAGCGCGGCGACAGCCTTGCCTGTCATTGGAATTCCAGGAGGTTGATTGAACCCCTCGCCGATTGATGCCCGCACACTCGGCGCAATTTGCACGATCACGTGCTTGTTGGGGTCTTCGATAGCCCTGATGACATCCTTTGTGTAGTCCTTCTCAAGGAACGAGGCCACCGGACAGACGTTGATGCACTGACCGCACGTTACGCACACGCTCTCAGTGAATGGCGCGTTATACGCCGGGGTGACGACCGTCTTGAACCCGCGATTGATGTAACCCAGCGCCGACACGCCCTGCACTTCGGCGCAAATTCGCACGCACCGGCCGCATAAAATGCACTTATCCGGGTCGCGGATCACCGATGGCGAGGACAAATCCTTCTCATAATGCTTTTTTTCGCCCTCATAATGCCTGTCACGGACGCCTGACGAATACGCGAGGTATTGAAGCTCACAGTTGCCGTCGCGCTCGCAGGTCTGGCAGTCCATCGGGTGATTGGCGATTAAAAGCTCAATGATCGTCTTGCGCGTTTCCCGAATCTCGGGCGTGTTGGTATGAACTACCATTCCCTCGCTTACCGGATGCGTGCATGACGCCATCGGCCTGGAGAACCCCTCGATCTCCACCAGGCACACCCGGCACGATCCTTCCAAGTGCAACCGGGGGTGATAACACAGCCGTGGGATGCGAATGGCGAGCTTTTCCGCCGCCTGCATTACGGTCGTTCCCTCAGGCACGGAGACCTGCTGGTTGTCGATTGTGAGCGTTATTGTTTTTGTCGGTGCTTTTGTTGTCATGTTTACTCCTTGAGCGGAGTTACGGTTTCGGCTGTGCCAGTGCTACCAATCCGCCAACCACCGCAAGTGTCGATGCGTGTAATATAGACATCAATCCCGAAAATGCCCAACCAGCGGGGCGGAATTGGCTGATAAACCGGTCTACACCATGGGTTCCAGTTGAACAGATCAGTTCCGTAGGTACCCAGATGGCTCCAATTGCCAATCCCACCCAAAGCGACGCTCTCACACCCCATCGAGTATATCGAGCGGCATAATAGCCGGAGTATGATGTGAGAGCAATGTCGATCAGGCCTATTATGATTGATGCAGCAAACACTATTGGGAGTGCTTTATGACTCCGTATATTAACGCTAGGCCAAATGATTGAGCATGTCAATCGCAACACCTGGACAACCGCTACAGGAACCAGTATAGCTCCGGCGATGACTTTTCGACGATGCCTGCGCACAGCCGCTTGCTCTCCACTTTCCACTCTCAGCTCTCCACTATTTTCCCAGCACCGCATCCAAATAAGCGCCCACTTTCTCAGCCCACATCTCTCCGTGAACCTTTAGCCCTTTGGGGTTGAAGTGAATGCCGTTGCCGTCATAGTCTCGATATTCGGCGGTAAGAGTATCAGTGTCAGGGCCTTCGAGCGCAACGCCGGTATCCCAAAGCTCTTTCTGCGCAGCACGCACCAGTGGCCATGAGGGATGCTCTGCATTATGATACGAAGCCCATGCCACAAACCATGGGAAATCCCAACCGGCGTCGGCCTTGGATCGATTTATGACTGTGCTCAACTTCGTGACATATTCTTCAGTGGGCATTTGAGCATCACCCTCACCCTGATGCCACAGCACCGCGCGGAACCCCAACGGTCCAAGCTGATATATGCGAGTCATCATCCATGGGAACAAGCCGTCCGGCGCATCGGGCTGCCACTGTGTCGTGCTTGTGCCGCCGTGACCGGTTGTAGCTACCCCAATCGGCACATGATACTTCGCATACATCGCGTCGCCGAATGACGGCCAGAAGCTGCCGCCTCCACTGTTGTCGTGCACTCCCCACTGCGGGTCGTCGGCGATTCTCCATGCGGTTCCGTTGAACGACGACACCATTCCAGATGTCTGCTTTGTTTGGAACTGCCCATAGTTGGTGGAGTTGGACTGCCCGGCTCCGACGAAAACCTCGCCCACGCCAATATTCTCTACGAATTCCTGAGCCATAAACCTGCCATTTTTCGTGGCGCGAAGCTCCAGCTTATACCATCCGCCCGGCACGACAGCTATGCGCGATGCAAACCCTTTCGTCCTGGCGACCAGCGGCAATGCCTGCCATTTTCCAGGCAGTTCGCCTTTGAGAGATTTACCTGTAATGCGCACTTCCAGTCTGTCGCAATCGGGAATAACCGATCCGCTCACAAGTACGTATCCCTCATATCGCCCTTGTCTCTGAAAGACCTGATACTTTCTGGGTGAGAGTACGGTTATCTCGGAATCCTGCGCATACACCGCGCACCCCAGAGCCATTGTCAATACTGCCGTTACAATTGCAAATCTAACAATACTGCGAAACAATTCGGTTCCTCCTGTTTTTCACTTCCGATAAATCGCCTTCACCGGACACTTCTTCTTACACTCGCCGCACTTAATGCATATATTCGTGTCGATCACGTGCGTCTCCTTCGGCGCGCCGGAAATACATTTCACCGGGCACACCTTCGCGCACAGGGTGCATCCGACGCACTTCTCCGGATCGACATAATAGTTCAAGAGCGCCGAGCATACTCCGGCGGGACAGCGCTTCTCGTATATATGAGCCTCGTATTCTTCGCGGAAGTTTTGGAGCGTTGAGAGAATTGGGTTGGGGGCCGATTGACCAAGCCCGCACAGCGACGCCCGTTTCACGGTCTTTCCGAGATATTCGAGCTTCTCCAAATCCTCCGGGACGCCATTGCCTTCGGTGATGCGAGTGAGAATTTCCAGGAGGCGCTTTGTGCCCTCGCGGCACGGCGTGCATTTGCCGCAGCTTTCATCCTCTGTGAACGTAAGGAAGAACTTCGCGACGTCCACCATACACGTGTTCTCGTCCATCACGATCATTCCGCCCGACCCCATAATCGAGCCGGCTTTCATCAACGACTCGTAATCGACAGGCGTGTCCAGATATTGCTCTGGGATGCATCCGCCCGACGGCCCGCCGGTCTGCACTGCCTTGAACTTTTTATTGTCCCTTATGCCGCCGCCGATGTCGTAGATGATTTCGCGCAGGGTGGTGCCCATCGGCACTTCCACCAGACCCGTATTCTTGATCTTACCGGCAAGCGCGAAGACTTTCGTGCCCTTACTCTTATCAGTGCCGAGTTTGGCGAACCATTCCGCGCCGTTCAAGATCACCGCGGGGACGTTTGCCCATGTCTCGACGTTATTAATCAGGGTAGGGAACCCCCAGAGGCCGGACTCGGCAGGGTAGGGCGGTCTTGGACGGGGCATCCCTCGCCGACCTTCGATCGACGCGATAAGCGCCGTCTCTTCCCCGCACACATAAGCTCCGGCGCCCAGTCTTATATCTATATCGAAGCTGAAATCCGTCCCGAATATATTCTTGCCCAGCAGGCCGCGCTTTCGAGCTTCGTCGATTGCATATTGCAGCCGTTTGATAGCAAGGGGATACTCCGCGCGCAGGTATACATAGCCGTGGGTCGCGCCGACCGCGTACCCGCCGATTGTCATTCCCTCAAGTAGGCAAAACGGGTCGCCCTCAATTGCGCTGCGGTCCATAAACGCGCCGGGGTCGCCCTCATCGGCGTTGCAGATCACAAATCGCTTTTCGGCTTCAAATTCAGTTGCCTGTTTCCACTTGAGACCTGTCGGATAACCGGCTCCGCCTCGACCGCGAAGCCCCGATTTGGTTACTTCGTCGATCACCTGCTCGGGCGTCATGTTTTCGAGCACGCTTGCGAGAGCCTCATAGCCGCGCATGGCAAGATAGTCATCGAACGACTCAGGGTCGATCACGCCGCAGTTGCGCAGGGTGATCCGAAGCTGCTTGCCGAAGAAGTCCGCGCTGCCGAGCATGCGTATATGAGACGAGTCCACAGGCTCCTTCGCCATGAGCTCGTCGACAGGCTTTCCGCCGATGATATGCTCGTCGACGATGCGTTCCAGCTTGGCCGCGTCCATTTTTTCGTAATATACGCCGTCCGGCTCGACCACAATCATTGGGCAATTTCCGCACAGCCCATAAGATACGGCTTCTTCTATTTCGGCCAGTTCCTGCGCGTTTTTTTCCTTAAGGATGCGGTTTAGCTCCGGTTCGATCTTCTTTCCGCCCGGATCTAGGCACGCCGTTCCCGAACAAACGACTATCTTACGCTTCATGCTCGCTCCTTTGAAGACAGATGAGAGTGGAGAGCTATGAGTCCAGACTCGTGAGCGCTCAGTCATCCGCACATTACATTATAAGGTAAACTCTAATCCTCGTATTCGCTTACCACCCGGTCATTTACCAGGTGCTCGTCCACGATTCTCTTAACTTTGTCCGCGTTCAGCCGGATATACAGTACCGGCGGTTCCTCGCCTCGAGTCACTTCCGCCATCGGCTCCAAATCGCAGCGGCCTACGCATCCCGTCGGAATTACGTCTACATTGTCGATTCCCGCGTCCTCAATGGCTCTCAGGAATGCGTCGTGCACTTTGTCAGCGCCTGCCGATATGCCGCATGTCGCCATACCGACGCGAACCCTGTATCGCCCCTCTTTGCGAGGCGGTCTTTTCTTCTTCAGATTGTCCAACATTGCTGTGGGTTTCATTATTATTGATCGTCCTCAGTTTCATTCCCTCTCTCGGAGGAAATCACGTAAATGTGAATATTTGTTCTGCGCTCAGTATACTGTATTCGAGCATTTGCGGCAATAGCGGCCAGGCGCAATTGCGCGACCTCTTACGGCAGGATTTTCCCTCATCCTGACGTGACGCAAACCATAGAGACCAGACGCTTTTCGTTGACAGCCGGCCTTGGAATATGATAGACTTTTGAAGCTCGCAAAATGGGTGTGCGAAAGGAGCATTACGCGTAATGCTGATTAATGTTAAGGGCAAGAACTTTGAGGTCACAGACGCCCTTAAGGGATATGTTGAAAAGAAGCTTCCAAAGCTTGAGAAGTATTTCCATGACCTTAAGGAAGCTGTTGTCACTTTGAGTGTGCAGCGCGGTATGCACGTTGTTGAGGTTCAAATTGAAGGAGATGGAGTTCTCCTTCGGGGTGAAGAGCGCCGCGGCACCGATATGTACGGTTCCATAGACCAGGTTGTGGATAAGTTGGAGTCTCGTGTCAGAAAGTTTAAGGGCAAGCTTTACGGCAAGACTGTTGACGAAGGCCCCAGAGAAAAAGAGATTATTCGAGCCGGGATCATGACTGAATCGCTCGGGCCGGAAGGCTCCGAAGGCGAAGAAATGGAAGAAGTGCCTTCCGTGGTTCGCACAAAGCGGTTCGCAATGAAACCGATGACTCCCGACGAGGCGGCTCAACAGATGGAGCTTTTACATCATAGTTTCTTCGTGTTCAGAAATGCCGAGACTGAGGATGTCAATGTCGTGTATAAGAGAGACGACGGTGACTACGGCCTGATCGAGCCGCTCTAGGTTATTTTGCGCATTAATACCCGGCCCTCTCTTTCGGGGGCGAGGCTGGTGATTTTAGATTCGCGCTATCAGGCGCAACTGCCGTCCCGGAAAAACCGGGATGGCGGTTTTTGGTGTACGGAATGTCTGGCGGGGATTTGCCCGCCGCAAAAATAAGGGGAAAACAATGATCGTAACAACCAAGCAACTCTTTGAGCAGGCCTACGGCAAGTACGCTCTCGGCGCTTACAATATCAACAACGCCGAACAGACTATGGGTCTTTTCAAGGGCAACATGGACAGCAAAGCGCCGTTCATTATCCAGATTTCCAAGGGCGCACGCGCTTACACGAACAAGCTCATGCTCGAGGGCATAATCCGCGCCGCCGACCAAATCTTCCCAGACGCGGTTTTCGCAGTCCATCTTGACCATGGCGACGAGGCCACCTGTTATGACTGCATCGACAGCGGGTTCTACTCTTCCGTTATGATCGACGCCAGCCACGAATCTTTCGACGAGAACATCGCGATCACCAAGAGAGTCGTGGACAAGGCTCATGCCAAGGGCATCAGCGTCGAGGCCGAACTCGGCCAGCTCGGTGGAGTTGAAGAAGACATCAGCGTCTCCGAAGATCAGGCTCACCTGACCGATCCCAATCAGGCCGCCGAGTTCATCAAACGCTCCGGCTGCGACAGCCTCGCCTGTGCCATCGGCACAAGCCACGGCGCGTTCAAGTTCAGCGGCGGCCAGGGTCTGCACTTTGAAGTCGTCGAAGCGATTCAGAAGCTCGTCCCCGGCTATCCGTTGGTGCTGCACGGATCGTCTTCCGTTCCGCAGGACGAAGTAGCGCGGATCAATGCCGCCGGCGGCGCGCTGAAGGGCGCGAAGGGCGTGGATGCCAACCAGTACCTGCCTGCCGCAAAACTCGGCGTGTGCAAGATCAATATCGACACCGACGGCCGGCTCGTCTGGACGAGAGTCTACCGCGAATTCTTCCGTGACAAGCCCGAAGTCTTCGACTTCAGACCGATGGGCAAAGTGTTCATGGAAGAGTATGCGAAGTTCATCGCCAGCCGCAATGAGCTTCTCGGTTCAGCAGGACACCTTGACGAAGTACGCGCCGCGCTGAAGAAATAGTATAAGAATGTGATGGAGAGTCGAGAGTTAAACTTTCTCGGCTCTCCATTTGTGCCATTGTGCTTTCCACCAAAGAGGGACATCTACACATGATTTCTACCGTTACGCTCAATCCGGCGCTTGATAAGACTATCTACATATCAAAGCTTGCGCCAAACGACACAAATCGGGTCACAAACGTCGAAACAGATGCTGGCGGCAAGGGTATCAACTGCTCTCGCATGCTGCAGAGGCTGGGCGTGGAGACCGCCGCGCTTGCATTTTTGGGCGGCGACACGGGCGATTTCATTAAGATGGTTGTCGAAAAGGCGGGAGTTGCTCTGGATTACGTACAGACCGACCGTCCGACCCGCACATGTGTAGCCGTGGAGGAGTCGGCTAACGTTCCGGCCACGACTTTCAACGAACGCGGCGGTCCAATTGAACACAAGGAACTGGTCGCGATGCTGGAGAAAGTCAAAGATGTTTCTCGCCGCAGCAAGTATATGGTGTTTGGCGGAAGTGTGCCGACAGGGGTCAATCAGGATGTTTATCGAGTGATGATCGAGATTGCCCAGGCAGGCGGAGCGAAAAGCGTGCTCGACGCGGACGGCGAGGCATTGGTCGAAGGCCTTAAGGCCAAACCGTTTATGATTAAACCGAACAGAGATGAAGCCGAACGGCTGCTGGGTGTCCAGTTTGAGAGTATTGCGGATGTAGCTCGTGGGGCGCTGAGTCTTGCGGAGCGCGGAATTGAACTGGTCATAATCTCGTTGGGCAAACAGGGAGCTGTTGCCTGCTACGAAAAAGTGATCTATTACGCTGCCACGCCGGCAGTAAAGGTTGTAAGCACAATCGGCTCAGGCGATTCGCTGACAGCCGGAATTCTGTGGGCTTTGGAAAGCGGCAAGACTATACAGGATGCGCTCAAGGCCGGATGTGCCGCGGGCGCGGCGACCGCGATGAGCAACGGCGTGGATATCGGCAGTAAAGAAGATGTAGATAGGCTGATCTCAGAGGTCAAGGTAACTATTACCGAACCAGCCGCGAAAAACGATTAGTGTCCGCAGCCGCACGACCCACAGTGGCCTGACGCGCAGCCCGCACAGTTGCTGCTATGAGACGATGAGTGCCCGCTTACATGCGCGGCAAATGTAGACATGAGTCGCTTTACGTCGTTCGAGCCGCAGACCGGGCACATGGCCTCATTTACGCGGCTCAGACTTATCAAAAGCTCAAAACGCCCTTCGCAGGCTTTGCATTTAAACTCGTAGATAGGCATATCTATGAGGCATCCTCCGCGTCTTCGCGCTTGTTGTGCCGGTTATTGTTTCGATTGTTTCTATTTCTGTGCCTTGAGCGATCCGCACCGTTGCCATTACCACGTTTTTCTTCTGTGCGAGGCTTTTCGCTGTCAACATGCGAAGGCGCTTGGCGCGGCGTGCGGAATGTCACTCCGCCTTGACTTGAATCGGATTCAACAATCTCGTCCAGCAGGCTCACTGCCTCAGGGTCGGACTTCAACAGTTCTTCAACTATTTCATCATCCGAGTCTTCATCGTTGTCGGGTACGGAACAGACCGAGTCGCCGACTACCAGACGCTGACAATTTTTTTCAGCCATATTGCAGCCGATTCCATGGCGGCGGCACAACCCTTCCAGTTTGATCTGTCCGGCGTGAATGTGGAGTTGGACTCCTTCCTCGGTCTCGACGGAGATTACATTGGAGATTACGTTGACGTCGACCACTTTTGCTTTTTTGCCGTCCTCAAGCATTAAAATGGCTCCGACGGCGGGCAACTGCTTTTGCGAGAGCTTATAGTGTTCGTGCTCGTATCGCAGGCAGCACATCAGTTTTCCGCAGACGCCGGAAAATTTCGCGGGGTTTAGGAAAAGGCTCTGATCTTTGGCCATCTTCATCGAGATCGGCTCGAAGTTGCTCAGGAACGTCGCACAGCAAAGCGATCGTCCACAGCCGCCGTAGCCTCCGACCAATTTGGCTTCGTCGCGAACGCCGATCTGGTGGAGCTGGACTTTCGTCTTGAGCGCGCCCGCAACATCTTTCACAAGTTCGCGGAAATCGATCCTGCCATCGGCGGAGAATGAAAATGTCACCTGAGAGCCGTCGAACGCATACTCTGCTTCCAGAAGCTTCATCGGCAGGCCGTGTTCGGCTATTTTGCGCTCGCAGACTTCGTAGGCGTGCTTTTCTCTGTCACGATTAGATGCCTCGCGCTGAAGATCGTCGCCCGTAGCCACACGCACCACTTTTTTAAGCGGCGCCACCAATTCTTCTTCAGATATTTCGCGCGGTTCGAGAACCACCTCGCCAAATTCTACGCCTCTGGCGGTCTCGGCTATAACAAAATCGCCCTCGTTGAGCGGAAGCTCACCTGGGTCGAAATAGTAGACTTTGCCAACTTTTCTGAAAGTGACACCCACAACAAGTGGCATATTGATATATCCTCTTATCTAACCCGGCGCAGCCGGCACGAAGTTTAGTAATTAAAACACGAATTCTTTATTGCGCCTTTTCTTACTCCAATTCTAACATATCCCGGCAATGGGCAGCAAATGCCCGGCGGCAGCGTAGTCTTAATCCAAGCACCTATCCACCGCATCAGCCACTGTGCCAAGCTCGCCCATCAGTGTGCGGAATGAGTCCAGACTAAGCGATTGCGCGCCGTCGCATAAGGCGGATCCGGGATTGGGATGAATTTCCACAAGCAGACCGTCTGCGCCTGCCGAAATTGCTGCCTTGCTCATGGCCGAAACATAACGCCAGTTTCCACATGCATGCGACGGGTCGACAATCACCGGCAAATGCGAGAGAGCTTTTGCGACCGGCACTGCCGAAAGATCGAGAGTATAGCGCGTGTGCTGGCGATCCAGGGGATGCACGCCGCGCTCGCACAAGATCGCATTGCCGTTGCCCTGCGCCAGAACATACTCCGCCGCCAGAAGCCATTCGTCGATTGTCGCGCTTGGGCCGCGCTTAATGATAACCGGGTGCTTCGACTTACCGACAGCCGTCAGCAGCGGATAATTCTGCATATTGCGAGCGCCAATCTGAAGAATGTCTGCATGCTCGATTATAGCGTCGAGGTCGTGGTCGTCCATCACCTCGGTCACCGTGACCAATCCCGTAGCCTCGCCTGCTTCCTTGAGCAACTTCAGACCTTCCAGCCCGAGTCCCTGAAACGCATAAGGTGAGGTCCTTGGTTTGAATGCTCCGCCTCGCAATATCTTGCCGCCGTTGGCTTTTACGACCTCAGCCGCCGCCATCAATTGTTCCCGGCTCTCAATCGCGCATGGGCCGGCAGCAACTATGACTTCTCTTCCGCCGACAGACACACCTTTGACAGTCACAATCGTATCTGTGGGATGAAATTCTCGCGAGGCACGCTTGTATGCCCTTGTGACCTGTGTTACATGATCGACTCCCGGCATTCCCTGCAATGTAACAGTGAGAGCATCGCGAAGATCAGGAGGAATGGCGCTGACAATGCCGACAGCGGTGCGTTCGCCACCCGGCATGCTTTGCGCTTTCAGGTCGTAAGTCGATATTCGGTCAATTACAGCCTCGATATCAGATCGCGAGGCATCTGCATTCATTGCGACAATCATTTAGTACTCCGGCGGCCATCTGTTATAGTAACATCATAGGCCGTCGGAGACCGGCTGTCAACGGGCTCACGCGCATTCCCAAGTATAGTCGGCTATGTCACACATTCAGTATACCTCTCCGACGCTGGTGTCCAGAGCCTGGCCGAATGTTCCCGTGCCGAAGTCGTCGAAGAATGGGAAAGCCTTGATTCGCAAGTACAGTCTAAGTCCTTTGTCTTCATAGAACCCGGTCTGATCCGTATATACCAGCGACGCTTCCCAGCAGTGCAGGTCGCGAGTGAGTTTGAAGTTCAGGTAATCGAACTCGTTATTGAGTCCGTCGTACCCGGCGTTTGCCTGAAAGTGATATTTACTCCCGAGTTTTGTGTCTATAACGCCTTTTATGCTGGAAAGCTGATTTTCTGTGGTGTCGTAGCGGGTTCCCAGGTCGAGTTTGAATGAATCGTTGTCGGATCGTATTCTCACCTGATTGATGAGCGCTTTCCACTTGGATGTGTTGAAGTTATAGCCGGTCGCTGTGTAGAACAGCAGGTTTTTGGATGCCTGCACTGACCATCTTACTGTGGTGCTTTGCCATGGGGCCGAGTGCTGGATGAAGTTATAGCCGCCGATCAGGCTGAATGAGTTTTTTGCGCCGCTCTTGAGGTTGAGCGATGCGTTGATGATGTTGTAGTCACTCAATGAGTCGAACCGGAACGGCGAATATCCCCGCGGGTTCTGATAACGATATGTAAGTGCGAAATTCGACTCGGTTGTAAGCTGCTTTTTGAGCTGTGCGCTGGCGTCGAAAGTATATTGAGCCGTCTCGTCGCTGTACGCGTATTGCCTGAAGCCGCCGCCTGACTGCAGTTGCCAGGTATTGGTGACGCAGTGCGTTTGCACCGGCGTGTTGAGTTCCAGATATGTTCGCATCAGATTGGTAGTGCTGGTCAACTCGTTATAGTGCCCATAAGCGAACCTTAACTTTAGAGGAATCCCAAACGGCAGCGTTTTGCCGAGTTTTGCGCTGTCTGACGTCAGCGCAAGTTCGGGCAGCTTTTCTATGCCGGAGAATTTTCCGCTGCTTACGAATGCTTCGTCGCTGAGATCGGTCAACTTGGCCGCGGTAATGCTCCAGTCGAACTTATCCTCTTTTTTTGTGAACGACAAATTTGACGACAACCGCGCCCGGTTGGTGCTGCCGGAATATGCGAGATAGTCAAACAGGCCTTCCAGCACTGCGTCTTTGCCCAAGTGCAGCGTCTGTTTGAGGGTTCCGGTGGTGGTCGCCGTGGAGGATGTGGTCTTGTTTTCGTTGTAGCCGAACACTAACGATGAGTCCGTTGTGTCGGTCGAGTGCGTGAACGTGGCTTTGTTTTTGAAAGTGAGGCTGTCGGATGCGTAGAGATAACTGTTCGACCGCAAAGATGACGACAAGCCGAACTTCACGTTGCCGAAAGTCTGCATGTGTTCCAGGGTTCCGGTGTTTGTGCGCAGGTTTGTATTTTGATCCGACAGAGTATACGCTTGCAGCGTGCCGGTTCCATTGCCGATGGTGTAATTGTTTTTAAGGCCGGTTCCTACACCCTTCTTGCTCATAAGGTCAAGCAGAAAAATACCCGACTGCGCCGCACCTGCCCATAACGGATAGGCGAACTTGGCGAAGATGCCTTCTTCGTTGGTCTGGCCGATCTTCGGGATCAGTTGGGTGTTGTTCATTACTTCGCGCAGGGGAAATACAAGCCTGCGGAATGTGATGATTCTCTTGCCGAGAGCGTAGAAACTGGCGTCGCGGAGTATGATTCTCCTGCCGGGATATATTGAGACCGACTTCGACACGAGTTCGTAGTGCCGATGCTCCAGGTTGCAAGTCGTGACCTCGCTGGAGTTTAGAAACATCGACTGGCGCTTTACGCCGTCAATAAGTGGGGCATTGGCGAAGACGGGCGCTTTCAGATTGCCGTTTGTATATTTAGGGTTTATTGTTGAAGCGGCGGTGTGGACGACCCATCTGCCCGTGCGAAGATTCAGGCTGGCCTGGTCGCCGAGCACTTTCTGATTGCCGGTGTTAAAAACCACATTTCCGCAGAATGTGGCGATGCCGGTCTGGTAATCGACCGTCCCATCATCCGCGTTCACTACGTACTCATGATACAGTATTGTGATGTGTCCATGCGCTATTGTCAGCGCGGGTCTGCCTTCTTCGTCGAACGTGGTTCTGGAATGGTCGGCGTGCTGCACATTGACGAAATTACCCGGCGGCGCTTGAAAGACGAGTTCCTGCTCACACGGCGCAATATAGCCCGACGGCGTTTCCGATGGCGCTATAGGCGACGGCACTACCTGGCTGGGCATCCCGACAATCGGCGGCGGCGGGGTGAGTTGAGGAAATGGCGAAGGGTATTCAAACCCCGGTTCAATTGAAACAACCGGCAGAGGAGGCCACGGTGTATCTTCGGCGAACGCGCATGCCGCCGGTACAATTACCCAAACAAGAGCTATTAACCAACTCGCAGCCCGCATTCGCAGAAAAACCCCTTCGCATTCGTACAGGCATGTCGCCTATAGGATTATTATGCTTGCAGGCCTATTCCACCTTCCACATGAGGTATATTCCGAGTGCGGTAAATATTATGACCTCGCTCCAGCCAGCCAATCCCGGCGGCAAACCGCCTGTTTTGCCAAGCACTCGACTGAACAGGATCACATTCCAGTAAAAGAACAGCACCACTATGCCGATCAGCACGCCCATAAAGCCGCCGCCTCTTCCGAACCTCAGGCTTAACGGCGCAACGCAGAACAGCAGCACCAGCGAACTCAACGGAATTGCGAGTTTGTAGCCGTATTCGAGCTGGTATGAGTCCGATTTGTGCCCACTTTCCTTGAGTTTGTTCATCTCATTCTTGAGTTCGGCGATGGACATCGCTTCTGGGACTTTCTGCTCCTGAGTGAAGTAATCGGTGACGGCCCGGCGCAGATCGAGCTTCATCTTTCTTGGATGGCCGATGAGTTCAGGGTCTCCGTTTTGGTTGACGCGATATATGGTGCAGTCGCGGAGATACCAGACATGGTCTTCTTCGATGGACGATTTGGCGGTAATAAGGGTGGGGAACCCTCTGCCGATTGGAGGTTCGTAGATCATCAGGTCGGTAAGCGTAACTTTGCCGTGGCTGCGTTCGATGCGATCGACATAGAAGTAATATTGTTCTGCGCGGAAGAAGACTTTCGCTTGAATTGGAATCGCTCCTGGCGCGAGATATATTCTTTTGAGCACCTTGACGCTTTCGCGCTGGGTCCACACTGTGACTCTTTCCTGAAACACAAACGCGACTATGCTGGTGAGCGCGCCCACAATAAACACAGGTAGGAATATTCGCCGAACGCTTATTCCCGCCATGCGCATCATAGTGATCTCGCTATCGCGGGCGAGTCTGCTTACCGCAAGTGTACATCCGAACAACGCGCCTGCGGGCAGCGCCAGCATCACCCAGTAAGGCGTTTGCAGGATTATATAGTAAAGCAAATCCGGCCACTGCTGGATTCTGCTTACTATCAGGTCTATGCTATTATAAATGATGTTGCCGATAAGAAGTATCAGCACGACCGCAAAGCCGGCTATAAACGGAACCATCATCTCTTTGGCGACGTATTTATCTAAGGTTTTCATTATCGTGCTCGATTCGATTATAGCACAACTACACTGTTATCCCAAGTTGCATCGGATCGGGGCATAAAGTATAATTGTGGTTGATATGATAAATTTACAAAGTGTTTCAGTCGAGTATCCCAACGGCGTTCTGGCGCTCAAGGATATCGGCATATCAATATCCAAGGGCGAATTTGTTTTTGTCGTAGGGTCTACTGGAAGTGGGAAGTCGACTTTCCTGAAGCTGCTGTATCGGGAGATTCTTCCGACCAGGGGCAGCGTTATCGTCGATGATCAGGACGTTACACAGTTGGATTCTTCACAAGTTCCGTTTCTTCGCCGCAAGTTGGGGATTGTCTTCCAGGATTTCAAGCTGCTCCCACAGAAAAACGTCTGGGAGAACCTGGCTTTCGCGCTGAAAGTGATTGGGGTCAACCCAAGAGACATCAGGCGCAGGATCGGCGATGTGCTGGAACTTGTCGGGCTGACCCATCGCTGCGATTCATTTCCGAACCAGATGTCCGGCGGCGAGCAGCAGAGAGCGGCAATCGCCCGCGCACTTATCAATCACCCGACAATCCTCATTGCCGACGAACCCACTGGCAACCTTGACCCCGGCACTTCATGGGAGATCATGCAGTTGCTGGAACAGATCAACATTCGCGGCACGACGGTACTCGCCGCCACTCACGATAGTCAAATCGTGGATAGAATGAAGAAACGAGTTATCCAGCTTGAATCGGGATCGCTTGTGCGCGACGTTAATAAGGGAATGTATCAACACAGTGAATCTTAGACACATCGAGTTTGTAATACAAGAGGCATTCACCGGGATATTGCGCAATGGCCTGATGGCGTTTGCGTCCATATCGACAATCGCGTTGTCGCTTGGGGTATTGGGCGCGTTCATATTGGCGGCGCTTGGCGCAAACAACTTCGCCACTGCTCAGATAGGCCAGTTCCAGATCGCCGTGTTTATGCATAATGACGCCGACCGGAAAATGACTGATGACGCCGCCGGGAGAATTCGCAAGATGCTGGGTGTCGGCAGCGTGGAAGTTCGGGATCGTGACAAAGAGTGGCGAGAATTTAAGACCCTGCATCCTGATATAGACTCCGCCGGATTGCCGACCAACGTACTTCCCTATGCTATGGACGTAAAAGTTTCCGATCCCGAGAGGTTGTCGGTTATTGCCAGTCGAATCCGGTCTATGGGCGGGATCGACGCCGTGCGCGAAGGCCGGGAGACTTTCGGCAGGGTGATGGCGGTGGCGCAGGTGGTGAAAGTCATCAGCATAGCGGGCGTGATTATGCTTCTGGTGACGACTGCGTTCATTATCAGTAACGCGATCAGGCTGACACTTTACGCTCGGCGTCGCGAGATTAGAATAATGCAGCTTGTCGGCGCGACAAACGAGTTTATCCGCATACCGTTGGTGCTTGAGGGTATAGCGTTCGGTATTGCGGGCGCGATAGTCGCGTGGTGCCTGCTGCGCATCGGGTCGACCTATATAGCGCATGCCGCTCAGAAAGTTACGCCGATGCTTGGGCAAATTTCCAGCGGGCTGCAGCCCTTTGCGCTGGCGTTTTGCTTGATAGCGCTGGGCGCTGCAATCGGCGCGGCTGGCAGCTTTGTGTCGATCAGACGATTCCTTAAGGACTGATACTTGCTAAACAGATTATCCAAAATAACCAGATTCACGGCGATACCGCTGGCCCTTATAGTCGTGTTGGCGCTGGGTGTATCGGGTTTTTGCGCTGCAAAGAATAAGTCTAAGCTTAATAACGACCTTCGCTCAGTCGAAAAGAAGATTAGATTCTACAGAAAAGAGTTGAGAAAGAAAGAAGGCGAGAGGCGCACTGCTACCGGCGAGCTTTACTCTACACAGCGCGATCTTGCCAGCGCTCAAACGATTCTGTCGAAGAACAAACTCAAGCTGATGGATGCCACAACTGATCTAAAAGCAACCATTGCGAGGCTCGAACGCACCCAAAAGCAGCTCGATAGGCGCGAAAGTCTACTCCAAAACCGCGTTGTTGATATTTACGAGGGCGAGGGTCTGGATTATGTAAACGTCGTGCTTGGTGCGGCGAATATGTGGTCGTTTCTTACTCGCGCATACTATCTCCAGCGTATTCTTGATTCTGACGCTTCGCTCATTAAGCAAATCCGCGAAGATAAGGCCGCCATCGAAAAAGACAAGGCTCACCAACAGCAAAAGGTCAACGAAATAGGCTCACTTGGAGCGCGTCTGGAACTTCAGCGGAATAAGATTGCAGTCCTTGCCGATACTCAGCAGCAAGCGCTTGACAGCATCGAGCACGATAAAAATCTTATGCAAAACGCTTTGGACGAACTCGAAGCAAAGTCACGAGAAATTGAGAATCGGATCAGAAGTTTTCAGCGATCATCAAGAGGCAGGGCGAGATACGCCAAAGCGTTCAAGGGCGGTCTTTCGATGCCGTGCGGCGGTAGAATTACATGCCCGTTCGGTTATCGAGTGCATCCTATCACTAAAGTGTATAAGCTGCATACCGGCGTTGATATCGGAGTGCGCTCAGGCACTGCGGTTCACTCGGCAGCGGCAGGTGAAGTCATTATGGCCGGATGGATGGGTGCGTACGGCTACGCGGTTGTTATCGACCACGGCGGTGGAGTATCCACGCTCTACGGCCATAACTCCAGACTGCTTGTAAAGTCCGGTCAGAATGTTTCAAAGGGTCAGGTCATCGCCAAGTCAGGCAGCACCGGATACTCTACCGGCCCGCATGTCCACTTTGAAAAGCGTGTCAACGGCACTCCTGTGAATCCATTTTAGATTTAATATTTGACACAATGCGCAGGTGCAACGTTATTTTGTATATATTAAGCATTGCGTTGTCAAATATTAAATTCTGTGCTTGATACCGCAAACTCCGGGTATACTTCTCATGTAACTGCCATTGATCTTTATTCCGGGTCGGAATGAGGTGCACAATATGAGAAGTGTTTGCGTGGCCTTGTTGGTATCGGTGGTGATACTTTCGGCAATTGCGGTTGCTTTTGGGGCACCGTTTAGAGGAAAGTCGGCGCTGGTAGATCTTGACCTCAAGAATGTGACTGTCGAAGAAGGAATCTCGGCGTTGTTTGCCGGGTCGGGTTATAAATATACTATCGCTCCCGGTGTTTCAGGGAAGATTGTTGAGCTGAAACTCAAGGGGATTACATTTGAGGAAGCTCTGAAAGCGTTTGCAAGCGCCGCGGAGTTTACATACACTGTTATGGACGGCGTGTACACTATCAAGTCGTCTCAGACAATATCCAGATCATCGACAAATATCGTGGTGCAGGGCAGTCCGAGGCATTCTGTTCCTGCGAAGTCTGTGCCGTATCCGTCCCAGCAGCAGGCGGTTCAAGCGAATCAGCAGATGGCTCAGTCTGCGCAGCCCGCCGAAGTCGCGAGTGGCCCAGCGGCGCCATCCCAACAAGTGGTTGTTAACCAGCATGCTCCCGTCTTTTATGGTCAACCCAGCTACAATCCGGGTTATTACGGTTACCCTCCGAACTTTTACCGGTTCGGCAATTTGGGCATTCTTGGCGGGTGCGGAGGGGCAACTGTGCTGGGTGGATTTGGCCAGTCTATCCTGACATTCGGGCCTGTGCCGCCGGTGCCGGGATGGGTTGGGCCTGACCTAGAGAGATTTTTCCGTACAATACAAGTGATAACATCGCGTCCGTATTTTTCCGGTTACGGTTACTGACACAACAATGACATTGTTGTCAAGCGTTCAGGCGGTTCTTGTTATATACTAACAAGAACCGCCACTGTTGGGTGTTGCGGCAGAGCTTATTGTTGACAGTGTTAATACTGACGACAATTTCATGCCTGTCGCTTTACAACCGTGTATTACCGTGATAGAATGAGACTACCTAAAGAGTTGTGAGGAGATACGGAAGTTGAAGGTAGTCGAAATTCTCTTCTATGACAGCAACCACGTCAAACTTGTGGTGGAAATGCCCGACCCCAATTGTTATTCTACGCGACATGCGCCTCATATTCCGAAGCTGCTTTTCAAGTTGTTCCCCCATTTGGCGCGACACCGCTGCGAAAACGATAATGGCTTTTCCTTTCGCCGGGAATGCCAGGCCACGGAGATTCCACATTTGTTCGAGCACCTCATCATCGAGCTTCAGGGGCAGGTGCTCCGTTCCGGTACATTGAAGGGAGAGACTCAATGGAACTGGCGCGTCGATCCCAAGGGGCGATTTCACGTTTATGTCGAATATGAAAACGAAATCCTTGTGTTGGGTGCGATTCGGGTTGCAGAGAAAATAATCCAGGCTCTTGACCGCCGCGATGTTGAATCCATCAGCGTTGATGAGGAAATCAAACAGCTTAGGGAGCTTGCCAGGTTCGGCGAACGTTTGAAAGGCGTTCGGCAGAAGGATTCTGTCGCAATGGAGATGATTAACGCCTGAAATAACGGGCATCTCCGCGCACAATATGGCCTCTTACACACGGCCCGTGGTGACGTATGTCAAACCATGTGGCTGAAACCTCAACAACTGCCGCAAAATGGCATTCAGGCATGCTCAACTTTGCGGCGAAATTCATTACATACGCCATCAGAATCTCGAAAGTCGTTCTGGCACCAGGCGGGGAATTTTTCTCCAGCAAAAAATTTACATGTCTCATTGACAGGGCATATATTGTGTGATAAGATTCAGCTTACCACAAGATGTAGTGGCTGAGGGCTTATCATGAAGTGTCCGTTTTGTGGCCATCATAACGACAAAGTTCTAGATTCGCGCAGCGCAAAAGGTGGGGATGCAATCAGGCGTAGACGCGAGTGCATAGCTTGCAACAGGCGCTATACCACCTTTGAAGAGGTGGAAGAACTGCGCGTGATGGTGGTCAAAAAAGATTTGCGCCGCGAGCCGTTTGACCGAAACAAAATTCTTAAAGGAATGATCGTGGCGTGCGAGAAGCGGCCTGTCGGAATGGATATGCTGGAATCGATTGCCGACGATATAGAGCGCGAAGTATACGATTCCGGGGTAATGGAAATTGAATCAGATAGGGTCGGCGAGTTGGTTATGGAGGCGCTTAAAAGTATCGATCCGGTGGCGTATATCAGGTTTGCATCGGTCTACAGGCAGTTCGAGGACGTAGGGCAGTTCAGAGATATATTGGACGTGCTGGGTGGCAGCCGGCGGCGTTCATCTAAGAAAACTGCGCGCGTATAAGTGGGTGTTTTATAAATAATAATTTCCGTTTGCGCTAGGAGGGCGGGGTTAATGCTGACAAAGAACGCTATTACCGTTCTGGAGAAAAGGTATTTGAGAAAAGATGAGGAGGGCAACCTTCTCGAAGATGTTGATGGGATGTTCCGCCGTGTTGCGCGCGCTATCGCCGACGCCGAAATTGCCCATGGCAAGTCGGAGAAGCATGTCGAGGGTTTGGCGGGCGAGTTTTATGAACTTATAAGTAACCTTGATTTTCTTCCCAACAGTCCGACCCTTATGAACGCCGGGCGCGAACTTGGCCAGCTTTCGGCGTGCTTTGTGCTGCCGATTGACGACTCGATGGAGAGCATTTTCGAGACCGTCAAGAACACGGCGCTCATCCACAAGAGCGGCGGTGGAACGGGTTTTTCATTCTCGCGCCTCAGGCCGGCGCACGACTGCGTTCGTTCTACCAATGGCGTTTCTAGCGGTCCGATCTCGTTTATGGAGGTCTTTAATTCCGCTACCGAGGCGATCAAGCAGGGTGGGACTCGACGCGGCGCGAATATGGGCTGTCTGCGCGTCGATCACCCCGATATTCTCGATTTCATCACCTGCAAAAAAGATACCACGAAGCTCACCAACTTCAATATAAGTGTGCTCCTTACCGAAAAGTTTATGCAGGCGGCGATAAAGAACAAGGACTATGATCTTATCAATCCGCGAGACGGCAAGCCTTGCAAAAAGCTCAACGCTGCTAAAGTTTTTGACCTAATCGTTAACATGGCATGGACTAACGGCGAGCCGGGCATCATATTTATCGACCGAATAAACCGCGACAACCCGACTCCGCACATAGGCGAGATCGAAAGCACAAATCCATGCGGCGAGCAGCCGCTTCTGCCGTACGAATCGTGCAATCTGGGTTCGATCAACCTCGCGGTAATGCTGAAATCGGTCGACGATCATTACGAAGTCGACTTTGACAGGTTGCGCAGAGCTGTCCAACTTGCAGTCAGATTCTTGGATAATGTTATCGACGTAAACCGTTATCCTCTCGAAGAAATCTCGAAGATGACGCGCGGCAATCGCAAGATTGGTCTTGGAGTTATGGGCTTTGCCGACATGCTGTTGCAGCTTGGAATACCTTATGACTCCGAGGAAGGGATTTCGATCGCCGAACAGGTGATGAGCTTTGTTCATAACGAGGGGCGCAAGGTTTCTTGTGAACTTGCCAAAGAGCGCGGCGTGTTCCCCAACTTCAAAGGCAGCATATATGACCGCAAGGACGGCATGGAAGTGCGCAACGCAACCGTCACCACCATCGCTCCTACCGGCACATTGAGCATTATCGCGGCGTGTTCCAGTGGGGTCGAGCCGCTCTTTGCGATCAGTTATGTGAAGCGGGTTATGGACGGAACCGAGCTTGTGGAGGCCAACCCATATTTTGAGCGAGTGGCGCGGGAGAGGGGATTCTACAGCGAGGATCTGATGCGCAAGATTGCCGAGCGAGGAGGCGTGCGCGGCATGGATGAGGTTCCGGAAGACGTTCAAAGGGTGTTTGGTACGGCGCTCGACATCGCGCCGGTCTGGCACATTCGCATGCAGGCGGCGTTCCAGCGGTTCACAGACAATGCCGTCTCCAAAACCGTGAACTTCCCCGAAGAAGCAACTCCCGAAGACGTTCGCGAGGTTTATAAACTCGCTTATAAAGAGGGCTGCAAGGGCTGCACGATCTATCGTTACGGCAGCCGCGACGCACAGGTCTTGAACGTATCCGGCAAGGACAAAAAGACCATCGACGCATCCGCTGCGATTGTGCGAGGCCCAAGAGCCAGGCCAAATCGCACTCATGGCTGCACCGAGCGCATCAACACCGGATGCGGCAACCTTTATGTCACTATAAATGAGGACGAAGAGGGGCTCTGCGAGGTATTCACTGCGATGGGCAAGGCCGGAGGCTGCGCAAGCAGTCAGCTCGAAGCTATTGGCAGGCTGATTTCGCTAGCGCTGCGTGCCGGAGTGGATGCACAGTCGATCCAGAAGCATCTGCGGGGCATTCGCTGCCCAACCCCTGCCTGGGGCAATGGTGGTTCGGTGCTCTCTTGCGCGGACGCAATTGGTATAGCAATCGAGCATTATCTTAGTCAGCGCGATACAGGCGTCTCCTCGGACGAAATATCGAAGCACGTTGACAAGCTCGATGTAATGGTTGGCGCATGTCCTGACTGCGGCAGCGCCGTCGAGCACGAATCCGGCTGCGTGGTCTGCAGGTTCTGTGGATTCAGCAAGTGCGGATAGGTTTGCAGGATGCACTGCAATTAACACGGACGTTAATCGAATGCCGGGGAATGGACTCCCCGGCGTTTGATTAAGATAGGAACACGACCATCGAGGCAGCAATTTCCAATTCACGCGTATTTTCCGGCGGCGGTTCTGAGATCAGTCTCATTCATGGCGAGTGCATTCGCGGCATGCGCGAGAATCTAAAGGACGGCAGCGTGGATGTCGTCGTCACCTCGCCGCCGTACAATCTCGGAATCAGCTATAACGGCTACGATGATACCCTTTCGCGCGAGGATTATCTCAGTTGGATGGACGAGTGGGCTGTCGAGGCAAAGCGCGTGCTTTCCGACGGCGGATCGCTGTTTCTGAATGTGGGCGGCAAACCTAGAGACCCTCTCGTACCATTTCAACTGCTCAACGTAATGACTGGTCACTTCGTGCTGCAAAATGTGATCCACTGGGTGAAATCTATCGCGATTTTGAAGAGTGAGGTCGGTCAATATCCGGGCATAACCCAGGATGTCGCTGTCGGGCACTTTAAGCCTGTCAATTCTCAGCGATTCTTGAACGACTGCCACGAGTATATCTTCCACCTAACCAAGCATGGCGCAGTCGAACTCGACAGGCTGGCGGTCGGAGTGCCGTATCAGGACAAAACCAACATCGGACGTTGGAAGAGCGCGGGTCAGGACTTGCGCTGTCGGGGCAATACATGGTTCATCCCGTACGAGACAATCAACAGCCGCGCCAAGGATCGTCCGCACCCTGCCACATTTCCAATCGAACTGCCGACGCGATGCGTCAAATTGCATGGCGTCGAACGCGCGAGACTGGTGGTCGATCCGTTCCTCGGGATCGGCTCAAGTGCGATCGCGTGCAGCAGGCTTGGAGTGCCTTTTGTGGGGTTCGAGATCGCCGAGGATTACTATAACGAGTCCTGCGATAGGCTGGCTGCCGAACTCGATCAGCTTAAGATGCTGTAACCGGCCTCTCATTCTATGGAATAATCCCATGGAGTATGGAGATCTGCGACTTGGGAGATGCCTGAATGCAGCAAGATAACGCGAATCGTCAGTCCGATGATATGCATACCCGCATAGCAGACGCGCTTTCGAAAATCAGTATATGCACGAGAAGCGTCGCGCAGTACGGGCGTTCTCATCCGATTATTGACGAGATGGTCGGAAATGCGCATCAGGCTGTGGCGCAACTGCTTGTGATCCAGCCGACCCTTGCAATCGCTGCTGGTGAGTCGTATTTGGCGCTGGAAAGTTTTCCCATTGAGGATGGCTCCGGCACTCTGACCGCATTCGCCGAGACTCTGCACGCGCGCAAAGTTACCGAACTCAGGCTCATATCTGGCATTACGCCGGCCGAACTGATTGATTTTGCCGAGATTTTGAGCTTGTCGCCGGAGAATCTGGCCATTCGCGGCGGAATTTCTTCCGAGATGACCAGGCGACAAATCTCGCACATACAAACATTCTCCGGTGTTCTTCCCACCGAATCGCGCGAGGCTAAAGACCCGGCCGATATATATGAAGAGTCGATTATGCTTGTGGAGCAGGCTATGAAGGCTGTCGAGTCAGGGCTGCAGATACCCGTGCCTGAGATCAGGGCGGTGGTGGCGGAGTCACTCCACAGCCTCATAAAGGACGACAGCGCTCTCCTCGCGCTCACAGGCATCCGCAGTTACGATCATTATCTGTCTGAGCACAGCGTCAATGTCTGCATACTCTCGATGGTTTTGAGCAAGGACTTGGGTTTGGATGCCGCGTCCACCTTGGAACTCGGTATTTCGGCGCTCCTGCATGATGTGGGTAAGGTGTTTGTGAACCCGGATATAGTCCGAAAACCCGGTAAGTTGACCGAAGAAGAGTGGCAGCAGATCAGACGTCATCCGGCGGAGGGAGCAAGGGCGCTTGCTGGTCTGCCCGACCTGCCTGCGCTGGCTTCGACAATAGCGCTGGAACACCATGTGCGTTCGGACGGCAGCGGTTATCCCGCCGTTTCGATGACGCACAGACCGCATCTGCTGAGCAGGCTTGTCGCGATAGTGGACACGTACGACGCCCTGACTACCGAGCGGCCGTATAGAGAGCGGTGGACGGCTCAGCAGGCTATCGCATGGATGCTCTACGAGGCTCCGGGGCAGTATGACCGTCAGCTTATGGCGAGGTTTGCTGCCCGGGCGAGGCTTTATCCGCTTGGCTCTCTGGTTCGTCTGAAAAAAGGCGACTATGCCGTGGTGGTCGCGGGCAGCAACGCGCATCCAAAGCAGCCTACCGTGCGAATCATAACGAGTGCGGATCTGCCAAAAGACGCGCCGATTGAGATTGATTTGTTTACAAATACAGACCCCGCATTCGAGATCGACTCCATAGCTCAGCCAGTAGAGGTGCTGCTTCCTTACGCGGACAGACTCGTGGCTGTTTGAACACTCCAATTCCTCATGAAAGTCGTTGACACCGATCAGGCTGCGTGCTATACTCTGGTGGAATTCTAAAGCGCGGGTTATGATGCCGCTCGCCGGATGAGGAGTTGCATGCGGACATGGGATAAGTATATTCGAGACTGGGGACTGCTTATAATTCTGTCGGGTCCCTCGGGTGTAGGCAAGGACACTGTTCTGGCCGAGTTGGAGAAGATGTACCCGAATTTCCGCAGATGTGTCACAACGACTACAAGAAAGCCTCGAAACGGCGAAGTTGACGGTGTCGATTACACTTTCATATCCGTAGACGAGTTCCGCGCGCGTGCCGAGCGTGGCGAATTTCTTGAATATGCGCACGTTCATGGCAATATGTATGGCACTCCTGCCTGGGTGGAAGATGGACTAAGAGATGGCGTGGACTTTGTTCTGAGTGTAGACGTTCAGGGCGGTATCGCAATCAAGAAGATAGTGCCATCGGCGGTGATGATCTTCCTGGCTCCACCGTCTTTAGAAGAACTTGAGAATAGACTGCGCGGGCGATGCACTGAGTCCGAGGACGACGTTACAAAACGCCTGTTGAACGCGCGCAGGGAACTCGACCAGATCCCGCACTACGAATACCTGATAGAAAACGACTCTCTGGCCAAGACGGCGGAGGAGCTTAAGGCGGTAATAATTGCCGAACACTGTAGAATCAAACAATAATAACGTGTGCAATGGCCCGCTTAACGGCAAAAGGATCATCCTTGGCGTGACCGGCGGAATAGCCGCGTATAAGGCGGCTTATCTGGCAAGCGCGCTGGTGCAGCGAGGAGCCGATGTGCACGTTGTAATGACTCAGCATGCCATGCAATTGGTGGCTCCGGCGACGTTTTGGTCTCTCACCAAGAACCCTGTCATCACCGGGCTTTTTGAGTTGCCCACCAAATCCGAAATCGAGCACGTATCCTTGCCCGAAAGCGCGGATTTGCTGTTGATTGCACCCGCAACGGCAAATATTATTGGCAAGATGGCCAACGGCCTGGCTGACGACATGCTTTCCACGATGGCGCTGGTTGTGAGATGTCCGGTGATCATAGCTCCGGCGATGAACGTGAACATGTACACGAACCCGATTGTGGTCGCTAACGTAGACCGCCTCCGGCAGCACGAATATATTATCCTGGAACCGGAAATTGGCAGGCTCGCGTGCGGCAATGAGGGTATTGGCCGGTTGCTCGATCCTGACAAGATCATCCAACGGGTTGAAGAAGTTTTGATCGGCGGTCGGCGCGATTATGCCAGATTAAATGTTCTGGTGACAGCCGGGCCGACTCAAGAGCCGATTGACCCGGTGCGCTTTATCACCAATCGTTCGTCCGGCAAGATGGGATATGCCATAGCCGAGATGGCAGCGAAAAGAGGTGCCTGCGTGACGCTTGTCAGCGGCCCCACCGATTTGCCTGCTCCTGAGGGTGTAGAGGTCATAAATGTAACCACAGTGCATGAAATGCATGATGCAGTTATCACACGCATCAAAGATGTAAATGTGATGGTTTCGGCTGCCGCGCCCGCTGACTTCACTCCAGCGCAAGTCCGCGATCAGAAGGTGAAAAAATCTGAAAAATGGACTCTTGAGCTGGACAGGGCCGACGATATTCTGGAAGAGGTCGGTCAAATGAAAGGCAGAATGGTGCTGGTCGGTTTTGCTGCCGAAACGGAAAAAATCGAGGAGTACGCCAAGATTAAACTTGAAAAAAAGAACCTGGATCTGATTGTCGCCAATGACGTCTCTCCCGGCAGCGATGTGTTCGGCAGCGATACAAACCAGGTTACTCTGTTCTCGCGGACAGGTGAGAAGATCGAGTGGCCGCGGATGTCGAAGCGGGAAGTTGCAAACGCGATTCTCGATTATGTAAAGAATCATTTCATGGAGGCATTATCTTGAGTTCCCAATCGCACATGTTTACCTCTGAGTCGGTTACCGAGGGACACCCGGACAAAATGGCCGATCAGATTTCTGACGCCGTATTGGATGCTATTTTGGAGCAGGATCCCACGGGAAGAGTTGCGTGTGAATCGCTGCTTACGACCGGTATGGTGATAGTTGCCGGTGAGATTACCACTCGTGCCTACGTTGAGATTCCCGATGTAGTTCGCCGGACAGTCGAGCAGGTGGGTTACTCTCGTGCTAAGTATGGGTTCGACTTCCAGACCTGCGGTGTGCTCACGGCAATACAGTCGCAGTCGCCTGATATTGCAATGGGTGTGGATACCGGTGGCGCTGGCGATCAGGGTATGATGTTTGGCTTTGCCTGTGACGAGACTCCAGAGCTTATGCCTATGCCGATAATGCTCGCGCACAAAATGGCCAGGCGCCTCGCGGCTGTTCGCAAGGATGGCGAAATCGGCTATCTTCGCCCGGACGGCAAGACTCAGGTGACCGTGCAGTACGAGGGTGGCAGGCCGGTGCGCATAGATAAGGTCGTTGTATCGACCCAGCACCAGCCCAATATTCCTCAAACTACGATCCGCGCCGACATGATTGAGCACGTCATCAAGCCGATACTGCCCGAGGGTATGTTCGACGACAAGACAGAGTATTTCGTCAACCCGACCGGCGCGTTCTCCGTGGGCGGGCCGCAGGGCGATACGGGGCTGACGGGCCGCAAGATCATCGTCGACACTTACGGTGGCATGGCAAAGCATGGCGGTGGCGCGTTTTCAGGCAAGGATCCGACCAAGGTAGATCGCTCGGCTGCTTATATGATGCGCTACGTGGCGAAGAATATTGTCGCGGCGGGGCTTGCGAAGAGATGCGAAATTGAAGTGGCTTATGCTATAGGCAAGGCCGAGCCGATGGGGATTATGGTCGACACATGGCGCACGAACGCCATTCCCGAAGACAAGATTTCCGAACTCGTCTGGAAGTATTTCGATCTGACTCCTCGAGGAATTATCGACAAGCTTGATCTCAGGAGGCCGATATACAAGCAGACTGCCGCCTATGGTCACTTCGGACGCACGGATCTGGATGTGCCGTGGGAAGATACGGATATGGCAGACATTTTGAGGAAAGAGGCAGGAATTTAGTTGTATGCAAGGGTTCTGGTGGACATCGGTGCGACCAGCCCGCTGGACTCTCTGACTTACGAAATTCCCGACGGCCTGACGGGGCGCGTTGGTATCGGCACTTGTGTGCTGGTTCCGCTCGGTTCTCGTCAGGCCGTCGGCTATGTTATCGGGCTTGAGGAGATTCCCGCCGTTGAGAGCACCCGCCCGATAATCGCCGACATAGACAGCCCGCTGCACTTGTCGGAAGACATGCTCGGGCTGGCGCGCTGGATTTCTGAGCAGTATATGTGCCCGCTTCCTAGGGTTGTCGGCGCAATGCTGCCGGGAGTGATGCAGTGCCATGTGGAAGCGCGTGTGATTCCGCTTGCTTCCGCCGAAACCCACGCTAGTCTGACTCCTCTCGAAACCCGACTCCTGCAGAAGATCGAGTCTCTTGAAGACTATCCGACTGTCGAGAGCCTTTATGCCGACGGCGAAAAATCGTCCATACAACGCACTATCCGACAACTGGAGAAAAAGTGCGCGATCAGGCGCGAATGGCGTCTCATGCCTCCGAGCGGTAAGCCTCGAGTCCTGCGCGGGGTGAGGATTAGTGGGGAGGAGCACTCTGCGCTTACGAAGAAGCAGGCCGCTTTGCTTGATATTATTCGGGGCCTGGGCAAAGACATTACGATTGTCGAACTCACGCAGCGCTATGGCGCGTCGACAGCCATAATTGCCGCGCTGGAAAAGAAAGGCTGCTTGGAACGCGTCGATATGGTCTTCCGGCGTGCGCCCGCATTCTCAAGGATCAAGCAGACCAAGGTCAAACTCAGCGTCGAGCAGCAGGCAGCCGTCAGCGAAATCACTCGCGCAATCAATTCAGGCAAGTTCGACCCATTCTTGCTTTTCGGCGTTACAGCCAGCGGCAAGACCGAAGTATATCTCCGCTGCATAGAGCGAGCGCTCGAATTGGGTCGCACGAGCCTGGTACTGCTTCCCGAGATTGCACTTACCACGCAGGTCATGAATATCTTCAAGAGCCGGTTCGGCGATCTTGTGGCCATGCTGCACAGCGCTCTGTCGGCGGGGGAGCGGTTCGATGAGTGGGTGCGTATTGAGTCCGGCGAGGCGAGAGTTGTGCTTGGCGCTCGGTCGGCAGTATTCGCGCCGCTTGAAAATGTTGGGTTGGTGATTGTTGATGAAGAGCACGAATCCAGCTACAAGCAGGACACTCCTCCGCGCTACAACGGCAGAGATGTCGCTATCGAGAGAGCCAGGCGCGCCGGTGCGGCGCTTGTGCTCGGCAGCGCTACCCCGAGCATCGAGAGTTTTACACTCGCGAACGACAAGCGCTACAGAATGATAACCATGTCCAGCCGGATAGAAAACCGCCCGATGCCGACCGTGCACATCGCCGACCTGCGCGAGGAATATTCCAAAGGCAAACTCACCATATTCAGCACTCGTCTTGAGGAGGCCATCAAAGACCGTTTATCGCGCGGTGAGCAGGTCATTCTATTCCAAAACCGTCGCGCTTATTCGACATTCCTGCTATGCCGTGATTGTGGCTATGTGGAGCGATGCCCGAACTGCGCAGTCTCGCTGAAGTTCCACAGCGCTGCGAAAAAGTTGAGCTGCCACCACTGCGATTACGAGATGCCAGCCCCGGACAAATGCCCGAAGTGCGACAGCATTAAGATCGGCAGATTCGGAATTGGAACCGAGCGTGTTGAGGAAGAGGTCAAAAAGGCATTTCCGACCGCACGCGTGTTGAGAATGGATCGTGACACAACTTCCCGCAAAGGCTCTCATGGTTCGATCCTGGCGACGTTCAGGTCAGGCGAGGCCGATATACTCGTCGGCACTCAGATGATCGCCAAAGGGCTGGATTTTCCCAATGTGACCCTTGTCGGGATCATTAGCGCGGATACTTCGCTGAATTTGCCCGATTTCCGTGCTTCCGAGCGCACATTTCAGCTGGTTTCGCAGGTGGCGGGGCGGTCGGGCAGGGGAGTAAGACCGGGTGAGGTCGTGATCCAGACGTTCGACCCTGAACAATACGCCATCAAGTGCGCCGTCACTCACGACTATCCCGCATTTTACGAGATCGAACTGGAAAACCGGCGAGAGTTGGACTATCCGCCGTTTGGGTCGCTGGTGAATATTCTATCGCGCGATCAGGACGACCGCGAGGCGAAAAACAGGCTCGAACGACTCCTTGCCGAGCTTAAATCGGCGCGTATGGCTGAGCGCATGGGTGTCGAGATAAAAGGCCCGATTCCGGCTGTGCTTTCAAAGCTGCGCGGCGAATATCGGTGGCATATAGTTCTGCGTTCGCTTGACCGGAGCAAGATGCTCGACCTCCTGCGAATGACATTCGACCGCAACCCAACTCTGCGCAGGCAGATTATGGTGGATGTCGACCCGATTTCCATGCTTTAGCGTTTGTGGTAGACTAGAGCATATCATCTAGTCGCGATCTTGGGAGACCTGTTTCAGCAATGCCATACTACCGGCGCAATCTTTGTGTTTTGTCTCTTACGATTTTCCTAGCTGCCGCAAGTTGGAATCAGATAATTCCGTTCCTTCCGCTTTTCCTCAAGCAGATGGGCGTCGGCAAAAGCCTTTACGCATGGGTCAGCATAGTGTTTGCTCTGCAGTCAATCTCCAGCATAGCTGCTCAACCATTCTGGGGCAAGCTCGGTGACAATTACGGTCGAAAGGTAATGGTCATCAGAGCTGGATTTTGCCTTATGGGCATCTACTTCGCGATGAGCGTGTGCAATGCCCCGTGGCAGTTGGCTTTGCTGCGATTTTTGAACGGCGCACTGACGGGTTTCATCCCAGGTTCGGTTACCTTGATTGCCACGAACACTCCCAGCGAATACGCTCCACGTTCGGTTGCCACAGCGCAGGCTGCGTCCGCTGCGGGACTGATAGTTGGCCCTGCGCTGGGAGGACTTCTCGGAGTATTGGTTGGCTATCGCGGCGCTATGCTGGTTTCGGGATTCGCAGTGTTGATTTCGACTTTACTCGTTTGGTGGCTGGTGCAGGAGCCGAATAAGCCGCGTGATGTGGAGAAAACCAGTCTGGCTCAGGATTTCCTGATTGCGCTGCGTTCTCCTGTGCAGCTTGCGATATTGGCGGGTATATTCTTCGCATGGATTTTCAGTAATGCGATTAACCCGTATCTTACTTTATACCTCGGCGAGATGAGCACTGCCGAATGGCTTGTTGGGATTATTTACGCGCTTCCGGCAGTGGCTTTTGTCCTTAGCGCGCACATGTGGACGAGACTTGGCGAGAGAGTCGGGTTCGAGCGCATTGTTCTGCTTGGCCTTGCGGGCGGTGGGTTTTGCGCCGCGGTTTTGGCGCTTGCGCATAGCGTTTGGGTCTTTGCCCTCTTATATTTTGTGACAGGAATCTGGATGGCATCCGTGCAGCCGGGCACAGCGGCGCTCACCTGTGTGGAAGTGGACGAGAGTTTTCGAGGACGAGCTTATGGCATACAGCAGTCAGCAGGCACATTAGGCGGGTTTGTAGCTCCGCTTGCCGCCGGTCGGATCAGCAGCATGTTCGGCTTACGCTCGATTTTCCTGCTTGTGGGAATAATCCTGCTTTTTGGCGCAATTACATTCAAACTGCTGATCGCCAGGTGGCGGGACGCCTAAGGCTTGCAGTTGTAAAGCATCTTCTTCGCAAGAGAGGATTCTCGGTTAGCGCGTCTCAGAGCGCGATACTCCTGCTGCGCTTCCTCATATAGTCCCAGCGATTCATACGTTGTCCCCAGAGCGATATGAGAACCCGGAAGCGCTCTCTTTACTTTCTGAATTGAGGAGTAGTCCTCAGCGGAAAGCACATTAAACCCAGATGGCGCAGACTCAGCCCAGGAGTCGTTCTCGCCGAACCTTACACCCACGCGCCAAGTATATTTCTCGCCTCTGTGCAGGGCTTTGCTCAACACGATAGCGGGCTTGACGGTCGTCTCTTCGGCCACCAGCTGAAATTGCGCGTCGTAAACTCTGACCCGATACGACCTCGCCATATCGACTTTCGACCACGTAAGTCTCGGAGTATCACTCAGCAAGATCTTGCCAGACGGACTGATAATCTTTGGGGCCGTCGGAGGAGGAGTATAATCATCGTCGCCTCGCAACCGAACATTTGCCATTGCCATTTGAACTGGCTTTGTTGGCGCGATCTTGCCGGTGCGCAGCTTTTCTTCGATAGACGCGGCTACCCGAGCTTCGAGCGCGGTTTTTGCCGAAGTTTCTTTATTGCCTGACAACGCCAGCCGGCCGTTTCGTTCGATCACCCGGTACGAGCCGTCTCTAAGAATGACTTTTCCAGTGTTCGACGCAACTTTTACTGGATTATGCGTGACAGCAGGCTGGTTTTGAGCGACGACACTGTTCTTTGGCTTTAATGGCTCAGGCACAGCAACGGGCGCGGCCGGTTCGATTTTTGCGGCTATGGGAGGCTTGCTGGCCATCATTGCCGGTTTTTCGGGCGCTGTGTTAAACGAACCTATCACAACGGCCACCCCGGCTATCGCAGCAGCCCCCGCAACTCCCGCGAATACGCGCTTCCACAGGCCAAACCCCTGCGAGGCGTATTGTCGACCTGCCATCGGCCGAACCTCAATCTTTTCGCGAAGCGCTGCGTGAGACCTCATCTCCCGGATGCGCTCAACATCAGCAAAACACGACTCGCAAGAGTTTATGTGCGACCGTATAAGCGCCATCTGATCGACGGGTAGAGCACCGTCCGCAAAAGCCGAAATGTCATCATATTCAGGACAATCCTCGAACCCAAGCAGCGACGCGCCCAAATCGATACCGGCGCGTCGAAGTGACGGCAGGCTGCTCAGAGCGTCCCTGCACTCAGGACACGCGCAAAGGTGTTCGTCAATCTCGACGAGCCTTGCGGCATCCAACTTGCCTTCTATATACTTTTTGAGTTCGGTCTTATCCACGCATTTCATCGTCATATACCTACAATCAAGTAAGACGCATTGCTCGACTCAATGTTGCCAACGTAATTAATCGGCTTGAAAAAACTGTCATCTTTGCCGGGTTACGCCAGCGCCTGCTCTTCGTCAAGAGAGAGCGCAGATTTCTTTGTCCGGCGTCTGATTCTGCCCCACGCCTTAAACCTGACACTGGGCACCGCCCTGGCCTGAATTCCAAGTTCATCTGCGGTAAGCGCGTCGGGTATCGGCAGCTTACTTATTAGAGACGCAAGTTGATGGGTGTTCATTTCCAGCGATTTTGCGACTTCTTTCATCCCGACCGCCGCCGCCAGCGCCATAACCTGATCGCCTGACATTCCATATAACAGAGCCTTGCGCTGTTTGATGGAAAGCTGTACGAACTCCTGCCAGAACCAGTCGATAACGTGACTGAACCATCCAGAATCGACGACTTGCTTCTCGACTTCCACATCCGGCGAGATCAGCCACTCAATTGGAGATCCAGCGTCGTCATCACCTTCTGGCTGAGCGTCAATCGACAGAGGATCGGCCGTGCGTATCTGTGTGAGGTCGGCCATGCAGCTTGTCAGAGCATCAATTTCAACAGGCCCCCGGCAGTAGTCGAAGATTGCAGCCGCAAGTTCATAAGTCGGCAGTTCATGAGGGTCCTGGTTGCGAAGAAATTTGTTACGGAAGTTTATGTGGTTGTCCAATATCTCGCGGCACTTCGCGTTCGTCTGCTTGGACGATCCTTCCCAGTCCGCGAAGCCGCACAATCGCGACCCGGTGTCGGGGTTCTGCCACAGCGCGAAGCCGCCGATATTAGCTTTTCCTGAGAAGATTTCCAACAGTTCCAGCTTGAGATTATACCATGTCGGCCGTTTTCGACGGATTGCGTCGCAGTATCTGTTATGTACGGCGCGTCGAACGAACGCCTCGATGTTGTCGATTGTGCCGTCGGATTCTTTCGTCTTTAGGGCGCTTATCTTAGTCCAAATGGCGAGAATGCAGTCTTCCTCGAAGTCCTCGATATCACCAACTTCCCTCTTGCTGACAAACCTGTGCACAAGCGTACTCACCGCGTCGGAGAGGTCTTCCCAGTATTTGTCGCCGGCGCTTCCAGGCGAGTTTAAATATGCCTCAAGAAGGCTTTGTGTATCCATAATGTTACCAGGGACTGCCATATAACGCGAAGCACGCCCAATAGAACGGGTGCGCGAACTGCTTTTGTTGAATTGTGGCCAACTGCGCACTCCTCAACGCCTGCGTTTTCGACTCGCCCTTGCTCAGATTTCGATAGAACTCACTCATTACTTTAGTCGCAGCTTCGTCCGATACCTTCCACAATCCGCCCAGAATTGATTTCGCTCCCACCATTGAGAACACTTCCGCCGCACGCGACGTCCCAGAAGATATCGGGTCGGACGACGCAATCGAGTCACATGCCGAAAGCACCACTAGATCCAAATGCGGGTTCGCTATGGTCGAAAGCTCCTCCATTGTGATGCTGCCGTCTGATTGTCCCTGCGGTGCAAGCATAAGCTCGAATTTCGCCGGATTGAGGTCAGTCCGATGATGCGCTGCTACGTGTATTATGCCTGCTTTCTCGCACTCGGCCAGAAAGCTCGCTGCAGTGGCGTTTTTTCCGACATACCACTGGCTATTCAGGTAGATGGTCTTGATCGCCTTGGCCTCTTCCTGCGCGCCGGGCAGATTATTTTGTGGGTCAGCAAATATCGCAAGTCTTTCCGTGCCTGAATTCGCGTCCGATGCGCCGTCGACTAGATTGTCCAGCATTCCTTCCGCCAGATAACTTACCCCGTATTCGTTGATCAGGAACTTGGGAGTTTCATCGCTGCCCGGTTTGATGAGAGCGTGCATCGGCAACCCCGAGAGTTCGCTGGGCAGCGCGAAATATAGCATCTGCGCGGTCTCAATGTCGGGCTTGATCGGTGTTATCAGCAGGTTGTATAGTTCGGCCAGAGGCTTGCTGATGTCCGTGAACGCTGAGCCTTGCCAGTCGTATATAGGTGGAACCGGCACGCCCGCGTTCTGGCTTTCCTCGTTGTCCTTGAGCGATTTGCGTAGTTCCGACACCAGTTTTTCGACGTCCTGCCGCGAAGCCGCGATTTCCCTGCATATAGGCTTGTCATATTTGCAGACGAACACGTAAGTGGACGTATCCGTAACCATATACTCCACAATTGACCCCAATTTTGGCAGCGAGGCGCGCATTGTGTACAAGTCCAGTGGGTTTACGGGCAGGCATTTATATGCCGAAGAATGCTGTGCGCTGAGCATCCAGCAGGTTTGAATATATGCTGACCAGTTCTGGGCCAGCAGACGCTCGCCGCTGAGGGTATTGGTCTCACCGGGTATCGTGTTGCCGCCCATAATGTCAAAGCTCTTCGCGAACTTTGAAACGAACGGATTGCGGTCGGCTTTCAGCTGATTTATGAGATCCGGCAGCCAGGAGTACCGTTTTGCTTTTCTGAGCTGTTCTTCGGCATCGGGTGACATGTTGACGCGAACGTACGCCGTTGCGAGTTCCGCATAGAGATTCATGACCAGCTGGCTTCGTTTGAAGTTGATGGTCGGATCGAGATTTTCGCTTTGTGACCGAGATTCGATTTCGTCGATTCCAGCCTTTAGAGTATTTCGAGCCTCATCGGCACGTCCCGCCGACTTCTGCGCCGCGGCAAGCTCCAGTGAGACGTTGCTCGCCGACCATAAGTCGCCGACTTGTGACATATATCTGATTCGAGCATCCTGCAGGTCTCTGATGGCTTCATCAAAGTGTCGGTTTTTTGCCAGAAGAATGCCCCTTGCCTCAAGCACACGCGTGGCTCCGCGCACATTCCCCGATGCTTCAATGATCGGGACGAGCTCGGTAAAGCCTTCAACGGCGTTCTGCAGGTCTCCGATGTCGATAAACGCTTGAACCATATCCTGAACTATATCGGCGGCCAGAGTCTTTTTACCGGCCTTGATGGCTTCCATTGCGGCGTCCCGCCTGATCTCCAGCGAGCGCTGAGGCTTTTCCTGCTCATCCAACACGGATGCCCATACGCGCATTGAGGATATCATCTTATCGGACATTCCGGCCTTTGAATATGCCGCAGCGATCCTTTGCCATAAGTCCGCACACTTTTGCGGGTCGCCAAGAGCTGAATATGCCGATGCTCCTTTTTCAGCTTTTGCGTAAAGCGGCATGCGCGTCGATTCGACTGCGGATGGTGATTTTTCGAGTTTTAGAATTGCCGCTTCGCCTTTTGAGGCTGCTTCACGCAGAACTTGTTCGCGTTTGTGTTTTGCTTCTGTGGAATAGTTCGTCTGATGGGCTGCGGCATATACTTCCGACAAAGTGCTGTAAGTTCGTGCGGTCAGCAGCGCGTCATTGTTGATAAGGCTTGCGTTTTTTGCTTCCTGCAAGAGGCCCAGGGCTCGTGGTATGTTGCCACGCTCCAGATAGAGCTGCGCAACGGTTATCAGATTCGTAATCAAAACCGGGTAAGACTTTGCAGCATAAGCCCACGTTCGTAATTGGTAGAGTCCGTAGGTGGTCATAATATCGAGCGCTTTGTCCGGTTGCCCGGCTGCCCTGAATGCTTCTCCTGCCTTCATGAATTCCTGACCCGCCCTGTCTCGATAGCGAAATTCGCTGGAGTCTTGGCTTGCCAGCGACAGCCATTGTTGAGCTGCCAGTATATAGTATTCGGCTGCGGAGGTATATAGCTCGGTCTCAACATTCAGCGTGCCGTAATCGTCATAAAGGATGGCGGCGGACTGCACGCAGTTGTATGCCGGGAAAGTCCAGCGCGCGCCGCTGTAACATTTGTCTGCCTGCCGATATAGAGCCATGTCGTAGAGATAGTGATCGCCGAGTTCTTTGCAGATAATCGCTTCCGACAAATCCAGGTGGAGCTTCTGACATATCGTGACGAGTTCTTTTAGTGAATTGACAGCCTCGACGGGATGTGATTCCTTATAATCGACAGCCGTCCGATACTCTCTTTGCAGGTCGGACAAGAGGGGCACTCGTTCGTCGTTTGTCGGCGGCAGGGTGATCGTTCCGGCATTTCTTTCGACAGGAGAGAATATCTGCATTGCCCAGATGATCGTCGGGTCGCCGATTTCTTTTGTAAGCGCCGGGATGATGCTCTGAATATTGGCGACATCCAAAGGCATATCCGATGAGCGCACTAGCCATCTGTAAACAATCAGGTCAAGCGCAATTTGAGCTGTCTGGTCGTGGTTGGACTTAACCGATGAGGACACGCGTACGGAAAACTGGGTCTTGGTCGCTTGAGCAAGCTGCGCCATGATCCTGGTTTTGTCGGCAGCAATCTGAGAAAGGGATGCGCCCGCAGAAAAAATTGTAATCAGGACAGCCGTCCCGACAGTTTTTGCTATTCCCTTGAGCAAGACCACCCATCCTTAAGCGATACCATACAAGATTCTAACACAAACCAACGCCCTTTGAATATGACGAATCCTGCGACGCAAGAGTTCACTTACACAAGCATGTATCTTACATCTTGCAATGACGGATGATCTACCAGATATTGCCGAGCAATTACAAAGCAAGCCAACCGACATGCGTCGACTGGCTTGTTTTACATCTAAGCTACAACTATTCCGAGTTCCACGGCCCTCTTAAAGGCCTGAAACCTATTGGATACCCCCAGCTTGGAATATGCTTTTGCCAGGTGGAAATCCACTGTTCTTTTGCTCACTTCTAATGTGTGAGCAACTTCGTTCGAGCACTTTCCGTCGAAAATCAGCTTGAGAATCTCGCGTTCTCTGTCCGTAAGCCGAGCCAGTTCATCCACCTCGGCGGTACTACTGACCACCATTCGCTCGGTGCTCTCCATGCCTTCCATGCCTCCCTCTCAGGTTTCAAAGTAGGTCTCCAGCCAGTTCCTTGTCACCGCGGTGCGCATCTTTTTTAAGGCTCTCGCCTCAAGTTGTCTGACGCGCTCTCTGGTGATGTTGAGCTGGACGCCTATCTCTTGTAGAGTAGAGGTCATCCCGTCTGCCAGCCCGAATCGCTTTTCGATTATCAGCTTTTCCTGGGGACTGAGCCAGGACATAAGTTGGTTCAGAACTTCGAGCCCTTCCTTATGCAGAGCATCATCCTCAGGATTTGACGCATGAGCGTCGTTGAGCCGTTCGAGAAGCGATGTGTTATTATCGTCTTTAATTCCCTCGTCCAGCGAAACGAGTGCCTCCGACGCCTCAAGCAAACGCAGCAATTTCTCCCTTGGCAATTGCGTTTGCTCACACAGCTCCTCCACGGTCGGCTCTCTTCCGAACTCGCTTGCGAAAGACGACTCGACCTTGTGGAGCTTCCTGATAGACTGAACTACATAGCTCGGCACCCTGATAGCGCGTCCCTGGCGTTCGATGGCTCTTGTGATGGCCTGTCGAATCCATGCGACCGCATAGGTGCTGAACCTGAATCCCTTCTCCGGATCGAAGGAATCCACTGCCTTGATTAGGCCTATATTGCCCTCTTGAATTAGATCCGGCAATGGCAATCCTGAACGGGAATACACCTTAGCCACGCTGACCACGAGCTTGAGGTTACTCTCGACGAGCTTACGCTTGGCGAGATCGTTCCCGGTTTTTGCTTTTCTTGCCAGATCGCGTTCTTCATCCGCCCCTAAAAGGGGCCATCGGCCGATTCGAGTGAGGTACATATCCATCGAATCGCCTACGTCAGAAGCTTCGGGCAGCGCTTCTTCTGTTTCGGGCTCTGTCAACTCGAGCAAATCACTGCTCATCGACAAGCCTCCTTCCTCACTACTACCTCATAACAGGAATCATTGACTAAACTACCGTCTCCGGCCTGTCATCGCCGACACATAGTGTGTCCAGCTTAATTATCGCTGCCTGCCCGCCAATTAGCCGGTCCTGCAACCAGCCCCAAACCATAGTGTTCATCCTGCCAGCATCAACTTCAAAACGTCCCTGTCAAACCCAAGCCCACCATGACAGCAGACCGACTATCATCCCCTGACAACGCATCCGGGGTCGCGAACTAATGCGGCTAACCGCAAATCGAAGAAGAATTCCGCCAGCGGAACTCGCGGAGTGTTACATTGTCTATTACGACAAAGCTCCACCACCATCCTCTGTAATTTTTTTAATTACTTCTTTCTCATTAGAACTATTCAGCAAGATTAATGCCAAAACCGCGTGCATACGAAACGAAAACACATTTTTGAGCGCAAAATCGCCCAGTTTTTCGCAGCTAAACCAGTGGTTTTGCCATGCTCTGCATTGTATTTATCGGACGCTTGCCACAAAAATATTAGCGAAACAGTTGATTGAAAATACATGCTAATACCCAGTTATATACCTCTACGCTAGTTATTCTAAACATTCCTCTGAAAAAGCTGCTAATAAAAATCTCAGTGCATGCAGAAGAATTTTGCGCCGACAATGCGGCACAAACGAGAGCTTGTATATTGTAAAAAATCATGCAGACCACTTGGTGTATTGAATAGTGCAATCCGCAAGTTGACCGATTGGTTGAAGTTGTAGTCTGTTATTGTTAAGCGGTGCGTAATATGTTATACTTCAGTTACCTGTGCTGATTACC